>JBEPUH010000036.1:0-42384 GCA_041691635.1 Hyphomicrobiales bacterium
GGCATGCCGTTCACCGATCCGATGGCCGACGGCCCGTCGGTCCAGCTCGCCGGCCAGCGCGCGCTCAAGGCCGGCATGACCGTCGACAAGACCTTCGACATGGTGAAGCGTTTCCGCACGGAGACCGGCGACAACGACACGCCGATCCTGCTGATGGGTTATTACAATCTGGTCTACCAGCGCGGTGTGAAGAAGTTCTGCAAGGACGCGGCGGCGGCCGGCGTCGACGGCTTTATCCTAGTCGACCTGCCGCCCGAGGAAGCCGACGAGCTGAAGCCGCATGCCGTGGCCAATGGCCTCGATACGGTCCTGCTGACGGCGCCGACGACCGACGACAAGCGCCTGCCGGCGGTGCTCAAGTATTCGTCCGGCTTCGTCTACTTCGTCTCGGTGCTCGGCATCACCGGCATGGCATCGGCCACCGAAGACTCGGTACGCACGCACGTAGAACGTCTCCGCCGCCATACCAGGCTGCCGATCGGCGTCGGCTTCGGAATCAAAACGCCGGAGCAGGCGGCCGCGGTCGCGCGGCACGCCGACGCAGCGGTCGTCGGCTCCGCCATCGTCGATCGCGTGAAGGCAGGCCTCGACGCCAACGGCAAGGCCAAACCCGACCTGGTGCCCGGCGTGTTCGCCTTCATCAGGACACTCGCAGACGGTGTGCGCGGCGTGCGCAAGGGCTGAGCCCATTTTGTGAAGAGTCGGAGACAACGGCGGTCGGCCATTGTCTCGTCATGATCGCGCGATCATATGCACCTCGCCAACGAACAGCGAGGACTGCGCGATGCAACACCATTCCATCGAACAGAAGAACCGGCTTCACAGGACGTTCGTCGGGGCGCTCGATCTCCTCGACACCTTGGGCCGCGAACCCGACCGCTGGGAGGAGGAATGCCTCTCCTATGCGCTGGGCGCCATGGCCTCCGACCTCTATTCGGTCGCCGAGATCGAACTCGAGGCGTTCGCGCGCCCGATCGCGCAGCGCCCGCCGCTCGACGTGCTGATGCTGAACGCCAGGTCGCAGCGCTTCACCAAGGAGATGCTGCGCCATGGGCTCGACTATGTGTTGAACAAGGGCGAAGGCCCGGCCGCCGACCTGGCCGTGCCCGCCGTTGTCGCCGCCGGTCAGTTCGAGCTGGCGTTGTCCTCGTCGTCGAACATCAGGTCGGCGACATAAGGATTGGTCTTGCGCTCCCAGCCGAAGGTCGAGGTCTGGCCGTGGCCGGGCACGAACTGGATGTTGTCGCCGAACGGCCATAGGCGGGTGCGGATCGACGACAGAAGCTGATCGTGATTGCCGCGCGGGAAATCCGTGCGGCCGATTGACCCCCTGAAAAGAACGTCGCCCACGAAAGCGATCTTGGCCGCCTTGTGCACGAACACGACATGGCCCGGCGTATGGCCGGGGCAATGCGCCACGTCGAGCGTCTGGTTGCCGAGCGTCACCGTCTCGCCGTGGCTGAGCCAGCGGTCGGGCACGAACGGCTTGTAGGCTGGAAAATTGTATTTGCGGCCCGAGTCGGGCAGGCCCTCGATCAGGAACAGGTCGTCCTCGTGCGGGCCCTCGATCTTGACGCCGTAGTGCTCGGCCATCGTGCCGGCGGCCGAGGCATGGTCGACGTGGCCATGCGTCAGCAGGACCTTGGTGACCTTGATGCCCTGCTGGTCGATCGCCTGCTTCAACATGTCGAAGTCCCCGCCGGGATCGACGGCGGTACCCTCCATGGTTTCGGGACACCAGACGATGGAGCAGTTTTGCTGGAACGGCGTGACGGGCGCGATCATGACCTTGAGCATGGAACCGATGTAGTGCCTCCCGCGGCCGTCGGGAAGGGCGTATGCTGGTGCCGTCGCATGCGCCAAGAACACCAATGAAATTGCGTCTCGTGCCGGCCGTCCTGGCGGCGCTGGTCCTCGCCGCGGCGCCCGCCGCGGCCCAGATCGCCGCGGTGCCGTCGCCCACCGGTCCGGTCCCCGCCGGGCCCTATCTGGTGGTCGATCCGGCCACGGGCGAGACCCTCTTGCAGCAGAATGCCGGTGCTGCCTGGTACCCCGCCTCGCTCACCAAGCTGATGACGATATACATCGCCTTCGAGGAGCTGAAGGCGGCCCGGCTGGCGCTGACGACGCCGGTGCCGATCTCGCAGCACGCTCACGACGTCGAATCGCCCCTTGGGCTGCCGGTCGGCTCGCCCCTCACCGTCGAGCAGGCGCTGATGGCCATGGTCGCGCGCTCGCCCAACGACGTGGCCATCGCGCTCGCCGAACGCATCTCGGGCGGCGAGCCGCAGTTCGCCGTGCGCATGACCGAGACGGCCGTGCGGCTCGGCATGACCGCCACCCGCTACGGCAATGCCAGCGGCCTGCCAAAGCCCGAGAACGTCACCACCGCGCGCGATCTCGGCGTGCTCGCGACGGCGCTCATCCGCGACTTCCCGCAATATTACGGCTACTTCCAGACGCGGGAGTTCATGCTCGGCAAGCTGAAGGTCGGGCCGGGCGTGAAGTTCGTCGAGCTTTATTCGCCCTACGCCGACGGACTGAAGACCGGCTTCATCTGCGCCTCGGGCTTCAACCTGGTGGGCAGCGCTGTGCGCGACGGACGGCGGCTGGTCGGCGTGGCGCTGGGCTTCCGGCGTGGCGACCTGCGCGACGAGTTCATGGTCCGCCTGCTCGATGAGGCCTTCGCGCTCAAGACCGCCGGCAGCCGCCCCAAGATCTGGCAGCTGCGCAACGAGGGCTCGACGCCGCCTTTCGTGCTGCCCTATGGCGAGTGCGGGACGATCCGCTACGACATGCCGGGCGATGCGGCCTGGCTCGGCACCTACGGCGACTGGCGAACGGCGCGCCGGGCCTACGACCAGGGTCAGGCGGAACTGGCCAAGCTCGGCGTCACCGTCCTCGGCAAGGAATGGATCCTACCCGTGACGGTGAACAAGGCCACGCGCCAGGCGGCCATCATCGCCGACCTCGAGCCGGCGGCGGCGCAAAAGCTCTGTGCCGACTATCGCGCGCGCAAGCTCTTCTGCGAGATCAAGAAGCCGGCCGAGATCACGCCGCCGTTCGGCATCTTCTGGCGCTAGAGGGGCGGGAGGCCGGCACGTTTTCGACGTTTTTAATCGTTGCAGAAAACCTCGGCGCGCGCCGGGCGCAGGACCTTCAGGTCTCTTCGTCATCGTCGACAACGGCCTTTCCATACGTGGCCTTGTGCCGGGCCTGGTACCGCTCGATTTCGGCGAGGCGGCGCTCGACTTCCACGTAGTCGAGCGCCTTGCACTGCATCCCGATCACGGAGGTCATGTCGCGTCCCTCCTGCGGCGTCATCTCCCCTCGCATCACCGCGTTCGTGACGTTGGCCGCCGCGGGCAAGTAGTCGGGCATGGCCTTGATCGGATGGACGTCGATTTCGAAGGGCCGGCCGCGCCGCGTCGGCCAGACTCGCGACAGCAGCATGTCCGTCGCCCGCATGTCGCCGGCCAGGGCCTTGTCGACAAGCACCTGGAAGAGCTGCTTGCCGACCTCCGCGCCCATCTCATCGAGCACGACCGCGCCGCGGCTGATGGCGGAGCGCGGCCGTCCCGGGCCGCCGCGATTGCCCTTGGCGAACTTGCCGCTGCTGTCATGAGTGGGGTTGTCATGGGTGGGGCTGTCATGAGTTGAATTGTCCGACATCGCGAGCTCCAGGGTGAGGCATTGATGTCATCACCATAAGCGCGCGGCCGAAAATCGCGCATTCTGGTCGTTATCGACGATCTGTCGTTGACCTGCTTGAAACGGATGCGTCCGTCGAGACGGGCTTTCGGGCTTCCTCGGGAGGGGATCTGGGATGTTTGGACCTCCCTTGGACCTCTCTTGGCCCCATCCATCATTCGTGGCATACCGCGCCCATGAACTGGCTGACCAACTTCGTCCGGCCGAAGCTCCGCGCCCTGGTCTCCCGCAAGGAGGCGCCGGAGAATCTCTGGCTGAAATGTCCCAAGTGCGAGCAGATGCTGTTCACGCGCGACTGGGAAGCCAACCAGGAGGTCTGCACCCATTGCGGCCACCACATGCGCATCCGGCCGCTGAAGCGGCTCCCGCACCTGTTCGACGATGGCAAGTACGAGCTCCATCCGCTGCCGCGGGTGACGGTCGATCCGCTCAAGTTCCGCGACACCAAGCGCTATGACGCGCGCCTGAAGGAGGCCCAGTCCAAGGCCGAGGGCACGACCGACGCGCTGGTCGTGGCCAGCGGCCTGATGGGCAATCGCCTCACCATGCTGGCGGCTCTCGACTTCGGATTCATGGGCGGCTCCATGGGCACCGCGGTGGGCGAGGGTCTGGTGATGGCGGCCGAGATGGCGGTCGCCCGCAAGGCGCCGCTGATCGTCTTCTCCGCCTCGGGCGGCGCGCGCATGCAGGAAGGCATCCTGTCGCTGATGCAGCTCACGCGCACGACCATCGCGGTGCGCCGGGTCAAGGAAGCCGGCCTGCCCTACATCGTCGTCCTGACCGATCCCACGACCGGCGGCGTCTCGGCCTCGTTCGCCATGCTGGGCGACATCCACATCGCCGAGCCCGACGCCATCATCGGCTTTGCCGGCCCGCGCGTGATCCAGGACACCATCCGCCAGGAGCTGCCCGAGGGCTTCCAGCGCTCGGAGTATCTGCTCGAGCACGGCATGGTCGACGCGGTCGTCCACCGCCACAAGCTGCGCGAGACCCTGATCCGGCTGGTGGCGCTGCTGATGGATCCGCTGATCGTCGAAGGCCGCAGCCTGGCCGTCGCCGGCCGCTGATCGCGCGATGATCGACCCGCTCCTGGAGCGCGTCATGCGGCTCCATCCGAGGTCGATCGATCTCGGCCTGGAGCGCATCGAGCGCGTGCTGGAGGCGCTGGGATCGCCGCAGCGCAAGATGCCGCCGATCGTCCATGTCGCCGGCACTAACGGCAAGGGATCGCTGGTGGCCTACCTTCGTGCCATGGCCGAGGCGGCGGGCTATCGCGTCCACGTCTACACCTCGCCGCATCTCGTGCGCTTCAACGAGCGCATCCGGGTCGCCGGCCGGATCGTCGGCGACGACGAGCTCGGCGGACTGCTCGACGAATGCGAGCGCACCAACGGCGAGCAGCCCATCACCTTCTTCGAGATCACCACGGCCGCGGCCTATCTCGCCTTCTCGCGCGTGCCCGCCGACCTCACGGTGATCGAGGTCGGCATGGGCGGCCGCTATGACGCCACCAACGTCATCGAGCCCGCGCTCTCGGCGATCACGCCGATCGGCTACGACCACACGGGCTTCCTCGGCGACAAGCTGGAGGGCATCGCGGGCGAGAAGGCCGGGATTCTCAAGCACGCGATTCCCGCCGTCATCGGACGCCAGCGCGACGTGAGCGCGGGCGTGATCGCCGCCGAGGCGGGTCGTCTCGCGGCGCCGCTGTTCCGCATGGGCCGCGAGTGGCAGATGACGCCGACGACCTCGGGCTTGCGTTACGAAAGCGATCTGCTGGCGCTCGACCTGCCGGCGCCGGCACTGGCAGGCGCGCATCAGCTCGACAATGCCGCGACCGCCGTCGCCTGCATCGAGCGCCTGCGCGCGGCCAATTTCCGGATCGACGACGCCGCCATCCGCAAGGGCCTGGCGTCGGTCGAGTGGCCGGCGCGGCTGCAGAAACTGTCGCGCGGCCCGCTGGTCGAGGCGCTGCCGCCGGGCTGCGAGCTGTGGCTCGACGGCGGCCACAACGAGGACTGCGGCCGGGCGCTGGCGCGGATGGCGGCCGACTGGGCCAAAGAGCCGGCGCCGCTGCCGCTCTATCTCGTGTTCGGCATGCTCACCACAAAGGATGCCTCGGGTTTCCTGAGGCCGCTCGCGCGCCATGCGACAGCGGCGTGCGCCGTGCCGTTCCCCGAGGGCCACAGTGCCTACACGCCGCAGGAGGCCTGCGCCAAGGCGGCAGCCGTCGGCCTCGAGTGCGCGCCGGCAAACGACATCGGCGCGGCGCTGGAAGACCTGTTGGCCACCCAGCCCGCGCCGATGCGTATCCTGATCTGCGGCTCGCTCTACCTCGCGGGCGAAGTCCTCGCTCGCAACGGGTAGTTGGGACCGCGGGCCTCCAGGCCCGCCTCATAAGCCATGAGCGGGCCTGGAAGACGCTTAAGCGATCGCGGTATTGATCCAGCTCACCAGCTTCTGCTTCGGCTCGGCGCCGATCTTGGTGGCGGCGACCTGACCGTTCTTGAACAGCAACAGGGTGGGAATCGAGCGCACGCCGTAGCGCGTCGGCGCCATCGGGTTCTCGTCGATGTTGATCTTCACCACCTTGAGCTTGCCGTCCATGTCCTTGGCGATCTCCTCGAGCGAGGGGCCGATCATGCGGCATGGGCCGCACCATTCGGCCCAGAAGTCGACGAGGACGGGCGTGTCGGATTTCAGGACTTCTTCCTCGAAGGAAGCGTCGGTTGCTTTGATGGTCATGTGGGTTCTCCCAAAAACTAGAAAGGCCGGTCGATGGACCGGCGCCGCCCTTGGGAGGAAGCTAGGAACCGACGCCGGCCAAGTCAAGATACAGATGCATAAGGCATTGATTTATCTAGGGTTTCTGCGTCGATCTCCATGAGGCGCGGAGCTGCCGTCCACAGCAGGAAAGCCCGCACCTGCCGGTCCGGATAGATGCGCTGCAGGAGCGCCCGGTAGAGTGCGAGCTGGCGCCGATAGGGCAGCGCCACGCCGCTCGCGGCCTCGGGCGGCGGGCGGTTGGTCTTGTAGTCGACGATCAGCACCTCGTGCTCGGAGACGGCCAGCCGATCGACCTGGCCGCTGACGGTGAAGGTGCCGCGCGGCGTGGGCACGGTGCCGATCAACGGCACTTCGGCGCGCGAGCCTTCGGCGAACAGGGCTGCGTGCGCGGGCGCCTCGGTGACGGCAAGTGCCTCGCGGGCCCAGGCGGCGACTTCGTCTTCGCCCAGCCCGTGCGCCGGCTGGGCGAGGAAGCGCTCGGCCGCCGGCGCGCGCTCCGCCGCCGGAAGCGCCGGCAGATGGCGCAACAGCTCGTGCAGCAGCAGCCCGCGCTGCCAGCGCTTGGCGTCGCCCGCGGCCAGCGGGCTGAACGCGCGCGGTTCGGCCGCCGCCTCGTCGGGCAGCGGCTGGGAAGGGGCCAGCGGCGTCGGCGGATCGGGTTCGTCCGGCGCGGTGACGGCGGCCCACGCCGGCAGTGCCAGCCCCTCGGGCAGCGGCAACTCCTCCTGCTCGGGCGGCTCGATGCGGCCTTCGTGGATCAGCTCGAAACCGTCGCCCTGCCAGCTATCGGTGCCGATCAAATCGGTGAAGTCGAAGGTCTTGGGCACGGCGTCGCTCGCGGCGAGGCCGGTGGCGATGCGCTCGTACCAGCAGCCCTTGTCGGGCTTGCGGCTGCCGATCCAGCCGCCGACATACAGCCGGTCCTCGGCGCGCGTCATGGCCACGTAGAGAAGGCGGTTCTGCTCCTCGAGCGAGCGGTCGCGCGTGCGCGTGCGCCAGTCGCGCGCGGCATCGTTGGCGTCCTCGCTGCGCGGGATCCATAGGCGCGCGTCGCCGTCCTCGTCGACCAGCAGCCGGTCGTTGCTCTGCGGCACACGCGTAGTGTCGGGCAGGTAGACGATCGGCGCCTGCAGGCCCTTGGAGGCATGTACGGTGAGGATGCGCACCTCGCGACGGCGATTGGCGTCGAGGTCGCGCTTGATCTCGGCGCCGCCGGCTTCGAACCAGCGCAGGAAGCCCTGCAGAGAGCCGGCTTCAGCGCGCTGGTACTGCAGCGCGCGCGCCAGCAATTCGTCGATCGGGTCGGAGGCCTCGCGGCCCAGCCGCTCGAGCAGGCGCCGCCGCCCGCCCTCGGGGCCGAGCGCGTGGGCAAAGAAATCGAACGGCGTGGTGAGGTCGGCGCGCCTCAGCCAGGTCGACAGAAGCGCGTAGGCCTGCGCGAAGGCGGGATCTCCGGCGCGCTCGCGCAGCGCCCGCCACAGATGGCCGGTGCGCTTCCAGGCGAGCGTGAACAGGCGATCCTCGTCGAGGCCGACCAGCGGCGACTTCAGGAGGCAGGCGAGGTTGAGGTCGTCCTGCGGCAGGAGCACGAAGCGCGCCAGTGCCAGCAGGTCCTGGATCGCCAGCTCCTCGGCGAGGTCGAGGCGGTCGACGCCCGCGACCTCGATCTGCTCGCGCTTCAGCGCCCGCACCAGCGCGTTGACGAACTCGTTGCGCCGCCGCACCAGCACCATGAAGTGCCCGGGATTGAGCTTCTCGCCGCCCTTGTCGCCCGAACGGGCGCGCCGTTCGCTGCCGATCAGGCTCTTGGCATGGGCCGCGATCAACCGCGCCAGCCTTTCGTGCGGCTGGGCGAGCGCGCCGCGCACGGCCTCGAGGTCGGTGGTGTCCGTCTCGGCCTTGTCGGCGCCGACCAGCGGCCACAGCTCGACGCGGCCGGGCTCGGCCTGGCGGCTGGGCAGATGCTCGACATGGCCGACCGCGGCGACGCCGCGCGCGGCGTCTTCCTGGGCGAACACGCGGTCGACGGCATCGAGCACCGCCGGCGTCGAGCGGAACGAGACGGTGAGGTCGACCGGCTCGAAGCGCTTGGCGGCCTCGCGGCTGCGCGCCTCGAACCAGTCGCGCATCTCGGCGAGCTTGCGCGGATCGGCGCGCTGGAAACCGAAGATCGACTGCTTGGTGTCGCCGACGGCGAACACCGTGCGGCTGCGCGGCACGGCGCCCTGGCCGGCAAAGAATTCCTCGGTCAGCCGGCGGATCACCTCCCACTGGTCGGGGTTGGTGTCCTGCGCCTCGTCGACCAGCACATGGTCGATGCCGCCGTCGAGCTTGTAGAGCACCCACGACGCGCTCTCGGCGCCCTCCAGCAGCCGGCGGGTGCCCACGATCAGGTCGTCGTAGTCGAGCACCGCGCGTCGGCGCTTGGCGGCGCTGTAGCGGTGCGTGATGTCGAGGCCGAGCCGCAGCAGGCCCACGGTGAGGTCGCAGAGTGCCACGCCCTTGGCATGGTTCAGCGCCGCGCCCAGTCGCTCGGCCTCGGCCCGCAGCACGCGGTCGATGCCGGCCATCGCCGCCACCGCGGCCTTGGTGGCGAGCGTCTTGCGGATCTCGCCCTTCTCGGTGAAGAACGCGCTGCGATAGGCGTCGAGGAAGCGCGGGCGGATATCGGCCGCTGCGTCGAGCCAGTCGGCGATGGCAGTGGCGCGCGCGGCATCCTGCTTGCCGCTGCCGGCGAGGGCCGCGACCGCCGCGCGCAAGGCCTTCTCGTCGGGCGCGGTGTCGTTGGCCTGGTCGCAGCCCAGGCTCTTGCGCAGCAGGCGTCGCACGCGCCTGAGGCCGGCCTCGTCGGCGATGCGCGCCAGCAGCCAGGCGCGTTCGCCCAGCAGGCGGGCCATCAGCTCGGCGTATTCGGCGATCGAGACCCGGTTAGCCACGGCCGCGAGCGCTTCGGCCAGCGCGGCCGGCGCATCGGGTCGCGCCAGCAGCTCGATCTGCTCGTCCTGGGCGCCGCGCAGCAGGCCCGTGGCATCGGCCTCGTCCATCACGTCGAAGCCCGGCGGCACGCCGGCCTCGAGCGGGAAGCGTTTCAGCAGGGCCTGGCAGAAAGCGTGGATGGTGAGGATGTTGATGCCGCCCGGCGCGTCGAGCACGCGAGCAAACAGCCGGCGGGCGATGATGCGCTGCTCGGGTGTCGCCGGCCGGTCGATCAGGCCCGCGATCTCCCGATCGAGCGTGGCCTCGTCGGCCATCGCCCAGCGTCCCAGGCGCGCGGCGAGGCGGTTGCGCATCTCGGCCGCCGCCGCCTTGGTGAAGGTGAGGCAGAGGATGCGCGCCGGCATGACCTCGGCCAGCAGCAGCCGCGTCACGCGATCGGTCAGCACCTTGGTCTTGCCGGTGCCGGCGTTGGCCTCGACCCAGGCGGAATGGTCCGGGTCGGTGGCCTTGCGCTGTTCGCCGCTGGCGTAGCGCAGGACTTCTGCGACGGTGCTCATTCCTCGCCGCCGCCCGCGGTCGACCATTCGGCGACGCGCTCGAGATGCTTGTAGTCGTTGAAATGCGGGATGAACTCGGGCCACGGCAGGGCGGCGTAGGCTGTCGAAGGATTGGCGAAGTGCGCCGCCATCTTGGTGACCAGCGCCATCATCGCCGGCACCAACTCGGCCGCCTTCTTGATCTCCTTGACGTCGCCGCCATCGCCCAGGCCATTGGCCTGCCAGTACGACAGATGCACCGTCTCGGCCTTGCCCTCGATGTTCTTGAAGCCGCCCTGTTCAGCCATCGCCGCCTCGAGCAGGAGCTGTGGCGCGAACAGGCCTTCCAGTTCCCGGGTCGAGGGCACGCGGCCGGTCTTGTAGTCGATGATCTCCCACGTGCCGGGCTCGATCTGGTCGACGCGATCGGCGCGCGCCTCGATGCGCAACGGATGGCTCGCCGGGCCTACGGTGATCGCGCCGTCGGTCTCGCCGCCCAACAGGCGCGTGCCGTTGGCGCGTCGCGCGTTCTCGGTCGCCACGAACCAGCGGGCCAGCCGTTGGAAGCGTGGCCACCAGAAGGCGCGCTCGGCCGGCGCGGCCAGGATCTCGGCGAGCTTCTCCTCGCCCAGCGCCTCGAACTCCTGCAGCGCGTCCGGCGGCAGCAGGCCGGAAGGATGTCGCCTCAAAAATTCGTCGAGGGCCGCATGCAGCGCCGATCCACGGTCGGCCGCGCCCAGCTCCGCCTCCAGCGGATCGAGCGCCTCGAGCCCCAGGGTGCGCCGGGCGTAGAGGCCGTAGGGATCGCGCCGCCACTGCTCGATGCTCGACACCGACAGGCGCGTCGGGCGGGCCTCGAGCGGCGGCCGCGGCTCGGGCCGCAGCCACGGCTTGTAGTCGACCTTGCCGTCGAGCTGCTCGGCCCAGGCCAGATACGACCGCCGGCCGCGCTGGATGTATTCCGGCGTGGTCTCCAGCCTCTCGGGGTCGTAGCCGAACAGCGCGTCGAGCCGCGCGAGCCAGCGCGACGGCACGGTGGGCGCATTGCCCTCGCGCTCGGCGCGGGTCAGCAGCACGCGTTCGGCCGCCAGCGCCGAGGCGAAGTCGTGCGCCGACAGGCCGATGCGCCGCTCCGGCTGCGGCAGGCCGAGGGCCGTGCGCATCGGCCGGTTGATCCACGGGCCGGTCTCGACGGCCGGCGGCCAGGTGCCTTCGTTGAGGCCGCCCAGGATCAGGAGATCGGCACGCTGCAGGCGAGCTTCGAGCGGCCCCCAGATGGCGAGCCGGGGATGGCGGCCAAAGCGCGGACGGATCGTTTCGGGCACCAGCATCGTGGCCAGCAACGCCGGCCACTCGGCACCCGCGATCGCCGGCGCGGCCTGCCAGGCCGCGCGCAGTCCCGCCAGGGCGTCGGCCAACGCCTCGCCGGCGTCGCCCGACCATAGAGCGTCGGCCGGCGCGATCTTCTCGGCCGCGCCGATCGTGGCCTCGAGCAGCGCCGCCGGCATCGCGCCCGCCTCCATCAAGGTCGCCATGTCCGCCGTCGCTGTGTCGAGTTTCTCGATCACGGCAAGGACGGCCCGCCGATCGGCCTTGTCGCCGAACTTCGTGCGCTCGATCTGGGCACGCAGCGCCGCCAGCCCGGGCACGGGTTTCAGCCCGCGCAGGCACTTGCGGTCGAGCCGGCGCGTGGCGTCGAGCAGCACGGCGCGGTCGAAGCCCAGGGTGCAGAGCGGATGCTTCAGGAGTGCCAACAGGTCGATCGGCGCGAACCGCGAGTCGAGTGCCGCCAGCAGCACGCGCAGCAGGACCGCTGGCGGCGCGTCGAACAGCGGCGTGCCCGCCGAATCGTCGATGTCGATGTTCCAGCGGCGCAGCTCGGCGGTCACACGGTGCGCGAGGTCACGGTCGGGCGTGACCAGCGCCGCGGTGCGCGTGCGGTCTTCCAGCGCCTCGCGCAGCGCCAGCGCGATTACCAGCGCTTCCTGCTGCGGCGTGGCGCAATCGGCGCGGGTCACGTGATCGAGCGAGGCGGCGCTGGGCTTCACCCACGCGTCGCTGGTCTCGGCCGGTCGCATCAGCTCGGTGATCAGCGTGCGCCGCGCGGGATCGCCCGTGCCGCCGGGCCAGTCCGTCACCTCCGCGCGCGTGCGCTCGAAATGCGCCAGCAGCTCGCGCAGGCCGAATTGCGGGTGCGTGGGCTCGAGCTTCTGCCAGCTCGCCTCGTCCATGTCGCGGTCGAGGCCGGGCAGGACGACGGCGCCCTGCGGCAGGCCGGCGATCACCTTCAGCAACTCGCGCGTCGCCGGCTGCGAGCCGGTCGATCCGGCGGCGATCACCGGGGTCGCCGGCGGCGCGGTGCGCCAGCGCTCGGCCTGGGCGCGGATCGACTGCGTGCGCCGTGCCAGGGCATCGATCTGGCCACGCTCGGCCAGCACCTGGGGCCACGCCTCGCCGACGATGGCGAGGAACGCCAAGGTCTGGCGCCAGTGATGGGCGAAGTTGCCCTCGACCAGCGCCTCGAGCCGGTCGAAGGCCACGCCGTCGATGGCGAGCTCGTCGAGCAGGCCGGCGAGCTCGCGCGCCAGCTTCAGCGCCTGCGCCGCCGATTGCGCGATCGGCTGGCCGGCGGAATCGTTGAAGCGCGCCACCAGTTGCGCCAGCAGCGCCTCGCGCTCGGCCGTGCCGATGGCCGGCGGCTGGGCGAGCGCGGTGCCGTCGCCGGAGAGGCTCTCGCCTTCGCTCTCGTCGATTTCGCCGAGCGGCGCCAGGCGCGGCAGGATCGTGGGCTTGCCGTCGGACGCGCGCAGGAAGGCCTCGCGCAGCGCCCGCACCGAGCGCCGGGTCGGCACCAGGATCAGCACGTCGGCCAGCGCCAGCGGATCGCCGATGTGCTCGGCCAGCACGCCGCGCGCCAGTTCATCTGCGAAGCGGCGATCGATGCCGATGGTGAAGACGCCCTTCACGCCAGCACCCGCTCGGCCTCGGCCAGCGCCTGCGGCGTGCCGACGTGGAACCACTTGCCGTCGTGGACGAGGCCATACAGATGGCCGGCTGCCTGGGCGCGATGCCAGAGCTGGACCAGCGAGAACGGTCCCTCCGGCGAGAGACGGAAGAGTCGCGAGTCGCAGATCGACACGCTGGCAAAAAGATATGGCGCGGTCGGCTCGGCGCCGCGGTGACGCGCCTTGCCGCTGTCGTCGAGGAAATAGTCACCCTTGTCGCAAGGTTCCCGTCCGATCGCGTCGGCCAGCGGATGCAGTAGTAGCAGCGCGTCCATGCGCGCGGGATCCCACGCGGCTTCCAGGCGCTTCAGCATCGGCACCGGCCCGTCGGTCCACAGCCCGTCGCCGTTCAGCACGAAGAACGGCTCCTGGCCCAGCAGCGGCAGGGCGTTCTTCACACTGCCGCCGGTTTCGAGCAGGCTCGGCTCACGCACGACATGCGCGCGCGCGGCGCCGACATGGCTCGCGATCTGCTCGCCCAGATGATGGACGTTGATCACGAGGTTGCGGATGTTGTGCTCCTGCAGGCGATCCATCGCGCGGTCGAGCATCGAGCGGCCGGCCACGGGGATCAGCGGCTTGGGCACGGTGTCTGTCAACGGCCGCATGCGCTCGCCGCGGCCTGCTGCGAGGATCATCGCTGAGCGGATCATGGCGCACCTATTCGGCGCAAGTCCGGCGGCAGCATGCGGTCGACCCAGCCGCGCAGCGGCCGCAGCGCCTCGTGCTTCAGCGCGCGCTCGAACATGCGCCAGCAGCGCGGCAAGTGCTGGAGATATTCCGGCTTGCCGTCACGGCGCAGCAGCCTGATCCACAGGCCGATGATGCGGGCATGGCGCTGCGCGGCCATCAGGGCGAGGCCCAGGCGAAAATCCTTGTCGTCGAGGCCGGTCGCGGCGACGTAGCGGGCGATGCAGGCCTCGTGGACGAGAGGCGGCACGTCGCGGCGCGCGTCCTCGATCAGCGACACCAGGTCGTAGGAGGGGTGGCCCTCCTGCGCGTCCTGGAAGTCGAGCAGGCCGCAAGCCTTCACGCCCGCGCGCACCGGCAGCCACAGGAGATTGTCCTTGTGGTAGTCGCGCAGCAGCAGGCTGACCGACGTCGGCGGCAGTTCGGCCAGACACTGGCGCCAGGCGGCGCGATAGGCCGCCGTGTCCTCGACCGCCGTCGGCTTGCCGGCCGCCTCGGGCAGGTACCATTCCGGCAGCAGCATCGCGGCGTCGATCAGCGCCTCGCCGGTATAGCCGCCAAGTCCCGGCAGCACGGCGTGGTCGGGCGCCCGGTGCAGCGCCACCAGCACGTCGGCGGCGCGGGCGTAGAGCTCGCCTTCGTCGCCGCCCCGGGCGAGCACGCGGGCGTAGGTGTCGTCGCCCAGATCCTCCAGCAACAGGAAGCCGTTGGCGGTGTCCTCGGCCAGGATTTCGGGCGCGCTGAGGCCGAGCGTCAGCAGATGCTTTGCGATGCGCACGAAGGGCCGCACGTCTTCCTGCGGCGCCGGTGCGTCCATCGCGACGGCGGTGCTGCCGCTGCGCGTCAGGCGGAAGTACTTGCGGAACGATGCATCGCCTGCAAGCAGGCGTTCCTGCGCGTCGCCCCAGCCGGCGCGGCGCACGAAGTCGGCACGGAGCTTGGCCCGGGGAGTCATGGGATCAGACATCGAGCAGCGCCCGGCGGCCATCGCCGTCGATTTCGAGGGTGACGCTGAGATGCTTGGGCAGCAGCGGTCCCAGGCGCTCGGGCCATTCGATCAGCACGATGCCCTCGGCCCGCGCCTCTTCCCAGCCGAGCTCGAAGACCTGTTCGGGCGTCTCCAGCCGGTAGAGATCGAAGTGCCAGTAGGTGCCGCCGGGGGTCTCGTAAACCTCGACCAAGGTGAAGGTGGGGCTGGGCACGATCAAGGCGGGCTCGCCGGCGGCCGCGCGCAGGATGGCACGGGCGAGCGTGGTCTTGCCGGCGCCCAGCTCGCCCTTCAGGCCGACCACGTCGCCCGGTTTCAGGCGCGCGGCCAGGGTGGCGCCGAGGTGCTCGGTCGCGGTCTCGTCGGCGAGGGGCAAAGGAAAAGCCGGCATCTTGCGATGCCGGCTTTTTAGCATGTACCCGCCCTCCCTTGCCCTGTGGGCGATTGAGGGGGCAGTTGGAACTAGTAGCGGTAGAGGTCGCCCTTGAACGGGCCGGCCTCGGGCACGCCGATGTACTTGGCCTGGTCCGGACGGAGCTTGGTGAGCTTGGCGCCGACCTTCTCGAGGTGCAGTGCCGCGACCTTCTCGTCGAGGAACTTCGGCAGGGTGTAGACCTGCTTGTCGTACTTGGTCGGATTGGTCCACAGCTCGATCTGGGCCAGCGTCTGGTTCGAGAACGAGGCCGACATCACGAAGCTCGGATGGCCCGTGGCGTTGCCCAGGTTCACCAGGCGGCCTTCGGACAGCACGATGATGCGCTTGCCGTCGGCGAACTCGACCTCGTCGACCTGCGGCTTCACGTTGTGCCACTTGAAGTTACGCAAGGACGCGATCTGGATCTCGCTGTCGAAGTGGCCGATGTTGCAGATGATGGCGCGGTGCTTCATCGCCTTCATGTGGTCGAGCGTCAGCACGTCGACGTTGCCGGTGGCCGTCACGAAGATGTCGGCGCGAGGTGCTGCATCTTCCATCGTCACGACCTCATAGCCTTCCATCGCCGCCTGCAGGGCGCAGATCGGATCGACTTCCGAAACCATGACGCGGCAGCCGGCCTGGCGCAGTGAAGCGGCCGAGCCCTTGCCGACATCGCCGAAGCCCGCAACCATCGCGACCTTGCCCGACATCATGACGTCGGTGCCGCGGCGGATGCCGTCGACCAGCGACTCACGGCAACCGTAGAGGTTGTCGAACTTCGACTTGGTGACCGAATCGTTGACGTTGATGGCCGGCCACAGGAGCTTGCCTTCCTTGGCCATGTTGTAGAGGCGGTGCACACCCGTCGTCGTCTCCTCGGTGACGCCGCGGATCGACTTGCCGAGCTTGGCGTACCAGCCGGGCTTTTCCTTGTTGGTCTTGGCGATCACCTTGTAGAGGACTTCTTCTTCCTCGTTGGTCGGCTTGGAGATCAGCGTCGGATCCTTCTCCGCGCGCGCGCCAAGATGGACCAGCAGCGTGGCGTCGCCGCCGTCGTCGAGGATCATGTTGGGCTCGCCGCCGTCATGCCACTCGAAGATCTTGTGGGTGTAGTCCCAGTATTCCTCGAGGCTCTCGCCCTTGATGGCGAACACCGGCGTGCCCGACTTGGCGATCGCGGCGGCGGCATGGTCCTGCGTCGAGTAGATGTTGCATGAGGCCCAGCGCACGTCGGCGCCCAGCGCCTTCAGCGTCTCGATCAGCACGCCGGTCTGGATGGTCATGTGCAGCGAGCCTGCGATGCGCGCGCCCTTCAGCGGCTTCTTCGGTCCGTATTCCTTGCGGATCGACATGAGGCCCGGCATTTCGGTCTCGGCCATGTCGAGTTCCTTGCGGCCCCAGTCGGCGAGTCCGATATCCTTGACGATGTAGTCTTCGGTCTTGGCGGCCATGGGGCGCTCCCGGCGAATGGCGTGGGTGAAAAGCGGGCGTGTCTTAACAGCGCTCCGGCCCGGCCTCAACGCGCGGGATCAACATATAAGCAATAATTTATGTCGATATTGAAGGAGCTTTATAAGAGGCCCTAATCCTCGCCGAATTTGCCCTCGACCAGGGCAGAAAGGGTGGCCAGTGCCTCCGTTGCCTGGCGACCCGAGCAACTCACCTCGATCGAGCTGCCGATGCCGGCGGCCAGCATCATCAGGCCCATGATCGACAGGCCCGAGACGTCCTGACCCTTGAAGCTCACCTTGATGACGGCATCGAACGTTCCGGCGGCGCGCACGAACTTGGCGGCGGCGCGCGCGTGCAGGCCGCGCTTGTTGGCGATGGCGAGGGTTCGTTTGACGGCCCCGACGGCCGCATCCGCCGCCGGTTCGTTCACGAGGCTTCCTTGGCCAGAAGTCGCGAGGCCACGGTGATGTACTTGCGGCCGGCTTCCTGGGCCATGCGCACCGCCTCGGCGATCGGCCGGGTGCGCACGCTCGCGAGCTTCACCAGCATCGGCAGGTTAACGCCGGCCAGCACTTCGATGCGCGCCTGGTCGATGATCGAGATCGCGAGGTTGGACGGCGTGCCGCCGAACATGTCGGTGAGCACGATGACGCCGTCACCCGAGTCGCAGGCGCGCGCGCGTTCCAGTATCTCGGCGCGCCGCTTTTCCATGTCGTCGTCGGCGCCGATGCAAACCGCCGATGTGCACTGCTGCGGACCCACGACATGCTCGAGCGCTGCAAGGAATTCGCGCGCCAGATTGCCGTGGGTCACGAGTACGATGCCAATCATCCGCCCATACCCGAATTGCGCTCCCCAGAATTACGCTCCGCTGCCGGTCCTCCCCGGACATCGACATCGCGGTGCGACAGGGTGACCGAACGGCTCGCGCCGCGCAACCAGCCTGCCAGCCGTTCGGCAACCGCGACCGAGCGGTGCCGGCCGCCGGTGCAGCCTACGGCGATTGTCAGATAGCTCTTGCCCTCGGCGTCGAAGCGCGGCAGCAGCGGTCCGATCATGCCCTCGAGCCGGGCCATGAAGGGCTCGTAGTCGGGATCGGTGGCGATGAAGGCCACCACGTCCGGATCGGTCCCGGTCTTTGGCTTCAGCTTCGGGTCGTAGTGCGGGTTCTTCAGGAACCGCACGTCGAACACCAGATCGGCCTCGCGCGGCAGGCCGCGGCGGAACGAGAACGAGGTCACGGCGATGGTCATGCCGGCTTTGGCGTCGAGCGCGAAGTGGCCGGCCAGCAGCTTCTTGAACTGGTGTGGCGTCAGCGCCGAGGTATCGATGGCGACGTCGGCGGAATCGCGCAGCCAGCCGATCAGGCGGCGTTCGTCGGCGATGCCGTCGTTGACCGGCCGGTCGGGCGCCAGCGGATGGGGCCGCCGCGTCTCGGTGTAGCGCCGCCGCAACGTCTCGGTGTCGCAGTCGAGGAACAGCAGGCGCGGCGCCAGGTCGGCGCGCACCCGGAGTTCGCGGAAGCGGCGCGCGAGGTCGTGCGGATCGAAGCCGAAGGTGCGCGTATCGATGCCGAAGACCAGTGGTGCCGCCAGCTCGCCCGGGCTGCCCGAGGTCGAGCGCATCAGGTCGCCGAGCAGCGGCAACGGTACGTTGTCGACCGCAACGTAGCCCAAATCCTCCAGCACATGCAGCGCAGTGGCGCGGCCGGCACCGGACATGCCGGTGACCAGCACGAACGGTCGGCGTGTCTTGGAGGTCGCAGGAGGGGTCGGGCTGTCGGGCATCGGATAGGCCGCAAGGCCGGCAATCATGCGGCCGAGGTTTGCGCCAAGGCAAGGTGCAACTTGGCGACAATCGACGCCTCGAAGGCCGCCAGCGCCACGCACGGGAGGGCCACGCCGAGGACCGTCTCGCGCGCCGGTTCGGGCAGGCGCTCGACCCGGTCGGCGGCAACGAGATCGACCAGCAGGACCAGCGGCGCGCGGGCCAGCAGCTGGCCGCGGGCGAGAGTCGCGATGCCCACGCCGCGCGCCTCGATCAGCCCGGCCAGGGACGGCGGCGGCGTGGCGACCAGCGCGCGGCCCACCTTGGCCAGATGGGTCTGGTCGTCGGCGACCAGGCGGCCGCCGGCCTCGATCAGGCGCAGGGCGACGTCGGATTTGCCCGCCCCCGAGGGCCCGCGCAGCAGCAGGGCGCGCCACCGGCGGCCGTGCCGCAGCGCCACGCAGGTCGCATGGACGAGCATCTACTTACGGTTGGCCGAGGGGATGCGCAGCGTGAAGCGCGCGCCCAGCACGCGGCCACCCTCTGATCCATGAGGGGCCGAGCGGCGATTGGTGGCCACGATCGAGCCGCCGTAGGTCTCCATGATCTGCCGGCAGATCGACAGGCCGAGGCCCGAGTGCTGGCCGAAGTGCTCGGCCGGGCGCTCGGAGTAGAAGCGCTGGAAAATCGATTCGAGATTGTCCTCGGGGATGCCGGACCCCTCGTCGTCGATGGTAATGGCGAACGGCCCGTTGCGCGGCTCGCGCGTCAGCTCGATCACGATCTTCGAGCCCCGCGGGCTGAACGACAGAGCGTTGTCGATCACGTTGCGCACCACCTGGCCGTAGCGCCCGTCGTGGCCGTGGGCGGCGAACGGCGGATTGGCCGAGATCCTGAGCTCGACGTCGACGCCGGCCTTGGCCGCGGCCGAGACGGCGTAGTGATGGACCATGTCGTCGAGCAGGCCCTTCACGTCGACCGGCTTGACCTCGCCGCGCATCAGCTCGGCGTCGAGGCGCGAGGCGTCGGAGATGTCGGAGATCAGCCGGTTCAGCCGGTTGACGTCGTCGACCACGATCGCCATCAGCTTGGCGCGGCGGTCGCCCTCGAGGTCGGGGCGGGCGGCCAACTCGATCGCCGAACGCAGCGAGGTCAGCGGATTCTTGAGCTCGTGCGCCACGTCGGCGGCGAAGCTTTCGATGGCGTTCAGGCGCTGCCACAGCGCGTCGGTCATCGAGCGCAGCGAGTCGTTGAGGTCGCCGATCTCGTCGCCGCGCTTGCCGAGGTCGGGGATCTCGGGCCGGCTTTCGCGCGCCAGCCGCACGGCGTCGGCGGCGCGGGCCAGCCGCACGATGGGTTGAGTGATGGTACCGGCGAGGTAGAGCGACAACAGCACGGTGATGCCGAGCGCCGCCACGGCGATGGTCAGCATGTCGTAGCGGACCTCGCGCAGCGACGCCGCGATCGCGCGGTTGTCGCGCGTCACGATCAGCGCGCCCAGCACCTGCTTGTAGCGCAGTACCGGCACCGCGGCACTGAGCAGCAGCCTGCCGTCCGGCATGACTCGCACCGTCGAGGCGTTGAAGCCGCGCAGCGCGCTCGCCGCCTCGGGGAAGTCGCGCACCGTCGGCACCGCCCGCTCGACATAGGGCGGATAGTGCGTGGTATGGGAGAACTGGCGGGTGATCCAGTCGCCGATCTCCTCGCCGATCCGCCGCGTCGGCGGCGTGTCCTGCGGCGTCTCCGGCGGCGGCAGGCGTATGACGTGGATGCGGCCGGCCTCGTTCAGCAGCGCCGAATCGCCCAGCAGCTCGCCGGTCTCGCTGAACAGGCGGGCGCGCACGCCGGTCGGGCGCACCAGTCGCGTCAGGAGCTGGCGGGCGGCGTCGGCGTCGAGCCGGTTGACCGTGGTCTCGCCGCCGACCACAGCGACCTCGCCGATGCCGGCCGCCACCATCTCGCCCTGCACCAGCAGCGAGGCGAGCTCGGTGTCGATCAGCTCGTCCTCGTAGTCGCTAAGGTAGACTGCGCCCAGTGCGAGCAGCGCCACCGGCACGATGTTGAGCAGCAGGATGCGCCGCGTCAGCGGCGAGTAGCGCCGGCTCTGGCTGCGGCGGCGGCGCAGCAGCGACGGCGACTCGCTGCGCGCGGCCGCGCGTGCCCGGCGTCGGAACGTCGGAAGCAGGCGTTTCAGCGTTGCCAGGAGAGGGCGGCGCGGCTCAGGCGTCGCGGTATCGGTATCCGATGCCATAGAGCGTTTCGATCTGCTCGAACTCGCCGTCGACCTCACGGAACTTGCGACGCACCCGCTTGATGTGGCTGTCGATCGTGCGGTCGTCGACGTAGATCGTCTCGCCGTAGGCGGCATCCATCAGCTGGTCGCGGTTCTTGACGTGGCCGGGCCGCTCGGCGAGCGACTTCAGCAGCAGGAACTCGGTGACCGTGAGATGCACTTCCTTGGCCTTCCAGGTGCACTGGTGGCGGCTCGGATCGAGCACCAGCTCGCCGCGCACGATGCGCTCGGCCTGCGTCTCGCCCTTGGCGGTGCCGCCGTCGGCGCGGCGCAGCACGGCGCGGATGCGCTCGAGCAGCAGGCGCTGCGAGAACGGCTTGCGGATGAAATCGTCGGCGCCCATGCGCAGGCCGAGCACCTCGTCGATCTCCTCGTCCTTCGACGTCAGGAAGATCACTGGGAACTGCTGGGTCTTGCGGATCTTGTTGAGCAGCTCCATGCCGTCCATGCGCGGCATCTTGATGTCGAAGATGCCGAGATCGGGCGGCGATTGGTTCAACCCCTCGAGCGCGGAGGCGCCATCGGGGTAGGTCTTGATCTGGAAGCCCTCGGCTTCGAGCAGCATCGCCACGGAGGTGAGGATGTTGCGGTCGTCGTCGACGAGGGCGATGTTCTTGCGCACGATGTCAGTCTCTCCTGCAGCTTGGCTTACCATGGCATCCCTGCGACGGGGGCACCAGCGACCGGGCGGTTGCTGCCGCTGACCCGATCTGCCATCGATACACGACGAATTGCGGCTTTTTTTGTTCCCGACATGAACGAAGATACTCCTCACAGCGTGCGCGAACTGGTGCGCCGGCGCGATCGGGCGGCCCTGGCGACCGCGTTGCCGCAGGGCGACGGCCAGGAGAACGGAACGTGGCCGTACGCCTCGCTGGTGCTGGTGGCGGTCGACCACGACCTGTCGCCGGTCCTGCTGATCAGCGACCTCGCCGAGCATACCAGGGCGATCCGCGCCGATAGCCGGGTGTCCCTGCTGTTCGACGCCACCGCGGGCCTCGACCAGCCGCTGACCGGCGCGCGGCTGTCGCTGCTGGGCCGCGCCATCCCGACCGACGACGAGCGCCTAACGCGCCGCTTCCTCGCCCGTCACCCCGATGCCGCGATGTACGCCGGCTTCAAGGATTTCCACTTCTACAAAGTGACGCCCGAACGCGCGCACTTGGTGGCGGGCTTCGGCAAGATCCGTTGGCTCACCATGGCCGAACTGATGCCTGTGCCGCCGCCGCCGGCGCTGGTCGGCGCCGAGGCCGACATCGTGGCCCACATGAACGAGGACCATGCCGATGCGGTGGAGCTCTACGCCACTCGGCTGCTGGGGCTGGCCGGCAGCGGCTGGCGCATCACCGGCATCGACGAGGAAGGCATCGACCTACGCTCGGGCGGCAGCGTGGCGCGTCTTGCCTTCCCGGTGCCGGTTCAGGGACCTCAGCAGGCGCGCCAGGCGCTGATCGCCCTGACGGGCGCCGCGCGCGGGGCCTGACCGAGCGGTTTCGCTTCGCGACTGCGAAGGCCCGTCCACGGGCACGAAGAACTCACAGCTTCCGCCCTTGCCAACTCGACCGTCGCGCCATTCTCTAGGGCCCAAGGCACCGCGCAATGAAACAGGAGAACACGCCGTGACACAGGCGAGCTTCGTCGTTCCCAAATTCGGTCTCGATCATCTTGGCCTCAAGAACACGGGCACCGTACATTGGAACCTGTCCGTGCCGGCGCTCTATGAAGAGGCGATCCGCCGCCGCGAGGGCCAGGTGGGTCAGGGCGGCGCATTGGTGGTGCGCACCGGCGTGCACACCGGCCGCTCGCCCAACGACAAGTTCTTTGTCGAGGATTCCGAGAGCAAGGACCGCATCGACTGGGGCAAGACCAACAAGCCGATCTCGCCCGCACAGTATCGCGCGCTCTACGGCCGCATGATCGCCTATGCCCAGCGCCGCGAGCTGTTCGTGCGCGACTGCTGGGGCGGCGCCGATCCCACGCACCGCATCGGCGTGCGCGTGATCAACGAGACGGCGTGGCACAACCTGTTCGCCCGCAACATGTTCCTGCGGCCCAAGCCCGAGGAGCTCGAGGGCTTCAAGCCCGACTTCACCATCCTCAACCTGCCGGGCTTCCAGGCCGATCCGAAGAGCGACGGCGTGGCGTCCGATTGCGCCATCCTGGTGAACTTCACGGATCGGGTCGTGGCGATCTGCGGCACCTGGTACGCCGGCGAGATCAAGAAGTCGGTGTTCACCATCCTGAACTACCTGCTGCCCGACAAGAACGTGCTGCCCATGCACGCTTCGGCCAACATCGGCGCGAAGAACGACGTGGCGATCTTCTTCGGCCTCTCCGGCACCGGCAAGACGACCTTGTCGGCCGATCCCTCGCGCACCCTGCTGGGCGACGACGAGCACGGCTGGGGCGAGAACAGCCTCTTCAACTTCGAGGGCGGCTGCTACGCCAAGGTGATCAAGCTCTCCCGCGAGGCCGAGCCCGAGATCTACGCCACCACCCAGCGCTTCGGCACGGTGCTGGAGAACGTGGTGATCGATCCGCTGACCGGCGCGCTCGACCTCGACGACGGCCGCTACACCGAGAACACGCGCGCCTGCTATCCGCTCGACTTCATTCCCAGCGCCAGCGCCACCGGCATCGCCGGCACGCCGACCAATATCGTGATGCTGACGGCCGACGCCTTCGGCGTGCTGCCGCCGATCTCGCGGCTGTCGCCGGAGCAGGCGATGTACCACTTCCTGTCAGGCTACACTGCGCGGATCGCCGGCACCGAGAAGGGCGTGACCGAGCCGCAGGCGACCTTCTCGACCTGCTTTGGCGCGCCGTTCATGCCGCGTCACCCGACCGTCTACGCCAAGATGCTGGGCGAGAAGATGGCGCGCCAGAACGTGAAGTGCTGGCTGGTCAACACCGGCTGGTCGGGCGGCGGCTTCGGCGTTGGCCAGCGCATGTCGATCCGCCACACCCGCGCCATGGTGCGCGCCGCCCTCGACGGCACCCTGGCCGCGGCGGCCTCCACGACCGATCCGCACTTCGGTATGCAGGTGCCGAGCGCCTGCCCCGACGTGCCGGGCGAGGTGCTCAACCCCAGGAACACCTGGCAGGACAAGAAGGCCTACGACAGCACGGCCCGCGACCTGACGCAGCGCTTCGAGAAGAACTTCCAGCAGTTCGAGGGCCATGTTGACGGAAAGGTGAAGCAGGCGGCGATCCGCGCGGCCGCCTGAGCGCCCCCGGGGCCTTTCGCAAAGCGGGCCGGAACGCCATATGATGTCCCGGCTTGAGCA
Organism: Hyphomicrobiales bacterium; assembly: GCA_041691635.1. Classification (GTDB taxonomy): domain Bacteria; phylum Pseudomonadota; class Alphaproteobacteria; order Reyranellales; family Reyranellaceae; genus Reyranella. Next base: position 23,869 of record JBEPUH010000036.1, read on the forward strand.
CTCTTCCTGACATCCGTCCCGTCGTGGGCGTTCCGGCCGCGTCCGTCGCGTCCGCCGCTCCGCGCCGCATGTGGCGCCTGCCGCTGATCGCGGCGCTGGCGCTCGCCTTCGTTTCACTCGCCCTGATTTCGGGCGCGGCCTACATCATCGTGCTGGCCGGCGCCACCAACACCGCCGAGCGGTTGCTGGTCGACCGCGCCGGCCGGTTGGTCGAGGCGCAGATCTCGCTGATCGAGAGTCGGCTCAATCCGATCACCGACCAGCTCGAGCTGCTGGCGGCGCTCGCCGCATCGGGCCGCATCGACATCAACTCGCCGGTCGCGATGCGCGAGGCGCTGGCCGTCACAATGACGCGGATGCCGGCGGTGTCGGCGGTGGCCTTCGCCACGCTAGACCTCCAGCTCCATCGCGCGATCCGCCATCCCGACGGCGCGATCACCCGCGACACCGTGAAGCTCTCGGAACTGCAGCGTGGCATGGAGCGCTTCCGCGAGATGACGACGTCGCGTTCGACATTCTGGGGCACGCTGTTCTGGAACCCGGCGCTGAAGCAGCCGGTGCTGAACGTGCGCACGCCGGTACGGCGCAACGACGACGCGTTCGTGGGCGCGCTGGTCGCCACCGTGGCGGTCGGCGACCTGTCCTCGCTGATCGGCGATCCCGAGGCCGGCAACAGCCGCTACTTCGTCCTGGCCGACCACGACCACGTGCTGGCCCACCGCCGGCTGGTCGATCCGCGCGGCCTCGGCCTCACCGAGGAAAGGCCTCTGCCCACGATCAAGGAGGTCGACGACCCGGTGCTGGCGCACATCTGGGATCCGCCGGTGCGCAGCGCCCAGATCGACCGAGCGCTCGGCGACTTCGGTCACGTCGTCGACATCGAGGGCCGCAGCTGGGTGTTCGTCTACCGTTCGCTGCCGGGTTACGGCCCGCAGCCCTGGCTGGTCGGCCAGTATTTTCCGCTCAAGGACGCCACCGCCGACCTCGACAAGCTGACCAACGGCGCGCTGGTCGGCGCCGCGACGCTGGCCGTCGCGCTGCTGCTGGCGCTGGCGATGGGGCTGCGCATGGGCCGCTCGATCCGCACCATCACCTCGGCCGCCGAGGCGATCGGAAGGCTCGACTTCGACGAGCCGATCCGCAAGGACTCGCGCCTGCGCGAGATCGACGATGCCGCGCACAGCCTCGAGAAGGCGCGCGGCGCGCTCAAGTGGTTCCGTGCCTACGTGCCCCACCGCCTGGTATTCCGGCTGATGGAGCGCGGTGAGGACGCGGTCGCCTCGCGCCGGCGCAACGTCACGGTGATGTTCACAGACATCGTGGGCTTCACGCCGCAGGCCGAGGGCCTGACCGAGCAGGAGACCGCCGACCTGCTCAACCATCACTTCGCCCTGCTCGGCGCCTGCATCGAGCGCGAGGAGGGCGTGATCGACAAGTACATCGGCGACTCGGTGATGGCGGTGTGGGGCGGCGTCTCGCACAGCGACGACCATGCCGCCGCCGCGATCCGGGCGGCGCTGGCGATCGCGAAGGTGATCGGCGAGGACAATGCGATCCGCCGCGCGGCCGGCAAGCCGCCGATCCGCGTGCGCATCGGCCTGCATTCGGGGCCCGTGATCGCCGGCAACATCGGTGCGCCGGGCCGCGTGAACTTCACGGTCGTCGGCGACACGGTGAACGTGGCCCAGCGTTTCGAGCAGCTCGGCAAGGAGTACATGAAGCCTGGCGACGATGTCGTCGTGCTGGCCAGTGGCGATACTCTCGCCGCGGTGAAGGATCTCTCCGCGCTCGACCTCAAGGCGGCGCCGGCGCTCGAGCGCTGGGGACTCCGGGGCCACGAACAGCAGGTCGAGGTCTATCGGCTGGTTTGAGGGGCGACCGGTCTGAGTTGCGACGGGTCCGGATTGGCGGCCCGCCCGGTTCGGCGCTATCCTGCGCGGCATGTGGATCCGCAATGCTTGGTACGTCGCGGCCTGGAGCCATGAGATCGAGGCCGGCCGCATCGCCGCGCGCACGATCATCGACCAGCCGCTCGTGCTCTACCGCACCCGGGCGGGCGAGCTCGTGGTCTTCGAGGATCGCTGCTGCCACCGCTTCGCGCCGCTGTCGATGGGCCGCCTCGAAGGCGACGATCTGCGCTGCATGTACCACGGGCTGAAGTTCGCTCCCGATGGGCGCTGCATCGAGATCCCGGGCCAACCGCTCATTCCCAGGAGCGCCTGCGTGCGGCGCTATCCGGTGCACACCGTGGGCAGCTGGGTGTGGGTGTGGATGGGCGACGCCCGGCTGGCCGACCCGGCCAAGATCCCGCCGTCGGTGGCGCTCGACGATCCGGCTTACCGGCTGCGCCACGGCCAGCTCGACTACGACGCGCACTACATGCTGATCGACGACAACCTGCTCGACCTCTCGCATCTGTCGTTCGCGCACGAGAAGACGATCGGGCTGAACTCGCCGCAGTGGGCCGACCTCAGGCCGCGCGTGACCCCGCTCGAGCGCGGCCTGCACATGGAGCGCTGGCTGCGCGGCTACATCCCGACCGGCTTCATGAAGAGATTCGGCGAGAGGGTCGACATGTGGACCGCCTACGACTTCGTCTTTCCCGGGGTCTTCCTGCAGCGCACGGTGTTCTTCCCGTGCGGCACCGCGGAGCCCGACGTGCCGCCGCTATTCTATCGCCTCGACGAACAGGCGGTGACGCCGATGACGGCGCGCACCTCGCGCTACTTCTATGCCGCCGGCGCGCGCAGCGACGACATCACCGACGAGCGGGTCGAGCGGCTGTTCGACGTGACCAGGACTGCTTTCCTCGAGGACAAGCGGCTCATCGAGGCGCAGCAGAAGACCATCGACCTCGATCCCGACCGGCCCATGCTGCCGACCAGCCTCGACGCCGGCCCGACCCAGTTCCGCAAGATGGTCGAGGCCATGGTTACCGCCGGGTAACGCTTTAAATAAGCTGAATCTATAGGTTACTTGCGGTAACCGCCCAACGCGCCGCCGCCGAGGGTCCGGGTCCCTTCAATCGCCAATTATTGCGTAAAACGCAATGAAAGTCAAGTAAGCGGCGGCATCACGTGTTTGACGTAGGCCGGCCGCGTCTTGAGCCGCTCGTACCAGGCCTTCACGTTCTTGAGGTCAGGCCGCTCGATCGGCAGGGCGAACCAGCGGTGCGCGAAGCAGCCAACGGGAATGTCGCCCATCGTGAAATGCTGGCCCGCGACGTAGGGCTTGCCCTCGAGCTTCTGCTCGAGCCGGGCGAACAGCTTGCCCGCGTCGACGGCAGCCTTGTCGATCGCCGCCATGTCGCGCTTCTCGGGCGGCGTGCGGACCAGGCCCCAGAACACGTCGCGCATCGGCCCGTTGAGGGTGCCGCTCTGGAAGTCCATCCAGCGGTCGGCCTCGGAGCGCTGACCGGGATCGTTGGGCCACAGCGTGCCCGCGGCGTACTTGGCGGCGAGATAGCGCACGATCGTATTGCTTTCGAAGATGATGCGCCCGCCGTCGTCGATCGTCGGCACGACGCCGTTGGGGTTCATGTCGAGGTACCATTTCTGGTCGTTGCCGCCGAAGGCGCCGCCGACATCCTCGCGCTCGTACTTCAGGCCGCACTCGTCGGCGGTCCACAGGACCTTCATGACGTTGATCGAATTGGCGCGTCCCCAGATCTTCATGACTTCAGTTCCTTTAAAGCAGGCACCCGACCTCGACCCTACCGTCGATGATGCGCCACGTTAAGCTTTTGGTTGTTCCACCCGCGAGTTGGACGTTGCTGAATACGATCCGAGTGTTGTCGATCCACTTCAGCTCGGAGCCCAGCGTGATGATATCGGCGGCCTTTGGACACGTTGGACCGTCTTTGAATGCCAAAATTTCTGGAGGGTCGGGGCGCATGTCGAGCACTTCCGCTTTCCCGCCTCCGTTCTCAACAGTCGGATTCGAGGCGACTGCGTATCGGTTGTCTGGCGAGAGAATCGGCGGGGCAGGGACTCTTACGACAAAGCCATCATTTTCACGAATGAGATAAGCTTCGTCGCCTTCTCCGTGCGACACGCGCACGACATAGTAATGTAGCCGCGGCCACCAATCGACCAAGCGATGTACAAGGCAAGTGCCGAAGCCGCCGCAACGTCCTTCGTCGGCAATCTTGAGAACTCGGTTATCGTCGAGTTTGAGCCTGAGAATATTGTCATCGCGCGTTGCGCGATCCTTGAAACGAGCGATCTCCGGCTCTTCATTTGAGCTATCGCGAAGCCACACGCCTCGTGTGCTCCATCCATCGTTGCGCTCGATCGCCATAAGGGATCCCCATGCTGTCTCTCCGGGCTTCGCGAAGCGCGACGCGTCCTTCGGCTGTGCGTTCGCGCCGGCGATCGTTGCTGCTACCGCGACACCCGATAGAAAGACGATGACTGCTTGCATGGACGCAGGCCCTGACCTCACCATTCCTATTCCGTCTTGCCGTTGGCGATTCGCGGCACCTGCTTTTCTCAACAATCTGCTAGTGCGCCGCGGCCCAGTTGAGGCCCACGCCGGTGTCGACGACCAGCGGCACCGAGAGCGTCGCGGCACTCTCCATGACCTTGCGGGCCACGTCCCTCGTCTTGTCGATCTCCTTGTCGGGCACCTCGAACAGCAGTTCGTCGTGGACCTGCAGCAGCATGCGGGCCTTGAGCCGGGCGGCCTTCAGCGCATCGGGCACGCGGATCATGGCGCGCTTGATGATGTCGGCGGCGCCTCCTTGGAGGGGGGCGTTGATCGCGGCGCGCTCGGAGAAGGCGCGCAGGCCACCGTTCTTCTCGTTGATGTACTTGAGGTGGATCTTGCGGCCGAACGGCGTGCGCACATAGCCGTGCTTGCGCGCGTAGTCCTTGGTCGTCTCCATGTAGTCGCGGATGCCGGGATAGCGCTGGAAATACTTGGCGATGTAGTCGCGCGCCTCGGGCTGGCCGATGCCGAGCTGGTTGGCCAGGCCGAAGGCCGAGATGCCGTAGATGATGCCGAAGTTGATCGCCTTGGCGCGGCGCCGCACCAGCGGGTCCATGCCCTTCACCGGCACGCCGAACATCTCCGACGCGGTGATCGCATGGATATCGTCGCCGCGTGCAAAAGCTTCCTTCAACGAGGCGAGGTCAGCCACATGCGCCAGCAGGCGCAGCTCGATCTGAGAATAGTCGGCGCTGAGAAGCTGATGGCCCTGCTCGGCGATGAAGGCGTGGCGGATCTTGCGGCCTTCCTCGGTGCGCACCGGGATGTTCTGCAGGTTGGGATCGGTCGAGGCGAGACGGCCCGTGGCGGCGCCGGTCATGTGATACGAGGTGTGCACCCGGTTGGTCTTGGGATCGAGCTCGCGCACCAGCGCGTCGGTGTAGGTGCCCTTGAGCTTGGCGAGCTGGCGATGCTCCAGGACCTTCACGGGGAGCGGATGGCCGGTCGCCGCGAGATCGTCGAGCACCGAGGCGTCGGTCGCCCACGAGCCGTTCTTGTTGCGCTTGCCGCCGGGCAGCTTCTGCTCGTCGAACAGGATCTCGCCCAGTTGCTTGGGGCTCGAGACGTTGAACTCGCGGCCGGCGATCTTGTGCAGCTCGATCTCGAGGGCGGCCAAGCGCTTCTCGAACTCGGCGCTGAGGCGCCTGAGCTCGGTGGCGTCGACCTTGATGCCGGCGCTCTCCATGCCCAGCAGCACCGGGATCAGCGGGCGCTCGATGGTCTCGTACATGGTGACCATGTGCTCGGCGGCGATACGCGACTTGAAGCGCGCCCACAGCTGCATGGTGACGTCGGCGTCCTCGGCGGCGTAATTCAGCGCCTTGTCGAGCGGCACCTTGTCGAAGCTCACCTGCTTGGCGCCGCTGCCGGCCACGTCGGAGAACTTGATGGTCTTCTGCTCGAGATAGCGTTCGGCCAGCTCGTCCATGCCGTGGCCGTGCTTGCCGCCGTCGAGTACGAAGCTGAGCAGCATCGTGTCGTCGACCGGGCCGATCTCGATGCCGTAGCGGCGCAGCACCGCCATGTCGTACTTGATGTTCTGGCCGACCTTGAGCACGCCCGGGTCCTCGAGCAGCGGCTTCAGCCTGGCGATCGCCACTTTGAGCGGGAGTTGGCCCGGCAGCAGCTTGCCGTCTCCCGTCTTGTCGGCATCGCCGCCAAGATCGAGCGCGCCCTGCGCCTCGCCGCCCGGTGCGCGATGGGCGAGCGGCAGATAGGCCGCGCGGCGCTTGCCGGCGTTGACGTTGCCCCACGGCCCGTCGAGCAGGGCGAGCGAGATGCCCACGAGGCCCGCGTTGTTGGAATCGAGCGCGTCGGTCTCGCAGTCGAACGCCACGGTGCCCGCCCTGGTCGCCTCGGCGATCCATTCGTCGAGCAGTCTCTCGTCCTGGATCATCTCGTAGTCGGCCGCAGCGAACGGCTTGTTCGGCTTGGCGGTCGTGGCCTTCGCCGGCTCGGCCACGGCCTTGGGTGCGGCGGGCGTTGCCGTCGCGGCCGGCGCGACCGGATTTGTGGCCTCGCCCAGCTCCTTGGAGAAGCGGGCGATCAGGCTCTTGAAGCCCTGCTGCTCCAGCCACGGCAGCAGCACGTTGGGATCGGGCTTCCTCTTGTCGAAGGTCTCGGGCACCGCGGGCGTCGGCACGTCGGCGCGCAGCTGGACCAGTTGCCGGGAGATGCGGATCAGCTCAGCGTTTTGCTCGAGCGACTCGCGCCGCTTTGGCTGCTTGATCTCGGCGGTGCGCTTCAGCAGCGTCTCGAGGTCGCCGTACTCGTTGATGAGCTGGGCCGCGGTCTTGATGCCGATGCCCGGTGCGCCCGGCACGTTGTCGGTCGAATCGCCCGCCAGCGCCTGCACGTCGACAACCCTGTCGGGCATGACGCCGAACTTCTCCATCACCGCCTCGGGTCCGAGCCGCTTCTGCTTGATCGGGTCGAACATCTCGACGCCCGGCCGCACGAGCTGCATCAGGTCCTTGTCAGACGAGATGATGGTGCAAGTGCCGCCGGCCTCGACCGCCAGCCGCGCGTAGGTCGCGATCAGGTCGTCGGCCTCGTAGCCTTCGAGCTCGCAGACCGTGACGTTGAACGCCTTGGCGGCCTCGCGGATCAGCGGGAACTGCGGGATCAGGTCTTCCGGCGGCTCGGGACGGTTGGCCTTGTACTTGTCGTAGATCTTGTTGCGGAAGGTCGTGCGGCCGGCGTCGAGGATCATCGCGATGTGGTCGACCTCGGGATCGTCGAGGTGCTGCACCAGCATGCGGCAGAAGCCGTAGACCGCGTTGATCGGCGTGCCGTCCGGCCGCGTCATCGGCGGCAAGGCGTGATAGGCGCGGAACAGGTAGCCCGAGCCGTCGACGAGATAGAGGTGGCGGAGTTTACCGCCGTCTGCTTTTGCCGGAGCCGTGGATTTCGCCATCCCCAAGGTCTAGCACGGCCAAAAGGCCACCCGCGAGGCGACCTTGCGCGGGGTTTCCCACCGGGCTAAACCCCCGCCGTCATTGGGGAGTAGCCGGCCTCCTGGAGAGGCGGTTGGGTCAACACACTTGGGTTCCGGCCCATGGCCCATCCGGCATTTGAGCTTGGCGAGACCTTTGGTTTGTTTGCGTTTCATCCGCGGGATCGGGCGGCGCAGGCAGCCAATGGTCTGTGTGCCTGATCCCGCTTGAGTGACCCCGATGGAAGCCTTTCTCATCTCCGCCGGCCTCGTGGCCATCGCCGAGATCGGCGACAAGACCAACATCCTGGCCATGATCCTGGCGACCCGGTACCGCCAGCCGGTCCCCATCATCCTCGGCATCCTCGTGGCGACCCTGGCCAATCACGCGCTGGCCGCCACCGTCGGCGCCGAGGTCGCGGCCTGGCTCGGGCCGCAGGCGATGCGCTGGATCCTGGCCGTGCTGTTCCTGGTCATGGCCGCCTGGTGCCTGATCCCCGACAAGGAGGACGAGGGGCCGAAGTCCGTCGGCAAGCTGGGCGCGTTCCTCGCCACCGCCGTCGCCTTCTTCCTGGTCGAGATGGGCGACAAGACCCAGCTCGCCACCATGGCGCTGGCGGGACGCTTCCACAGCATCGTGCTTGTGACGGCGGGCACCACCGCGGGCATGTTGCTGGCAAATGTTCCCGCCGTGCTGTTCGGCGACGTGATCTCGCGCAAGGTCTCGCTCAGGCTGGTGCGCGCCATCGCCGCCGTCTCGTTCGCCGTGCTGGGCGTGCTGACCGTGCTCGGCGTCGATATGGGGCTGTTCTAGACGGGACTGGCTCCGGCACGGACGTCTCGAGCCTGTTCGCCCGCGTAGTGGGTGAAGCTCGCGTGTTCCACCGCCTCGCTGTTGCCCGCCAGCACTTCGAACGCCGTTTTCTTGCCGTCTCGCCAGAAGCGAATGTCGAACCGCTGTCGTCCCAGCCGCAGGTCGGTCAGCGTCACGTCGGGCAACCAGGCGGGTAGCGCGGGGTCGACATAGAGTTTGCCGCGCGGCGCATCCTGCCGGATTCCGAGCATTGCCTGCAGGAGAACGAATGGCGTGCCGGCGGCCCAGGCCTGCGGCACGTTGGCGCCGAGATACTGCACCGGAAAATTCGTGGCATCGCGTTGCAGCCCGCCGTACAGCTCCGGCAATTGATTGAGCAGAAAATGGCCGGCCGCGCGGCTGACGTCGCGTGCGACGGCGGCAGCCTCGGCGGCAAATCCGTAGCGCCGCATGCCGAGGGCAATCAGCGAATTGTCGTGCGGCCATACCGCGCCGGTCTGATAGTTGTACGGATTGAACGAAGGATGGTCGGCCGACAGCGTGCGGATGCCCCAGCCGCTCCACATGTCCTTGCGCATCAGCCGCTTCACCACGGCGTGGGCGCGTTCGGGAGCGATGATGCCGGACCACAGGCAGTGGCCGACGTTGGATGCGACCGACATCACCTTCTTCTTGTCGCCGTCCAGAGCGAAGGCATAGAAGCCCGACTTTTCGTCCCAGAACGCCTCGTTGAATTTCTTGAACAAGGCGGCCGCCTTGCGACGCAACCGGTTGGCGCGGCGCTTGTCGTTCAAGGCGTCGAAGACCTCGGCCATGCGTTGCCAGGCGTCGTAGACGTAGCCTTGCAATTCGCACAGGGCCTTGGGTCCGCGCACAAGAGTGCCGTCGGGATACATCACCGAGTCGCCCGAATCCTTCCAGGACATGTTCTCGAAGCCGCCGGTCGAGCGGGTCTGATATTCCTGGAAGCCGTCGCCGTCGCGATCGCCGTACTTGTCGATCCAGGCAAGGCAAGCCTCGGCCGTCCTGAGATGGCGCTTGATCAGCGTGCGATCGCCGGTTGCCCGCCACGCCGCATGCAAGGCGATCAGATACAGCGGCGTGGCGTCCGCTGTACCGTAGGACGGTGTCTGCGGGATTGCCTTGAAGTGCGCCAGCTCTCCGCGGCGCAACTCGTGCAGGATCTTGCCGGGCTCGGCGTCGCGGTAGTCGTCACGCACCTTCGCCTGGTATTGCCCGAGGATGTCCAGAGTACCGGCGGCAAATTCCGGATAGACGATCATCATCTGCAGGGAGGCGATCAGCGTGTCGCGGCCGAATAGCGCGACGAACCAGGGCATGCCGGCGGCGGGCACGAAGCCCATCTGGCCTGTTCCCTGCAGGGGGAGTCGCAGCGAGGCCATATCCTGCGCGCCCTGATTGTAGAAGCGGTAGAATTCCTCGTTGCTCGTGTTGATCTTGAGAACTTCATCCCGCCAGGCGTCCATGCTCCTGGCGTGCTTCGACGTCGCGCATGAGTCGGTGCCCTCGCGCGGCGCTTTGACCAGTTCCTTGCCGTCGGTCAGGTCGTAGCTCAGAGCACGCCGCCAGGCCTGTCCCGCCTTGAGCGCGATGTCGAAGCTCAGCCTGCCGTTGACGTTGATTGTCGGCCTGCCATTTCCCTCGCCGGTTCGAACCACTACTCCCCGGCGGAAATCCCTATTGCGATAGGTGAAGCTCAGGGCCTGTCGCTTGGCCGACCAGGCGGTGGTGATGCGGCCGCGTCGCACGATCTGATCGCCGCGGACTTCGAAGATGTCGGCAAAATCGGCGCGGATCGCGATCTCGAGATTGAAGCGAACCGCGGTCCGGGTGTTGTTCGTGACCTCGATGTCCTCGCGCAGGCCACCGTCGAGATGGCGCCCGATCATCAATCCCAGCGTGCGTGCCGCGATCGGCCCGTCTTCGGTCAGGAAGGCGCGGTTGGTCTGGAAGATGCGCGCCGCATGGGGCGCTACGGCTCCGCCGTTCAGCAGGTCCCACGGTTCGCCGTTGGCATAGATCGCCCATGCGCTGAGGACCCTTGTATCGCGGAAGTAGAGGCCGCGCTTGCTCGGCCAGTTCACCTGGCCATCGGGCTCGGTAACAAGCACCGTCTCCGCCTGATGGATGGCGATCTGAGGCGGTCCGACCTGAACCTTGAACACCATGGGCGATTTTCCTATCTCGGTGCTTGGCCTCGATTGGCCTGTTGGCGGCCCGGTCAGCCGCCCGTCGCAAATCCCGGGTAAAGAGTCATGCCGCCATCGACGAAAAGGGTGGCTCCGGTGACGTAATCTGCCGCGTCCGACGCCAGCCACACCGCGGCCCGGGCGATGTCGTCCGGTTCGCCGATACGCTTGTAGGGCACCAGGGTCATCAGGTCGGCATAGGCCTTCTCGGTGTCCCACGCCGCCGTGTTGATCGGTGTGCGGATCGCGCCCGGCGCGATGCCGTTCACGCGGATGAAGTGCGGCGCGAGTTCCTGGGCAATGCTTTTCATCAGCAGCATGACTCCGCCTTTCGACGCCGCGTAGTTCGCGTGCCCGGCCCACGGAATCACCTGATGCACGGAGCTCATGCAGATCAGCTTGCCGGCCGCCTGCGAGATGTCGGAAACCACGCCGCGCCGCTTGAACTCGCGCGTGGCGGCGCGGGCGCAGAGAAACTGGCCGGTGAGATTCACGGAAATGACGGTATTCCACTGCTCCAGTGTCATTTCGTCGAACGTCGAATCGCGCTGCAGCCCGGCATTGCCGACCGAGATGTGCAGCGTGCCGAAGTGGGCGATGGCGTCGGCGTACATCTTGCCGACCTCGTCTTCCTTGCTGACATCCGCCTTGAGCGTGATCGCCCGACGGCCCATCGCCTCGATCTCGTGTGCGACCTCGTCGGCCGTCTCCGGGTGAGTGACGTAGTTCACCGCCACGTCGGCTCCCGCCCGCGCCAGGCCGAGAGCGACCGCCTTGCCGATGCCGGAATTGGCGCCGGTCACGAGCGCGGGCTGGCCGCCCAGCACCTCGTGATAAGGCGCGCGGGGAAGCCGACTCCGATCGGGTCGCGCCGGCGCCGCCGGGTCTTTTGACTGAGGCGCGTTCATGACGATTGCTCCGATCTTCAGATAATCTGCGATGCCGGGCGGGCGCACTGCCGGCCGCCACGAGAGGTCGTCACAACACATAAATTGTGATCGCGGCCAAAAACACAATCACCCGGCTGCGGTCACAACGTGCGATGTCCGCGAATGCTCCCCGCAGGTCGCCGCGACAAATGATGATTTCGGGCGATTTGGGGAAGCCGACAGTCCCGCAGCCCGAGACGGAAAGGCGCTAGCCGCTGACCGCACGGGCCACGAAATCGGCGGCCTCGACGGGCAATTTCGTCGTGGTCGTCACGGCCGCCGTATAGACCGTCGTGAGATCGCAGCCGGGCGGCAGGGGCGCCACCAGGGCGACGCCCGGCGTCGAGCGGATCTCCGTCTCCTGGGTGCAGCCGATCGGATGCGCCGACCTCGAGTCGGCGAGCGCGCGCATGGCGGTGGCGCCGTTGGGGCCGAGCTTCAGCCGGGCCATGACGGTCTGGGTGAGGCCGAGCCGCTCGATCACTTGGGCGAAGTGGATGCCGGCGGTGGCCTGCGCCGGATCGGGAAAGTGAATCTCGTCGGCCGCCGCCAGCGCCGCGCGCAAGCCGTTGGCGGTGGAGACGTCGGGCAGGGGATCGCCGGCGCGCACCGCGACCGAGGTGGCGACCCGGGCGACGTCGCGGATCGAGGCGCGCACGACGTGGCCGTTGTCGGCCAGCGCCTCGATCAGCGCGCGGCTCAGGATCATCACGTCGGCGGGCGCGCCGGCCAGCAACTTGTCGCGCATGGCGCCGACGGCGCTGAAGGTGCCATCGATCGTGCAGCCGGTCGCCGCCTCGAAGGCCGGCCGGATCTTCTCGACCAGCCCGTGCGCGGCGCCGCCGCTCAGGACGCAGAGCGCCGTCACTGGATCTGGATTCCGGCCGTCTTGATCACCTTGGCCCATTTGTCGATGTCGCCGCGCAGGAAGGCGCCGAACTGGTCGGGCGTCATGGTCATCGGCACCGCGCCCTGCTGGGCCCAGGCGTCGCGGATCTTGGGCGTGGCGATGATCTTCTCGATCTCGGCGTTCAGCCGGTCGACGATCTCCTGGGGCGTGCCCTTGGGCGCCATGATGCCGAGCCAGATCGTGGCCTCGTAGCCCGGCACGCCCGATTCGTTCACCGTCGGCACGTTGGGCATGACGGCCGAGCGCTTAAGCCCGGTGGTGGCCAGCGCGCGCACTTCGCCGGCATCGATGCTGCCCTTCATGGCGGTGACGGCATCGAACATCATCATCACGTGGCCGCCCATCACGTCGTTGCGCGCCTCGCCGCTGTTCTTGTGCGGCACGTGCAGGATGTCGGTGCCGCTCATCGACTTAAACAGCTCGCCGGCCATGTGATAGGGCGTGCCCGGCCCCGACGAGGCGTAGGTGAGCTTGCCGGGGTTCGCTTTGGCCAGCGCGATGAACTCCTGCAGGGTCTTGGCCTTGACCGACGGGTGCACCACCATCACGAGGTCCGACGAATTGACCGGCGCCACCGGCACCAGGTCGCGCAGCAGCTCGTAGGGTTTGTGGGCGAACAGCGTCTCGTTGACCGTGTGCGTGTTCGACATCATGAGCAGCGTGTAGCCGTCGGCCGGCGATTTTGCCACGACCTCGGTGCCGATCAGCGCGCCGGCGCCCGGCTTGTTCTCGATGATGAACTGCTGCTTCAACGCCTCGGTCAGGCCCTGGGCCAGGATGCGGGCATAGACGTCGGCCGGCCCGCCGGGGCCGAAGGGCACGACGATTCTGACCGGCTTGGTCGGCCAGGATTGCGCCGATGCCGATGTCGTCAGCGCCGCGAAGGCCGCCGCGACGAGTCCCAGTTTCCACCAGCGCATGTACTGCCTCTCGCTATTATTTGATCCGTCATGGCATGGCGAGCGGTGCGGAGACAATGCATAGTCACGCGATGTTGCCCCGCGAGCGGCTGGACGCCGCCTCTGCTTTCCGGCCGTTTCTCAATCTAGCGGCAGTCGTTTCTGTGCTGCTTGGCATGGCTATTCCTGTCGGTTCCCAAACTCTGGCGCGAGGTCCGGCTACCGAGGAAGATCTGGAGCGCGTAGCGCGGGAAATGGCGATCGACCAAGTCACGCGTATCCGCAGCTGGGATCGTTGGCCGCCAGGGCAGTTTCCGCTCCGCGTTGCGGTTTTGACGGGAGAGAGTTTGCGGGCGGGCAACTGTTCAGATCAATGGAAGCGTGAGTTCGATGAATATCTTCGTGTAATCAATGCCGAAGAAAAATTGCTTGCTCCCGCGACGGCGTCCGATGCGACGCTGAGCGCTTTCGCGTTTCTCGGCCCCGTCGATGAATTGGAGGCTTCGGATGCGTATCGATTCGAGCTTGGTTTTGAGTCGAAACCAGGCATCGTGAGGCAGTTCTCCTTGCAAAGTCAGTTCGACCATTCGTATCTCGAAGCCTACGGAGCGAGTGACTTTATAAAGTTCGGGGCCAATTTCGAGGAAGTCCAAACTGAAGTGCTAACGATGCAACAAAACTGCACCCATTTTCACGTCGGGCATTATCTCGGTCGGGCGCTTCTGCAAGGTCGCTCGATGACCATCGATAGCCAAGCCAGGCTCCTGTACGGAGACGATTTCAACCCAGCCATAGCATGGCGCGTCCATCGCCGGATGCTTTCGGCGATGAAGCAATTGCCCGCTACCGACCTGGATTGGGGGCAGATCAGGGCGGCGGTGCTTGACATCCTGTCGAGGCCATAGAGAGATTGGGGCGCGATGTTTACAGGAGGCTGCCGCTGCGGCGCCGTGCGCTACCGCGCCACGGGGACTTCGGAGTTCCAGGGGCTGTGCCACTGCCACGATTGCCAGCGGCTGAGCGGCGGCGGCCATGTCGGCTTCATCTGCTTCCCGAGCGTTGCGGTGACGATCGAGGGCGAGGCGCTGGTCAGCCGGGGCATCGGCGGCAGCGGCCAGCCGGCCCAGCGGCACTACTGCCCCAAGTGCTACAGCCAGCTCTTCGGCCTGAGCGACATGATGCCGGGCAAGACCAACATCTATGCCGGCTCGCTCGACGATCCGGCGCAATTCCAGCCGACCTTTGCGATCTTCGTGCGCAGCCGCCCGCCGTGGGACACGAGCTCGGCCGGCCTGCAGTGCTTCGAGACGCTGCCGGGCAAATAGCTATTGCTGGGCCTGGTCCTGGCCCCAGCCCTTCTTCTCGGCCTCGAAGAACGAGGTGAAGACCTTGCGGATGGTGCTCTCGGCGATGTCGCGCGTGATGAACACGACGCGGCTCTTGCGGTCGTCGCCCTCGGGCCACGCCTCGAGCGTCGCCGGCGGATGGAAGACGTGCTGCACGCCGTGGATCACCACCGGCTTGTCGGTGTCCTTGACGTTCAGGATGCCCTTCATGCGCAACAGATCGGGGCCGCGATAGGTCACCAGCGCGTCGAAGGCGGCGGCCACCGTCGACCAGCTCATCGGCTCGTCGAAGGTCATGCAGAACGAGCGGATGCGATCGTCGTGGCGGTTGACGTCGTGCGGATCCTGCTCGCCGTGGCCGTCGCCGTGCTTGTCGTCGTGGCCATGGTCATGCTTGTCGTCATGGCCGTGATCGTGCCCGTGGTGATGGCCATGATCGTGGCTGCCTTCGTAGGCCTCGGCCTGCAGCCACTTCTTCACGTCGGCGGTCTTGCTCTCGGGATTGTACAGGCCGGCGTTCAGGATCGCGTTGGGCTCGATCTCGCCGGCGGTGATGGAGATGGCCGTGGCGCCAGGATTGAGGTGCTGCAGGCGGTGCTTGAGGTCGGCGAGGGGCCCTGCATCGGCGATGTCGACCTTGGTGAGCAGCAGCCGGTCGGCGACGGCGGCCTGCTTGATCGCCTCCTGGTGGTTGTCGAGCGTGTTGCCGCCGTTCACGGCGTCGACCGTCGTCACCACGCCGTCGAGCCGGTAGCGCGAGGCGAGCAGCGGATCGGTCATCAGCGTGTGCAGGATCGGCGCGGGATCGGCCAGGCCCGTGGTCTCGACCACCATGCGCTTGAAGTTGGAGACCTCGCCGCGCGAGCGCTTGAGGAACAGCTCGCTCATCGTGCGCACCAGGTCGCCGCGCACCGTGCAGCACAGGCAGCCCGAGTTCAGCGTCACCATGCCCTCGTCGTCGGACTTCTCGACCAGCAGGTGGTCGAGGCCGATCTCGCCGAACTCATTGATGATGACGGCGGTGTCGGCCAGTTCGGGCCGGCGCAGCAACTTGTTCAGCACCGTGGTCTTGCCGCTGCCGAGGAAGCCGGTCAGCACGGTGACGGGGATGCGCTCTTCGGCGCCAGTTTGAGTACCGGTTTGGGTGCCGCTCTGGGTCTGCGTGTCGGTCATCTTCACTCCGTCGGTGTCGCCGTCACCAGAAGCGCCCGACCTTCCTGAATGCCTTCCACGCCCGCTCCAGCCGACGGCGCCGGCGCTTTTCGCCGGATGCCGCCTGCCTCGCGAGCCTGGCCAGCGGCCGGTCGACGTCCTCCGTCGGCCGGGCTGCGACGGCGATGTCGGCCATCATCCGGCCAGCCACCGCGCGATCGTTCAAGGTGCCGAGCGCGCCCTGCAGGCGCACTGTCGCCTCGATATAGGCTTTCACCGCCCGGGAATCAAAAGGCCGCCGGGCAAAGGCAGGCTGCACGAACGTCGCGGCATAGCGCAGCTTCTTGATGGCGATGCGCAGGCGGTGCAGGCGTTCGCCGTCGAGGCCGGCCAGCTTGTGCGCCCGCCGGGTCACCTGGGCGGCGCGTTTGTCGAGCACGGCGCGGCCGAAATCGTCGAGGCGACCGCCGCCGGCTGCCGGCGCCTGCGTGACGAAGGCCGCCAGCGCCGTTTCGAACATCGCAAAGCGCGCGCCGGAGAGGGCGGTGCGGGCGCGCTCGAGGTGGCTTCCGGCCAGGCGCCGCGCGACCCGGCCGACGATCGGGGGCACCGCGTCGGCGGTTTCGGCCAGGAAGACGTGGAGATCGCGCGCCGGGGCGCATTCGCCGGCCAGCCACTTGGCCTCGGCCGACAGCGCCTGCAGCTCGCGGCGCCCGGTCGTGACCACGGCTGCATCGCGAAAGACGCTGAATGCCGCGCGCATACGGCGCAGCGCCACCCGCGTCTGGTGGATGCCGATCGATCGGCGACTCGCCAGCACGACGGCGCGATATTTCAGGAGATCGTCGCGGCAACTCGCCACGATCTGCCGCAGGGCCGCGTCGGGGGCAGTGTCGGGAGCGGGAGGCGGGGCCATGCGAGGGCCCGACGGTAGCGGCCGCGAAGGGGCGGGCAACGGCAAATAACGGCAGTCTGATGAAGGTTTTGTTGCAACGCGCGGAGGGCGCCAGCGTTCGCCAGACCCCGGCGTCGGCGGATTTCACTGGCCGGGCCTGCGGTTAGCGGCCGTTTATGCGGATGTTTATACGGTGGCACGCAGCGGGTGTGACGGCATAGGATCGTGCCATGAGCATCGATTCGGTTGCCTTCAAAAAGGGCATGCGTCACCTCGCGGCAAGCGTGACCCTGATTACCACCCGGCACGGCGCGCAGCGCGGCGGGCTGACGGCGACGGCCGTATGTTCGGTTTCGGCCGACCCGCCGCAGATCCTGGTGTGCGTCAACAAGTCGGCGTCGGCGCACGATCCGATCGGCCATGCCGGCTTCTTCTGCGTCAACATCCTGTCGCCCGACCATCGCAAGATCGCCGAGCGCTTCGCCGGCATGGACGGCGTCGAGGGCGACGAGCGCTTCCGCGACATGGGCGAGTGGTCGACGCTCCTGACCGGTGCGCCGGTGCTGAAGGGCTGCCCGGTCTCGTTCGACTGCAAGCTGGTGACCGAGCTCTCGGCCGGCACGCACACGATCTACATCGGCCAGATCGTCGACATCGCGCTCGATCCGGGCGCGCCGGCGCTGCTCTATTGCGACGGCGCCTTCGTGCATGGCGATGCACTGAAGCGCGCGCTCGAGGCGGCGAGCTAGCAATCGCTGCGGTAGAGAACAACGAGGCGAGTCCGATCGACGGTCCCTTGCGGGCGGCGGCGCGGGACCTGTCGCCGGCCTATTTCGCCCTGGTCATGGCCACCGGCATCGTGTCGCTCGCGGCCTCGCTGTTCGGCATGACGACCTTTGCCGACATCCTGTTCGCGGGCAATGTCGCGGCCTATCTCGTGCTGCTGGCGCTGACGGCCCTGCGGCTCGCCTGGTTTCCACGCGCGGTGCTGGCCGATCTCGCCGATCACCAGCGCGGCCCGGGCTTCTTCACCCTGGTCGCGGGCACCTGCGTGCTCGGCAGCCAGTTCGTGCTGCTCTCCGGTGACTACGACGTCGCCGCCGTCCTGTGGGTCGCGTCGACCGCGCTCTGGATCGTGCTGGTCTACGGCATTTTCGCCGCCCTCTCGGTCAAGAAAATCAAGCCCACCCTGGCCGAGGGCATCAACGGCGGCTGGCTGCTCGCGGTCGTGTCGACGCAGGCGATCGCCGTCCTGAGTGCGCTGATCGCCGTGCACTGGCCGCAGCCCTTTCGCCTCGAGCTGAACTTCTTTGCGCTGTCGATGTGGCTGTGGGGCGGCATGCTCTACATCTGGATGATCGCGCTGATCTTCTATCGCTATACCTTCTTCGAGTTCGCGCCGGGCGACCTCTCGCCGCCGTACTGGATCAACATGGGGGCCATGGCGATCTCGACGCTCGCGGGCTCGCTTCTGATCCTCAACTCGGCCGACGCGCCCTACATCCAGTCCATGCTGCCGTTCGTGCGCGGCTTCACCGTCCTCTACTGGGCGACCGGCACCTGGTGGATTCCGATGCTGCTGGTGCTCGGCGTCTGGCGCCACGTGCTGCGGCGCTTCCCCGTGCGCTACGACCCGCACTACTGGGGCGCGGTATTCCCGATCGGCATGTACACGGTGGCCACCGCGGAGATGGCGCGAGCCATGGACCTGCCCTTCCTGCAGGCGATCCCGCGGGTCTTCGTCTATGCCGCAATCCTCGCCTGGACGGTCACCTTCGTGGGCCTGCTGGATGCGCTGCGGCGCGGCTTGAGGCAACGCGCGCACCGGACGGGCTAGCAAATCCGGCCCTTGGCCGCTTTCGCTCCGGCCCGTTACCCACTATGTTCCGCCGCGCCGTGTTGGGGCGTCGCCAAGTGGTAAGGCAGAGGATTTTGATT
>JBEPUH010000037.1:0-41775 GCA_041691635.1 Hyphomicrobiales bacterium
GATAAGTACCACGACGAAGACGGCCGCCTCGTATTCAGCATGGGAAGACGTTCGGGGCTTCTGGAGCTCAGATCGAGTTTTTCACCGAGATGCCGATTCGATCCGGAACGGGCGCAGGACGCCTCATGAGACAACGACGTCATCGTTTGGTGACGGGGAAATGTCATCGAGAGATCAGGTTTATTTCTTCCAGGCCTTGTCCGCCCCCATCGGGAAAAATATCTAGCGTTTGTCGACCATTCAAAATGATGGAGAAGGTGATGCTCGGGCAGAATATTGAGAAACTCAATAATGTAGCGTCTTCAGATACGTTCGAGAATTGGCTCCTTGGAGTGCCGCGCCCTTTTGGTTTCTGGGACGGCCTTATAGTTCCGCATTTTTTTCTCAGCGTCGCGCAGATCGAGATCCTTGAGCCGAATGGCGAAGAGTTCGTGATTGGCGTGGCGGGCGAAAGCTCGACAATAGAGAGTTGGCTCATAGACCGCGGACTTTCAATAGGCGACTTCCTTTTAGGGCCCGAATACGTTGAGGATTGCCAGGTAGGCGTGCCTGTTGACGGTGACAATGATCTTTTACTTTTTGAGATCGACGCGCGCGTAAAAGTATATTTTAGAAATCATGAATACGGCCTGAGTCTCCATCGAGACCTCGGAGCTGCATTTCCCTGTTCGAAAATAATGTTTGAGGCGCACATCAGTCCATCTGTTCACGACGGATATGGACTTGTTGAGCATTGGCTGCTCCGGCAGCTGTCTTACCGCTTCGGCAGATTCGACAAAGAATCGGGAAAATTCCGCCCACGAGTTGCAAAACTTTGTTGATGCTCGCGGTGGAAGCTTTCCACCTTGGCAAATTGATAAGTCATTCCGCGTGTTGCGACGGTACGCCCCTGTGAACTCGGCCCTGAATGTTCCGGCAATGGAGATTAGAAAATGTCAAACGAATCAAAATGGTGTGTCAGAAATTTCGACCCTGAAGCGCTACACATGCTGCATCAGGTTCGTGACGTATGTAATCAACCCTTAGGAGCACTTTTGTCGGAGGCCGTTCGAGCCTGGTACTGGTCGCTGCCCGAGGTTCCCGCAGTGCCCGAAGTTGAGAACGATGTGAGCTACTCCCCGAGAATCGGACAGTGACGTAAGCTCTGGAACTGGTTCTGCTGGTCTTCTTGAGAGGAGATCGGCGATGACGAAGCGGAAGCAGCACAAGCCCGAGTTCAAGGCGCGGGTTGCGCTCGAGGCGATGAAGGGCGAGCAGACGGTTGGCGAACTGGCGAGCCGGTTCGGCGTTCACCCGACGATGATCCATCAGTGGAAGAAGGCGCTTGTCGAGGGCGCGACGGAGGTCTTTCAGCGCGGCCGCACCCCTGCGGAGCCGGCGGATGCCGGTCGCATCAAGGAGCTGCATGCGAAGATCGGCGAGCTGACCGTGGAACGGGATTTTTTGGAACACGGGCTGCGGCTGCTCCCCGGCAGGAGCGCAAAGCGATGATCCAGCCCGATCATCCCAGACTGTCGATCGTGCAGCAGTGCCGTCTGGCGTCGATCGGCCGTCCGACGTTCTATCATGTGCCGCGGCGCGAGAGCGCGGCGAACCTCGAACTGATGGCCAAGATCGGCCGTCAGTTCCTGGAGACCCCGTTCTACGGGGCACGGCAGATGACGTGGCACCTGAAGGCCGAAGGACATGCGGTAAACGTCAAGCGGATGCGCCGTCTGATCGGACTGATGCCGATCTACCGGCAGCCGCGGACCAGCATTCCAGCCAAGGGGCACAAGCTTTATCCCTATCTGCTGCGGAGCCTCAGGATCGACCGGCCCAATCAGGTGTGGTGTGCCGACATCACCTACATCCCGCTGGCCAAGGGCTTCCTGTACCTGGTGGCGATCATGGACTGGTGGAGTCGCAAGGTCCTGGCGTGGCGTCTGTCGAGCACCATGGACGTGCAGTTCTGCGTCGATGCGCTGGATGAGGCGCTGGGCCGGCATGGCCGGCCGGAGATCTTCAACACCGACCAGGGTAGCCAGTTCACGTCGTGGGCGTGGACGCAGCGGCTGAAAGAGGCCGGGGTGCGCATCTCGATGGATGGGCGTGGCCGGTTCCTCGACAACATCTTCATCGAACGGCTGTGGCGCTCGCTGAAGTACGAGTGCATCTACCTGCATGCCTTCTCGGGTGGGCGCGAGGCTCGTCAGGGGATCGGCGACTGGATGATCTTCTACAATCATCGGCGCCCTCATGCCGCGCATGGCGGCGAGACGCCGGTCAAAGTATATCGAGAAAGGCTGTCGGCTTACGGTCCGGGCTTACGCCCGGCCCTCCACCCGACAGCCTTGGCGGCGTAACCAGCGTGCGTTCAACCCCGACCGGCAGGCCCAGACTGTAGCTTAAATTACTGCCAAACCTGTCCAATGGATGGGGAGTAGCTCAGCTATTCCGCCAATAATTGTGAGCAGAGCAATCGGCAGCCACAGGATGGCGAAAAGTGCCAACCACCGCGGACCGCGCTCGACCATATCTGTCAGCTCTGCAATCGAACTGCGGGCACTCTCGGCCCGATGCCTCTGGCCGGTTAGCGACGCCATCCAGTTTTCACGCTCCGCAGCGCGATCGATCTGATCAAGGCGAGCATGGAGGCGGCGAACTTCATCGTCCATTTGCTCACTCTAAACAATCAATCTGTACGCGTCTCGCCAAAACCCTCTCGCATACCCTCTTCGGCGGCGGCCTGAGTTCGACCGGCCGCCGGTCCGATTTAGGCAACACCATCACGGCGTTCAGTAGCGGCTCAGCGCTATCGGCGGCGCGAACCAATAGCGGCTTCCGTCCCGTTTCAGAGGATGCAGAGGGGTTGCGCCGACCGACGCCGCGCAATCTGCTCGTCGAACCGCACGCCGGCGGCAGCGGCTGCTTCAAGGCCAAGGCCGACGGAAGTGCGCAACTGCGAGCTGGGGGAAGTTTCTAAGGCGTTGTCACCCTCGCCACCCCTATTGGAGGATCGTCGCGAGCTTTGCCAACACGTCGTCGACAATGATGGGCGGTACGCTCTCAACCCTGCGACCCTGCCGAGTCGCAAGGTCGAGCGCGCGCGGCTGGTCGCAGCGAACCACGCCCGTGGTCCTTGTACCGATGAGCGCAACAGCGAAGCCCGCCGTTCGAGCGAAGTTCCTGCCCGACGTGATTGGCAGGACGATCGGCGTGTTTGTGCGCCGGTTGAATGCTGTCGGAGAGACCACCAAGACAGGGCGCGTGCCACGCTGCTCGTGGCCGGCGGTAGGATCGAGGGAGACGAAATAGATGTCGCCGCGTTGCATCTCAGAGAAGCTCGCGGCCGGCAGACGGCGTGTCGAGCCACGCGCGATCCTCGGTAGTGAATTCGGCCGCGGGGTCGCATTGGGCAAGCAGCTCGTCCAGACTGTAGTGCGGCCTGGGCTGCGGGTATCCCGACCGCTCATCCGATCCACGCATCACCAACGCCATGCAATGGCACGGGTCAGTGAATCACTTTCTTCATTCACCTACGATACGGTACCCTATTTCCACTGGCTTTTGGGGGAGAGCGAGCTGTGGGGATTTTACAGTGCCGTTCAATTTCTTGGATCTTGAGGACATTGACGCTGACTATTCGCGAAACGTCGACCGGGCGGTGCGTGTCGCCTCCCTATTTCAAGCATATGCGAGTCCAGAAAATCTCGGTCCGCACTTTCTTTCCAGTGATCCCGACCCGTATGCATTCTATATCCAGCGAGTCCGCTTCAATGGCATCGCCGAAGGCTCTTTGGCCTCGGCTCAAACACTCGTCTCGAATTTAGCGGCGCATTGCCGGCAGGGATTGGCGGCCGAAGTTTGAGAACTGCCCAGAATGATTGATCCGCACGTTGTTGCCACCCGTCAAGAAATATGAAGAACTGAAAAGATAAGCTCGCCCCAGTAATTTCTGAGCTTATCACCGCCGTCACATCACAAGTCATTAGGTGGTTCTGCAACCATTGGTGGCTCGGAAGAGCGCCCTAATCATTGCAATAGATGGCCTGCTGGTCTGAGATCCATTGGGGTCGGTCTTTGAAACGCTAATGTCACTAACGCGAATAGACGGATCTCCGTCGCCCAGGTCCCCCAGCGAGCGACGACCGCATGACCAGAACGATATCGCCCTCGTTGGTCGCATCATCAGCACTTTCACCGTATAGCAGAATGGTAATCTTACTCCCGGTGCCCTCGCCATCCCTGCCGGCGATAGCCTCTGCGGACGAGCTCCATCATCTTGCTCGATTGGAAGACCAGTACAACTGGCACCCCGATAGCGACGATGAGGACTTGCCTAAACGGGGAGACCAGCACGGAAGTGAGCCCGACAATGGCAGTAAGGGCCAACATGCAAAGTAACGTCACGCCGATGGCTTTCAGAAATCTGGTGGGCCCGGTTTTGACCAGCACATAGAATGCCCCGAATAGCCCGGCCCAGACATACGACCATTTTCCGAGCCGGACACTCATATTGGTTTGTGGATTGTCGAAGCGATAGGTTGGCAACATGACGACCCTTTCACGGACAGCATACCAGGGGTCGCCGCCTCGAACTCGAGGCCACATCGGCAACCTACGCTAAGCGGAGACGCTAGAAGATCGTTCTGGCACGCAGGCGTCCCGACCAGACATCGAGGCCGCTGGCGCCGATCGCGGCGAGGACGAATAGCTGCCGCTGGAGATCACCGCGATGGATGTGGAACCCGGCATTGCGAACGCGCTGATGCTCGATCCCATGGCCAGCTGGTCGGTGGTTCCTGTGGTGGTGGCGTCGCTCATGACGACGACATCGTCCGCATTGGGGAAGACGGTGAATGGTCTGAACGTTGTGAAATACGTCGTCCTCGACTTGCTTAGGGTCGCGCACTGACTGGCTGCTTGCGAGGGCGGCGCCGCCATCGAGGCCTAAATCAAAATGCCTGCGAAGGTATGGGTCTTTCACCCGATTGATCGAACGCAAATGCATCTCCCGCGAGAGCCGAGATGCGGTTGCATTGCATTCCAGCTATAATACCGTACACGAGCCTGCGCGGGCTGTGAAGGAAAGTCCTAAGCGCACACCTCCACCGTCACTACACTTCGTATGAATCGGCCGATGTCGGTAGCGAAGGCCGAGCCAGATCTGCGTAAATGCGCCGCGAGTATTATCCGTGCTGAACCAGGCTTTCTGGAGAGTTTTAAATGCGCGCCTTGATCGACATTGAGCAAAAGTCGCGATTCCTGCCGTCGCCAGCTGACCAGGAGCTTTGCCGAGGTAAGCCTTTCGACGCCAGCCGCATTGCACCGGCTCGTTCGCGATTATTGCACCAGCTTTTTAGTCGATAGTAGCAGAGCCCCCTGACGTTCCCAACTCAAGGGAATATCCGGTGGTGTCCTAATTTGAGGTTAGCAGGGCCATGCGCGCCGCAACGCTTCAATGGCCAGATCTACGAACAATTCGTGCATGCGAGCCGGATTTTGCTGAATGTAGGCAACGACCACTTGCACGGACTGCGTATGCGTTGCTCTGGCAGGGGGGCAGAAACGTTGCTCGCTTGGTAGCAACTCCCCCACGGCCAGAAGGCCTCCCACTTCGCCGAAGCACACACCTTTCCGAAAATCGTTGGAGGTGCCGAGACACCCCGGCATGATCCAATTCGCGCTGTTCGTATCGCCGGTGGGCTGTCCGGCCGCTACGCTTACGGACGCGATTAGGAAAAGCGGCGCCAACAACGTGCGCAGACTCATGCCTGACCCCTCTGCTCTGCCACGATAGCCGCCCGCACCGCGTCTAGGGGCGATCTAATGCCGCCCAGGTGCAGCACGGCATAGAACCGGCGCTTGTCGCTGCCCTCCACCGGGGACGACCATGCATAGGCTCTGGTGGCCTTGGCGTTGCCGTCCAGATTAAAGATGTGGACCACGCCATCCCAAACCGTCTTGCCTTCAAACATCTCTGTGACGGGAAGCTTGGTTACGAGCGTGGCTGTCCCGCCATGTTGGGATTCGACGGCTTTCCGGAGTTCGTTTGAGTTCACTTCCATGCCCGATTTTAGCACGGTTTTACCACGCGCTCTTTCCGCATTGCGCACCTCCCTTTCTCCGCCGACTGAGCGGTTTAGTTGTGGGCCGCGCGCGTTTTCGGGGGATCGAGATAGAATCTCAACTGCACGGGCATTCGGCCGTACCGCTCGGCCATCTTCTCTCGAAGTTCCGGCATTGTGCTGCAGGCAGCGGCCATCCCGACAACTGTCCAGATGTGCTCCATAAGTCTCTTCAATCCGTACTGGCTATTGAGCCACTGATGATAGTTTTGACCCTTCATCGGCTTTGGCGCGTGTTCCTTTAGCCACTTGGCTACATCTGGATCGATGCACTCATAGATCAACTCATTAACAAGCTTTCCCCAGTACTTCGGGCGCGAGTGGACTGGGCCTGTCCACTTCGTCAAACGTCCGAACTCGATCCATAGTTGATCAGGGAAAGTGCGTTCCCATTTGCGCATTTCCTCACTCAGAAAAAGATTGAGTTTCAAGCGAAGAGCGTCTTGTTCGCGTTCGTACTGGTAGCCTGTGGCCTCATCCACCAACGCGATAATTCCAACCTTGGCGCAAGCCCGCTCGAAAGCGATTGCTCTTTTTGCGATTTCCAGCTGACGCGAGGTCAACTGAAAGTCGCTCGCGGGATTCAGGTGCTCCTGCAGCGCCAATCCATAGGCAGAGCACAGGTCAATGAATCGCTCGACCGGAAAACCGATCGCATATTTGAAGTCTCCCTTGCCTCCCGTGTCGAAGCGGCAAAGGGCTGAGATAGATCCATCTTCTGCAGGCTTCAAATCCTCCGGCAGAAAATCACGGAGGGCTCGCACCTTGAGATATTCGCCGAGTTGGCCGCCTTCGGTGCCGATTAAGCCGACCACAACGCCCTTTAGGCTAAAGACCCGCATACCGTTATCGAGAACGTAAGACGGAATCTGGACCTCGCCGATAAGGGTCTCTCCCCAATGGGTCGCAGTTGGCACGCCATCAGGCGCTTTTTCTGCAGGCTTCAAATCTTCGACTTGGACTGGGAAAAAGTCTGGCGGGGTTAAATCGATGGCGTTGCGCTGCGCTAGATCGATGAGGATCGGCTGCCACTTGGCGGGAATTGTCCCGACCCTTTGCCAGTAAGCAACCGTGCTCTGCCCCTTGCCTATCAGCCGCGCGAGTGCGGCTGGGCCACCAAATTTCTCCACGATCTTAGCAGCGGACATAGGACCTCCTTCAAACTCCCGATAGTTTTATTTCAAATTACTGCCTTGCCTGCAAGCTATATTTGAAGTATAAAATCATCACGTTTGAAGTTCGAGGGATCATGAACCGCCTCAGCCTAGACCGCCGCACAGCCGTTATCGCCGCTCTCGTCGAGGGTAATTCGATCCGGTCGACCGAGCGTATGCTCAATATCCACCGCGACACGATCATGCGGTTGATGGTCGAAGTCGGCACTGGCTGCGCCGGGATCATGGACGAGAAGATGCGGGAGCTTCCCTGCAAGCGCATCCAGACGGACGAAATCTGGGCGTACGTTGGCAAGAAGCAGCGCCATGTGAAGCCGGGCGATGATCGCAGCCGCGTTGGCGACCAATGGACGTTCGTTGCCATCGACCCGGACACGAAGCTGGTCCCAGCCTACCGGATCGGCAAGCGTACCAAGCCGCATGCGGTCGCGTTCATGCAAGACCTGTCGATGCGCCTCGCCAACCGCGTCCAGATTTCAACGGATGGCCTCAAGGCTTACGTCGATGCAGTCGAGAGGGCCTTCGGTGCCGATGTCGACTACGGGCAGGCGGTAAAATTCTACGAGGCAGAGCCGGTCGGGCCGGGCCGCTATAGCCCTCCCGAAGTCGTCGGCATGGAGCGCACCGTCGTGGCTGGCAATCCTGACCAGCGCCATATCTCGACAAGCATCATTGAGCGCCAGAACCTCACTATGCGCATGTCGATGCGCCGGTTTACGCGCCTGACCTCGGGCTTTAGCAAGAAGCTGGAGAACATGCAGGCCGCCGTGGCGCTGCACTTCACACACTACAATTTCGTGCGGATGCACAAGACCCTGCGCATGACACCTGCCATGGCGGCGGGTGTCGAAAAGGGAATGTGGTCCCTCAATGAATTGGTCGACAGAACTTCCAGGTAGAAGCTTAGGCCATGCTCAGCATATCACGCAGTCGTAGCGCGGCTTCCTCCGATGCAACTTGCGCGATAATCTCCACGCGGGGCCGGTCGCTCCCTCGGCACCGCTCGAACAGGAAGTAGCCGCTTGAGTCGGGAACGTCTTGTCCAGATTCTGCAATGAGCCGGTCGGTGAGCGGAGCTAAAAAAAGCGTTCGTTCGTTGCTTAGCGTCGCCGTGAAGTAAAACTCAGCCATAGGCGTCACTCCGAAAAGGAAGATCATCATGCTGGCCAAGAAGACACACCGCTTGGTGAAGGAGCCACGAATATCCGCGCGCTATCTCGCGGACTACATGGCCGCATCAGAGCGTGCGCGGCGCACCATTCTTCGCGGCTGCAAGTATGTCTCAACGGCGAAAGTAGTCCAGCATGATCGAGCAAAAGCATCGCTCTCTCACTATTTCAGTTTCGATCTGCCCGAAGTCGATGGACTGAAAAAGAGGGCAGCACAGTTGCGCGCCATGATGGCGGATGATGATTTCGATAGAGACGTCTTGGATTTCAATGCGGATTACATCGATAGGTTTGCGCTGGTGGCAGACAAAGTAACCCTACCCACCGCAGAGCGACTCGCCCCAGGCAGTTCGCCGCCCATCATTCTGGAGAGCGTGAAAGTTTCGGCAGAACTGAGTTTCCGTCTTCGCCGTGTCGCTAAGGGCAACAAAGTGAGGGTCGGCGCGGGGATGCTACGATATTCCAAAGGCAAGGCTTTGAACGCCGATGCCGCCGCGTGGCAGTCAGCCTTCTTGCTCGGCTATCTTAAGGCTACGAATATCGACCCCAGCGCCGAACCCGAGGCGAAGCTCTGCCTTACGGTCGACGCGCACCTGGGAAAAGAATATGCCGCCCCGACCGACTCGCTTAGCCGCTTTCAGAATATGGAGGCGGCATGTGCGGGAATTGCGGAGCGATGGGATAAAATTGCGCCCCGCCTAATGCGAATCTCTAGTTCAAATTAGGACACCACCGAATATCCATTGCCGTGAGCTCAACGACGCCGGTGTAGCGCAACGGGCGATGGGCAATAGCCGCATCAACCAATGACGGCGCCAAGAATGCCAATTGCATCACGCGACGCACGTAACCCGGGTTCATTCGCTCTAGTCTTGCTAGTTGGTAGTACGAACGGACCTCGCCACGCTCGATTAGACCTAGCCAGTGGTGCGCTCGACAGAGTGCCTTGACCAAAGCGATAGATGGCCTCCTCCCAATCTGAGCTCCGTTACTGTCAAACCTCTCGAACGTAAGGCCTCGCCCGCGCCGCACGAACACGCCGGTCACGGTCACTTTCTTTGGCACGATCGTCCGGAACAATATCTCGATTGATTTCTTGCTGACCGTGACACGATCAAGCTGTCGCCGAATGGGAGTGCCCTCAGGCGCCCTGTGCCAGTTATCTCGTGTCAGCGTGGGCGATGAGGAATATTGCCGGACAGTGTCGGCTACTATTCGCTCGAGCACCGCCGCAGGAACACGGCCAATGCTCCCTGCTTTTGCCTTCTCGTTCTGAAGGATCGCTTGACTCACATAGTAGCGATATCGGCGCCCCCTTCTTTTCTTGCAATGGCTGGGGCTCATCAGGTTACCGCCGTCGTCGAACAAAATGCCGCCGAGCGGGCTGCTGTCCTCTGATGTTGGCGCTCTTGCCCCTCCTGACTTGTTCGCGGCCAGAACACCCTGCACTTTTTCCCATAGCGCGCTTTCGATGATTGCCTCGTGCTGACCCGGATAGGATTCCCCGTTATGGGGAATTCTGCCCGCATAGGTCGGGTTGCTGAGGAGGTGGTACAGCATCGTCCGCGTGAAGAACGTCCCTCCCCTTCGCACGCCCTTCGCCGAGGTCGACACCTTGCTCAAGATGCCATGCGCGACGAGCTCCGATTGCAGTGCGGCGACACTTCCCAGTTCAATATAACGCGTGAAGATGTGCCGCGCTGTATGAGCCTCTTGGGCATTGATCACGAGCTGCCGCGCCTTGACGTCGTAACCTAGCGTGACGGCCCCGCCCATCCACATACCGCGGCGCTTCGAGGCGGCGATTTTATCGCGAATACGCTCGCCCGCTACTTCGCGCTCGAACTGAGCGAACGACAGCAGTACGTTTAAAGTTAGCCGCCCCATAGACGTCGTAGTATTGAATTGCTGGGTGACCGAAACAAATGAGGCGTCGTGGCCGTCCAGGATCTCAACGATCTTCGCGAAGTCGGCCAACGACCGGGTTAATCGGTCGACCTTGTAGACCACCACGATATCGACCAGACGCTGCGTAACATCCGCCATCAGCCGCTTAAGAGCGGGCCGCTCCATACTACCACCCGAGAAGCCACCGTCGTCATACTCGGCTTTAACTGGCCTCCAACCCTCGTGGGCCTGGCTTTTGATATATGCTTCGCAGGCCTCCCGCTGTGCATGTAGCGAATTGAATGACTGCTCCAGCCCCTCCTCCGACGATTTGCGTGTGTAGATCGCACACCGTCGCGTAACCTCGGTCATCGTGCCGGCTCCCTAAAGCCAAAGAACGCTGGCCCGGATCGCCTGGTGCCCGTTATCAATCGGGCGACCTCCGACAGTGAGTCATATTGCTGCCCTTGATGCTCGAAGCCATCGTCGAGCACGTTCACGCAATGTGTCTTGCCCTTCCAGACCCTGGTCAGCACCATCCCAGTGGTGACGTCGCGGAATGGCAACGGTGTCCAATCAGGGTTAGCTTTAAGAGCCCGATACAGGTTCTCCAGCTGGCGGCGCGTTCCTGGTTTCAGTCCGCCGTACACTCGAGCCTGCATTTCGTAAGCGAGGCGTCGACGTATCAGTTCGGCGCTCAGATGTTTGATCGGCCTACCCATGTGCTTGAGCCATAGGGCACGAAGTTCGCGTAAGCCAAGATTCTGTAGTTGGAGGAGTTCGGTTTCTAATCCGGGGTCAAGTTTCTCGGAAGTCGTAGGCATTAATTGGGAATCCGATAAGTACGTTCGCCTCCTTGGACATTTTCAGCGCTGATCGCGAGGCCTCTCTTCTTCTTCAAGGCACCGGACATCGCCCCGCGCACACTATGCGGCATCCATTCCAACGCGGCCGCAAGCTGAGTTACGGTCGCGCCTTCAGGCCGCCGCAGCATCGCCTCAAGCTTTTGCAGCTTTGTGCCCTGTCTCGTTGCCTTTGAGCGTGGCTTGGTTTCTTTTCTGAGCTTGTTAAGAGGCTTTTTCCTGATCATCGCCAACTCCATTTGCTGCGCGTTGCAGCCCGATGGATGCGTGCAATACGGCCGCTCTCAAGTGGCAATGCGGATCATGGAATTGCGAAAATCTGGCCCGACAAGCCGGATAGTGGCTGCGCCAGTTTGGGCCTATGCTAGATACGGCCGCGTATTTGGGAGCGAGAATGCCGACCATTCCCGGTTAATCTTGGCCGGATTCGGGCGAATTAGTGGGTCTCTTGCCAAGGCACCTCAAGACCGCTAAATCCACTTCCTGCCGGCCTTTGGGCGCCCGTTGGGGGATAGTTTAACGGTAGAACAATCGGCTCTGACCCGGTTAGTCTTGGTTCGAATCCAGGTCCCCCAGCCAGCGACTTTCCAACGTCCAGCGGAACGACCGATCATCTGTCGAGGGTTTTTCGGATGAAAAAGCTGTTCGCTCTTTGCCTCGTCGCGCTCTCGACGGCCCTCGTGGCGTGCCAGGAGGCGGATAACGCCAAGCCAACCGACCCTCTCGCCGGCATCCCCAGCGGGGTCTCCGAGCCGGACCGGCCACGCGACGTGCGCCCCCGCCCTGCCAGCAGCGGGATGTCGTCGGATCCCAACAATCCCAGCGGCGTCCCGGGGCCCTCGTCCGGTCTGGGAACGAGCCCTAACCGCTACTGAGATCTTGGCGTCACGCGCCTATTTCGGCGCTGCGCTCCGCATCAGTTTTTGCAGTTCCGCCTTCGCTTCTGCGTCGCTCTCCAGGGCACTCGAGAGCAACTGCATGTTGCCCAGAGCAACCGCGGTCCGCAGCAGTGGCTGGCGAAGGCTCGGATCCGTCTTCCAGATCGTACGGAGCTGGCTGCGCACGGCGAGCGGCTCGTCGTCCTGGAGCGCATACGCGAACATGTAGAACCCCTGTGCCCGTGCCAGCCAGAGCGAACGCATGCTCGGCGCCATATCGAGCGACTGCATGAGCGCGACCGCGATCTCCCGTGGCGGCGCGCCCAGTGACTGGCGAACCTGGGCGAGGCGGTACCAAGCCGTGCCATTGGCCGGATTATCAGTCAACCCAGCGACGAGATGCGCCTTGGAAGTTTCCAGCAGTGGCCTGCGGGCGGGGTCGTTGGGGGACATTTTCTGTGTCTGCAGAAATTCAAGCGTACCCAGCTCGACCAGACGCTGGCCAGAGGATATCACCACGACCGATCGCCGGAGCCCCTCGACGCCGTCGCGCAGTTCGGCACTCGTCGGATTTTGCGCGTCACTTACCTTCTTTAGAGCCGGACCGGCTGGAATGGCTTCCCAGGCCGCGATCGTTCGAGGCACGGCGAGAACGAGCAGCACCAAGCCCAAAGCGGCCGTGATCCAGCGCAGACCGCCCGCGCGATCAGCTGGTGTAATAGTCGCGATATTGGGAATAGTAGTCCCCGTAGTCGCCGTCGGAGTGGCAGCGCACGTTCAGCAACTCGCGCACCGCGGCCCTGCTTGTCGGTGCGGGAAGTTTCAGTTGGGTGTAGTTGCTCGCGGCATTGGCGGTTTGACTGTTCATGCTCACGCGAAACTAAGCTCCAATCATTCGGCCTGGCGAGCATCCTTGACCGGCGCCGGCAGCAACCAAGAAGGCTTAGAAGAATCTCTCAGGAACCCGAACGACGTCTCCCGGAAAGATCGGCGTGTCCTCGGTCGCCGGTTCTTCCTTCCCACCGGCATGCTGGATTGTAATCCGAGTGCGCGAGGCACGATAGGTGTATCCGTTCGCAATCGCGACGGCCTGTGCCACCGTCAATCCGGTGACGTAAGGGTACGAGCCGCGCTTCTCAACCTCGCCCAGGATGTAGAATGGCCGAAGGTTGGTCAGTTCGATGCTGATGCGCGGATTCCTGAAGAAACCGCGGCCCTTATACTGATCGATCAAGGCCCGTTCGATTTCCGCGACCGTCAGCCCCTTTACCTGCATACGCCCGAGCAGCCGTACCGAAATCGCCCCGGTCGAATCGACCTCATATTCGCCCGAGGCGTCCTCCTCACCGAACACCGTTACCTTGATCTTGTCGCCGGTACCCAGCTTGTAGCCGGATTGCGCGAAGGCCGGCGAGATTCCGCCGACCAGCAGGAACACCGCGGCCATCGCCGCCAACACCATCGACACAAATTTCGCCGTCACGCCTTCCGCTCCCGCAGTCATCGCGCAACCCTCACGAGGTCATCTAAAGCATATGAAAAGGCCGCCGATTCAACATCGACGGCCTTCGTACTGGCAAGCCAAATCGACCTAGAGGTGTGCGCCCAAGCGAAGCATCACGAGATTCTGGTCGTAGTTGGAGTTCGTCAGGTTCGAGGTCTTGTAGACGTACTGGTAGGACGGGCCGATGAAGAAGATGTTGTCCGGCGAATACATGGCCGAGGCCCGGAACGTCAGATATTGGTCGTATTCGGTGGTGGTCCGCGAGATGACGCTATAGTCGGCAACCGCGTAGTCGCCGTGCGCGCTCAACTTGATATTGGGCCTAATCTTGTAGTCGACGTCGACACCACCCGACGTGCTGAGATAGGCGGCGGCATTGGTCAGGCCAGCGTCGTTTACCGTACGCTGGATGAACGGCCGAACCAAAACCTCGCGGATCGGGTTCCAGTAGCCGGTCAGGCCGAACGTCGGCTGGGCGACCTGCTTGAAGTTGCCATCGACATAGTCCTGCTGGAGGTATCCACCAAACACCTCCACGGAGGTGATGCCGCCGAAGTCGATCTGCAGGCCTCCGACCACGTCGAAACCCGACGAATTGCGGTTGAAGCCGCTCTGGTCGGTGGTGCTCGCATATCGACGCTGATTGAGGCTGCCACGCACCCACGCCTGGGTGTCGCCAACGATCTCGTAGCCCGCCCGCACCGACTCCCGCCACTCGGTGCGATCGCGGGAAGCGCTGGCCAACGAGCCGTTCACGCTCGTGAAGTTGTTCGTGTAGTTGAAATTGTCGAGGCGACCGTCGGCCCGCACGCTCACGCGGTTGAATTTCTGGAAGTATCCGAGGTTGCCGGCGATCTGGTCGTAGAGGTTGGGCGGGACTGCGCCGGTGGCCGCGTTAGGCGTGCCCGGATCTTCATGGTTGTGGCTGAACGAGCCGCCGCCATAGACGTTCCAGTCGCGCTGAATATCGAACCGCCCGTCCGTCCCGACCGAGAAGTCGGTGAAGTTCGGCGTCGACGTCACAGCGAACAGGCCGATGTTGCCCTTGGCGTAGAAGTTCAGCATGTGCTGGTTCCAGTTGGAACTCAGGCGCAGCGACGGCTTGATCAGCTGGATGAAGCTCGCGGTCCGGCCCGTCGCGCCGAAGGTCGTGGCGTAGATGTTGTCGTTGTAAGCCTCATCCAGCTCCAGTTCCGGATAGAGCTTGAACGAGCCCATGGGAATGCCCTTGGGGTCGTAATTCTCGGCCGCCTGGGTCGAGGGCGAGCGCGTGTCGGGACGCTCCTGCTTGACGCCCGGTGCGCCCGGCGATCCCGGCGCCTGCTGCGCCATCGCCCCTTGTACCAGCCCCAAACACAGTGCCGCCGTCGAAATGCCCCCGAGCAGGGACCAAATACGCTTGTTCATTCCATCGTCTCGTTCTCTTTAGGGGCGCCCAGCGGACTAGGAAATGCTGCCCGTGACGGTCTGCGCAGGACTAGGCAGGACCACCGCCGGCGCCTGAACCACCACTGGCGCGCCGCCAGTGGCAACCGGCGCCAGAGTCCCCTTCTCGCCAGCCGTCGCTGCGGCCGCAACGGTCGTGTTGCCACTGGCAATAGCCGTAGCGCTGACGGTACCGCCGAATGTCGTACCCAGCGACGAATTGGTTGCTGCGATCGCCGCGATCGCGTTTTGCACCAACACCGGGTTCGTCGAACCGGCAAGCGCGGTCGACATCGCAGTGACCGAAGTGGACTTGCCGGAATTGTTCGACAGCAAGACGACAGTGGCGATCACCGTCGGATTGCCGGCGGCAACTACTGCGGCGGCAAGTGTGGTCATGGCGCCTGCGGGAAGATCGGGCGCCGCCAAGACGCCAGAGATCAGGCTCGCGTTACCGGTCGCGGCCAACTGCTGCATAATCGTCGCCACCTGATCGAGAGTGGCAGTCTTCAAGGCTGCGACGAGTGCATTTCCGGCGGCGACAAGCTGGTCGCCCGTCGCATTAGGGTTGGTCGCCGTGCTCAGAGCGGCGTCCACGCTCTGGGCCTGGGCGGAAATAATCGGCATCGCGCCGAAGGCCATCGATACTACCAGCCCTAGCGCGGCGATCTTTGCCAGAACAATTCGCATGCGAGTTCTCCCCTGCCACCCTGATATCAACTTAGCACATCGAACGCAATAAAGCCGCTCGATTTTTCAGCCCGTTAAGTCCGGCGATGGTCATTCGACCACAATCCCGCACCACCAGACCCCGCCCTCCCGATATCGGAAGGCACAACTAATTGAAGCAAAGGCAGAATAACCCGCCATCGGAAACATTGGAAGCCCTTGCCCGACGTCCAGATCGACCTTTTTGCCCATCCGGCCTTGCCGGGACACCGGAATGTGAAGAGTTCGCGCGGGAAGCCCCCGGTCTCCGGCCGCACAAGGCCGGCGGCGGCGAGACGTAATCGGGCACCAGATCGCTCAGGGTGCGTCGGCCCTCCTCGATGCGCCCCTCGGCACAGGCCGTCTCAAGTCCCGTCAGGGTCCCGACGAGCGCCGCCAGGTCCGGGCACCCGGGGCGAGCCGACATTGAGCCGTGGCACCGGCGTCGCCTCGAGCTGCTCCTCGCCATGGAACAGCTCCTCGAACAACTTCTCGCCCGGACGCAATCCGGTGAAGTGGATGGCAATGTCGCGCTCGGATTGCAGGCCGGCGAGCCGGTCATCTGGCGGGCGAGATCGGCGATTCGCACCGGCTGGCCCATGTCGAGGACGAAGACTCGGCTGCCCATTCGGGCCGCATCGCGCCAAGCGCCGAGGCCTGCAACACGAGTTGGACCGCCTCGCGGATGGTCATGAAGAAGCGCTCGATCTCCGGATGGGTGACGGTGATCGGCCCGCCCGCCCTGATCTGGCGCTCGAACAACGGCAGCGACGAGGCCGACCACGACGGAACACAGAATCTGGGGCTCCATGCCGGCGGGCAAGCCTAACCAGCGGAGCATCGCTACTCCCATTTTTTCGAGCCTCGACCACACCGGAAGCATCGCCTCACAGATTGGCCGCAACGGACGCCGTCTTCGCGCCGCCTCAGTCCGTGTAGTAGTCGCGGTACTTCGAATAGTAGTAGCCGTAGTCGCCGTAGCCATAGCGCGCATGGCGGCGCACGTTCACTTGGGACAGCACGACTCCTACGTTCTTGCGCGTCTCGCGAACCAGCTTGAGAGAGTTGATGGCCAATTCGCGCGCGGTCTGCTCCCAACGCACGAGGAATACGACGTAGTCGGCATACTGAGCGGTAAGTCGCGCGTCGGACACCGCCATCAACGGCGGCGTATCGAGAAAGACCAGGTCGAACTGTTCCGCCAGCGCCGAAACGAAGCTCCGCATGGCGTTAGATCCGAGTATTTCCGCCGAGTTCGGCGTGTTCGCCCGCGCGGGAATGTAGTACAGGCCGCTTGCCTCGTCGCGTCCGACGATTTCCTCGAGCGTCTTCATTCCCGCCAGGTATTCGTCGATCGTCCCGCCTGTCTCCGGCAGGTCCAGCGTCTTCCTGACCGACGAACGCCGCAGGTCGCAGTCGACGACGATGATCTTGCTCCGGGGATTGGACCTCGCCATCAATCCCGCGAGCGAGCAGACGAAAGTCGATTTGCCTTCGCCGGGAAGCGACGAAGTCGTCATGATGACCTTGGGCGGATTGTCGAGCGAACCCAGCATTATGGCGGTGTGGGTGGTACGCAGCGATTCCGCGTATGCCGAAGTAGGCTTCGTGATCGTGAAACGTGCGGGCGACTGGTTGCCGGTCAATCTCTGGGACAGGCTCGGGATCATCCCGATCAGCGCACGTCCCGTGAGCCGCTCGATCTGCTCGCCCGTCCGGAAGCCGCCGTCCAGCCGCTCGATGAGCACGATGAGCACCACGCCAAGGGCGCCGCCGATGAGTAAGGCAAGCACCATCGACAGGCCATAGCGCGGGTAGACTGCCCCAGGAGGCACGGTCGCCGGCGAAAGCACCCTGGCATCCGGCTGCTGGATATCCTGCTGTTCGCGCAGCTCCTTGAAGCGCTTCAGGAAATCCTCATACACCGCGCGCGAAGACTGCGCCTCGCGATCGAGCTGGCGCAGCGCTACTTCGCTCTGTCCCAGGCCCCCGGCCTTTTTCTCGAGCTGATCGACCTGGCTCTGCAGCTCGGCTTCCTTCGACCGCGCCGCCTCGGCGTCTGCCTGGACGCTGCCGATGATCTTTGCCACTTCCGCCGAGATACGCGACTGAATTTGCCCTTGTTCGGCGCGGGCCTGCAGAAGGCGCGGATGGCTGTCGCCATATCTCTGGTTCAGGTCGCCAATGCGGCGCGCGACTTCCGCTTCCTGTGCCCGCAGGGTGGAAATGAGTGGATTCGCCAGAACTTCGGTGATCCCGCCCAGGGTCGCCGGATTGCGCGCAGCCTGCTGCAATGCAATCAGGCGCGATTCACGATCCGCGCGTTGCGCGCGCGCCTGGATGAGCTGCGAGTTGAGTTCGGAGAGAGACTGCGAGGCGATCGTCGAGTCTTTACCGATGGTTAGACCGGACTTGTCGCGAAAGGCAGCGGCAGCGCGCTCGGCAGTCTCGACGTTGTGCTTCAACTCCTCGAGCCGGTCGTTGAAGAAGTCGGTCGCGCGCTTGTTGGCGTCGAGCTTGGCCTGCAGCTGATCGACCGTGTAGAAATCGGTAAGCGTATCGATTATGCGCCTGGCCTTGTCGGGATCGCGAGAATCGGCAGCGACGCCAATGACGTACGAGCGGCCTCGCGTCGCGATCAGCAGGTCGCGGTTCAGCGCGACGATGGCACGACCGCGCGGAGTGTCGTCCGTGTTGTGGCTGAGCCGCGGGGGAGCCGGCCCGCTTATCCAGTCGGAGAAATAGCCACGGACATTGCGGATAAGCGCACTTATCGGATTAGCCGGTATTGCACCAAACTCAATATCCCGCTCGAGATGCAGCTTGTCGACGACCCGGCCCAGAATGCTCGCCGAACGCAGCACTTCGATCTCGGTCTGGACCGCCGGAATATCGATGGTGATGCTGCCGAGAACGTCGGCGGTATTCGTCACTTTCGCCTTCCGGGTGTCGAGCATGACCAGCGCCGTAGCGCGGTATTCCGGGGTGAGTTGCGAAAGAACGAGGCCGGTCAGGGCGCAGACCAGGGCCGTGATGCCAACCAGCTGCCACTTGCGGCGGTTCAGCATACGCGTCCATTCGCGTATATCTAGGCGATTGTCTCTTCCGAGATTCTGATCGGGAAGGATCCGACCCGGACTTTCACTCTTAACCACTCTGTGCCCATTGATGTTCAATTGACGTGCAGTGACCAATCTCGCTGCCGGCAGACAGTTAGCCCATTTGCTTTTGTTGCGCCAGTAGAGGGCCGGCCAAGGCTCTAAAGAACCGCTCGGAACGCGGTGAACGTCGCCGAGTTAAACCAGTGTGTCCTCGGTCGCCATTTCCGTGCGCAGCGCGCCGACACGCTGGATCGTGATACGACCACGGGATGCGCGATATGTGCAGACAACCGCATCCGGCTTGAGGGCATGTCGACTATGCTATCGCCGTGCGCCGATTAGCTACGGACGCCGATATTCTGGCACAAGTTGCGACAGTAAAGCCAAAGCGTTGTCGGTCCGCCCCGCCACACACGTCGCCTCCAACTCATCCAAGGCTTTAGTGAGCGCCGACAACTCGATCCCCCTCGGGGACGCCACTTTGATCCTGGGCATCGTCGTGGCCTCTATGCTCTCCCTATCGTGGAACAGTTCCTCGTACAGTTTCTCGCCCGATCGCAAGCCGGTGTAGTGGATGGCGATGTCCCTTTCCGGCTGCAGTCCGGCCAGCCGAATCATCTGCCGGGCAAGGTCGTCGATCTTTACGGGCTGCCCCATGTCGAGGACGAAAATGCGCCCGACCATCTGAAGTTGTGCAGCACCCAGAGCTGACGCCTGAAGGACCAGCTGCACGGCCTCGCGAATGGTCATGAAGAATCGCACGATCTCCGGATGGGTAACCGTCACCGGGCCGCCAGCGCTGATCTGGCGTTGGAACAGAGGAACCACCGACCCGGTCGACGCCAGGACATTGCCGAATCGGACCGCCATGAAACGGGTGGCGCCGGGCTTGCCCGCGCCGGCAAGCGCGATTGCCTGGCAGTAGCTTTCCGCGCAGCGCTTGGTCGCACCCATGACGTTCGCCGGATTGACCGCTTTGTCCGTCGAGATGAGCACCATCGCCTGGCAATGCACGGCGGCCGCGGCGTCGCAAACGTGCCGCGAACCGACGGCATTCGTCCAAATCCCCTCGAGGGGGTTGCCCTCGACCAAGGGCACGTGCTTCAGCGCGGCGGCGTGGAAGACGATGTCGGGTTTGAACGACTCGAAGCAGGAGTGAACGCCGACCCTGTGCCGAACATCGACGAGGCGGGCTACGCGCTCGAGAGCAGGCCACCGACCGGCAACCTCCGCATCGATCGAATAGAGACTGAATTCCGACGCATCGACAAGGCAGACCGCCGAGGGATCGAACTGGGCCACCTGCCTGACGATTTCCGAACCGATCGACCCGCCCGCTCCGGTGATCAGCACCCGCTTGCCCCTGAGCAAGGCGAACACGGGGCTTGAATCCAGCACGATCTGCGAGCGGCCGAGCAGGTCTTCAACCGAGATCGGCTGTAGAGGAATCTGCTCCTCGACCCCGGGACGAAGGACGGTCGGATCCGGCGCTCGACCAATTGTGATGCCGAGCTTGTTTGCCGCATCGACCAAGCCGTCGAGGCGGTCGGACATAAGGAGCCGGTCGACGATCACGAGCTTGCGGGGCCTGTCGCCCGCCTCGGCATATTCCTCGACCACCGACACGACGTCGTCGACGCGTCCGAGGATCGGGACGTTGCGGATGGTCGATCCCCGCGCCGTCCGATCGTCGAGCACGCCGACCGGATAATACTCGGGATGACCGTCGAGGCTTCTCAGGAAGAGTTCCGCATCGCCGCCGCCCCCGACAATCAAGATTGGCGTCTGATGCGACTTCATCGCCCGGCGCACGAACAGGAACTGTCTCTCACGAAACATCCGGTAGGCGACCCGGGAGCCGGCCATGAGAAAGATCAAGATCATCCACGACAAAATAACAAACGATCTCGGGATCGTGGCGAGCCGGGTCGCCACGAAGCTCAGCAACAAATAGATGAAAACGGCCAGCGTCACGGCACGTATGATCAGCATCAGATCTGTCGTCGACGCGTGGCGCCAGCTGATGCGATAGGTCCGCGTGATGAGAAAGCTGAGCGCGGCGGTGGCTGTAAAGGGAATGATGGCGCTTATGAAGCGCCTGTCGTCGTCCGCGAGATCGCGCAGATCACCGAGACGAAACGTGAGGGCCAGGAAAACCGACAGTGCGGCCATCGCCACGTCGTATAGGAACACGACCAGCCGCATGCGTTGAGAATTTGCGATGCCCACCCTCGCCCCTATCGGTCCCGTCGGCTTCCGAGAATTCCCTTGTCAGCTTCCGCGGCGTCACTCAATAAGCAGGTGACGGCAGGAAACAAAAGCAACTCCGGCTTCCCGTCGTTTAGATGGAAGAAAACAAATTTTAGTATGCTGCGCCGCTGACGTTCAACTTTGACGGCCAAGCCGGCAAGTAACGTAGCATCGCAGCCGCGGCCTTCAAAGCTTCGATGGAGTGGCGTGTGCACGTTTGGCTGGTCAGTGTCGGAGATCGCCCGGCTTCGACTATGGATGTTCCCGGACGCTTTGGCCGCATGGATTTGCTGGCCGAAGAGATTTGCGCGAGGGGCGGACGGGTCACATGGTGGAGTACCACCTTCGATCATAGGCGCAAGAGGGACGTGACGCCTCGTGGAGATCGTTACGAGATTCGGCCGCGGTATGAAGTCATCCTCACCCATGCCGCCGGCTACAAGCGGAACATCTCCATCGACCGCCTGCGCTTCAACCGCGCCACCGCCCGGGAATTCGCCTCACGCGCCGTTAGCGAGCCCCAGCCCGATCTTATTTTGAGCTCATATCCTACAATAGAACTCGTATCGGCCGTCGGCGCCTACGGCCGGGCACGCGGCATTCCGACGGTCGCCGACGTGCGGGATCTCTGGCCCGACATCTGGGTCGACGTCGCACCGAGTGTCCTGAGACCATTCGCACGCGCCCTGCTGGCCAGATATTTCGGCTTGTCGAAGACCGCGCTGGCATCGGTAGACGCCGTGTCCGGTGTCACCGACGAGTTCGTTTCCTGGGGGCTCCGTCGCGCGGAAAGATCGTCAACGAGCCTGGATCGTGCCTTCCCGTTCGGCTATCGGGTCCCGAGCCTGTCGCAGGCGGAACGCGACGAAGCCGGCAGCTTCTGGCGGACGGCGCTGCACCAGAATACGTACGATCCCGTACTGCGCCTCTGCTTTATCGGCGGGATAGGCGTGCGAACCGGCATCGCGCACGTCGTGGATGCGGTCCTCGGTCTACCGGACCAGATTCGGAAGAAGATCCAACTGGTCGTTTGCGGTGACGGCGTGGACGGACAACTGACCCCGCTGAAGCAACGGGCCGGCCGTGATCCCGCGGTAGTCTTTTCGGGTTGGGTCGACCAGGCCAAGCTGATGACATTGATGGACATCTCGGACCTCGGTATCGTTCCCTTTCCCAACACGGTCGATTTCCAGAACTCACTCTCGAACAAGGCCATCGAGTATCTCGCCGGCGGTCTCGCCATCGCCACTGGCCTCGACGGCAAGCTGCGCAAGCTCATCACCGATCACAATTGCGGCTACGTCTACGCCAATCAGGACGCTGCCTCGCTGGCCGCCCTGCTGACCGACGTCGCCCGTCACCCGGATACACTGGCGCAGCGGAAGGTGGCCGCCCGCGAGCTCTTTCAGCGGGAGTTTCGCGCCGAAGCGGTATATTCGGCGTTCGTGGACCATCTCGAGGACATCGCTGCGGCGGCACCGGCCCGAATCATGGTAAGCTGACAAATACATTTGTGACGCGCCATTGCGACTGCGACACGGAGATTCGATGATGCGAGTGGGACCGGCCAAGATTCGAGAGCTTTTGCCCGAGGCCGATTCGCGCAAATTCTCGGCCGATGTCTTCGCGAAGACGGGCGTATTCGTCGTGCGCCAGGCCATTCCGACGTCGACGATGCAGCGCTGGCAGTCGGAATGGGATTCCTTCTATGCCGCCAGGTTGGCCGAGGGCCGCCACGTCGGACGCTTCAACCCTGTCCACGTGAACGAGGCGCTTCCGCCGGTACTGGCAGCGCTGCCAAGCGAGCCTGCCCTGCTCGACGTCATCGAGCAGGCCTTCGGGCCCGACATCGCCCTCTTCGCCCATCGGTTCGTCATCAAGGACCGCAACAGTCGAGCTGCCGTCTTTCTTCATCACGACACCTGCTACCATGTCGGTTGGCCGAACAAGGCGTCGGCCTTCGTGCCGCTGACGGCGGTTACGCCCGAGAACGGCGCACTCGTCTTTTACCCCGGCACTCACCAGTTCGGCATGCTCGGTGACGCCGGCGAACTCAATCCGGACGTCATCGGCGACGATTGGCCGACAATCACGCCCAGCCTGGATCCTGGCGACATGATCCTCATGAACTCGTCGACGTGGCATCGGTCGCTCCCGCATGTCGGCGGACCGGACCGCATCATGGCGGATATCATCTACCAGCCGGCCGACGACCCGAGCGGCTCTGCCTTGCTGCGCGGCCAGTGGCGCACCGAGATATTCCTGAACAAGCTTCCCCGCCAGGACTGGTTCAAGCGCTCGCGCTCGACGATGCTGAAGCAGATGGAAGAGAAGATCAGCGAGCTTCAAGCGCAGAAGAAGGACCTGGAGAGCCAGTCCTAACGCTTTTGGGCGAACTGCCTTGCCGCCTGCCGGTAGTGATGCTGGAAGTGCTCGATCCTGCGCTCGTTCAGGCCCAGCACCTGTTGGGGTGGGAATGCATCCGACAGGCCGCGCTGAACGCGCTCCACGATGTCCCTGTCTTCGACGCCGATGGTGGTCGTGAACTGGTCTGCAAGCTGCCTGATGGCCTCGATCTGGGGTCCGGCCCGCTCGCCTTCGGCGGTCAGCCTCATGTTGACATAGCGATTCATCAAGTTTGACGCCGAGACGCCGCGCGGCTCCACGGTTTGGACCATGCATGTCAGGCCCATGTTCGTGCCGATCGACAGATTGGGAAATACCAGCAAGTGAAAATAGCCGTCGACCTTGAACGGCCTCTTGTCGATGAAGCGTTCCAGCCTCGCCATCCGCGAAAGATACTCGGGCTTGAGCT
This sequence comes from Hyphomicrobiales bacterium, assembly GCA_041691635.1. Classification (GTDB taxonomy): domain Bacteria; phylum Pseudomonadota; class Alphaproteobacteria; order Reyranellales; family Reyranellaceae; genus Reyranella. Next base: position 23,886 of record JBEPUH010000037.1, read on the forward strand.
TCATCAGGTACGACGAATGCGGGCCGTAGAAGTGGTCGTCGACGGCGATCGTGCCGATCGCTCCGAACGTCGAACGATGGATGAAGGGCGAATGGATGGGATCCATCGCATTCTCGATCACCAGCTTCCAGTTCGCCGCTACGTCGATTTCCTCTCGCCGGACCTCGCCCGAGAAGCTGCGCGACAGCCGCTCGAGGATATCGGTCACTTCGGGCCCGAGGTACTCGTCGAGAGGTTGGCGCATCGCCTGGCTCGCGACGAAGACGAAGTCGCCACACAGTGCCAGTTGGAATTGCGGCAGCGCCAGCTTCCGGCGGGCTTCCTCGGAGAGGTTGAAGCACAGATCGTTGAAGGGAATCCTGCTCGGCACGCCTTGTCCGTCGTACGTCCAACCGTGATAGGGACAAACGAATGGCTCGGCGCCCACCCTGGCGTCACGGATGCGGGCCATGCGATGGCTGCAGACATTGCGAAAGGCCGAAAGGCCGGCCCGCGAATGCTCGACGGTCACCGCCGCGCCCCCGATGTCGAGCGTGGCGAACCCGCCGGGCCGGTCGATCTCCCGCTTCAAGCAGGCAAAATGCCAGCAATTGTCGCGCAGCCAATCCTGCTCGCGAACGAAATGTGCTCGGTCTCGATAGGCGTCAGCCTCCAGGGGAAGCTGCTCGCCGGAAACATTATCCGTCATCGCACCGCTCGGCGTCGAACCGCAATCCTATTGGGCAGAGTATCCCCCATCGACGACAAGCGTCGACCCGGTGATCCATTTGCCGGTATCGGACATCAGATAGGCAACGCCATAGGCCACGTCGTGCGGCTGGCCAAAGCCCAGGGGGTGCTTGCCCTCCAATATGTCGAGCTGCTCCTTGGGAACGGTGCGACTGTATTCGAAGACCATCCAGGTCTTGACCGCACCCGGCGCGAGGCAGTTCACGCGCACGCCATCGCGCGACAACTCGATTGCCATGGACCGGGTGAGCGAGACCAAGGCGCCCTTCGTCGCCGAATAGGCAACCTGTCCCGCGCTGCCCGCAAACGCCATCACCGAGGAGACGAAGACGATATTCGCCCCCGTCACCCGGTTCGCCGGTTGTCGCAGCGCCTTGGCGAGCGCGATCCCGGCGTTGACGTTGACGTCGAACATCGGCGCAAGGATCTTTTTCGAGAGGACCTTGAGCGGCGCCACCGTCAGAATCCCGGCCGAATGTACCACACCGTACAAAGGCCCAACCTGCGCGACGAGCCCGGCGACCCAGCCTGAAATATCGTCGTAGTTCACCAGATCGAATTGCGACCCTATATGTCCCGTCCCCGAGAGCATGCCCAACGTCTCTTCGATGCGTTTGCTGTCGCGCCCATGTACGATGATCCTGGCACCGAGCTCCGACAGGACCTTTGCGATGCCCTGCCCCAGTCCCGAGGAGGAGCCGGAAACCAGCACCGTCCGCCCCGTCATGTCGAGGGGGTTATGCAACGCGCGGCACCGCCGACGGCGGCGCTTCGATCACCCGCGTCGGCGTTCCTTGCGCGATCGTTATCGCGGCAGCGGCCCATGACCAGCCAACGCCGAAGCCCGCCAGGAGCAGCCGCGTCGGACCAGCTGCGAAGTCACCAGCCAGTCGATCCGCGATGGCTAATGGAATGCTCGCCGAACTGGTGTTGCCATAGTCCTTGAGCGCCAACACCATCTGCTCGGCCGGGATCTTGGTCCGCTTGCGCAGATAGTCGAGCAAGTATCCGTTGGCCTGGTGGAACACGAACTTGTCCACCTGCTCCATCGACCATTTCGCCTCGGCAAGAAGCGCGCTGATCAGGCCGGGTACCTCACGAAGCGTGAAGTTGAATACCTGAGGGCCGTCCATGAACAAGTTGACGGCGGCACGCGGATGACCGTCCCGTCCCGGTTGTCGCGACAGGCTTTGGTTGTCTAGTTTGTTCCGGGCGCCGCCGCCGGGAACGATGAGATGGGAAGCACCGCTGCCGTCGGTGCCGAGCACAAACGTCGTCTCTCCGGCATCGGAGCGGCGCTCGAGCGCCGTTGCCGTCGCGGCATCGCCGAACAGGAATTGGACAGAGCGATCTTCGGGCGCCAACAGAGACGTGCTCGTGTCGCCGACGAGCAGGAGCGCCCGAGCCCCTCCGAGACTATTCAAGAGCTGACTCGCCACCCATAGGCCATAGACGTAGCCCGAGCATCCGAGGTTGAGATCGAAAGCGGCGCACCCTTTGCTCAAGCCCAGGCGTTCCTGCAGGACGCACGCCGTCGCCGGGAGCCGGTAGTCGCCGGTCTGGGACACGAACACGATGAGATTTACGCTTTCAGACGGCCAGCCGAGGTCGGCAAGCAGCTGTTCCGCAGCGACCTGCGCGAGATCCGACGTGCACTGGCCTTCCGAGACGACGCGCCTACGCTCGATACCGATGCCCTTGATGACCTTCTGGAGTTCCGCCGGCGAGGCCAAGGCAGTCATCGACGCGTTGTCGACGACCTGAGCCGGAACGCAGGCATAAATACCGGCGACCGCAACTCCGCTCACGCGCCCTACAGCCATCGATACCCCCGGGGCGAGTTCAACCGACCGCGAGGTCGAGGAGATTGCCAACCGTCTTGCATTCGGCAATGCGCTCGGGATCTACTTCCTTCTGGAAGGTCTCGTCGACAAGCGCGATATAGCCGATGACGTTCAAAGAATCCCAGCTCTCGACTTTCTCGAGTTCCGTGCCTTCGGTCAGGCTCTGCGAAGGCACCTCGATCAATTCCTCGAATTTCCTCAGGAACGTCGCTCGATCCATAGATTTTCCCTTCTTTCACGGAACCGAAGGCCTCCGATCTGGCCACCGACGCCTTCGTACACCATGCCCGAAAATTACGCGGAATCGCTGACTTGTCCAGCGATGGGAAGAGACGCCGCGGCGGCGGCGCCCCGGAGTTGCTTCGCGGGGTTTCCGAAGACCGTGACGCCGGGCGGCACCGAGCGGATAACGACGCTTCCGATGCCGACGATCGCCCCATCTCCGACTGTCAGTCCGGGATGGATCACCACTGACGATCCGACCAGGACATCATCGCCGATTGCCACATTGCCGCTCACCGCGTCGCCGCCCAGAAGCACAGAGTAATCCCCGACCCGCGCGTCGTGCGCTATTCCGCAGCGGCCGTTCACCAGCACGAAACGCCCGATCTTGGCGTCTGCCGAGACACTCGAATATTGGAGGATGACGCTGCCCTCGCCGATTTCGGCGCCTTGGCCGACATGAACGCTCTCGTGCACGAGGGTCGGCGCCTCCCAGCCCAATCGGGCGAGCTCGCCCGCGAGCTGCCGCCGTGTTCGCGGAGCACCGATGGCAAGGAGATAGCGAGGCGGATGCGCAAAGCCGTCGCGACGCAACACCGGCAATCCCCCGCATATCGCGCCGGGCCGGGCATCGTCATCGACGAATGCACTGATCGGCCATTGAGCCTTGAACGTCGCCGACGACGCATTGATCGTACCGAGCAGTTCCCGCCCCAAACCGCCAGCACCGAAGATAACCAGAGGCCGCATTCGCCAAAAGTCCCACATTCCAGTTCGAGCGCAGAATACTGTAACGTCTTTTCCGGTGAACGTCGCCGTCGAACGCCGGCGATTGTCGACTAACTTTCGCCTGCGTGTTAACGTGACAAGATCAGAATGGCACCTGCGATGTGGACGCCTCAATGACGCGATACGGCGCGAGTATCACCGCCATCACTTACCATCTGCCGGCCACGCGCGTCACAAACGCCGATCTCGCGGCGAGCAATCCGACATGGCAGCCGGAGAAGATCGAGAGCAAAACCGGCATAGCCGAGCGGCGGATCGCCGGCCCCCAGGAGACGGCGTCCGACCTTGCGATAGCGGCAGCGCGCAAGCTGCTGTCCGTCGCCTCAATTGCGCCTTCCGACATCGACTATGTCATCCTGTGCACACAGTCGCCGGACTATCTGCTCCCAACGAACGCATGCCTTATCCAGGAAGCGCTGGGCATCCCGACGGACGCCGGCGCCTTCGACATGAATCTGGGCTGTTCGGGTTTCGTCTACGGCTTGGGCTTGTGCAAGGGCCTGATCGAGACCGGACAAGCCTCGCGGATCCTGTTCCTCACGACCGACACCTATTCGAAGCACATCAACCCCGAAGACCGCAGCGTCCGAACGATCTTCGGCGACGCCGCGGCAGCGACGTTGATCGAGCGCGTGCCGGTGTCGGAAACTCCGGCGATCGGCCCGTTTCGCTACGGTACCAACGGCAAGGGCGGCAAAGATCTCGTCGTGCCGAACAGCGGCATGCGCGCCCATGCCGGCCCCGCCGAAGGCGGAGCGATGTTGAGCGGGGGATCGTTCGGCCCCCAATGGCTCTACATGAACGGCCCGGCTGTCTTCACATTCACGCTCAGCGTCGTTCCCAAGCTCGTGGCCGACATGTTGTCGGCGGCCAACATGACCCTCGACGACGTGGCCATGGTCGTGCCGCACCAGGCCAATGCCTACATGCTCGAGACCTTGCGCAAGCGTCTGAAGCTGCCGGCAGAGAAGTTCTTCATCGATGTGAAAAATATCGGCAATACCGTATCGGCGACGATTCCGATCGCCCTCGTGACCGCGGCCCTGCAGGGTCGCGTGAAGAGCCGTCAACGCATCATGCTGCTGGGGTTCGGCATCGGACTTTCCTGGGCGGGTGCGATGCTCGAGTGGCAGGACGTCAAGGTCGGGTTTTCCGACGGCGGCGCGAATGGCTGACGATGGCGTGGTGCCTCGTGTCGCGATGCTGCGTATCGGACGAGACGGCCCGGTGAGGGTATTGCTGCACGGCTTTTGTTCCAATTCCGGCACATTCCAGAACGTCCTGCCGTTTCTGCGCCGCCATGGCTCGATCGTCCTGGTGGATTTGCCGGGTCACGGGCGGAGCGGCGTCCCCGACTACGCCCCTTTGCCGTCGAACATGGGGCGCGCGATCGTCGAGGCCTTGCGTCCGCTGGCGCTGCCCTCCTTTCACCTCGTCGGCCACTCGTTGGGCGGCATGATCGCAACCGAAGTTGCAATCGCGATGCCGTCACAAGTCGAGAGCCTGTCCCTGATCGCCTGTGCCGGGATCGGCCGGAAACTCAACATGAAGTTCTTCCAGGCCTTCACATCGGTCGCCTCGCCGGAAGAATTGCTGCCGCATCTCGCCGTCGCCTATGCAGTCCCGCCACCGGATCTCGCGAAAATCGGCCGCGCAATCTTCGAGTGGCTCGGGAAGCCCGGCGTCCGCGCCTTCATAGATCGGATCGTGGATTCCGCCCCGGCCCACCGAGCCGACGTCGCCGCCGCCGTCGGCCTCGGCATTCCTGTCCACGCTCTATGGGGATCGGACGACCAGATCGCGCCCGTCGAGAACGCGCAATCCCTTCCCGCCGGGGTGCCGCTCGATGTCCTGCACGGCGCGGGCCATCTCGCCCACCTCGAAAACCCGGCGGAAGTGGCGCGCTGGATGATGCTTGGCCGTCGATGAGCATTCCCGCCGCCCGAATTGCGATTGCGCGAATTGCCATGACAATCGCCGTCCTGCTGGCCGCAGAGCAGGCCTGCAACGCGCAGGATCGGCCGGTCGGCGAGCAGGTGTTTCCGCAAGGGTCGCTGTTCCCCTGTTCCGCCTATTCCATGGGAGCCAATGGCCACAGGGCCGATATCGCGCGCGCCCGCTCCGTCGGCTTCAATCTCATCGGCCCCCAATACGAGAGCAATGCCACGATATTGGAGGACGCCAGGGCCAACCGCATGAAGGCGATCTACACCGTCGGCGCCGATGTCGATTTCCTCAAGGAGAAGCCGCTCCCCAAGCCCGTCGACCAGCTCGCGGCCGATGTCGCCAAGCAGGTGAGCGACGTCGCCTCGAATCCGGACATAGCCTGGTGGAACCTGGCGCAGGAAGAAATGCGGACCTGGCGCCAGGGCGAGATGGCCTATCTGGAAGCAGCGGTGAACGCCATCCGTGCGGCCGACCCCCTGAAGCGGCCGATCCTCATGTACGACGCCGGCCACCGCTCAAGCGCCGAGATGGCGATCACCAGTCGATATCTGGATTTCTCAGCCAAGGGCTCCTACGTGAACTATACCGGGCAAGTCGATCGGCGGGCGTGGCTCGCGGCATCTGTCCGCCAGGAAGTCGAGGCCGCGCAGGCGGTCGGCCGGAAGGTCACGCCGCTCCTGGTCCCGGAAATGTTCCGGAATGCGCCCGACGGCCGGCACGACGAGATACCGCGGTGGGTAAGGCACGACGTCGTGCGCGGCGTCATCGAGGGCGCCGCCGGCCTCCTCATATTCTCCTTTCGCCATCGCGAAAACTTTCAGGACTACGAGGCTTATTGGTCGGCCTATGCCACCATCACCCCCTATCTGTGCGGCGAGGGCGAACTTGGCCAGGCACTCCTCGGCGGCGAGACGGTTCGGGGGCTTACAGTCGTCCTGCCCGCCGACGTGAAGAACGAGGAAATCGAGGCATTCGGCAAGACCGTGTCGGTGCCGCCCGTCGGCGTCAAGGCGATGCGCCATGCCGACTCCCTCTTCCTATTGATCGCCAACTCCACTAAGAGCCAAGTCTCCGGATCGATCGAAGGCCTTCCCGAGGTCGCCAGCTGGACCTCCCTGGTGCCTCCGCTCGCTTCCGGAACCCTGGCCAACGGCGCGTTTTCCCTGGGGCCTTGGGAAGCTCTCGTTTTGAAGACGCCTTTGCACAGATAGGCGTGAGGGATCGTAGCGTTCGGGGCTTGTATGTTCGTTCAACGCACCACACTGGCCAACTATGTCTTGGCAATCACCATTGCGGTGCTGATCCTGATCGGCCGCTGGACGCTGCAACGCCTGTCGGTCGACCCCGACGCGGTGAATTGGGAGTTGGTCGGCCAGCGGGACATCACTTCACTGGCGATCGAGCCGCGGTTCTGGCTGCTCATCATCTGCCTTCCCCTGGTCGAGATTGGCCGTCTCTCGGGCCAGGATACCAACAGCTTCCGCAACGAGGCCGGAGTCAGCCTGCGGCTCTTCCTCGTTCTCATTCTCTACTTGTTCGCCACCATCTGGTGGTCGCCCAACGAAAATCCCTATCCCAAGGCGGCCGATCTTCTCCTGACAGCCATGACGGTGATCGTCGTCGAGCGGGCGTCGCGGAATATGGAATTCGTCAAGGCCTTCTGGCTGTGCCTCGAGTTCGTCCTGCTGGCGATCGGCGGGTTCGCGCTCTATGCCCAGCTGTTCCTGGTCGCCGACCTGACCTCCGCCGCGATGCTCGATCAGGGACGCCTGTCGATCCTCGGCGGCGGCCCCAACATCCTGGGCCGCTTTCTCGGCATGCTGTGCCTGCTCATGGTGGCCCGCAGCCTCAATCAGCGGGGCGGCCTGAGCTGGAGCATCGCGCTGCGCATCCTGGTGGCCGGAGTGGCCGTCGTGCTTCTGCTCCAGACCGGATCGCGCGGCGCGATGGTGGCGTTGCTTCTCGGGCTCTTCGCGCTGCTGGTCGTGCGCCGCGTCGACTGGCGACTGATTGCCGTGGGCTTCCTCGTCGTGCTGTCGCTGGTCTATCTCTTCGGCGCCATCCTCGACATCGAAGCCATCCAGGGCATCTCCGATCGATGGGTGGAGAGCACTCTCCAGGAAGGTTATCTGTCGAACCGCGACGTCCTCTACGACGTCGCGTACGAGCTCTGGCTGGAAGCGCCGACTTTCGGCGGCGGCCTCGACTCCTTCCCGGTGAATTCGTTCGGGCTGGACAACTATCCCCACAACATGGTCCTCGAGCTCGCCGTCGACGGCGGCATCGTCGCGGTGCTGCTGCTGTTCGCTTGGGGCGGCCACCTGATCGCGAAGACATGGAACGGGCGCAACTACTACAGCGAAATCGGCCTCTCCATGTCGGCGCTCATCTTCGGCGCGGGCATGTTCAGCGGCGACTTCTACGATTGTCGGCTGGTCTATATTTTCGGCGTCGTCGCGATCGCCGCCGCTACCCAGGACGTCCGCGCGAGCGACGCCCTACCCGACGAGGCTGAACACGGCGATGAGCCAACCGCCGCGCCGCCCGGCCTGCCGCAAGGAGTGACCGCAGAATGAACGTCGCCTCGCCCCCCAAATCCGCGGCGCCGGCGGCACAGTCGACGCGCCTTTTTCTGTCGCCGCCGCACATGAGCGGCGACGAACAGGAGTTCATCCGGCAAGCCTTCGAATCGAACTACATCGCGCCGCTCGGTCCCATGGTCGACGCATTCGAGCACGAGCTGGGCGAGACCCTCGGCCAGTCGAACGTCCTGGCGACGTCTTCCGGCACGGCTGCCATACACCTGGCACTGCGCTGCATCGACGTCGAGCCGGGCGACGAGGTCTGGGCCTCGACTCTCACCTTCATGGGCTCGATCGCCCCCATCGTCTACGAGCGGGCGCAACCGGTGTTCATCGACGCCGACCGCGAGACCTGGACGATGTCTCCTGCCTTGCTGGCGGAAAGCCTCGAGGCGGCCGCCCGACGAAACAAGCTGCCCAAGGCAATCATTCCCACCGACCTCTACGGCCAATCGTGCGACCTCGACGCGATCCTCGAAGCGGCCGGGCGCCATGGCGTGCCGGTCATCTGCGACTCCGCCGAGGCGATGGGAACGGTCTATCGCGGTCGCAGCGCGGGCAGCGGTGCGCTGATGGCGGCCTATTCCTTCAACGGCAACAAGATCATCACCACGTCGGGTGGAGGCGCACTGGCCGGCAACGACGGCGCGCTCATGAAGCGGGCCCGCCATCTCTCCACCCATGCCCGGGAGGCCGTCGCCCACTACGAGCACCTGACGGTCGGATACAACTACCGGCTTTCCAACATCCTCGCCGCCATCGGCAGGGCGCAGCTTCGTGTGCTCGACGACCGGGTGAGCCGCCGCCGACGCATCTTCCAGCGCTACGTCGACCGGCTGGGCCGCCTGCCCGGCTGGACCTTCATGCCCGAGGCCTCCTATGGCCGGCACAGCCGATGGCTGAGTGTCGCCTTGATCGACGCTGCCGAATTCGGCATCGACTGCAACGAGGTCCGTAACGCGCTCGAGCGCGAAAACATCGAGGCGCGGCCGGTCTGGAAGCCCATGCACCTGCAGCCGGTGTTCAAGACGGCGACGGTTGCCGGGGGAGCGATCTCCGATGATTTATACGCGCGCGGGCTCTGCCTCCCGTCGGGCTCGGGCATGAGCGACGCCGATCAGGACCGCGTCATTCGTACGATCGCGAGACTCTCGAAGGCGATCTAGCCCGGTCCCGCCGTCGTGCGCGAGCGGCAAGCGCGGCGGCATCTTCGCTACTTTACCTCGGCAGATCGCCCGCTCTAGCCGCTTTCACGAGCGTGTCGGCGCCGATCTCTCTTTGACCTAAATTGCAGATACCGATGGTCGTGTTCCCTCGGCAATGCGGATCACGTCCGTGGGGATAAGGTTCCGCGCGCCGCGCTCATGCAGGAATTCCAGTATCTTCAGGTACAGGCCCCGAAGATTGGGCTTCTCGGGATTCGAGTAGGACCCGGGGTGGAACAACACGCTCATCACGCCGCCGATCCTCTCGAGATGGAGATAGGTGCTCTCGAATGAGGAAAACCCGTCCTCGCCGTCGCCAAGGTTTGCGTCCATGAACACGAGCGGCAGCTCGATCACATTCATCGGCTCGCCGGTCTTCTCGTCGAGTGGACGGAACGGCCCGGCGATGCCGGCTCGATACCCGTTGCTCGACGACCATCCCAGGCTCTCGTCGATCTGAATGCCTTCCTGCGCCACGAACTCGGGCGTGCGCCGCGTGTCGAAGCGGAGATAGTGCGCCCTGCCAGAAACGACGGGGCGGCCACACAGCTTCTCGATCTCCGATTTCTGTGCCGCAAATCTGTCCGAGGAATGGAACGTGTCGTAGTTGTAGTGGATGCCGATCTCCCATCCGGGGGGCGATCTGCGTATGAGCTCAGCCACGACCTTGGAACCGCTGCGCGCGCCGAACCTGCCGCTCGACCCATTGAGGACGTACATCACCGACCGGTATCCGAACCGGCCTTCGAGTTCGAGCATCTGCAGGAGGTCGTCGAGGTAGAATTTATAGGGTTCCCGCTGGTTCTCGATCATGCTGCGAACGAGCTGCAATTTCGGAGGATTTCCCTGCAGCATCGGCCGGAGAACGCGGTATGCGCGAATCGCCTGGGTGATCAGGTCATTGCCGCGCAGCTGGTCGCAATCGTGCGACAGCACGATTGCCGGCGGCTCGATCAGCCCGTCCAGCCGAAGGGTCGGTATCCCCTGCCTGTCGATGGCATCTGCTGCGTCGATCAGCAGCGCCAGGGCTTCGTTGACCACGGGCACGTCCCAGACGCCGGCGCGAAACCGCGGACTCGCGCCGGTCGGCAGCCGGCCATGACGGTCGCGCATGTCGATCTCGGCATCCTCGCGGAAGGTCAGCACGTCATACACAGTCGCCAGCATGTTCCAGGCCGGCGTCAGCGTGCCCGAAGGATGGCGCCACCACACCGGCAACCCCCGTTCCGGCACCGCCAGCCAATCGTCGCCGGGCCTCGCCAGCGGATTGAAGATCGTCACGAACGTGTCGTTGAAGGGAGCTCTCCCGGCAATCTCCGGCACCAGCGGCGTGGCGATGCCGGTCGGCAGGACGACCCGTGGTCCCCGCGCCCGTCCAACCTCCGCGGCCGGTACGATCTCGATAGCGGTGCGCTCCAGCGCGCCAAGCCCCTTGCTTGTCGCGATGAAGCGAACCGCGAACAGCATCTGGTCGAGCGCGTAGCGCGCGCCCACGGCCGACAGGGCCGGCCACGTCGCTGCCTCGACCAGCTTCTCGGACAGCGGCACAACGGCATCGCGCGGACGCTCGTTGTCCCCCATGAGCAGGGCTCGGAAGGAATCGTAGGTGGAGATGCGCATGCCCAGTCGCCGGACAATGATCACATGGAGCACCACCGTGGCGCTTCCCCACGCCACCGCATTGGCCACCGCGGCGCCATTCATCCCGTAGAAACGAACAAGCAAGACCGACAGAACCGCCGAGAGGACAACGGCGAGTATCTGGACGTTCATCACGGTCTTCTCGTGGCTGGAGATGTTCAGCAGCATCTCGAGCGGGCCAAACGAGGTGCGGAACAGAGACGTAAGGGCGAAGATCCGAAGCGCATCGGCACCCACGACGAAACCTGGTCCATAAAGGCCGAGAATGCGCTCGGCGAACACGAACAGGATGACGCAGACAATTGCGGTCGGTATCAACTGTACGAGATTGAGCCTGCGCAGAAACTGCTCGTAGTCCGCCTTGCCGAGCCTGTGGAAATTGCCCGACACGTAGGTGCCGACCACGCCGTAGAACGTCGCGAAGAACACGCCTTGAATGGACAACAGGTATTGGTCGATGCGGTAGATCGCCGACTGGGCCACGCTCACCAGCGACGCCACAACCAGCCAGTCGATCGACACCGCGCTGCTGAAGACCAGCGTCGACGCCATGATCGGCAGCGACACGCGCAGCCACGATATGGCGTCGCTGAGGGGTGTCACGCCACGCAGGCGGCGCAAGACCAGCCGATTGAGCGAGCGCACCTGCACGAACGCGGTAAAGGCCGTGGACACGCACGAGATGACGCCGATCGCCAGGAAGTTCAAAGTGCCGACGTGAGCTACCAGGACGGCGCCGCCGCCCAGGATGATGGGAGGCAAAAGCGACGTCACGGCCTGCCCCTCCAATGGCAGGCCGAAGGCCCTCAGCAGGTCTAGCGACACCGCCTGAAGGGTCGTCAGCGGCAACAAGACGGCAAAAAGCAGCAGGCCGAGACGAATGTCTGCGTTCAGGAACGACGGAAAAAATACGGCGACGACAACGGCGGTCGTCGCCATGAAGCCCGTCGATATCGACACCGCCGCGAGCGTGGTGCGGACGTAGCCTGCCTGGAGATCGGTCCTTTGCTCCGCCACGAATCCCGGGACGAAGCGCACCGCCCCCGGCCCGAACCCGAGCGAACCCGCATACGTCAGGATGTTCGTCAGGCCGATGACGATGAAATAGTGGCCGAGATCCGACGCCGAACTGAACCACGCCAGCGACAGGTGGGCGCCCAGCATGAGCGCCATCCCGAACCCACGCACGGCGACGCCGCCACCTCCCACGAAGAGCACGGTAATGAGCGAAAACGCCTTCGTGTCTGCAGACTCACTGACATATCGTTCCGCGAGACCGGTGAACTGGCGATACCAGCGTTTCAACATCCACTATCCAGATCAGCGAGGAGAAAACCGTTGCAGGCACTCTGTCAAACAGAACGCCGGATAAGCCTATCATGTATTCGCGTGAACATTTAAATTTGATGCGCGCGCACGACAGGCCATGGCCGGACATTCGTGGATTTGCCCGAGGGGAAAGCCGTCCGTGGCTATCAACAGGAACTATCTGTCGTGGCAGGCCCTCAAGGAGAATATGTGGGCCGAAGGCGCGACGACCCGGTTATTCGGCGACGACCTGGCGCACGAGAAGTATGACTATTTCTCCTCGCCCCATCCGCGCTTCCCCCTGATACCACGAAAGTCGCTCGGCGCGGCCCTGCTGGATCTTCGAGGTAGCCACGCCGAATACCTACGGACGCAGCTCAGGACCATCGCCAAGAAGAACCTCAAGCTCGCCACCAAGCATGGCTACACCTACGCCAAGGTCGACTCTCGTGCCGCGATCGACGAGATCATGGAGGTCAACAGGTCCGTGCCGCAGCGCGGCGGCCGGCCAATGGACGCCGTCTACCTCGACAAGGAGATGTTTGCCGCCATCGCCGGAAGCGTCGCGGAAGCCTGTGTCGTTCGAGCTCCCGACGGCAGGATCGTGGCTTATGCGCTCGTGCCGAACATCGGCGATCTCTGGCTCGTCGACTATGTCCTGGGCCACGGAGACCATCTGAAGCGTGGGATCATGTACCTTCTCATGACCAAAATCATCGAGGAGAAGTTCGCCCTTGCCGAAATCCCGGGAAACCCGCGCTGGATCATGTACGACACACTGCTCGGAGCGGGCGAAGGATTGCGGCAATTCAAGCGAGTTCTGGGCTTCGCGCCGCATTGGGTGCGCTGGCGATGGACCGACCGGCCGCCGGAAGGCGGGACGCCCCGCTAGCTCGCGGAGCGCGCCGCGCCGAAAGGGCGGCAATTGGCGGCCAGCGCATCGTCCAGCCGCTGCTCGCGCTCGCGGCGATAACGACGCAGCTTGTCCAACGGCCCTTCTTCGACCGAGGCGCACCACCAGATCGGATGGATCACGAGCTGCAAGCCGTGTCCGGCCAGCACCGCCGGATGATCGAACGGGTGATGGAATCGGAACCGCCCTTCGCTGTCGCTGCAGTATCCAATCTCGGTGAAGAAGCGCGGCTGGTAGCCGTGGATGCGGCCGCCCAGCGTCCCGGCGTGGTTGAGGAGCCATTTTGCCGGCCGATGGAAGGTCACGACGCGGATTTCGGTATCGGCATGACGGCCGAGGATCTCGCATTCCATGGCGACGGCAAGATCGAGTCCGCGTTGATCGCCAGCAGCGATGTCGAGTGAATCGAAATGCAGACCGATCTCGTGCCCGAGTTCCCGGATGCGGCGAAGGATGCCCCGGCTTTCGCCCGATCCGGCATTGTACGACTCGGTGTTGACCAGCACGAAGTAGTGCGACCGGACGCCGATCCGGTGTTCAGCCTCCGCCATCTCCAACGCCCGGAACAGGCACATGTCGACGTCGTGCCGGAGGATCAGGTCCCGACGTGCGGGCTCGACCCTCTCGAAATCGACACTGGCGTAGCCCGCGGCGCGCAGCCCCTCGACGAGCTCGCAATATGAGCCGAGCGACATACCTTTGCCGTCCGAGCCCTCACGCATGGCGAACCGCCCTGGTGGCGTCATTGCTACCGCCGCTCATCGCCGCTTCCCGTGAAAGGCGGCATCGTCTCGATGCCCGGCGGGGAAATATCGGTGCGCCGCAGCACCTTGGCGATCGTCAAGGCCACGATCCTCGCGTCGAGCCAGAACGAGACGTTGTCGACATACCAGACGTCATAGGAAAATTTCTGCTCCCACGAAATGGCGTTGCGCCCGTTGACCTGCGCCCACCCGGTGATGCCGGGATTCACCTCGTGACGCCGGCGCTGCGTCGCATTGTAGTGGCGCAGGTAGCCGACAAGAAGCGGCCTTGGGCCGATCAGGGTCATGTCCCCGCGCAACACGTTCCACAGCGTCGGGACCTCGTCGACGCTGGCGGCGCGAAGGAACCGGCCGAACCGGGTAAGCCGACGCTCCTCGGGCAGCAGCTCCCCGTCGCCGCCTCTGACCTCCGACATGGTGCGGAACTTCACCAGGTCGAAGAGCCGCTCGTCGCGGCCAACACGCGTCTGCCGGAAGAAGACGGGCAACCCCATCTTCCACCACACGGCGGCTCCGACGACGAGAACGATCGTCAGGGCAAAGGGCGCCGTCAGCGCGAGCACGGCGAAGTCCAGGCCGCGTTTGATGATACGGCGATACATACGCTAGGCCGTCGAGATGTCAGAGGAGATCGCCGCGGTGGCGGCTCGAATTGACTTACGATCACTCATTTGCACTTGTACCTGATTATGCTGCAACCTCGCCGCCACGGCGAGGTGCTTTTCCAGCGGAACGTCGGAAATTATATGAAGCCGGTTCTCTCCCCCAAGATGGCGAAAATGCTCGAGTCGTTCGTCGCCAAGGGGTTCGTGTTCGTACTGTGCGTCGCGCCCTTGCCGCTCGGCAGCAACCGCGATTGGTCGTGGAGCCCCCTCGCCGTGGCGGTCGGCGTCCTTCTGCTGCTGCACACCCTTGCCGGCGATGCGTCCGCCGACCCGGCAGCGCCCGTGAGTTGGGACCTGAAGGCCGCGGCGGCGCTCGTGACCCTCGTCCTGGCGTGGACAATCCTGCAGTGTTATCCGCCCTTCGGACTGTTCGCTGGCAATCCCATCGTCACCTCGACACAAGACCAGCTCGGTGGCGGGAATCCGCGGATCGCCGTCGACATCGAGCACGCCGCGACGGGCGCCATGCGGATCCTCCTCTATTGCGGCGTCTTTCTGCTGGCGACGCGCATCGCAAGAAATAGGCGCCGCGCAAGACGCATCGTCCTTGCCGTGTTGATCGGAGGGCTTGCCTACACGGCATACGCCCTGGCGGCCCAGGCGGTCGGAGGGGTGAGCGGCGGCGCCTTCCAGTTGCCGGTGGCCGGCGAGGGATTCTCGGGTCCTTTCATCAATCGCAACAACTACGCGACCTATGCCGGACTCTGTGCCCTGGCGGCGCTGGGCCTCGTCCAGCTCGAATTCGCAGATATCGGCGGCAGGCCCATGAAGCTGGCCGAGCGAGTCCGTCTGTGGCTTCTGGCATCGAGCGGACGCGGCGGTGTCTACTTTGCCAGTCTGGTCCTGCTCGCCGGCGGCATCGTTCTGTCGAGTTCACGCGCCGCTCTTGTCTCCTTCGCGCTCGCCCTGTTGACGATGGTGATTCTCGGCAGCAATTCCCGGCGCGGCATCGTGCTGGCAACGATCCTGGCCGTCGCGGCGATTACGTTGCTTGCTATCCTGCCCGGCGGACAGGCAATGATCGAGCGTCTAGCCTTACTCAGCAATGAAGGCAGCACGAGCGAGATCGGCCGACGCCAGCTCCTGATCTTGACGGCAAACGCGGTCGACACGAGGTTTTGGACCGGTTGGGGGCTGGATTCCTTCAGCAGCATATTCTCGATCTTCCAACCGCCGGAGCTCCAAGCCGTTTACGACAAGGCGCACAATACCTATCTCGAGACGGCGTCGGATCTCGGGGTGCTGGCCGCTGCCGCGCTTGTCCTGGCGATCGCGCTGCCTGCCGTCCGGTGCGCGATCGGCATCCGGAATCGACTGCGACACAAGGCGATCCCGCTGATCGGCGTCTGTGCGACGATCCTGATCGCAGTACACTCCCTCGCCGACTTCGGCCTCCAGATTCCCGCGGTCGCAGTGACCTATTTTGCGCTTCTCGGTGCGGCCTGGGGTCAATCGTGGAGCAGCCGGGGCGCATGACATCCGCGGCGGCCTGCAGCGGACGCCATCCTCAAACCTGACACGGGAAATCGGCATGGGCGGAGAAATAGATGCGAACCTGGGAAAATTCGGCGTCTCCGACGTAGTATCGCTTCTCGGGCGGAGAGTCGTCCGGGTGAGCGGATCGACTGCACGGTCAATCACTTCGCTGCGCTCGTTGAGCCGCGCCGCGCCCGGATCCCTCGTCTTTTGCCGACACACCGACAGCCGGCTCGATGCCGCGGTATCGACGCCGGCGGCAGCGATCATCGTCCCCAGTGAACCAACGGTCCATGCGGTCGACGGCGGCCCGACGCTGATCGCCGTCGATAACCCACGGCTTGCGTTCATCCGCGTGGCCGCGCATCTCTTCGGCCGTGACACCGCCCCCGGAATCCATCCGACGGTCGTGATCGATGCG
This sequence comes from Hyphomicrobiales bacterium, assembly GCA_041691635.1. Classification (GTDB taxonomy): domain Bacteria; phylum Pseudomonadota; class Alphaproteobacteria; order Reyranellales; family Reyranellaceae; genus Reyranella. The sequence goes on from JBEPUH010000037.1 coordinate 40,392, forward strand.
TCGGCGGCGGTCGACGCAACGGCTTCGATCGGGCCGTTCTCGGTGATCGGCCCGCGATGCTCAATCGGGGCCGGCTCCGCCATCGGGGCGCATGTCGTCCTGCGGCAGGACGTTCGAATCGGAGCCAACAGCCGCGTCGAAGCCAATTGCGTGATCGGCTCCGAAGGATTCGGGTTCGAACGCGACGAAGATGGCAAGTTGCTGAACTTTCCCCACATTGGCGGCGTCGTCATCGGCGATGGCGTGGATATCGGTTGCTACGTCTCGATCGACCGAGGCACCCTCGACGACACTGTCATCGGCAACGGCGTGCGCATCGACGACCTTGTGCATATCAGCCACAACTGCCAGATCGGCGCCGATGCGGTTGTCACTGGCCTTGTCGGCATCGGCGGAAGCTCCCGCCTCGGCGAGCAAGCCTGGATCGCACCCGGCGTGCAGGTCCTCAATCAATTGAGCATCGGGCCAAGGGCTCATCTTGGCATCGGCTCGGTTGTCGTGAAGGACGTCGCCGAGGGCCAGCATGTCTTCGGTAACCCCGCCAAGCGACTACCGGGAAACCGCTAGAGGCACCAGGGCGGCAACGAGCACTTCCGTGACCGGCTTCGGCACGCTCCCTATGGCTCCTCCATTTCTGGCCAAAGGAACCTCCTGAACGCCTCGGATTGCGATCTGCCCAAGGGACTCTGTTTCAAGCAAGTCAACGTTTTAGGGGTGATAACGACCAAGATGAGTGTTTTGCACCGACGCGCCTTTTGTGAAGGTAACGCAACTCTCTCCGGTGGTCCCCATGTCCGACGTTTCAGACTCCCAGAACCCTTCTCCCCGCGACACCAACGGGCACTTCGCAGGGGCAATACAGGCGGCCCGGGACGCCCACGCAATGCCGTCGCCAGCGGCGCCGTGGCGCTCGACGAACTGGGGACGGATGTGGCCGAAAGCATCGTGCGCGTGATCGTCGACAAGGCGCTCGCGGGTGACCTGCGGGCGGCCGAACTCGTCCTGTCGCGCGCCTAGCCAATGCGGCGCGGCCGGCCGACGGAGGTCGCGGCGCTCCCGATCGCGACGGCGTCGGATTGTGTGGCTGCCGCGGGCGAGATCGCGCAGGCCGCGATGCGGGGCGACATCACCGCGCACGAGGGCCGCGCGCTGGCGAGCGTGATCGACGTCCAGCGACGGACGATCGAGACCGTCGACCTGGAGCACCGGGTCGAGGAACTGGAGGCCGGTGTCAGGAAGAACAAGGAGGCCTTAAAGTGAGGCGGCACGGTTTTTCGACGGTTTACGCAGGTCATTATATATTTGAAAGAACAGACCACTAGCGGTATCTAAAGGCGATGTACCCGCACTTGACATAGGCTGCTTCATAGTGGATAATCCTTCC
>JBEPUH010000038.1:0-41757 GCA_041691635.1 Hyphomicrobiales bacterium
CCGAACGTCGATTTCTACTCGGGCATCATCTTCCGGGCGATCGGCATCCCGACCTCGATGTTCACCGTGCTGTTCGCCGTTGCGCGCACCGTCGGCTGGATCTCGCAGTGGAACGAGATGATCGAGGATCCGGACCAGAAGATCGGCCGTCCGCGCCAGCTCTACAGTGGCCAGACCGAGCGTCCCTACAAGCCCCTGCACATGCGCGGCTGATCCGGGAGGATCGCAGAAGAAAGGCGGCAGGAAATGGCGAGATCGTCCTCATTCGGATCGCGCCGCACCTCGGCTTGGGCCGTTGACCAGAGGCCGAGGCCCCTGCCGCGCGTCGTCCGCCTCGGACGCGCCGCCAACGACAATGCACGCGCGCCAGGCACGAATGTCCGGCTGCTCATCGTCGTGGCGGCCACGACGCTGGCGATGCTTGTCTTGTATGGGTGGCGGCTGATCTAGCAGCCGCGCCGCGGGTGCAGCGCGCGCTACTTGCGCTCGATCAGCTCGATCTTGTAGCCGTCGGGGTCTTCCACGAAGGCAATGACGGTCGTGCCATGCTGCACCGGGCCGGCCGGGCGCGTGACCTTGCCCCCCGACTTCTTGACCTCTTCGCACATGCCGTAGACGTCCGGCACGCCGACGGCGAGATGGCCAAAACCGCTGCCGAGGTCGTAAGGCTTCTCCTGGTCCCAGTTGTAGGTCAGCTCGACGGCGCAGTGCTCGCTCTCCTCGCCGTAGCCGACGAAGGCCAGCGTGTACTTGCCGGCTGGCACCTCGCGCTTGCGCAGCATCTTCATGCCCATCGGGCCGGTATAGAATGCGATCGACTTGTCGAGATCCTTCACGCGGATCATCGTGTGCAGCATGCGGTAGTTGGCCATCGGTTTCTCCCCAGGTCGCGGGCCCTATGTCGCCGGCTTGTCGCGAATCATCGCGGCGAAGGTGGCCTCGGCCATGACCTTGCCGTCCACGATGGCCTTGCCGAAAAACTTCCAGACGCTCGCGCGACTCTGGACCTTCTCGACATGCAGCTCGAGCCGGTCACCCGGGAACACCGGACGGCGAAAGCGCACGTCGTCGATCGACATGAAATAGACGAGCTTGCCCTCGGACGACTGGCCGTAGGTCGACACGACCAGCACGGCGGCGGTCTGCGCCATCGCCTCGACGATCAGCACGCCCGGCATGACCGGCTCGGACGGGAAATGCCCCTGGAAAAACGGCTCGTTGATGCTGACGTTCTTGATGCCGACCGCGCTGCGATCGAGCTGCATGTCGATGACCCGGTCGACCATCAGCATCGGGTAGCGATGCGGAATCATCTGCAGGATCCGCTTGATGTCGGCTACCGTCGCCGGCGCCGCAACGCTCGTCTTGTCGGTTTGCATGTTCATGTCAGCGGCCACCCACCTTAGAACCGGGTGCCGAAGCCGAAACGCAGGTTCTGCGTCCTGTCGAACGGCTGCGAAACAACCGGGATGGCGTAGTCTACACGGATCGGGCCGAACGGCGATACCCATTGTACGCCAATGCCGCTGCCGACGCGCATGCTGCCAATGTCGAGGACATTGGTCGTCTCCTCGGCGCCCCACAGAGAACCGATGTCGACGAAGGCCTTGCCGGTCACACCGATTTCCTTGGGAAAGCCCAGGGGGAAGCTCATTTCGGCGGTGCCGGTATAGAAATACTTGCCGCCGAGCGCATCGGTCGTGTTCGCATCGCGCGGGCCGATGCCGCCGACCGCGAAGCCGCGCAGGTTGTCGCCGCCGACGAAGAAGCGGTTGGTCAGGCGCAACGTCGTGTTGTTGAAGGGCTGCGTGAAACCCGCGCTACCGCCCACCGAGATGACGAAGTCGTCGACGATCTGCTGGTAGATCACCGCGTCGAGGGTGCTGCGGAGGTAGTATTCGGTGCCACCCAGGCCACCCAGAGCCCAGGCATTGCGAACCAGCCAGCCCTTGCTCGTGTTGAGCCGGCTGTCGCGGGTATCCCAGGCCACCACCTCGGAAATCTCGGAGGTGACGAAGCTGCCCGCCTGAGACTGGATGATCGGCGATGCGAACGGCTGCACGTTGTAGATGCTGCCTTGCTTCAGCGTATAGCGGAAACTCTGGGACGTGTGCTCGGTGTACGACCAGCCGGCGCGTAGTGCGAAGCCCAGGCTGCTGTCGCTGTAGGACGCGATATTCTGCCGGTCGTTGGACGTGCGGAAGATGTCGAAGCCGGCCGCGACCGCGCGATCGAGGAAGTACGGTTCGGTGAAGCTGAGGTTGATCAGGGTGCTCAAGGTGCCGAGCGACAGGCCCAGACGCAGGGCCTGACCCTTGCCGAGCAGATTGCGCTCCGAAATCGAGATGTCGCCCAGGATACCGCCGGTGGTCGAGTAACCGGCGCCGAACGAGATTTCGCCGGTGCTCTGCTCGGTCACGACCACGTCGAGGTTGGTCTTGTCGGAGGCCGAGCCGGCCTGCGGCGAGACATCGACCTTCTGGAAGAAGCCGAGGTTCTTCAAGCGTTGCTGGCTGCGGCGCAGCTTCGCCGTGCTGAACGCGTCGCCTTCGGCCAGGCGGAACTCGCGACGGATGACCTTGTCCAGGGTTCGCGTGTTGCCCGAGATGTTGATGCGCTCGACATAGACGCGCGGGCCTTCCTGGATTTCGAAATTCAGGGAGACCGTCAGGTCTTCCTTGTTGCGCCTCAGGTTCGGCCGCACCTCGACGAAGGCGTAGCCCAAGTTGCCGACGGCGTCGGTGATGGCGTTGACCGTCTTCTCGACTTCCTCCGCGTTGTACCAGTCGCCTTCGCTCATGCTCAGGAAGCCCTTGAGCGTATCGGGATCGAGGCCCTGGAAGCGCGTCGAGATATCGACCTTGCCGAACTTGTAGCGCTCGCCCTCGTTGATCGTGAAGGTGATGAAGAAGCCGTCGCGGTCGGGCGCCAGTTCGGCCACGGCGGAGGTCACGCGGAAGTCGGCGTACCCCTCGGTCAGGTAGTACTTGCGCAGCAGTTCGCGGTCGAGGTTGAGGCGGTCGGGATCGAACCGGTCGTCGGAAGACAGGAAGCGATACCACGCACTCTCGACGGTGCGGATCTTGCCGCGCAGACTGCCGTCGCTGAAGTGCTCGTTGCCGACGAAGCTGATGCGCTTGATGCCGGTGACGTCGCCCTCGTTGATCTCGAACACAAGATCGACGCGGCCCTGCTCCAGCTTGATGATCTTCGGCTCGATGACGGCGTTGTAGCGGCCGCCGCGGCGATAGATGGTGAGGAGGCGTTCGACGTCGGACTGGACGCGCGCCTTGGTGAAGACCTGACGCGGTTTGGACTGCACTTCGTCGCGTAGCTTGTCGTCGTCGATCTTCTTGTTACCTTCGAAGGCCACCCGGTTGATGATCGGGTTTTCTGTCAGCTTCACCACCAGGACCGAACCCTGCATGTCCATGGTGACGTCAGCGAACAGGCCGGTCGCGAACAATGCCTTGAGTGACCGGTCGGCGGCCGCCGGATCGTAGGGCTGGCCTTCCTTGAGCTGGAGGTAGGACCGGACGGTCTCGAGCTCGGCGCGGACGTTGCCGGTGATCTGGATGGAAGTGATCGTGCCGCCGACGGCAGCGGTACGCGAAGCACGCGCCTGGCCATAGGCCGGCGCCCCGAGAGCGAGAATTGCGGCTACCGCCAGTACGGCCCAACGAAAGATCAAACTCACCCCCGGCCCCTTCGAAGCCCGCCGATCGCCACACCCGGAAACGCTGCTTCATAGACCGGCCTCAGAGGGTTAGTCACCCCTTTTGTTCTCCGGTCCGAAGCCTGCACTATCGTCTCGTCTCAACGCAGCAGGAGCTTGATATCGTTGAATGTCGCCAGTAACGCCATGCCGATCACCAAGGCGAAGCCGACCTTGAGGCCGAACTCCTGCGCCTTGATCCCGAGTGGCCGGCCGCGGACCGCCTCGTAGGCGTACATCGCCAGGTGCCCGCCATCCAGCATCGGCACCGGCAACAGGTTGAAGACGCCGAGAACGACCGAGAGCGCGATCACGAGGTTGAGGATGCCGACCCAGCCGCTGTACGACGCCTCGCCGGCTGCCTTGGCGATGCGCAGCGGCCCACCCAATTCATCGACCGGGCGGGTCGCGGTCACGATCTGGGCCATCGACGTATAGAACATCGTGGTCATGCCCCAGACGTGGCGGACGCCCGCGTCCATCGCGCCCAGCACGTCGTGGCTGCGGAACTCCGTCACGTTGGCAGGCGTCACGCGCAGCCGGCCGATCATGTGGACCTGGCCCTGGCAGTTCGTGACCTTGTCGGCTTCGGGGACGACGGTCGTCTCGCGACGCGTGCCGTCGCGGTCGTACTTCACCGTGACCGGCTGGCCGGCGCGATCGCCGATCAGTTCGGGAATGTGCGAGAAATGGTCGACCGGCTTGCCGTCGATCTCGAGCAGCAGGTCGCCGACCTTGAGCCCTGCTTCCTTGGCCGGGCTGTTCGGCGTGAAGCCGCCGACGACCGGCCGGATGAGCTGGTCGAGGCCGAGTTCGCCGTAGCGCATGGTGTTGTTGTACTTGTCCGTGCGTTCGCAGAACTCGGGCGTGATCTCGGTGTGCAGGACCTTGTCGCCGCGGCGATAGTCGACCGCCATCGGCTTGGTCATGTACAGGAACTGGACGTCCTGGATGTCCTCGTAGCGGCCGATCTGCTTGCCGTTGAGGCTGACGATCTCGTCGCCGGTGCGCAATCCCGCCTTGGCTGCCGGACCGTCGATCTGCACCGCCACGATCGACGGCGAGTACGGCTCTCCCGCGACGTAGAAAACGCCCGTCAGCAGGATCACGGCGAACAGCAGGTTGGCGGCGGGACCGCCCAGCACGACCGCGGCGCGCGCATAGAGCGGCTGGGTGAAGAAGGCGCGGCGCTGCTGCTCGCTAGACAGCGGCTGCTCCGACGGCGTGGCGCTGGTGGCGTCGTTGTCGCCCAGGAACTTCACGAATCCGCCGAGCGGCACCGCCGATATTTTCCAGCGGGTGCCGTTGCGATCGGTCCAACCGAACAGCTCGGGCCCGAAACCGATCGAAAAAACTTCGGCATGGATGCCGAATCGCCTGGCGACCCAGTAGTGGCCGAACTCATGGACGAACACGAGCAGCGTCAGGACGAGGATGAAGTACGGCAGGTATGTCGTGAACAGGCTGACGATACTATGCATGGCCCACTAAATCATAAATTTTGTTTAACTTCAATTAGTTAGAGAGTGATTCAGTATCGCCTCTTCCGCCCGCCGCCGCGCATCCAGATCGGCCGCATGGACCTCCTGCAGAGCCTGTACCGGCCGTCCCAGCTCGTCGCTGCCGCCGAGCACGTCCTCGACGACACGGGCGATGTCGAGGAAGCCGATACGCCGAGCCAGGAACGCCGCCACAGCCGCCTCGTTGGCGGCATTCAGCACGATGGGTGCGAGACCGCCGACAATAAGAGCCTCCCGTGCCAGACGTAGCGAGGGAAAGCGGCCAGAATCGGGCCGTTCGAATGTGAGCGGTGGAAGATCGACGAAATTGAGCCGGGTGGCCGGGCCGTCGATGCGCGAAGGCCAGCCCAGCGTGTGGCTGATCGGGATGCGCATATCAGCCGTCCCCATCTGCGCCAGCACCGAGCCGTCGCGGTAGGCGACCATCGAATGGATTACCGACTGCGGATGGACGACGATCTCGATCTGCTTCGCCGGCAGGCCGAACAGCAGGTGCGCCTCGATCAGCTCGAGACCCTTGTTCATCATGGTGGCCGAATCGATCGAGATCTTGTCGCCCATGTCCCAGTTGGGATGGGCCAGCGCCTGTTGCTGGGTGGCGTCCGCCATGTCGGCGAGCAACCAATTGCGGAACGGCCCGCCCGACGCGGTCAGGACCAGGCGGTCGATGGCATGGCGCTGCGCCGGATCGAAGACCTGGAAGATCGCGTTGTGCTCGGAATCGACTGGCAGCAGCACGCCGCCGGATTGCTCGACCGCGTCGAGCAGCAGGCGGCCCGCGCACACAAGCGCCTCCTTGTTGGCCAACGCCAGCATCGCGCCGCGCCGCGCCGCGACCAGCGCCGGCGCAAGGCCGGCAAACCCCACGACCGCCGCCATCACCCACTCCGCCGGACGCGCCGCAGCCTCGACCGCGGCTTCCGGTCCCGCCGCGGCCTCGATCGACGTACCGGCCAGCGCGTCCTTCAGTGCCCGATAGCGTTGCGGATTGGCGACCACGGCCAACTTGGCATGCAGCCGCCGCGCCTGTTCGGCAAGCGCCTCGACCGAATTGCCGGCGACCAGCGCCTCGACTCGGTAACTCTGCGGATCGCGCGCGATCAGGTCGACAGTGCTCTGGCCGACCGAGCCGGTCGATCCCAGGATGGTAATGCTCCGCGGCTGGGCGTGCGAGGGAGCTGTCCAACGCATCATGCCCATGGCCAGTCTCCGCCCAACGAGAGCCGCGTCAGCGCCACGACCACCAGAACCGCGATCAGCCCGTCGACGCGGTCGAGCAGCCCGCCGTGTCCCGGGATCAGCGTGCCGCTGTCCTTGACACCGGCGTCGCGCTTGGCCGCCGACTCGAGCAGGTCGCCGACCTGCGCGACGACGGCGAGACCGGCGCCGATGAAGGCCAGGGTGAAGGTGGCGCCCTGCTGGAAGGCGAGCCCGGTCGCGGCACTGGCGACGGCCGCCCAGCACATGCCGCCGATCAGGCCCGACCACGTCTTGCCGGGGCTGATGCGCGGCGCGAGCTTCACGCCGCCGGCAATCGTTCCCAGAAAGTAGGCGCCGATGTCGGTCGCCCAGACGCAAACCACGATCCATATTACGGTCTCGCGCCCCGACAGCGGCTGGTGGCGCAGCCACAGCAGCGCCACCACCGCGGCCAGCGCATAGACCACGGCCATGACCCGGCGCACCGGCCGGCGCGGCGTCAGCTGCACGCACTCGGCCACCATGATCGGTGCTGCGATGGCGGCGACGAAGTCGATCCACGGAAACCCGAACCACAGCGCGGCCAGGATGAGGGGTGCCAGGACCACCGCCGACACGATCCGCAGCATGAGGCCGCGAAAACGCCGGGGTTGTACGGCGGAGGCGCTAGGCGCCGACGCCGCCATAGCGACGCTCGCGTTTGCGAAACTCGGCGATCGCCTGCTCGAGATGCTCGCGGCTGAAGTCGGGCCACAGCGTGTCGACGAACACCAGCTCGGCGTAGGCACACTGCCACAGCAGGAAATTGCTGATGCGCTGCTCGCCGCTTGTCCGGATCAGGAGATCCGGATCCGGCACGCCGGCGGTCAGCAGCTCGCGCTCGAAGCTCGCCTCGTCGATCCGGTCGGCCGTGATCTCGCCGGCCGCGACGCGAAGGGCGAGGTTGCGGGTGGCGCGCAGGATCTCGTCGCGCGAGCCGTAGTTGATGCAGATGTTGACGTCGATGCGCGTGTTGGTGCGCGTGCGTGCCTCGGCGTCGGTGATGTCGCTCACGATGTCCTTGGCGAGCCGGTCGCGGTCGCCGATCACGCGCAGCCGCGCGCCGTTGCGGCCGAGCTCTTCCAACTCGTGGCGCAGGTAATGGCGCAGCAGCCCCATCAGGTCGCTGACTTCGTCGGCCGGGCGCGTCCAGTTCTCGGTCGAGAAGGCAAACAGCGTCAGCACGGGAACGCCCAATTCGCCGGCGCAGCGAATGATCCGGCGCACGGCGTCGGCGCCGCGCCGATGTCCCGCCACCCGGGGCAAGCCGCGCGCCTTAGCCCAGCGACCGTTGCCATCCATGATGATGGCGATGTGCTGGGGACCTGGCGACGGGTCGGGATTGGCGGGCAGTGGCGCGGTCGACATCAGACTGTCTTAATCTCTTTTTCCTTGGTTAGCAGGGCGTCGTCGATGAGCTTCACATAGCGATCGGTGAGCTTCTGGACCTCGTCGGACTTTTGACGATGCTCGTCCTCGGAAATCTTGCGGTCCTTTTCGGCCTTCTTCAGCGCGTCCATGCCGTCGCGGCGGATGTTGCGCACGGCGACGCGCGCGCCCTCGGCATACTTGTGCCCGAGCTTGGCCAGCTCGGCGCGCCGCTCGCTGGTCAGCTCCGGCAGCGGGATGCGGATCACTTGGCCGTCGGGCTGCGGGTTGAGGCCGAGGCCGGCGTCGCGAATGGCCTTGGCTGTCGGCGTTACCAGTCCCTTGTCCCACACGTTGACCGCCAGCAGGCGCGACTCGGGGGCACTCACGGTGCCGACCTGGTTGAGCGGCAGGCGCTGGCCATAGGCCTCGACCATGACTGGATCGAGCAGGTTGACCGACGCGCGGCCGGTGCGCAGGCCGCCGAATTCCTTCTTGAGCGCGTCCATCGCGCCCGACATGCGCTTCTCGAGCTCATTGACGTCGGTGCTCATGTTCAGGCCTCGTCCTTGATGATGGTGAAGGTGCCCTGCCCGCACATCGTCTCGGCAAACCCGCCGGACTTGTGGATGTCGAACACGATGATCGGAATCTTGTTCTCGCGCGCCAGCGAGATCGCCGAGGCGTCCATCACCTGCAGGTCCTGCTGCAGCACATCCATGTACGAGAGCGTGTCGTAGCGCTTGGCGTTCTTGTCCTTGCGCGGATCGGCCGAGTAGACGCCGTCGACCTGGGTGCCCTTGAGCATCGCATCGACGCTCATCTCCGCCGCGCGCAGGGCGGCGGCGGTGTCGGTGGTGAAGAACGGATTGCCGGTGCCGGCGGCGAAGATCACGACCCGGCCCTTTTCCATGTGGCGGGCGGCGCGGCGGCGGATATAGGGCTCGCAGACGGTGGTCATGGGAATGGCCGACTGTACACGTGTCTGCAGGCCGTGGCGCTCGAGCGCGCTTTGCATGGCCAGTGAATTGATGACCGTCGCCAGCATGCCCATGTAGTCGCCGCTCGCCCGGTCCATGCCGGAGGCCGCTGCCGAGACGCCGCGAAAGATGTTGCCGCCGCCGATCACCAGGCAGACCTGCACGCCCATGTCGACGACGGTCTTGATCTCCTGGGCCACCATGCCGACCATCTTGGGGTCGAGACCGTATTCACGGTCGCCCATCAGCCCCTCGCCGGAGAGCTTCAGCAGGACACGGCGATAGCGGGGAGCCGACGGCATCAGGCGCGCCTCTGGATGGTTTTCTTGGGCGGCGCCGACACAATGTCTGCGCCGCCGATCGTCTTTTAATACTACTTCTTGAGCTGGGCGGCCACCTCGGCAGCAAAATCTTCCGACTTCTTCTCGATGCCCTCGCCCAGGGCGAAGCGCAGGAAGCCGGCGATCTTGACCGCGGCGCCGACCTCCTTGCCGGCCTCGTCGACGACCTTGGAGACCTTGGTCTTGCCGTCCATGACGAAGGCCTGCTCCAGCAGCACGACCTCCTGATGGAACTTGCGCAGGCCGCCCTCGACCATCTTGGCGATGATGTCGGCGGTCTTGCCGGCCAAGCCGGCCTTTTCGGTCAGCACGGCGCGCTCGCGCTCGATCGCGGCCTGGTCGAGCTCCGCCACGGTCAGCGACTGGGGGTTGACGGCAGCCACGTGCATGGCGAGCTGCTTGCCCAGCGCTGCGAGCTTGGCCTTGTCGCCGGTCGACTCGAGCGCCACCAGCACGCCGATCTTGCCGAGGTCCGGCGCGACGGCGTTGTGCACGTAAGCCACCACGACGCCGTCGGAGACCGACAGCGCGGCGGCGCGGCGCAGGCTCATATTCTCGCCGATGGTCGCGATCAGGTTGGTGAGCTCGCCCTGCACGTCGCGGCCAGTGCCGGGGAACGGCGCCGCCGCGACCTTCGCCAGGTCGCCGCCGTTGTCGAGCGCGATCCTGGTCGCGGCGCCGACGAACTTCTGGAACTGGTCGTTGCGGCCCACGAAGTCGGTCTCGGCGTTGATCTCGACCAGCGCGCCCTTGGTGCCGGCGGCGGCGGCACCCACCAGACCCTCGGCGGCGACGCGGCCGGCCTTCTTCGAGGCGGCCGACAGACCCTTGGTGCGCAGCCAGTCGACGGCCTTCTCGATGTCGCCCTGGACCTCGCCCAGCGCCTTCTTGCAATCCATCATGCCCGCGCCGGTCTTCTCGCGCAGTTCCTTGACGAGGGATGCGGTGATCTCAGCCATGCTTCGCTCCATTCAGTACAAGTAAGGGCCGGTCTCGCGACCGGCCCCGATGTCGTTTGCCAGAGGGGCCGGCTATTCGGCCGGCGATGCCTCGGGCGCCGCCGCTTCGGCGGCGGCGGGCACTTCCTCGACCGGCGGCTCGTCGAGCGCGCCGACGTCGCCACCAGAGGCCGCGATCTCGGCACGGATGCCGTCGAGGACGGCGCTCGAGACCAGCTCGCAGTACAGCGACACCGCGCGGATCGCGTCGTCATTGCCCGGGATCGGGAAGTCGATGCCGTCCGGATCGGAGTTGCTGTCGAGGATGGCCGCGATCGGAATGCCACGCTTGCGTGCTTCGAGGACCGCGATCGATTCCTTGTTGGTGTCGATGATGAACAGCATGTCGGGCGTGCCACCCATTTCCTTGATGCCGCCCAGCGACCGTTCGAGCTTGTCGCGCTCGCGCGTCAGGTCGAGCTGCTCTTTCTTGGTGAGGCCGACCACGTCGCCCGACAGGCGCTCGTCGAGCTCGCGCAGGCGCTTGATCGACGCCGAAATCGTCTGCCAGTTGGTGATCATGCCGCCCAGCCAGCGGTGGTTCACGTAGTACTGGCCGCAGCGCTTGGCGGCGTCAGCCACGCGCTCGGAGGCGGCGGCCTTGGTGCCGACGAACAGCACGCGGCCGCCGTTGGACACGACCTGGCGCACCTGGATCAACGCCTGCTCGAGCAGCGGCACGGTCTTGGTGAGATCGATGATATGGACCCCGTTGCGCACCCCGAAGAGGTACGGCTTCATCTTGGGGTTCCAACGCCGGGTGTGGTGACCGAAGTGGACACCCGCTTCCAGCAACTGACGCATCGTAAAAGTCGGCATAGCCATGCCGCATCTCCTTTTCCGGTTAGGCCTCCGCGGGCGTCGTCCCCCGGAGGGGGGACACCGGAGCGAGCGGCGGGATGTCTCCCCGTCGACCGCAAACCCGCGTGCGAATTGGGCGTGTTTCTAGGGGGTTGGGCCCCCAAATGCAAGCTATACCGTCCCCTCTGGAGGGGACGCCTTGGGTATCTATGGCATAAGGCTTTTACGCGATTCGTCCCCTTTTCCGCCACCCCTCCCGCGCAATAATATTTCAGACCAGGGCGGCCGAAATCTCTTCAGCAAGCTTGAGTAACGACAGAGGCGCGCTGCCCTCGGCCTTGTTGTTGGCGGTTATCCATACCCGCCGCCTGGCCTTGAAGGCCCTGACCGCCATCTGCGCCAGCATCTTGCGGCTCTCCGGGTCTTCGTCGACCAGCCGGTCGAACGGCTCGTAGCGCTGTTTGGCAGCTTGGTAGAGGAAGCCGCGATGGAGGTTCCAGCGCACGACCAGGTCGCCCGGCGCCTCGCCGTCGAGGACCTTGAGTGCCGCCGCCTGCCGTTCGACCTCGGGCATCCGGTCGTGCAGGCCGACGCAATAGCGCACCCCCGCCGCCGCCAGCATCCGCATCAGGCGCGGCGTCAGGAGTTCAGGGTTGCGCAGCTCCAGCGCATAGATCGGCCGGCGGTTGCCGAGCTCGGCCGGCAACGCGGCAAAGAAGGCCGCGAGCCGCTCGATCAGCAGCGACGCCTCCTCGATCAGTCTGCGCGGCAGCGGCGATACCTGGAAGACCAGCGGTCCCGCCTTGGCGCCAAGGCCTTCGAGGCAGGGCACGACGAACTCGCGCGCGGCGATGGCTGCATCGAGGAAATGCGGATTGGCGACCTTCGCCCGGCCGTCCTCGCCGCGCATCACCGCGTCGCACACCAGCGCCGGCGCCTTCACGACGAAGCTGAATCCGTCCGGCACTTGGGCGGCATAGCGCGCGTATTCGACGGTCGTGATCGGCGCGTAAAAGGTGCGATCGAGGCTGACCGTGCGCAGCAGCGGGATCTGCGCGTAGGCCGCCAGGCCGCGCTTGCTGAGCGCAGTCTGCGGATGCACGCCCTCGTAGACGAGGCCGCGCCAGCCGGGAAAGAACCATGACGACGTGCCGAGCCGGATCTCGGGCGGCAAGGCCGGCGCTCCGAGCAGCGGCGAGTCCCACGAGGACTGGACGTCACCGGCGGCAGGTTTCTGGCGCTGAGGTGCGCCAAGCGCGCCGGGCCCGCCGGGCGTTTCGAACAGGCCGGGCTGGCGGCTCAAATCTCCTCCACCTGCGCCACACCCGGCAGCATGCCGATGATGTCACGCAGGCCGCCCGCAATCGAATAGGTGCCGGGCAAGGTGACCTCGGCCTCGGTCTCTTCCTGGAGCGGAACGACCAGCGTCACCCTGCCCCGTCCCTTCTTGCCGTCCAGCGTCTTGCGCAGCGCCTCGAGCACCGAGGGATCGGAAATGGCGATGCGCAGGCCGGCGGCGGAGTTGGCGACCGCGTCCTCGAGCTTCTCGACGTTCTGCGCCAGCAGCTTCACCTGCTCGCCGTCGAGCCGGCCGTCGACCGAAACCAGGATCGCCTGGCCGGGCTCGAGCAGCGGGCGTTTGCTGCTCAGTACCTCGCTGAACACCATCAGCTCGAACGCGCCCGACTGATCCGAGCACTGCACGAAGGCGAAGCGGTTGCCCTTGGCCGAGGTCCGCTCCGAACGGTCGATGACCGTGCCGGCGAGCTTGATACGCCCGGGCGTGCCGCGCGCCAGCAACGCCGCCAGGTCGGCCGAGCGGCAGACGCCCAACCGCTGCAAGCTGCGCTCGTAAGCCGCCAGCGGATGCGAAGACAAATAAAAGCCGATCGCCGAGAACTCGTGCTGCAGTTTCTCCATCGGCGCCCAGTCCGGCACCTTGGGCAACTGCGGCCTGCGCTGGGCGGTGTCGTCGCCGAACAGACTGTCCTGGTTGCTGCCGCGCTGCTCGTGCGTCGCCGCCGAATGGCGCGTCAGCGCCTCGATCGTGGCGAAGGTCTGCGCGCGGTTCTTGTTCAGCCCCTCGAAGGCGCCGGCCTTGGCCAGGCTCTCGAGCAGGCGCTTGTTGATGACCCGCTGGTCGAGCCGTTCGGCCACGTCGAACAGCGTCTTGAACGGGCCGTTGGCCTCGCGCTCCTCGACCAGGCGATTCATCGCCTCGCGGCCGACGCCCTTGATGGCGGCCAGCGCATAGCGGATCGCCTTCTTGCCGTCGGGTGTCTTCTCGACGGTGAACTCGCCCGACGAGCGCGTCACGTCGGGTGGCAGCAGCTCGATGCCGAGCTTGTCGAGGTCGCGCCGGTAACCGTTCAGCTTTTCCACGTTGCCCATATCGAGCGTCATGGTCGCAGCGAAGAACTCGACCGGGTGGTTGGCCTTGAGATAGGCCGTCTGGTAGCAGACCAGCGCATAGGCCGCGGCGTGGCTCTTGTTGAAGCCGTAGCCCGCGAACTTGTCGACCTGGTCGAAGATCGACGACGCCCTGTCGCTCTTGACGCCGTTTTTCTCGGCGCCCTCGATGAAGCTCTGGCGCTGGGCGTCCATCTCCGACTGGATCTTCTTGCCCATGGCGCGGCGCAGCAGGTCGGCGCCGCCCAGCGTGTAGCCGGACAGCACCTGCGCGATCTGCATGACCTGTTCCTGGTAGATCATGACGCCGTGGGTCTCCTTCAGGATTCCCTCGAGCAGCGGATGCAGGTAGTCGGGCTCCTCCTCGCGGTGCTTGCGCTTGATGTAGCTCGGGATGTTCTCCATCGGGCCGGGGCGATAAAGCGCCACCACGGCGATAATGTCCTCGAAGCGGTCGGGCTTCAGCTTGCGCAGCACGTCGCGCATGCCGTTGCCTTCGAGCTGGAACACCCCCGACCCGTCGCCGCGCGCCAGCAGCTCGAAAGTCTTCTTGTCGTCGAGCGGCAGCTTGGGGATGTCGATCTTGTCGCGACCGATCAGGTCGCACGCCTTCTCGATCACGGTCAGCGTCTTCAGACCGAGGAAGTCGAACTTCACGAGGCCCGCCGTCTCGACCCACTTCATGTTGAACTGGGTGGCCGGCAGCGACTCCTTGCTCTCGGTGTCGCGGAACAGCGGCACGAGCTGGTCGAGCGGCCGATCGCCAATCACGACGCCGGCGGCATGGGTCGAGGCGTTGCGGTAGAGACCCTCGAGCTGGAGCGCGAGGTCGATCAGCCGCTTGATCTCCTCCTCGGCGCTGTACTGATCCTTCAACAGTTGCTCGGTCTGCAGCGCTTCGGCCAGCGTCACCGGCTTGGCCGGGTTGTTGGGCACCAGCTTGCAGATGCGGTCGACCTGGCCGTACGGCATGCCGAGCACGCGGCCGACGTCGCGCAGCACCGCGCGCGCCTGCAGCTTGCCGAAGGTGATGATGGCGGCGACCCGGTCGTGGCCGTACTCGTCGCGCACGTAGCGAATGACGCGGTCGCGCTTGTCCTGGCAGAAGTCGATATCGAAGTCGGGCATCGACACGCGCTCGGGATTGAGGAAGCGCTCGAACAGCAGCCCCCAGCGCAGCGGATCGAGGTCGGTGATCTTGAGCGACCAGGCGACCAGCGAGCCCGCGCCCGAGCCGCGGCCCGGCCCAACCGGCACGCCATTGTCCTTGGCCCACTGGATGAAGTCGGCGACGATCAGGAAGTAGCCGGCGAAGCCCATCTTCTCGATCATGTCGAGCTCGTAGACCAGCCGCTCCTCGTATTTCGTGAAGTCGATGTCGGCGGCGAGGCGACCCAGCCCCTTCAGTTCGGCGAGCCCCTCGCGCGCCAGCGCCCGCAGTGCCTCGCCTTCCGAGCGGCCCTCGAGCTTGGTGTAGCTCGGCAGGATCGGCTTGCGCGGCATCGGCATGTAGGCGCAGCGCTGGGCCACGACCATGGTGTTGTCGCAAGCCTCGGGCAGGTCGGCGAAGACCTCGCGCATCTCGGCGGCCGACTTGAAATAATGCTCGGGCGTCAGGCGCCGGCGGTTGGGGTCGTCGATGTGCACGCCCTGCTCGATGCACAGCAGCACGTCGTGCGCCTCGTACATCGACTTCTTGGGAAAATGCACGTCGTTGGTGCCGATCAGCGGGATGCCCTTGGCGTAGGCGAGATCGAGCAGCGGCGCCTCGATGCGACGCTCGCTGTCCTCGCCGTGACGCTGGACCTCGATGTACAGCCGGTCGCCGAACAACTTGTGCAGCCGGTCGAGCTGATGGGCGGCGGCGGGCCCCTGCCCTCCGCCCAGCATCCGGCCGACCGTGCTGCCGGTGCTGCCGGTCATCGCCAGCAGCCCCTCGGTATGGCCCTCGAGCTCGAGCAGCGGCAGCGCCGCGATCGAGCCGGTCTTGAACTCGAGATGAGCCCGACTGACCAGTCGCATGAGGTTGAGGTAGCCCGCCTCGCTCTGGACCAGTAGAGCGAGCCAGTCGACCAACACGATCTTGCTGTTCGAGGCCACGCCGCTTTCCTCCTCGCGGCGGATGGCGAGGTCGCAGCCGATGATCGGCTGAATGCCGGCCTTGGAGGCGTATTGCGCGAACTCAAGCGCGCCGAACAGGTTGCCGCGATCGGTGATCGCGACGGCGGGCATGGCCTGCTCCTTGGCGAGCGCCACGACCTTGTCGACCTTGTTCGCCCCCTCGGTCAGCGAGTAGGCGGAACGGACCTTGAGATGGATGAAATCGGCGAGGGCCACGGGCTACTATCGCGCGTGTTCTTGTGGACTGTCAGGCTGACAAAACGCCGTCCTTGAGGTGAACCGTGCGGTCCATGCGGGCGGCCAGCTCGGGATTGTGGGTGGCGATCAGCGCCGCCATCCCGGTCTCGCGCACCAGGGTCAGCAATTGCCGGAACACGACGTCGGCCGTCTCGGCATCGAGGTTGCCGGTCGGCTCGTCGGCCAGCAGCACCCGCGGCGCGTTGGCCACCGCGCGCGCGATGGCCACGCGCTGCTGCTCGCCGCCCGACAGCCGGCCCGGCCGATGGTCGGCGCGATCCTTGAGCTGGACCATTGCCAGCAGGTCGGCCGCCCGCACCCGCGCCTGGCTGCGCGACAGGCCGTTCAGCATCTGCGGCAGCATGACGTTCTCCAGCGCGGAGAACTCCGGCAGCAGGTGATGATACTGGTAGATGAAGCCCAGGAACTTGCGGCGCAACGCGGTGCGCTGGCCATCGCCGAGCGCATTGACCGCGCGGCCGTCGATCAGGATCTCGCCGCTCGTCGGGCGCTCCAGCAACCCCGCGATGTGCAGCATGGTCGACTTGCCGCTGCCCGACTGGCCGACGAGGGCCACGATCTCGCCGGCGCGCAGCTCGATAGTCACGCCCCGCAGCACGTCGAGTTGGCGGTCGCCCTGGTGGAAGGTGCGCACGATGCCGTTGAGGGCAAGCGGAAGGTTCTGATCACTCATGTCGCAGTCCTTCGACGGGTTCAACCTTGGCGCTGCGCCAGGCGGGATAGGCGGCGGCGGCCAGCGACAGCACGATCGCCACGCCGACGATCGACAGCACCTCGACGGGATCGATGCGCGCAGGCATTGAGGTCACGAAATCGACCTCGGCCGAGCCGGCGCCTGGCGAGGTCACGCTGCCGAGCCAGCGGCCGATCGCGGCGGTGTTGGCGCAGATGAAGAGGCCGAGTGCGGCGCCTACCCCGGTACCGACCAGGCCGACGCCGGCGGCGGCCATGAAGAAGGCGCGCACGATGGTGCCGGCGCCCGCGCCCATGGTGCGCAGGATGGCAATGTTGCCGCGCTTCACGCGCACCAGCATGGTGAAGCTCGCGACCACGTTCATCGCCGCGACCAGCACGATCAGGCTCAAGATGATGAACATCATCACCCGCTCGACCTGCAGCGCGCCCATGAAGCGCGCGTTGAGCGCCTGCCAGTCGGCGATCTTGAGGTCGTCGCGCTTCAGCGACGCCCGCAGCGCCGCCGCCACGGCGGGCGCGGTGTCCGGATCGGCGAGCTCGAGGTCGATCGAACTCACTGCGCGGTGGTCGTATTCCAGGTCTTCCTGCAGCATCCTGAGCGGCACGAAGATCAGGCTCGAGTCGAACTCGTAGCGCTTGGTCAGGAAGGTTGCGAGCACCTCGTACTCGGAATAGCGCGGTGCCACCGCGCCGCCCTCGCCCAGCTTCTGGGTGACGACCGTCAGGGTGTCGCCGACGCGCAGGTTCAGCCCCTGCCGCAGCCGCTGGCCCATGACCACGCCGCGGCGGACGTCGAAGGCGCCAAGCTCGCCCTCGACGATGCCCTTCGTCACGATGTCACGCGAAGTCAGATCCTCGAGCCGGACACCGCGCAGGATGGCGCCACGCGTCTGGCCGTTGGCGGTGACCAGCGCCTGCCGCTCCAGCGTCAGCCGGAGGTTCTTGACCCCGGGCGCGGCGCGCAGCGTCCCCAGCAGCTCCGGGGTCGTCTGCAGCATGCCGTCGCGCGCCGTGACGACGATGTGGCCATTCATGCCGATGATGCGGCCGATCAGCTGCTCGCGGAATCCGCCCATCACCGAGAGCACGACGATGAGCGTGGCGACGCCCAATGCCACGCCGATCATCGAGACGATGGCGATGAAGGAGACGAAGCCCTCGCGCTGGCGCGTGGCGAGATAGCGCCAGGCCAGCCAGCGCTCAACGGCGGGCACCCGCTCACTCACGGCGCAGGCCCTCCACCGGGTCGAGCTGGGCGGCGCGCGCCGCCGGATAGAGCGAGGCGGCGAGCGAGAACAGCATCGCCATGCCGGCGATGGCGCCGACCTCGTAGGCCGTGATGTGCGAGGGCATCTCGGCCAGCAGGTAGAGCCGCTCGTCGAACAGAACGAGGCCGAACGTGTGCTGCAGCCACTGCCGGATCGCCTCGATATTGTGGGCGAAGGCCAGCCCCAGCACGACGCCGACCGCTGTGCCGACGCCGCCGATCGCAAGCCCGTCGATCAGGAAGAGCCGCATGATCGCCGAGCTCGTGGCGCCCATGGTACGCAGGATGGCGATGTCGCCGGTCTTGGTGCGCACCAGCATCACCATGCTCGACACGATGTTGAAGGCCGCGACCAGTACGATCATGGTCAGCACCAGGAACATGACGTTGGTCTGCGCCTGCACCGCGGCGAAGAAGCTGAAGTTCGCCTGCAGCCAGTCGAACACCCAGCCCTGGACGCCGACCGCCTCGGTGACCAGCCGCCGCTCCGTGGCGAGCGGCGCGCCGTCCTTGAGAAAGATCTCGACCGTCGTCACCTTCCCGCCCATTCCGAACAGGCGTTGCACGTCGGCCAGCGGCGCGTAGACGAAGTTCGAATCGTAGTCGTACATGCCGGCGCAGAAAATCGCGCCGACCTGGACCAGCGAGGCGCGCGGCATGACGCCAAGCGGGGTGGCGATCGACACCGGCGATACGAGCTGCAGGCGGTCGCCGACCTTGAGGTGCATCAGCTCGGCCAGGCGCCGGCCGATCACGACCGAGGAGTCGTCGCCGAAGTCCTTCAAGCTGCCCCAGTCGAGCGGCCTGTCGTCGTCGGCGTGGCACAGGCTGCGGTAGCGCTCGCGCACGCCCGGCGGGCCGTCGATCGCCGCCGACAAGGGCGTGCGGGCGCGAAAATCCTCCGGCGTCATGCCGCGCAGCAGCACGCCGCGCGCGGCATCGCCGCTCACCGCCATGACTTGGCCCTCGGCCGTCGGCGTGGCGCTCGCAACGCCCGGCACTGCGCGCAACCGGGCCATCAGGTCGGGCGTGATCTCGAGGCCGTTGCCGCTGCCCTGGACGCCGAGCTGGCCGCTGATGCCCGACATCTGGCGCAGCATCTCGATCTGGAAGCCGTTCATCACCGCCATGACGACGATCAGGGTGCCGACACCCAGCGCAATGCCGACCAGCGAGAACCCGGCGATCACCGAGATGAAGCCCTCCTCGCGGCGCGCCCGCAGGTAACGGAAAGCGATCAGGCGTTCGACGGCGGCAAAAGCCATGATGGGTGGCGTACTCCTGGATCAGCCGAAGCGGGCAACGATCTGGTCGAGCGGAAGTTCCTCGCGCGCGCCGGTCTTTCGGTTCTTGAGCTCGACCTTGCCGGCGGCGATGCCCTTGGGGCCGACGATGACCTGCCAGGGGATGCCGATCAGGTCCATGTCGGCGAACTTGCCGCCGGGCCGCATGTCGCGATCGTCATGCAGCACCTCGACGCCCTGGGCGGCAAGCGTGTCGTAGAGCTTGCCGCAGGCGCCGGCGACCGCGCCGTCGTCGGGCTTCAGGTTGACGATGGCAACCTTGAACGGCGCGATCGATTCGGGCCAGACGATTCCCGCATCGTCGTGGCTCGCTTCGACGATGCCGCCGGCGAGACGCGACACGCCGATGCCGTACGAGCCCATTTCGACCGTGATCTGTTCGCCGCCGGGTCCGGCCACTTCGGCTTTCATCGGCTTGGAATACTTGGTCCCGAAGTAGAAAATATGGCCGACTTCGATGCCGCGCGCGGCCAATCGCTCGCCCTCGGGGATCTTCTCGAAGGCGTCCTTGTCGTGCATGTCGTCGGTCGCGGCGTAGAGCGAGGTCCATTCGGTGACCAGCGGCTGCAGGTCGCCCGCGTAGTCGACCTTGCGGCCGAGGATGTCCTTGTCGACCAGGCCCTTGTGGCAGAACACCGCGCTCTCGCCGGTGTCGGCCAGGATGATGAACTCGTGGCTGAGGTCGCCGCCGATCGGGCCGGTGTCGGCGCGCATCGGGATCGCCTTTAGACCCATGCGCGCGAAGGTGCGCAGGTAGGCCACGAACATCCTGTTGTACGAACGGATCGCGGCGGCCTTGTCGATGTCGAAGGAATAGTTGTCCTTCATCAGGAACTCGCGGCCGCGCATCACGCCGAAGCGCGGACGGACCTCGTCACGGAACTTCCATTGGATATGATAGAGGTTCTTCGGCAGGTCGCGGTAGCTCTTCACGCCGTCGCGGAAGAGAACGGTGATCATCTCCTCGTTGGTCGGGCCGTAGAGCATCTCGCGGTCGTGGCGGTCCTTGATGCGCAGCATCTCGGGGCCGTAGGCGTCGTAGCGGCCGCTCTCGCGCCACAGATCGGCCGACTGGATGGTCGGCATCAGCACTTCCTGCGCGCCGGCGGCGTCCTGCTCCTCGCGCACGATCTTCTCGATGTTGCGCAGCACGCGCAGGCCGAGCGGCAGCCAGGCATAGATGCCGGCGCTGGTCTGGCGGATCAGGCCGGCGCGCAGCATCAGGCGGTGCGACACGATCTGCGCCTCCGACGGCGTTTCCTTCATCGTCGGCAGGAAATACTGGCTCATGCGCATGCGGTCGTGATCCTCGATCTGGGTCTTTCCGGGAGGTGGCCGGACTGTAGGGAACGGGCCTTGGGATGGCAAACCTGCCCCGCTTTGCACGGTGTACGGCTGGTTTTGCACAGGCGGTTGCCCGCACACTACCCGCACATTGACGTCGCACTCGGGGGAGACACGGGCATGCTCGAACGGATATTCAAGCTCGGCGAAAACAAGACGACGGTACGCACCGAGGTCATCGCCGGCATCACCACGTTCCTCACCATGGCCTACATCATCTTCGTCAACCCGCAGATCCTCGGGATGGCCAAGATGCCGGTCGACGCCGTGTTCGTCTCGACCTGTGTGGCCGCCGCCATCGGCTGCTTCCTGATGGCCTTCGTCGCCAACTACCCGATCGCACTGGCGCCCGGCATGGGACTCAACGCCTACTTCGCCTTCAGTGTCGTTGGCGGCATGGGCTACACTTGGCAGGTGGCACTGGGCTGCGTCTTCATCTCCGGCGTCCTCTTCCTGATCATCAGCGTGCTTCCGGTCCGCGAGTGGATCGTCAACGCCATCCCGCGGTCGCTCAAGATGGCGATCGCCGCCGGTATCGGCCTCTTCCTGGCCCTGATCGCGCTCAAGAACGCCGGCATCGTGGTCGGCAACGAGGCCACCCTGGTCACGCACGGCAAGCTCACGAGCTGGCCGGTGGTCATGGCGACGCTCGGCTTCGCGCTGATCGTGGCGCTCGAGTACCGCAAGATCATGGGCGGCGTGATCATCGGCATCCTGGCGGTGACGGCGGTCTCGGTCGCCTTCGGCCAGCAGGAGCTGAAGCACATCTTCGACATGCCGCCGTCTATCGCGCCGGTGTTCCTGCAGATGGACCTCGCCGGCGCCTTCAAGGTCGGCCTGGTCACGGTGGTCTTCGCCTTCCTGTTCGTCGACCTGTTCGACAACACCGGCACCCTGATCGCGCTCGCCCATCGCGGCGGCTTCATGCGGCCCGACGGAACCGTGCCGCGCCTGAACCGCGTCCTGATCTCGGACAGCGCCGCCGCCATGATCGGCGCCGCCGTCGGCACCTCGACCACGACCAGCTACATCGAGAGCGCCTCGGGTATCAGCGCCGGCGGCCGCACCGGTCTCACCGCCGCGACGGTGGGCGTGCTGTTCCTGCTGGCACTGTTCATCTCGCCGCTGGCGACGTCGATCCCGCCCTACGCCACGGCGCCGGCGCTGCTCTACGTCGCCTGCCTGATGGTGCGCGGCCTCACCGAAGTCGAATGGGACGACGTGACCGAGGCAGCGCCCGCCGTAATCACGGCAATCGCCATGCCATTCACCTTCTCGATCGCCGAGGGCATCGCCTTCGGCTTCATCTCCTACGTCGCCATCAAGCTCGTAGCCGGCCGCTTCTCCGACATTCATCCCGCGGTCGGCACCCTCGCGGTGCTGTTCGTCATCAAGTACATCTACATCGCTGTCTGATCGTGGCGACTACGTCGCTGTTTGATCGTGGCGACTACGTCGCGGGATGATCACCGCGGAGACAGTGTGGAAGTTTGTGTGTCTGCGAACGAGCTGACTCATAACAATTGTTCGATCGAAGGCTGGCGATCGAAAGAAAAGGTCTTGGCAAGGTCAGAACGGCCATGTACACAGCCAGCGGCTTAGGCGCGGGCCTGAGTTTAGGGAGGGAGAGCGGCATAAGCCGCCTTACTGAGTTTCGGGGGTTAGATTGACGGCGGGCCAAAAGCCCGCCGTCTTTCATTTCAAGGACTTAGAATCTCTTCTTGAGAGATTGGTTTAATAGCTCTCGACCCAGCTCCGGAAGTCGAACAGGTCCGACTGGTGAAGGAAATAGAAGCCGATCCACAGCACCGCCGCGACCAGCGACGTGATGATCGCCTTGCGCAGCAGTTGCGGGGTCTCCGGCGCGCCACGGTCCTGTCCCCGCCCGGGATCCTTCACCCGATGGACGCCCCACGGCAGCACGGTGAACAGCACTGTCCACCAGATCACCAGATAGACCATGAGTCCGGTCGCCCAGCCCATGGGATGCTCCTCAGACCTGCTCGAGTTCGATCAGGGTGCCCGCGAAGTCCTTGGGATGCAGGAACAGCACCGGCTTGTCGTGGGCACCGTTCTTGGGCTCACCGTCGCCCAGCACCCGCGCGCCGCCGGCCTTGAGCTTGTCGCGGGCGGCGTAGATGTCCTCGACCTCGTAACAGACGTGGTGGATGCCGCCGTCGGCGTTGCGCGCCAGGAAGTTGGCGATCGGCGACTTCTCGCCCAGCGGATGCAGCAGCTCGATCTTGGTGTTGGGCAGCTCGACGAACACCACGGTGACGCCGTGCGCCGGCTGGGCCTTGGGCGCGCTCACCTTGGCACCCATGACGGTGCGGTAGAGTTCCGAGGCCTTGGCGAGGTCCGGGACGGCGATGGCGATGTGGTTCAGGCGTCCGATCATCCAGCTCTCCTCAAGTCTTTAGATGCGGACGATATGCACGTCCGTCAACGGCTTCTTGCCGAGATGCGCGCGCACGACGCGGCGCACGGCTTGGCGGGCCGCCTCCTCGATCCGCTTGTCGTCCCGCCGCTCGCCCGCCGTCAGGTCCGCCATCATCTCCAGCAGCCCCTCGACAACCGCCCTGGCGAGCGCGCCGTCCTCGTCCTCGATGCCACGCAGGGAGACCTTGGGCGGCGCCATGGCCCTGCCCTTGCCGTCGATCACCAGGGTCGCCGCCGCCGCGCCGTTCCATAGGATCTTGCGTCGATCGCGCAGCGAGTTGCTTTCGAGCGCCACGACGGCATCGCCGTCGCGGGCCAGGCGGCCGGCATGGACATGATCGATGATCTCGGCCGGCCCCGGGGCCAGCCGCACCAGGGTACCGTTGGGCGCCACGATCGTCTCCGGCACCTGGCATTTGCGCGCCAGGGCGGCGTGCTCGACCATGTGGCGGACCTCGCCGTGCACCGGCAGCGCGATCCTCGGCCGGACCCATTGATAGACCTGCACCAGCTCGTCGCGCGCCGGATGGCCCGAAACATGGATGTCGGCGTCCTGATCGGTGATCACCTCGACGCCACGCGCCATCAGCGCGTTGTGCAGGCGACCCACCGAGCGTTCGTTGCCCGGGATGACCCGCGAGGAGAAGATCGCGGTGTCGCCCTCCTCGAGCACGAGGTCGCGGTGCTCGTCGTTGGCGATCTTGGCCATCGAGGCGCGCGGCTCGCCCTGGCTGCCGGTGCAGATGTAGAGGACCTTGTCGCGCGGCAGATAGGCGCCGTTCTGCGGGCTGATGTGCTCGGGAAAATCAAGCATGTAGCCACACTCCTGGGCACACTCGACCATGCGCAGCAGCGCGGGCCCCGACAGCACGGGATGACGCCCCGCGGCGACGGCCGCCAGCGCGATGCTCTCGACCCGGGCCAGATTGGACGCGAAACAAGTGACGGCGATGCGTCCCTTGCGTCCTTTCACTAGGTTCTTGAGGTTCTTGCGCACCTTGGCCTCGGAGCCCGCCTCACCCTCGACGAAGACGTTGGTGCTGTCGCACACCATGGCGAGCACGCCCTCGTCGCCGATGCGCTTCAGCGTCTCCTCGTCGGTGACCTCGCCGAGCAGCGGCTCGGGGTCGATCTTCCAGTCGCCGGTGTGGAAGATGGTGCCGAATTTTGTCCGCACCGTCAGCGCGTTCGGCTCGAGAATCGAATGGGTCATCGTGATCATCTCGAGATCGAATGGCCCGAGCTTGAATTTCCCGCGCAACGGGATCTCGGTGACCGACACCTCGTCGACCAGCCCGGCCTGCACGAGCTTGCGGCGCAGGACGGAGGCGGCGAACGGCGTGGCATAGACCGGCGCCCTGAGACGCGGCCACAGGTCGGCGACGGCGCCCAGGTGGTCTTCGTGGGCGTGCGTCAGCACGATGCCGACCAGATCCTTGGCGCGCTCCTCGATGAAGGCGGGATCGGGCATGATGACCTCGACGCCGGGCATACTGTCGTCACCGAAGGCGATGCCGAGGTCGAGCATCAGCCACTTGCCGGCATGACCGTAGAGATTGAGGTTCATCCCGATCTCGCCCGCGCCGCCCAGGGCGAGGAACAGCAGCTCGTCGTTCGAGGGAAATGTCATTTGTTGTTGCGGCGCCATATCTCTAGGAGGCCGAGCGACATCAGGTCGGGCTCGATGGCGTCGAACAGGCCGATCTCGTCCTTGAACACGGTGGCGAGGCCGCCAGTGACCACGACCTTCATCGGCTGGCCGTACTCGGCCTTGATGCGCTTGATCAGGCTCTCGATCAGCCCGACGTAGCCCCAGAAGATGCCCGACTGCATGGCCGGCACCGTGGCCTTGCCGATCACGTGCGTGGGCTTCTCGACGCGGATGCGCGGCAGGCGCGCCGTCATCAGATAGAACGATTCGATGGTGAGCTCGACGCCGGGCGCCAGCACGCCGCCCACGAAGTTGCCGTCCTTGTCGGCGAGGTCGAAGGTCGTGGCGCTACCGAAGTCGACGGTGATCAGCGGGCCGCCGTGCCGCTTGTAGCCGGCGATCACGCCCACCAGCCGGTCGGGGCCAGCGTCCTGCGGCCGGTCGATCAACACCTTGATGCCGAGCTCGCAGTCGGGCTCGCCGACGATCAGCAGGCGCGTCTTGAAGTAGCTCTCGCACAGGCGGCGGATGTTGGGGTTCACCTGCGGCACGACGCTGGCCAGAATCGCGCCCTTGATCGACTGCGGATCGAAGCCCTGCAGGTGCATGAGCTGGGTCAGCCACGCGGCGTATTCGTCGGCCGTGCGCTTGGCCTCGGTGCGCAGGCGGAATTGCGACACCAGCCGGTCGCCGTCGAACACGGCGAACTTCGAGTTGGTGTTGCCGACATCGATCGCAAGCAGCATCGAACCTACTCCTTCACACTGTCCGGCCGAGCAGCTCGCCCGACACGATCCGGCGCAGACCGGCCGGCGTGTCGAGTAGCAACGCACCCTCGCGATCCATGCCGGCGAAAGCGCCGCGCACCAGTTCTTCGCCCAGCTTCACGTCGACCTCGGCGCCGAGCGGCCCTGCCCGGTCGAGCCAGCCGGCGCGGATCGTCTCGAAGCCGCGGCGGCGCCATTCGGCCAGCCAGTGCGCCAAGCCGGCCGTGAGCGCCTCGACCGCCGCCTCGACCGTACCGCCCAAGGTCGCGCCGGGATAGCGCATCTCCGGCAGGTCGGGCGCGAACGTCACATTGAGGCCGATGCCCAGCACGACATGCTCGACATGGCCGTCCTGGCCGACCGAACTCTCGGGCAGGATGCCCGCCACCTTGCCGCCGTCGACCAGCACGTCGTTCGGCCACTTCACCCGCACCGCCCGCCCGTCGCGCACCAGGTCGGCCACGGCAAGAGCTGCCAAAAAACCCAGCTCGGCGGCGCGCGGCGCGCGACATTCCGGCCGCAGGATCGTCGAGCAGTAGAGATTGCCCACCGGCGAGGCCCAGTGTCGCCCGCGCCGGCCGCGCCCGCCGGTCTGGGCGCGCGCCCACACGAAAGTGCCCTCGGGAGCGCCCGCTTCGGCAAGGCGCGCGGCTTCGTCGTTGGTGCTGACGACGCTGCCAAAGGCGACCAGCCTCCACCCGTCCGGCAGGACGGGCGCGGATGTCACGGGAACAGGCCCTTGGCCGCCGCCTCGGCGATCAGGCTGAGCGGCTGCGGCGCGAAGGAGAAGACCGCGATCAGGACGGCGGCGACGAACGACACCGCGCGGCTGACGCCGAACATCGGCTGGTCGAGCGCCTCGACCGGCTCGTCGAAGTACATGACCTTGACGATGCGCAGGTAGTAATAGGACGCCACGACCGAGGCCAGCACGCCCAGCACGGCCGGCCAGAACAGCTTGGCCTCGACCGCCGCCATGAAGATGTAGAGCTTGCCCCAGAAACCAGCGAGCGGCGGGATGCCGGCCAGCGAGAACATGAAGATCAGCATGGCGAAGGCCATCATCGGCTGGCTCTTCCCGAGGCCCGCGAGGTCGGAGATGCTCTCCACCATGACGTCGCGGCGCTTCATCATCAGGATGACGGCGAAGACACCCAGGGTCATGACCATGTAGATGGCGAGATAGAACACGACCGACTGCACGCCCTTCTCGCTGCCCGAGGCCAGGCCGAGCAGCACGTAGCCGACGTTGCCGATCGACGAATAGGCCATCAGGCGCTTGATGTTGGGCTGGCGAAGGGCAGCGAAGGCGCCGAGCGCCATCGACAGGATCGAGGCCACGACGATGATCTGCTGCCACTGCACCAGCAGCGGCCGGAACGGGCCCATCAGGACCGAGACGGTCAGCGAGATGGCGGCGATCTTGGGTGCCACGGCAAACAGCGCAGTGACCGGCGTCGGCGCACCTTCGTAGACGTCGGGCGTCCACATGTGGAACGGCACCGCCGAGATCTTGAAGGCGAGACCCGCGACCACGAACACCAGGCCGACCGTGGCGCCGATCTCCATGCCCTTGCCTTCGAGCAGCGCCTTGGAGATCTGCACGAACGCCGTGCCGCCGCAGTAGCCGTAGATCAGCGAGGCGCCGAATAGCAGCATGCCCGAGGCGACCGAGCCCAGGACGAAGTACTTGAGGCCGGCTTCGGTCGAACGAATCGAATCGCGATGGAAGGCCGCCACAACGTAGAGCGCCAGCGACTGCAGCTCTAATCCGACGTAGAGCGCCATCAGGTCGTTGGCCGAGATCATCAGCATCATGCCGAGCGTGGCCAGCGCCACCAGGATCGGATACTCGAAGCGCCAGGCCTTGACCTGCTCGAAGTAGGCCCGCGACATCAGCACGGAGATAGCCGCCCCCACCAGCACCAGCGCCTTCATGGTCGTGGTCAGCCGGTCGGTGATGAACAGTCCGGCGAAGGCCGTGCCCTCGCGATAGGGCGCGAACAGCAGCACCGCCGTGGCCAGCAGGACCACCGCGGTCGCCACCGAGATGAACGCCGTGGCGATCTCCCCGCGCAGAACGCCGTAGAGCAGCAGCAGGAAGGTCGCCGCCGCGAGGAAGATTTCCGGCCGGGCCAGCGTCCAGGATTCGAGACCGATGGGCATGTTCGTCACTCTCCGCCGCTTACCGCAGGGCTGCGGTGTGGGCGAGCTTGATCGCCGCGTTGTAGTCGCCGATCAGCTTGTCGACTGACGGCGCGATCGGGTCGAGGAAGGAATTGGGATAGACACCCATCCAGATGGTGATCAGCACGAGCGGCAGGAACACCGCGATCTCGCGGCGGTTCATGTCGAGCATGCCCTTCAACGAGTCCTTGGTGAGCTCGCCGAAAATGATCTTGCGATAGAGCCACAGCGCATAGGCCGCACTCAGGATCATGCCGGTCGTCGCCAGGAATGCGACCCAGGTGTTGGCCTTGAAGGTGCCGATCAGCACCAGGAACTCGCCGACGAAGCCCGAGAGACCCGGCAGGCCGACGCTCGCCAGGGTGAAGAACATGAAGGTGAAGGCGTAGCGCGGCATGCGATGGACGAGGCCGCCGTAGGCGGCGATTTCGCGCGTATGCAGCCGGTCGTAGACCACGCCGACGCAGAGGAAGAGCGCGGCAGAGACGATGCCGTGGCTCAGCATCTGGAAGATCGAGCCCTCGACGCCCTGCGTGTTCATGACGAAGATGCCGAGCGTCACGATGCCCATGTGGGCGACCGACGAATAGGCGATCAGCTTCTTCATGTCTTCCTGCACCAGCGCCACCAGCGAAGTGTAGATGATGGCGATGATCGAAAGCCCGAACATCAGTGGCGCGAAGTACTGCGTCGCCTCCGGCATCAACGGCACCGAGAAGCGAATGAAGCCGTACCCGCCCATCTTCAGGAGCACGCCGGCCAGGATCACCGAGCCTGCCGTCGGCGCCTCCACATGGGCGTCGGGCAACCATGTGTGGACCGGCCACATCGGCACCTTGACGGCGAACGAGGCGAAGAATGCCAGCCACAGCCAGAACTGCCACTGGAACGGCAGGTTTAGCTTCTCCATAGCCGTCGGAAGATCCGTCGTGCCGACCTGCCAGTAGATGGCGATGATCGCTAGCAGCATCAGCACCGAACCAAGCAGCGTGTAGAGGAAGAACTTGAAAGCCGCATAGACGCGCCGCTTGCCGCCCCACACGCCGATGATCAGGAACATCGGGATCAGCACGCCCTCGAAGAAGACGTAGAACAGCGCCAGATCGAGCGCGCAGAACATGCCGACCATGAAGGTCTCGAGTACGAGGAACGCGATCATGTATTCCTTGACGCGGACCTGGATAGATTCCCAGGACGCGAGGATGCAGATCGGCGTCAGCAGGGTCGACAACAGCACGAAGAACAGCGAGATGCCGTCGATGCCGACGTGGTAGCCGATGTGCAAAGCCGGCACCCAGGTGAGGTTCTCTTCGAACTGGAACGACGCCTTGGTCGGATCGAAGCGCGCCCACAGCAGCAGCGAGATCGCGAACGTCACCAGCGAGGTGATGAGCGCGGCGCTGCGGCAGTTGCGGTCGACGGCCTCCTTGGGGCCGTTGACGACCAGGCAAAACAGTGCGCCCACCAGCGGCAGGAACGTGACGAGGGAGAGGATCGGCCAGCTCGACATCGGGACCTTACCTCACCATCACGACAAAGTAGGTCACGAGCGCGGCCACGCCGAGCAGCATCATGAACGCGTACTGATAGAGATAGCCGCTCTGGAAGCGGCTGAGTACGCCGGCGAAATTGAGCGAGCGCGCGGCGATGTTGTCGGGGCCGAGTCCGTCGATGATTGCGCCGTCGCCCTTCTTCCAGAACAGCCGTCCGATGGCGAGCGCCGGCTGGACGAACACCGCCTCGTAGAGCTCGTCGAAGTACCACTTGTTGTAGAAGAACGTGTAAATCGGCCGGAACATGGCCGCGGTCTTGGCCGGCAGATCGGGCCGCGCGATGTAGTAGACGTAGCTCAGCGCGATACCGCTCACGCCCATGACCAGCGGCAGCAGGCCCGCCCACTCCGGGATCTCGTGCATGGCGTGCAGGATGTGCTCGGTCGCATGGACGGCGATCGCGTGACCCCAGAAATTCTCCCAGTCGCCGCCGACGAACCAGGGATAGGCGACGAAACCCGCCAGCACCGCGCCGGTCGCCAG
The DNA here is from genome assembly GCA_041691635.1 of Hyphomicrobiales bacterium. GTDB lineage: Bacteria > Pseudomonadota > Alphaproteobacteria > Reyranellales > Reyranellaceae > Reyranella. Next base: position 29,442 of record JBEPUH010000038.1, read on the forward strand.
CACGTAGAGTGGGATCAACATGACCATCGGCGACTCGTGGGCGTGATCCCAGGTGTGGTGATCGCCGCGGTACTTGCCGTAGAAGGTCATGAACATCAGGCGCGTCGAGTAGAACGCTGTCATGAAGGCGCCGGCGATGCCCAGCCAATAGGCGATCTGGCCGACGGTCGAGTGGGCGGCGAACGCGCCCTCGAGGATCGCGTCCTTGGAATGGAAACCCGCGAAGCCAATGCCGTGGCCGAAGATCATCGGTACACCGATGCCGGCCAGCGCCAGAGTGCCGATCCACATCAGGATGAAAGTCTGCGGCGCCTTCTCCTTCACGCCGCCCATCTTGCGCATGTCCTGCTCGTGATGGAGGCAGTGGATCACCGAGCCCGAGCCCAGGAACAGCAGCGCCTTGAAGAAGGCGTGCGTCATGAGGTGAAACATGGCGGCCGAATAGGCGCCGACTCCGGCGGCGAAGAACATGTAACCGAGCTGGCTGCAGGTCGAATAGGCGATCACGCGCTTAATGTCGAACTGGGTGAGGCCGATCGTGGCGGCAAAGAATGCCGTTGCAGCGCCAACAAGCGTCACCACCTGCGAGGCGACCGGCGCCAGCTCGAACAGCGGCGACAGCCGGCAGACCATGAACACGCCCGCCGTCACCATGGTCGCGGCATGGATCAGCGCCGACACCGGCGTCGGGCCTTCCATCGCATCGGGCAGCCAGGTGTGCAGACCAAGCTGCGCCGACTTGCCCATGGCGCCGACGAACAGCAGCAGACAGGCGGTCTCGAGCGCGGGCACTTCCTTGCCCAGGAACATGAAGTGCATCGTCGACATGTCGTGGGCCTTGGCGAAGATATCGTTGAAGCCCACGCTGCCGGTCAGCATCCACACTGCGAAAATACCAAGCGCAAAACCGAAGTCGCCGACCCGGTTGACGATGAAGGCCTTCATCGCCGCGGCATTGGCCGACGGCTTGTCATACCAGAAGCCGATCAGCAGGTAGGACGCGAGACCGACGCCCTCCCAGCCGAAGAACAGCTGCACCAGGTTGTCGGCCGTCACCAGCATCAGCATGAAGAAGGTGAACAGGCTGAGATAAGCCATGAAGCGCGGGATCGAGGTGTCCTCGGCCATGTAGCCGACCGAGTAGACGTGGACCATCGACGACACGCCGGTGACCACGACCAGCATCACGGCGGTGAGCGTGTCGACACGCAGCGACCAGGCGACGTCGACGGTGCCCGAGGTGAACCAAGAGAACAGGCGCACGACGAACATCTTGCCGTCCTCGGGGCCGAAGCCAATCCGCACGAAGACGAAGATCGACAGCGCGGCGGCGATCAGCAGCGCGGCACAGGTGACGACCTGGGCCGGCTTGTCGCCGATCACCCGGCAGAACAGGCCGGTGACGGCAGCGGCAACCAGCGGCAGGAAGACGATGAGCTTGATGGCGAGATCCATGGTGCTTTCCGCCCTAGCCCTTCATCGCACTGATGTCTTCGACTTCGATCGTGCCGCGATTGCGGAAGTAGACTACGATGATCGCCAGCCCGATCGCGGCCTCGGCTGCGGCTACTGTCAGCACCAGCATGGCGAAGATCTGGCCCACGACGTTGCCCTGGAAGACCGAGAAGGCCACCAGGTTGATGTTCACCGCCAGCAGCATCAGCTCGACGCACATCAGGATGACGATGACGTTCTTGCGGTTCACGAAGATGCCGAACACGCCGAAGGTGAACAGCACCGCCGAGACGAAGAGGTAATGGCCGAGGCCGATGGTCCACATCACACGCCTCCCCGCGACGGAACCTTGACGACCGAAATCGTCTGGTCCTTCGACCGGTAGAGTTGATCGCCGACCTTCTGGCGGCGCACGCCGGGCCGGCTGCGCAAGGTGAGCACGATGGCGCCGATCATGGCGACCAGCAGCACCGCGCCGGCGACCTGGAAGAGGTAGAAGTACTGTGTATAGAGTACCTGGCCGATGGCCCGTGTGTTCTCGATCTGCGTCACCTTGGGGCCGGTGGCGCCAAGCGCGGTCAGCGTGCTCGGCACGTGGCCGAAGACGCCGAGTGCCACCAGGATCTCGCCCGCCAGCACGATGCCGATCAGCGCGCCGATCGGCAGGTATTCGAGGAAGCCCTCGCGTAGCTTGGCGATGTTGATGTCGAGCATCATGACCACGAACAGGAACAGCACCGCGACCGCGCCGACGTAGACGATGACCAGGATCATCGCCACGAACTCAGCCCCAATCAGCACGAACAACCCCGCTGCGTTGAAGAACGCCAGGATCAGGAAAAGCACCGAATAGACCGGGTTGCGCGACATCACAACCATCGCACCCGAGGCGATCGTCACCGCGGCGAACACGTAGAAGGCCAAAGCCTGAAGTATCATTGTCCTGCCCTCTCCCCCGTCCGGCCTAGCGGTACGCCGCGTCGGCGTGGAGGTTGGCGGCGATCACGCCTTCCCACTGGTCGCCGTTCGCGAGCAGCTTGTCCTTGTTGTACATCAGCTCCTCGCGCGTCTCCGTGGAGAACTCGAAGTTCGGACCCTCGACGATGGCGTCGACCGGGCAGGCCTCCTGGCAGAAGCCGCAGTAGATGCACTTCGTCATGTCGATGTCGTAGCGCGTGGTGCGGCGGCTGCCGTCGTCACGCGGCTCGGCCTCGATGGTGATGGCCTGCGCCGGGCAGATCGCCTCACAGAGCTTGCACGCGATGCAGCGCTCCTCGCCGTTGGGATAGCGGCGAAGCGCATGCTCGCCGCGGAAGCGCGGCCCGAGCGGCCCCTTCTCGTAGGGATAGTTCACCGTCACCTTGGGCTTGAACATGTACTTGAGGGTGAGCAGGAAGCCCAACACGATCTCCGTTAGGAGGAACGAGCGGGCGACGCGGTCGAGAGAGGCCATGGTGCGTTCTCCCTAGATCTTCGGAACCCAGCCGCCGAACTGCAGCACGGCGGCGGTGAGGACGACCCAGAACAGCGACACGGGCAGGAACACCTTCCAACCCAGTCGCATCAGCTGGTCGTAGCGGTAGCGGGGCAAGGTGCCCTTGGTCCATGAGAAGACAAAGAGCAGGAACGCGATCTTGAGGCAGAACCAGATCACCCCCGGCACATAGGTGAACGGCGCGTACGGAATGGGCGACATCCAGCCGCCGAGGAACAGCACGGAACCCAGCGCCGACAACAGAATCATGTTGGCGTATTCGCCGAGGAAGAAGAGTGCGAAGGGCATCGACGAGTATTCGGTCTGGAAGCCCTGCACCAGCTCGGCCTCCGACATCGGCAGGTCGAACGGCGTGCGGTTGGTCTCCGCCAGCGACGAGACGAAGTAGATCACAAACATCGGCAAGAGCGGCAGGAAGTACCAGTGCCAGAAACCGCCCGACTGGGCGAGCACCACCTTGCTAAGGTTGAGCGAGCCGACGCACAGCAGCACGGTGATCAGCACGAAGCCGATCGACACTTCGTAGGACACCATTTGCGCGGCCGACCGCAGCGCGCCCAGGAAGGCGTACTTCGAATTGGACGCCCAGCCGGCGATGATGACGCCGTAGACGCCCAAAGAGGAGATCGCGAACAGGTAGAGGATGCCGACATTAATGTTGGAGATCACCAGCCCGTCCCCGAACGGCACGACCGCCCAGGCGATCAGCGCCGTCAGGAAGGTGATCATCGGCGCGATGATGAACAGGATGCCGTTGGCGCTCGACGGGACGATCGTTTCCTTGAGCATCAGCTTCAACCCGTCGGCGAAGGGCTGCAGCAAGCCGAACGGGCCGACCACGTTGGGACCGCGGCGAAGCTGGATCGACGCCCACACCTTGCGATCAACGTAGGTCATGTAGGCCACGGCGACCAGCAGCGGCACGGTGACCGCCAGGCATTCCGCCAGGATGACGATTCCCTGACCGAGCCAGTTGTGCGTGAAGAAGTCGAGCAGCGTCTCGTACATGCCCTACTCCGCCGCCATAAGCTGGCTGCGCGAGGCCATGCACTCGGCCATGGTCTTCGACGCGCGGCTGATAGGGTCGGTCATGTAGAAGTTGGCGATCGGCGAGACGAACGGCGCATCGCCCGCCGTGCCCGCCGTGCCGAAGGCGCCCCAGGCGCCGGGTGCCTGCCGCTCGAGCGCGGCAAAATTCCTGTTCACTGCCACGAGGCGCGCGCGCACCTGGTCGAGCGTGTCGTACGGCAGAGCCTTGCCCAGCCGCTCCGACAGCGCGCGCAAGATCGCCCAATCCTCGCGGGCGTCGCCCGGCGGATAGGAAGCGCGCTGGCCCTGCTGGACCCGGCCTTCGGTGTTCACATAGGTGCCGGGCTTCTCGGTATAGGCCGCGCCCGGCAGGATGACGTCGGCGCGGTTGGCACCGGCATCGCCGTGGTGGCCCTGGTAGATCACGAAGGCCTTGCCGAGCTTCGACATGTCGATCTCGTCGGCGGCCAGCAGATAGACCGCCTCGATTTCCTTCGACGCCGCACCGGCCAGGATGCCGGCCACGTCGCGGCCGCCCTCTCCCGGCACCAGGCCGAGGTCGAGACCGCCGACGCGGCTCGCCGCCGTATGCAGCACTGCAAAACCGTTCCAGTCGTCGCGGACCACGGCCAGGCTGCGTGCCAGGGCGAGCACGGCGGCGCCGTCCTCGCGGGCAAGCGCGCCCATGCCGACGACGATCAGCGGATTCTTGGCGGCCTTGAGCTTCTCGGCGAAACTGCCCTTGCCGGCCGCGATGTCGGCCAGGGTCGCGGGCCCGGCGCCCAGGCGCTCGACCGGATAGGTGTGATCGACCGCGGGGCCGACGCTGGCGATGGCGCAGCGACCCGACAGGTGGCGCTTGCGCAAGCGCGCATTCAGGACCGCCGACTCCCAGCGCGGATTGGTGCCGACCAGCAGGATCGCGTCGGCTTGGTCGATGCCCTTCACGCCTGCGTTGAAGATGTAGGAGCCGCGCACGCCAGCCTCGAGTTTCGCGCCGTCCTGACGGCAGTCGATGTTGGGCGAGCCCAGCCCCGCCATCAGGTCCTTGAGTGCAACCATCGATTCGGCGTCGCACTGGTCGCCCGCGATGGCGGCGATCTTCTTGCCGTCGAGCGGCTTCAGTTTCGCGGCGATGGCGGCGAAGGCGTCGTCCCACGTCGCCGCGACCAGCTTGCCCCTGACCCGCACATATGGCCGATCGAGCCGCTGGTGGCGCAGGCCATCGATGGCGTGGCGCGTCTTGTCGGAGATCCACTCCTCGTTCACGTCGTCGTTGAGGCGCGGCAGCACGCGCATCACCTGGCCGCCGCGCGTGTCGATGCGGATATTGGCACCCAGGGCGTCGAACACGTCGACCGATTCGGTCTTGCGCATCTCCCACGAGCGCGCCTCGAAGGCGTAGGGCTTGGCGGTCAGCGCGCCGACCGGGCAGAGGTCGACCAGGTTGCCGGCGAGCTCGGTCTGCAGCGCCTGCTCGACGTAGGTCGTGACTTCCATGCTCTCGCCGCGGCCCGTCGCACCCAACTGTTCCACGCCCGCCACTTCAGTGGCAAAACGAATGCAGCGCGTGCAGTGGATGCAGCGGTTCATTGACGTCTTGACCAGCGGCCCCAGTTCCTTGTCGGGCACCGCGCGCTTGTTCTCAAGATAGCGGCTGCGGTCGAAGCCGTAGGCCATCGCCTGGTCCTGCAGGTCGCACTCGCCGCCCTGGTCGCAGATCGGGCAGTCGAGCGGATGGTTGATCAGCAGGAATTCCATCACGCCGTTGCGGGCCTTCTGGACCATCGGCGTGGTCGTGAAGATCTCCTGCTTGTCGGCCACCGGCAGCGCGCAGCTCGCCTGCGGCTTGGGTGGACCGGGCTTCACCTCGACCAGGCACATACGGCAGTTACCGGCGATCGACAGGCGCTCATGATAACAGAAGCGCGGCACCTCGATGCCGGCCATCTCGCAGGCCTGCAGGATGGTGATGCCGGCTGGCACCTCCATCTCCTTACCGTCGATCTTGATCGTGGGCATCGTCTGCTCCCCGCCCCTACTCTGCCGCCAGCTTTTCGGTGCGCGCGCGGATGCGGCGCTCCATCTCGGGCCGGAAATGCTTGATCAGCCCCTGGATCGGCCACGCCGCGGCGTCGCCCAGTGCGCAGATCGTATGGCCCTCGACCTGCTTGGTAACGTCCTGCAGCGCGTCGATCTCCTCGATGTGCGCATTGCCCGTCACCATGCGTTCCATCACGCGCCACATCCAGCCGGTGCCCTCGCGGCACGGCGTGCACTGACCGCAGCTCTCGTGCTTGTAGAACTGCGACAGCCGGGCGATGGCTTTCACGACGTCCGTCGACTTGTCCATGACAATGACTGCCGCCGTACCGAGACCCGTGCCCACGTTCTTCAGCGAGTCGAAATCCATCAGCATCGTGTCGCAGACATCCTTCGGAATCAGCGGGACGGAAGCGCCACCCGGGATCACAGCCAGCAGATTGTCCCAGCCGCCACGCACGCCGCCGGCATGCTTCTCGATCAGTTCCTTGAGCGGGATGCCCATCTCCTCTTCCACGTTGCACGGCTTGTTCACGTGGCCGGAGATACAAAAGAGCTTGGTGCCGGTGTTGTTCGGGCGACCGAGGCCCGCGAACCACGGCGCACCCTTGCGCAGGATGGTCGGCGCCACGGCGATCGACTCGACGTTGTTCACCGTCGACGGGCAGCCGTAGAGGCCGGAGCCCGCCGGGAACGGCGGCTTGAGGCGCGGCATGCCCTTCTTGCCTTCGAGGCTCTCGAGCAGTGCCGTCTCCTCGCCGCAGATGTAGGCGCCGGCGCCACGATGGACGTAGACCTCGAAATCCCATCCCGAGCCGCAGGCGTCCTTGCCGATCAATCCGGCCGCGCGCGCCTCCTTGACCGCTTCGATCAGGTGCTGCGCCTCGTTGTAGAATTCGCCGCGCACGTAGATGTAGGCGGCATGCGCCTTCATCGAGAAGCTCGCGATCAGGCAGCCTTCGATCAGCAGATGCGGGTCGTGGCGCAGGATGTCGCGGTCCTTGCACGTGCCGGGCTCGGATTCGTCGGCGTTGACGACGAGGTAATGCGGCCGGTCCTTCACTTCCTTGGGCATGAAGGACCACTTCATGCCGGTCGGGAAGCCCGCGCCGCCGCGGCCGCGCAGGCCCGACTTCTTCATCTCGTCGATGATCCAGTCGCCGCCCTTGTCGAGGATCGCCTTGGTGTTGTCCCAGGCGCCGCGCTTGCGCGCGCCCTCGAGCCGCCAGTCGTGGGCGCCGTAGAGGTTGGTGAAGATGCGGTCTTTATCGGCGAGCATGTTCACTCACCCTTCAATGTGGTGGCGCCGCCTTCGGGCGCGGACGTCTGGCGATTGATCTGCGGACCCGCTTTCGGTGTCTCGCCGCGGCGGAACGCGTCGAGCACCTTCTTCAGCGAGGCCTCGTCGAGGTCTTCATAGAAATCGTCGTTGATCTGCACCACCGGCGCGTTCACGCAGCCACCCAGGCATTCGACCTCCTGTACGCTGAAGGTCGTACCGTCGGCCGCCGCGGTGCAGGCATTCATGATGGCCTCCGAGCCGCGCAGCCAGCACGGCGTCGTGGTGCAGACCTGCAGCAGGTACTTCCCCTTCGGCTTGAGCTGGAACATCGTATAGAAGGTCGCGATCTCGTAGACGCGGATCGCCGCCATATCGAGGATGCGCGCAACCTCGTTCATCGCCACCCGCGGCAGCCAGCCCTGTTGGCGCTGCGCGAGATCGAGCACGCTGATCACGGCGCTCGCCTGCCGGCCCGCCGGATAGTTCGCGATGAAACCTTTGACCTTCTCGAGGTTCTCGGCCGTGAACGCGAACGATCCGACCTGCGGCACGTCCTTGGGATCGGCGGTGATCATCGCCATCTCATCGTCTCCTAGCGGTCGATCTCGCCGAACACGATGTCGAGCGAACCGATGTTCGCCGACATGTCGGCGAGCTGGTGGCCCCTGGTCATCATGTCGAGCGCCTGCAGGTGCGGGAAACCCGGCGCGCGGATCTTGCAGCGGTAGGGCTTGTTGGTGCCGTCGGACACGAGGTAGACGCCGAACTCGCCCTTCGGTGCCTCGACGGCGGTGTAGGTCTCGCCGGCCGGCACCTTGTAGCCTTCGGTGTAGAGCTTGAAGTGATGGATCAGCGCCTCCATCGAGCCCTTCATCTCGGAGCGGCGCGGCGGCGCTATCTTGCGGTCATCGACGCGGACCGGGCCGCCCACGGTGCGCAGCGCCTTCACGCACTGCTCCATGATGCGGGTGCTCTGGACCATCTCCTCGATGCGCACGAGGTAGCGCGCGAAGCAATCGCCGGTGTGGCCGATCGGGATGTCGAAATCCATGCGCTCGTAGACATCGTAGGGCTGCGACTTGCGCAGATCCCACGCCAGGCCCGAGGCGCGGATCATCGGGCCCGAAAAGCCCCACGCGATCGCGTCCTCGGCGCTAACCGTGCCGATATCGACGGTGCGCATGCGGAAGATACGATTTTCTTCCAGCAACACTTCGATGTCCTTGAGGAACGGATAGAACTGCTTGATCCACGCGTCCATGGAATCGAGCATGCCGGCCGGCAGATCCTGGTGGACGCCGCCCGGACGGAAGTAGGCCGCGTGCATGCGCGAGCCCGACACGCCCTCGTAGTATTCCATCAGCAACTCGCGCTGCTCGAAGCCCCACAGCGGCGGGGTCAAGGCGCCGACGTCCATGGCAAACGTGGTCACGTTCAGCAGGTGGTTGAGGATGCGCGTGATCTCGGAGAACAGCACGCGGATGTACTGCGCTCGCTCGGGTGCCGTGATGCCGAGCAGCTTCTCGACCGCGAGCGCGTAAGCGTGCTCCTGGTTCATCGGCGAGACGTAGTCGAGCCGGTCGAAGTACGGCACCGCCTGCAGGTAGCTCTTGTACTCGATCAGCTTCTCGGTGCCGCGGTGCAGCAGGCCGATGTGCGGGTCGCAGCGTTCGACGATCTCGCCGTCCATCTCGACGACCAGGCGCAGCACGCCGTGGGCCGCCGGATGCTGCGGCCCGAAATTCATCGTCAGTGTCTTGATCTCGACGTCGGACATGTCAGCTCTTGGTCGCTTTTTCGTCGCCGGGCAGCACGTGCGGGATGCCGCCTTCCCACGGGCTCAGGAAGTCGAAGCGGCGGAACTCCTGCTGCAGCTTCACCGGCTCGTAGACCACGCGTTTCTGCGTGTCGTCCCAGCGCAGCTCGACGAAGCCGGTCAGCGGGAAGTCCTTGCGCATCGGATGCCCCTCGAACCCGTAGTCGGTGAGGATGCGGCGCAGATCGGGATGGTCGGAGAACCAGATGCCGTAGAGGTCGTAGGCCTCGCGCTCGAACCAGCCGGCCGACTTGTAGACCGGCTCGACCGACGGCACCGGCGTCGTCTCATCGGTCTGCACCTTCACGCGGACACGCTGGTTGTTCTTGAGGCTGAGCAGGTTGTAGACGACGTCGAAGCGCTTGGGCCTCTCGGGCCAGTCGACGCCGCAGATGTCGATGAGCTGCTTGAACAGGCACTTGGGATCGTCGCGCAGGAAGGTCAGCAGCGCGAGCACCTTGTCGGACGTCGTCTCCAGCATCAGCTCGCCGAGGCGGACCGACATGCCGGTCGTGGCGCTGCTTGCTTCGACGATATGCTTGCCGAGATCCTCCATTACCGGACCAGCGTTCCGGTACGGCGGACCTTCTTCTGGAGCTGCAGCACGCCATAGAGCAACGCCTCGGCGGTCGGCGGGCAGCCCGGCACGTAGATGTCGACCGGCACGATGCGGTCGCAGCCGCGCACGACGGAATAGCTGTAGTGATAGTACCCGCCGCCGTTGGCGCACGAGCCCATCGAGATCACGTAGCGCGGCTCGGCCATCTGGTCGTAGACCTTGCGCAAGGCCGGAGCCATCTTGTTGGTGAGCGTGCCGGCCACGATCATGACGTCGGCCGAGCGCGGGCTCGGCATTGGTGCAAAGCCAAAGCGGTCGAGGTCGTAGCGGCTCATCCAGCAATGGATCATCTCGACGCCGCAGCAGGCCAGACCGAAGGTCAGGCCCCACATCGAACCGGTGCGCGCCCAGGTGATCAGCTTGTCGAGCTGGGCGACGACGAAGCCCTTGTCGGCCAATTCGTCGTTCAGCGCCCGCGACAGCGCCGCTTCCGCGGCCGCGTTCGGCTTGGGCTGGATCACTCCCATTCCAAGGCTCCCTTGCGCCACTCGTAGATGAACCCGATCGTCAGGATGCCGAGGAACAGCATCATCGACCAGAAGCCGAACAGGCCAATGTCGCCCAGCGCCACCGCCCACGGGAAGAGAAACGCCACCTCGAGGTCGAAGATGATGAAGAGGATGGCCACCAGATAGAAACGAACGTCGAACTGGCCGCGCGCGTCGTCGAACGGGGCAAAACCGCACTCGAACGGCGACAGCTTCTCGGAGTTCGGATTCTGCTTGGCGATCAGGTAGGAGCCACCCAGCATGGCTGCGACCAAGCCGAGGGCCAGGCCGAGGAAGATCAGGATCGGAAGGTATTCGCTTAGAAGAGCTTCCATCGTCACCCCTTCCCCCCCCCGTTGGGTTGCCAGCGTTTGGGCTGGCGCGAGCGACGGGACTCGAACCCGCGACCTCCGGCGTGACAGGCCGGCGTTCTAACCAACTGAACTACGCCCGCAAAAGCCCCAAACGGCGCGCGGAGAGATAAAGGACCCCCTTTGGGGTGTCAAGCTTGCCGCAGTCGCGAACGGTTCGTAAGTGCCCGAAAAATCAGAGCTTTCCCACTACCTGCGAAATGGTGGCGCGGCCTCGCCGCTGCGTGCTACCACGCGCGGCGGGCGATTAGCTCAGCGGTAGAGCATTCCCTTTACACGGGACTGGTCGGCGGTTCGATCCCGTCATCGCCCACCATTCACCATCGAACGATCTAGTTTATGGCGTCCTTGAGGGCTTTGCTGGCCTTGAAACGCGGCACGTTGGCGGCCGGAATCTTGATCTTCTCGCCGGTCTGCGGATTGCGGCCCTCGCCCGCCTTGCGGCGCGACACTTGGAAAGTGCCGAAGCCCACCAGCAGGACCTTGTCCTTCTTCTTCAGGGACTTGGTGATCACGGTCAGAATCGAGGCGACCGCATTTGCCGCATCGGATTTTGAGAGGTTGGTTGAAGCAGCAACGGCGGCGATCAAATCGTTCTTGTTCACGGCGAGCCTCTACATGATCCGGCAGACTGAAGTGTAAGGGCGACCGGAAAAGGGCGCAACGTCGATCACCACATTTTGTGTCCAGACATCCCTTCTTCCCGCTCCCAATAGGGGTTCCAGACATGGCAAAGCCCCGGATCGCTCCGGGGCTTTGTCTGACTTTGGGTCGTTTGGTCGCTGTCTGACAGCGACCTAGTGCGCGACGACGACTTCCGGGCCTTCCGGCTTCTTGACCACCGGATCGAGGTCGTTGGTCCACTCGATCGGGACCAGCGGCTTCACCAGTGCGCGCGCCAGGACCTCGTCGACCGTCGCCACCGGCACGATCTCTAGCCCCTTCTTCACGTTGTCGGGAATCTCCGGCAGGTCGCGCTCGTTCTCCTTGGGAATGAGCACGGTCTTGAGACCGCCGCGCAACGCCGCCAGCAGCTTCTCCTTGAGACCACCGATCGGCATGACCCGGCCGCGCAGGCTGATCTCGCCGGTCATGGCGACATCCTTGCGCACCGCGATGCCTGTGAGGGCCGACACGATCGAGGTGATCATGCCGACACCCGCCGACGGGCCATCCTTGGGCGTGGCGCCTTCCGGCACGTGCACGTGGATGTCGCGCTTCTCGAAGATCGTCTGCCTGATGCCGAAGCCCGCGGCGCGGGAGCGGACGTAGGCGTTGGCCGCCTGCACCGACTCCTGCATCACGTCGCCAAGCTTGCCGGTGACGGTGACGCGGCCACGGCCCGGGACCAGCACGGCCTCGATCTGCAGCAGTTCGCCGCCGACCTCGGTCCACGCAAGACCCGTCGTGATGCCGACCAGATCCTCGAGCTCGGCCTCGCCGTAGCGGAAGCGACGGACACCGGCGAACTTGTCTAGGTTCTTGGCGCCGATCTTCACCTTGGCGGTCCCCTTCATGAGGATCTCCTTGACCGACTTGCGCGCCAGGTTGGCGATCTCGCGCTCCAGGTTGCGAACGCCGGCCTCGCGCGTGTAGTAGCGCACGAGATCGCGCACGGCATCGTCATGGATGTCGAGCTCGCCCTCCTTCAGCCCGTTCGCCTCGATCTGCTTGGCGATCAGGTGCTTGCGGGCGATGGCGATCTTCTCGTCCTCGGT
>JBEPUH010000039.1:0-40786 GCA_041691635.1 Hyphomicrobiales bacterium
CAAGATTAACCTTGGGCACCAAGTGTTGCAACAGTCGCCCACGCCTTTGCGCTTATCGGAAGCCGCTAACCTGCTTAAGATTGTCAGCGGTCGAGGCTTCGGCTCGACCGAGGCGTTCCTTGAATCCGTCGCTCGAGATCAATTTGAAGATCAAGGTCGTGGACGGTGGTCAGCAATTCGCGCGCAGAGGCCGTCGCCTTGGCCCATCGATCGGACGCTTGCTTGCCTCCGGACAAAAGATGGCCGGTGCGCCGATGATGTGTTGCCGGCGGCGTTGCAAAGATCATGTCCTTGACGATTTGGTCGAGCTCGCCATTGGTTGCGCGACCTTCATTGTATCGGCCGATCAGGCCGAACACCGCCTTGGCGGCGCGACCGGCTTCGCTGGTGTCCAAAAGATGCGGTGCTGCCGCCTGCAGGGCCTCGACGGTGGCCACCATGCTGGTGCCGATCGATACTTGGCCTTTCGTGCCGAAGCTCGCATAACCGCGAGCGGCAAAGGCCCTGTGCTGCGATGTGTCTGGGAGCACCGCGGCCTGTCGTTCGCGCGCGCGCCGTCGGCCGCTCTGTGTGCGCACTTCGGCACGCGCGGCGATTTCCCGGTGATACTCGGGGCCGACCGGCGTCGCGCGGAACTGATCGCTGTTGATGAATCGGTCCACCGCCGCGTCGTACTGCTGCAGCGTGCGTCGCGGGCTTGGTTGCCCGACGATGGGCGACCGGACGAACGGCGGAGGCACAAAGATCTGCCGCTCGCGGCGCGGCCGTGGAGACTTGTCGACTACGGTAGGCCGTGGCTGCTCCAGGCCTGCGATCTCGGTCCGCATGTCGCGGGCAAAATCCGGCGGAGCCGGTCGACGGCGCGCGAGCACGTCGCATAAGGTCCGGTAAGCCCGCTGTCGGTCTCGCGTTCGCACAAGCGTGTCACTGGCCAGTGCCCATTCCGCTCGATTGAAGATCGCCGTCGGCCGCCCCTCGTACCGCAGCAGGCTCGGCATGGCGGCCGCGGCTTGGCGCTCGTGGGCGATCGCCGCCGCTTCATGGCGCATCAACGCGGCCACGCGCAGCGTGTCTGCCCGCCAGCGCTGGTCGTACTCCATCGTCACCTGACGCTCGCGGCGCTCTCGGGCGACGCCCAGACGAGTCAGTACTTCTGGGTTGGCACGGCCGCCGCGCGTTTCCTCGAGCTGGCGATCTAGGTTCGACAGGGCCGCGTCGGCCGCCAGGACGCCGGCCAGCGGTGGCGGCCGATAGTGGGCCGCCAGGGCTGCAATCTCGGCCGAACTGAGGCCGAAGGTTTCGCGACGGGCCTCATAGTCGGCGGTCGCGTGCAGCGACCGCAGCTGCTCGAGTTCGGGGCTACGGCGGCGTTCGGCTTCGGCTGCGACCCAGGCCCGCTCCGCCGCCGCCAGGCCAGGGCCTTCATAGTCGAGGGTCATCTCCTTGACGTTGTGGCGGCGTGCCAGGGAGCGGATGAGTCCTTCCACGTCCTTGTGAGAGGCCTTGTCGGCGATCAGCAGGCAGTCCTCGCGATGACGCGACATCGCCACGTAGAGCAGGTTGCGGTCCATGCCGGCGCTTTCCAGGGCAAAGACCCGATCGAGCGTGGCGCCCTGGGTCTTGTGGACCGTGAGCGCGTAACCGTGGTCGACGTCGGGGTAGTCCCGAAGCGGCACCCGCACCGTGCTGCCCTCGTCGATCTGGACATAGAGCGCCTCGCGATCGGTGCGCATCACACTGCCGAGCTGGCCATTGCGAACCTCCACGACGCCCCTTCCGTCGGCTGCGCGTAGCCGTGCATTGCGCAGCAAAGTAATCCGGTCGCCGGAGACGAACTCGCGCGGTCCGGAGCGGCACTGATAGAGGTCCCCTTGTCCCGCGAGCACGCGGATGCGCTTCAGGCCGGTCCGAATGCCGTCATTCAGCGCCGACACGTCGGCATTGGTATGAGCAAGCGCCGCCTGGGTGCCTGGCCTGGCGTAGCTCCCCAGGAACAGTTCGATGGTGCGCGCCACGGGATCGGCTTCTAGCCGAATCCGGCCCTCGGCCGCATATGCCTGCAGGGCGTCGGCGGTTCGCGATTGGGCAAAAGCCACAGTGGCCGCTCGCTGCCATTCCAGCGATTGCCGGCGAACTTCCAAAAGCCTGGCCGGCTCGATCCGTTCGATCAGCGCACGGAAAGGCGCGCCGGCACCGATCGTCGGCAGCTGTTCGGGGTCGCCGACCAGCACGATCTTGGCTCCCGCCCCGCGGACCTCGGAGACCAACCGCGCCATGGTCTTGCTGTCGATCATGCCCGCCTCGTCGATGACCAGCACGTCGCGCGGCGTGAGGCGGGCGGCGCCCCTATCCCAGGAGAGGATCAACGACGCGATGGTGTTGCTGCGAATGCCCGAAGACTGGGCAAGGCCCTGGGCCGCTTTGCCGGCGGTCGCGGCCCCGAATACCCGATACCCCTCACGTTCCCAGCCAAGCCTTGCCGCTTTGAGAAGGGTGCTCTTGCCGGCACCGGCGACCCCGACGATCGCCGACAACGACTCCGCCCCCGTCACATGCTCCAGAGCACCCCACTGCGAGGGACTGAGCTCTATGCCGTCCCGCTCGGCCAGGGTTGCCACCGCGATCGCCACTGTCTCGGCCGTGAGGCCGCGGTTCGTCTGCGGTCCGAGGGTGCGGGTGCTCGCCAGCGCGAGCGCATCGGCCAGCAGCTTCCATTCGAGATCGGCGGTAGAATTGAGCGTGTACTTCGCCGGCAGCTCGACTTGCTTGCCGTCCGGCAGCGTCAGCGTTTGGCGATCCCGACGGGACGGCAATGCCAAAAGCTCAGGGCACGCCATGACGGCGGCCAGGCAGATCTGGAATTTCTCGTGGTCGCTTACATAACGATCGAGCGTCTGGGCGATTTCCTGGCGGGTGAAGATGGACTGGCTGTCGCCCAGCAAGCGTAGCAACTGTCCGGGGTTGGCTCGGATCAACTCGGCATTGAGTGCCTGGGTCTCAGGACTGATCGACAGCATGTCGGGCACGATAAAGCGACGTTGCAGCCCGTTCCCGGCCGGGCCTTTCTTCGGTTGCGGCACGAGGTCGATGCCCCGGTCGCGGTAACTGCGCGGATCGAGGCGCGCTTCCTGGCCGGCCCACTCGAGCGTTTGGTTGGCCATTTGCGCCCACTCCTCGCGGAGATTGCGGATTTCCGCGCCGCGCCGTAGCAGCCCGAGCGCCTTGCGCTTGTCTTCGTTGTGCTCCAGCGCGCTGCGCTCGCCCAGCCCCTGGGCGCGGATCAAACGCGTCGTCATCAGCAAATGGGCATGGTGGTTGCGCTGGTCGCCCGCCGTGCCGGGAGCGTGGATGGCGTAATCCACCGCAACGCCGTAGCGGTCGGCCAGCAGTTGCGCGTATTGGGTCGTCAGTGCCCGGCGCTGGGCGCGGTCCAGTTCGGCGGGAAGCGCCAAAAGGATCTCCGTCGCGACCCGCGAATCCTTGCGACGCTCGGCCCGCTCGGCGGCGTTCCAGAGTTGATTGCGGTCGAGGGCCCACTCTGTGGCGACGCCGTCGGGCACGAGAATGCCGGTCTCTGCCGGATCGATCTCCCCCGAACGGACGCGCCGAGAGTAGTCATGGCGCTTGCCGGTCGCCTCGTTGGTGAGGGCCGTGCCGCTGCGGTAAGCGGCCGCCGCAATCGCCGATCGGCCTTTGCCGCGGCTGATCGCCTGCAGGGCAAAGTGGCAGACGGCCACGGTTACCGTCGGCCTTGTCCGCCCTGGCGGGCGATATTGCCGAGATGCGGTTTCTGGCGCCGACGCTGTTCGTCGGCACCAGTGAGATGGAGACGAGTCCGTTCGTAGACCTCGATGTCGTGGAGTTCCCACAGACGGGTGCGTCGCCGCATACCTCGGCTGATCGTGGCGGTCGGCGCTGGGAACAGACTATCGCGCGCCACAAGGCGACGGATGCCCTCTCTGGTGTAGATCCAGCGACGGCTGAGGTCCGGAATCGACAGCAGGTTGGGTGGTGCCATTCACTTTGCGCGGGCGTTGCCAACTGGCAACGCGGTACCGCGCCCTTCGGGAATTCCTGAGCCTGTTCCCTCCCTGGCAACGAGCCGTCAAGGCGGAGTTGGAGGCGAGTGTGGTTTGGCGCGCGATCGGCGGGAAATACTGATCAACAGAACCACGGCATTCTTGGAAGCAGAGCTCTCGCCGATTGGGAACTCAGGCCAAAGTACCCCGAGCCGAAAGAGACGGGAGCGGCCGCAGACCACACCTTACAAACTTGCAGGCCGCTATTCGTTCGGTGCCACCGGCGGAAGTGGGCTCGACATCTGGCCATCACTTACCGAGCTCGAGCCATGCAGCCCTCGAGTGGCTCCAATTGGTGGCGGCGCGGTCGTGGTTACCCTTAGTCTCCTGCACCCACCGCCAACGCGCATTGGGCCGGCGCTGAAATGAAGAGCAGGACGGCCGCCAAGTCGCCACCAGCAAAAACGGTGAAGTCGAGGAGGGGCTTTAACCTGGAAAAGGCTAGTGTGATTTCCGGCGCGATGCGTCGGCATACAACTGCCCTGTGCGCGAGGTGCTGATCCCGTTGTCGGCAGAGAGTGGGGTATTCTATGGCTCTTGCCGTTGCGTAGACCCAGCCACAGGACGAGCACGGAGCAAGAGACAAACTGTTGCACCGGATGGTGCGACAGGTTTGTTTCTTGCAGGCGGCCGAAGGCCGCCGGTCCGCGCGCAGGCCTGTGGCGTCATGGTCGAAGCAGGCAGGAGCCAGGCCCCGCTCCCCGACGGGCTTAGGGCGCCCCGGGGCGGGGGTAGATGCGGCAGGCGGCGAGGCAAGGGGAAGGCAGTAGCCTGCGGGAGAAGCGTTAAATTAGTTCCATTGCAAATGTCCTCACGTTCGGTGGGCTTCGGGCCTGCGTCGCCTATTATCGCCATTCTGAAGCGCCAGATCCGCGAGGTGCACCGGCGGGATATTGCCGCTGACGTCGCTGGCAGGGTTTGCCTTTTTGGGCGTCGCTCTCCTGGCTTGGCGTGCCGGCGTGGCGCGCTATGCGTCAACCGGTTGCTGAATTGGGTGTCCCACCGCTATCCAGCATTTAGAGAGCTGGGCAGGAATTCGATCCTTGTGCCGACGCTCTCAGGCGTCAGGCGCTTATCGCGCTGTGGCGCACCGCCGGCTATAGATAGGATAGGCCCGTAACAGTCCCTCAAAAGCGAAAGTGTCTCAATATGACCTAGTTCGATCGACAGGGTGTCGCTCGTCACTAGAACAGTAGGCGCAATCATGACTTCAATTAAAGGTACCGACCGGCAGCTCGCTTCACTACTCACGACTCTTGTCCCCGCTCTCCTAACGATAAAGCAACTCACGGCCTATACCGGGTTTTCCCGGACGCGAGTCTACGAAGTCATTGATGAGTTAGATGCCCGGAAGGTGGGCCGGCGTACGCTGATAACAAGAGTTTCTGTCGATCGATTCATTGCGGGCCTGCCGCGCAAACGATTCGGACGCGCAAGCTAAGGCATGCGCGGTTGCGGGCTCGTGCTCACGGGAAGAAGCTGTTGAACCAATCGCCAAGATGACCATACCGGGGACGGTGTTGGGGACGGCGCCGAATACGCAAATGACGTCGCGACATTGAGCGACTTCGGGCGGACCTAGTATCCGCCGTCTGGCGCCCGCAAGATTACTTCAAGCCCGTTAGGTGGCAGCACTAACTAGTCGCGATGGCGCTTCTCGGCCCGCAACAAGCTAGAGGCCGTTAAGTACATGGACGGCAGGGCGCTAGAACTTTGGCGAAGCGACGTGTGTATTCAAAAACGGCCAAAGATTAAAGACGCTAGGTAGAAGGCGCGCGGCCCTTCACGATCCGGTCTCCGACCACCGTTCTGCGATGGCTTCGTTGGCAGACACTCAATTCCCGTAGCGATTTCCAGACGGATTGCGGCTTCGACTGCGTCCATAGCGTCGGTAGGTCAGGGACCGGCCCTCCCATCAGGAGTCTTCAATCCGTTGCCTTGGCTATATTGGGGGGGCAGCAAACGGGAAGCTCAGCGGCGGCTTGCCAAACACTTTGGCCAATTCGATGCCCAACGTCTCAAGAGCTCGACAAGGCTCATCAATCTGGTCAATACGGAACAGACTTCGCTTCTCTTTTGTGCGTATAGCTCTTGATATGCGCGCGTCTTGCCGTGACTCATCAATGACGAGTCCTCGCGTATTGATGTGGTGTCTCAAGGTAACTGCCCAAGTCCAGTCACCACATGTCAATGCGCTTTTGCGCGTTCGGATGACGCCTCATGCTGCTTGTGTCCGTGAGGTCTATCAAACGGGAACAACTTGAGGGACAGACCTTCTGAACGGAGAATGGGCAATGACTGTCGGCATGATCCTTCTCATTATTCCCGTCATCATCCTGCCGGGCGGATTCGCGACTTTGGCCGAGGCTACGGGTACGGACACCGTTCGATGGGCGGTATAGGAGTGGTGTCGGTCATCGTGCTCATTCTCGTCCTGCTCGGCAGGATTTGAGTGATGGGAGCTGCTGAACACGGCGCGGGTTCTTGGGAGCGGCTGGCGGATGCATACGAGATAATCCTCGATGCCCTGCCCGCGCAAATCGCCCTGCTCGACGGACAAGGAACAATTGTCTCTGTGAACGAACCGTGGCGGACGTTCGACGGCGAGTTCGCGTTGGTGAGTAAAAACATCGCCATCGGACAAAACTACCTCGCCATATGTAACGCGGCGCAGAATGGGAATGCGGATGAGGCAAGGCAAGTCGCAAACGGCGTTCGCGCAGTCCTGAACCAGGAGGTCGATGGTTTTGACCTCGAATATTGTTGTGATTCGCCGACGGAACAGCGTTGGTTCCACCTGAATGTCTTGCCTCTCAGCGGGCGTCGCCGAGATGGCGTCATCGTGAATCACACCAACATCACCGACCGTAAACTGCCAGAATTGGCGTTGAGGAAAGAGCATGAGAAGCTTGTCGCGGCTCAGGCTGTGGCTAAAATTGGTAGCTGGGAGACAGACCTTGCGACCCTCGCCATAACTTGGTCGGCAGAAACATTTAGAATATTCGAGACTAGTCGAAAAGAGTTTGTGCCCACACATGAGCGATTTCTCACGTTTGTGCATCCCGACGATCGGGCGTCTGTTAGCGAAGCCTTTGTGCGGTCATCCGGGACGCGAGAAGTATGCGCGATTCAGCACCGACTGCTCATGGCAGATGGCCGCATCAAGGTCGTCGTGGAGCGCTGGCAGACCTATCTCGATCAAACCGGCAAGCCCGTCCGCGCCGTTGGGACATGCCAGGATATCACGGAGCGCCATGCCAGTGATATGAAGCTACAGGAGACAGAGGCCCGCTACCAAATGTTGTTCGATGCCACACCCTTCCCGACGGTGGTTGTGGATCGCGACACCCGTCGGTTTCTCGCCGTTAACCAGGCAACCATTGATCGATATGGTTGGTCTCGCGCCGAGTTCATGGCCAAGAGCAGCGATGAACTTTATCCAGCGGCGGATTTAGCTGTCGCGATCGCCGCGCGGCTGAAGTTTGCACCGGGCACGATGCATTCGATTCCGGGGCTTCACCATCGCTTGAAGGATGGATCCATCATCGACGTCGACCAGACGGTTCATCTGATAGAGTTCGGCGGCCATCCTGCCGTGCTCGCGACAGGTTATGACGTGACCGCGCGGAATCGGGCTATGAACGAGCTGCGCGTCTCTGAAGAGAAATACCGCGCATTAGTCGACACTCTTCCCGTAGGTGTATTGGAAACCACAGCGGATGGCCTAATCGTAACGGCAAACAGAACGACGCGACGCATGTTCGGGTTCGGCGATACCGAGAATCTGGCCGCGGTCGAGATACAAGAGCTTTGCGCCGATTCCCTCGATCGTGCTGCCGTGCTCTTGCATCCCGTTACCGGGAACGAGGGCTCTGACGTCGAGCTCGTATTCCGGCGACGCGACGGCACGCTGTTTTCCACCGAGTGCCACCTGCGCAGCATACTCGATGCGGACGGAAAGATTATCGGTTTGCGCGGCATCGTGATCGACATCACCAGCCGGAGAGTTCTCGAGAACCAACTCAACCAGGCGCAGAAGATGGAGGCGCTCGGCCAGCTTACGGGTGGTATCGCTCATGACTTCAACAATATCCTGATGATAATCCTCGCAAATGCCGACGCACTTCAAGAGGAGCACAAGCTCGCGCCGGAAGCGCTTGAGCGCATCGAACAGATAGGTAAGGCAACCCAGAGAGCCACCGATCTTACGCGTAGCCTGTTGGCCTTCTCCCATAAGCTGCCGCTGCGCCCTCAGCGTACTGACATCAACGACCTAGTCGTCGCCACCGGAAAGCTGCTGCGTCGAACGCTCGGCGCCCAAATCGAGATTGAGTCAGTCCTCGGCGATGATTTATGTCCGGTTCAAGTCGATCGTGGACAGCTCGAAAACGCACTGGTCAATCTGTGCGTCAATGCTCGTGACGCGATGCCCTCGGGCGGCCGGCTTCTCATTGAAACTCGCGCTCACACACCAGATGAAGCCTCTATTGCCGACGACCTTGAATTGACCGCGGGTGCCTATGGAATACTTTCCGTTACCGATGCCGGCACCGGCATTCCACCGGAAACATTGGCCAGGGTGTTCGAGCCGTTCTTCACGACCAAGGAGGTAGGAAAGGGAACCGGCCTTGGGCTCAGCATGGTTCATGGATTTATCAAGCAGTCCAAAGGCCACATTCGGATCAAAAGCGTAGTTGGCTACGGTACGACGATCACGATGTACTTGCCTTGCTGCGAAGCGGTTCACGTCGAAATGGACAAGCCTATTGCCGGTGCGATGCCACGAGGCCGTGAAGAGATTCTCGTTGTCGAGGACGAAGCGAGGGTTCGCGACGTTGTCGTGCGGCAGTTGCAGAGCTTGGGCTATGCGGTTACCTCAGCAATTGATGGCGCCGCCGGCCTTGCCGCTTTCGAAGCTTCCGCGCGTCCCCTCGACTTGGTGTTGACCGATGTTGTCATGCCCGGCCCGCTGAACGGCAAGGCGTTGGCCGATGAAGTGGCACGCCGGTGGCCTGAAACGCACATATTGTTCATGTCGGGCTATGCTGAGGATGTCCTCGTCCATGACGGACGTCTCGAGCCGGGTATCGCGCTGCTAAGCAAACCGTTCCGCAAGATCGATCTTGCGCAAGCTGTACGGCGGGCATTGGACGGTCAAGGCCCGGCCATCGAAAGACCGAAGGCCGATTAGCGCCATTAGCGCAGCCGCTGGCAGGTGTTGCCGAGGTGTCCACCCAACCGCGACCAAGCATGGAAGCATTCGGCGCTCCACGGTCGTTAGGAGATCGATTTGGCTATCCATTTGACGGTTTCTCACGAGCAGAGACTCGTCATTGCAACGGCCTCGGGCGAGGCCCAGCCGGAAGATATGAGTAACTATCTTGCCGAAGTCGAGGCCATGGGGGCGATGCCCTACCGCAAAATCTTCGACATGAGATACGCATCAATTGATTTCGGCCTTGCCGAAATAAAAGCGGCAGGCTCGAAAATCAGAGCTTATGCCCAGAGTAGCACCATCGGTCCACTCGCAATCGTTGCTACTTCCGAACTCGCGCAGGAGGTGGCCGGCACGTTCGCTCAATACGCCACCGCTGGTCGGCCTTTTCAGATCTTCCTCGAAGTCGCGGAGGCAAAGGCATGGTTGGATGAAGTCTGCCCTGTCGTCAGTAGTTAGCCGGTGCGACCTGGCGCAGGGCGCAGGCTTCCTGTTCGACCGGCACAGTATCGCTTGTCTCGGACGCGACCATTGGTAGACCGATTCGAAAGCGCGCTCCGCCTTCCAGCCGATTTTCGGCGGAAATCTCTCCGCCAATGCGGCGCACGATGTCGTAACCGATTGACAGGCCAAGGCCTGTGCCCTTGCCCGGCGGTTTGGTCGTGAAGAACGGCTCGAACAGGCGGGCTCGCACGCTCTCCGGCAGGCCGGGCCCGTCGTCTTCAATCGCGAAGACAGCCTGACCGGCGGCGACGTCCTGGGTTACCCGCAGATCGATCCGACCTATGGCACCCTGCGGCGCCGCATCCGCGCGCTCAAGAATCGCGTCGCGGGCATTAAGCGTCATGTTCATGACAACCTGTTGCAATCGGCTTGCCTCACCTAGCGCAAAAGGGCCGGAATCGGACGGCAGGTGAAGAACGAGATCGATGCGCAGGGCTCGAAGCTGCTCTTGCAGGAGGACCGCGCTGGCACGCGCGACATCGGCCAAATTGAAGGGCCGACTGTCATTGGTGGGCTTGCGTGTCACTGTTCGCAATTCACGGATGATATCTGCCGCACGCTCGGTCTGCCCCATGATGCGATCGAGTTTGGCTCTTGCGTACGCAAGCAGTGTCGCGGGGTCGGCTTCGGCTCTTGGGTCATCGAGCTCTTCGCGCAAACTTTCGGCAGCCATGCGAATCACGGCCAGCGGCTGATTGATCTCGTGAGCAATACCCGATGCCATTTCGCCAAGGTTGGCCAGGCGCGCCGAATCGAATAGCCGGATTTCGGCTTGGCGACGGTGTGTGTCGTCGACGCCGATCAGGACGATGTAGCGCAACCGGCCGGAGTCGTCCTGGACAGGCGTCGCCGTCGTCTTGATGATTCTCGGTTTGCCCGCCGCGTCGATGGATTTGCCCTCATATTCCACCGGCTCCAGCCGCTCGGGACCCGAGGCCGCCTGCCAGCGCTCGACAATCTCCGGGCCGAGCGCGGCATGACTATGGGCACGATAGGGCGAGCCGGCCATGTCGCGGTCGCCATAGCCGCGCAGACTGCGCAACGGCTCATTCACGAGGACAACTCGTTCGTCGCGATCGAGGATGAGAAAGTATGCGCCCTTCGACTGGAAGATAGCGCGGAGCTGTTCCATCTCGCCTTCGAACCGTGGTGCCATGGCTTGCATCATCACCGCGCCGTTGGTGAACTGAAGCCGCGCACGTTCGGCGGCGAGTCGGCTGTGCGCGACGGGAGGGCGTGGGGAAGCGACCACGGTCATTTCACCTGATTCAGTTTATATTCATTGATCCGGACGACTGTTGCACAGTTGCGGCGGCCGACGGCAAGAGCGGCAGGACGATGCGGAAGCGCGCGCCGCCGGAGTCGCGGTTCTCGGCGGAGATTTCGCCGTTCATTCGGCGCACGATTTCGCTGCTGATCGACAGGCCAAGGCCGGTGCCCTTGCCGACCGGCTTGGTGGTGAAAAATGGCTCGAACAGGCGCGGCAGGACCTTGGCCGGAATGCCCGGGCCGTCGTCTTCGATTGTCAGTACGGCGCTGCAACCTGCCGGATCGGCGGCGACGCGCACCACGATGCTCCCGACCAGGCCGACCGGTTCCGGCCCGCCACGATCGCAGAGAGCGTCACGCGCGTTCATCACCAGGTTGATAAGGACCTGCTGGATACGGCTGGCCTCGCCGAGCACCATGGGACCGGGTGTGGGCACATCCACCTTGAAATCGACACGCACAAGCCTGAGCTGCTCGCGCAACAGCTCGCTGCTGACACGGACGGCATCGGCGAGATCGAAAGGTTGAAGGTTTCCAACCGGCTTGCGAGCGACTGTGCGCAGGTCGCGGATGATGGCGGAGGCCCGTTCGGTCTGGCCGGTGATGCGCTCGAGCTTGGAAATGATGAAGTCGGCAAGGTCAGGCGGCACGGCCTTCGCCTCGGGCGAGTCGAGTTCCTCGCGCAGGCTTTCGGCGGCGAGGCGGATCACGGCCAGCGGCTGGTTGATTTCATGGGCGATACCCGTCGCCATCTCGCCGAGGTTCGCCAGCCGGGAAGAATCGAACAGCCGGACTTCGGCCTTGCGTCGCTGCGTGTCATCGACGCCGATCAGGACGATGTAGCTCAGCTGTCCGCCATCGTCCTGGATCGGGTTGGCGGTAAAGCGCAAAATGCGTCGCTCGCCGTCCGTTCCCGGCAAACTGCATTCGAACTCCGTGGGTTTGAGACGTTCCGTCAATGGTTTGGCCTGCCAGTGTGTCAGGATGGCGGGATCGAGGCCCGCAAAGTTCAGTTCCGAATAAGGCAAGCCGACAATTTTGGCATCTTTCATTCCGTGCATATCGACCGAAGACTGGTTGGCCAGGACGACGAATCCCGCGCGATCCAGCAGCAGGATGGCCGCGCCGGTCGACTGGAACACGGAGTTGAGACGTTCCATCTCGGCCGCGAGCTGCTCCTCACGGAGCTTGGTTTCGGTAATATCGACTCGGACCACCATCCGGCCGCCGGTGGGCATGTCGCTTACATAGGAGCGCCGCCATTGACCGTCCGGCCGATGGGTATCGGCAACGCCGCAGCTGTCGAAATTTGCGATCGTCTGGCGGACCCATGTATTCCATGCCCCAGCGGTCTCGGCGGTCGCGAAGTGCTCGGTGTAGGTCGCCATAACTTCGTCGATCGTCCTGCCACTGGCCGCGCCCGGCGCACGCCAGGGACTGGCATTGCGCGACGCCTGATTGGCCAGGACCAACCGCCGATCGCGGTCGTACTCGATGAACTCTACCGGCACGGCATCGATCGCAGCCAGCATATGAGTTCGCATCGCGTTGGCTGTGTCGCGTTCGTCGGCCGCCTGCTGGGTGCGCCTCGACAGCATCAGGCAGAACCACGCGATCAGCAGCGAGGCCACGATGGTCGAAATCACTATGCCTTTTTGGGTCGGGCCGATTTCCCTGTCCACCGCCTGTTGATCGATGCCGGCAGCAATCTTGAGCGGCCAATCGGCGAGAGGATGGATGGCTGCAATGCGATATATCGAAACTGTTGCCATGTCTTTGTCGAGGACAGGATTGCTCGACGATCGAGGCCAGCTGAGCCAGATTTTGCTGTCGTCACCTATCAAGTCAATCCTGTCCGCTGGGCCCAGACCGACATCGTTCCACATGCTACCGAGCGATGGGACGTCGATCATGGCAGAGACCACGCCGATAAATCCGCCGTCGGCCCCCCGCACGGCACGCGATATGGGAAGCAGCATTTCGCCTGTCAGGCGGCTCTCGATGGGCCGGACGACGTAGGTCGTCACTCCCGGCCGATCGAGATGGATGCGGAAGAATTCGCGCTTGCTCGCATTGAGGGTCTTCCCCGCGGTTGTCGGGTTCACCGAATCGAACACCATCTCGCCGTCGCGGCGGCTGAAGGAAAAGTGGTCGACGCTTGGTATGGAGAGATGGCCGGCCGCTCCGAGTTCGGCAAGCCGTTCCGGACCGCCGGTCTCGCGAATGTTTCCCTCCGCGTACCGCATGGCGTGGTCGATCATGGTCAGCTTCGCGGCGAGTTGATACGAGGCCGTTTTAGCCAGTTGCTCGACGTGCTTTTCAGCCGCCACCTGCGCGACCTCGCGAGTCTGCGCACGCAAATACCAGGAAGACATTCCGATCAGCGCGATCAGGCAAATGCCGACAAGACCGACGACGCGCGCGTCTCGTCTACGGCTGCCCAGGATGTTTCCGACGATACGTCGAAGCTTCGCGGTCAAGGCAGCCAGGGGATCGGGCGTGCCCGATGTCAGCGCGTGCAGCATAGGGTCTCCTTAACCGGCCGAATTGCCTGGAATACCCCGCAGAGCGGACGCGCATGCCGCGGCCTCTGCGCGATGTTTGTCGACCGGCTGCGGATCGACGTTGGGCGTCATGGGCGGTCGAAGAGGCCATCCCGCAATCACGGACTTGACCGAGGCATGTATCGCCGAAAGGCCGAACGGCTTGTCGTAGATCGTGACGCCGACCGCTTCCAGATCGACGCCCAGCCCGGCCTGGTCGAGATGGCCCGTCATCAGCATGCACGGGCAGCGCGCGGACGACTGCTTGATCACCAGGCGGGCGAGGTCGACTCCGTTGCCGTCGGGCATGCGTACGTCGGTGAGAACGAGTGCGATCGACTGGGCATTTTCCGTGAACTCGCGGACGGCCGCGCTATAAGACGAGGCGGATATGACGCTTTCACCGCGGCGACGCAAATAGTCGCTGAGCTCCGAGAGAATGTCCGGTTCATCGTCGACGACGAGAATGACGCCTGTCTTGGGTGCGGTCATGATTGGCTCCAACTTGAATCAGTGGATGCAAGCGTCGTGTTCTTTATGCGCCCATCGCCCGATAGGTGATATTCGGCTTGGTGACTTAGTCGAGTAGACCAACGACCTAGGCAGTGACGTCTAGGCCTGAACCGCGGTGACCGGTCCGCTTTGCGCCGAGGCCGACGGGATGCCACCGATGAAGCGTTCGAGCAGGCGCAACGGCACCGGCTTCTCGACAATCGCGAAGGCCGAGCTGTCGCCGGTCTTCGTCTTGAGCTGGCCACCGAGGCGCACCAGATCGTCGTTGCCCGACATCAGCAGCCAGTGGGCGTCCGGAAATCTCTGGGCATTGGTCATGCAGAAGGTCACGCCATCGCCGTCGGGCAAGTTGATGTCCGAGAGGACCGCGTGAGGGGTCATTGCGTCGAGAGCGATTGCCGCTTCCGCCAGTGTCGCGCACCCTGTGACGTTATGCTGGCGGCGGGTGAGAAACTCGACAATCTCGCTGCGCAACTCAAGGTCGTCTTCGATAACCAGAATGAGGGAGGGCATATCCATTTTCCTGTCTGAAAAAGGAATTACTTTAGGGCGGTCGAGATCTGGATTGCGGCGGGCGTAATGATCACGGCGAACAGAACGGGCAGAAAGAACATGATCATCGGTACCGTGAGTTTGGGCGGCAGCCCGGCGGCTTTCTTTTCGGCTTCGGCCATGCGCCCATCGCGGCTTTCCTGGGCAAGCACCCGCAGCGCCTGGCCGAGGGAAGTTCCGTACTTCTCCGCCTGAATGAGACTGGTCACCACGGCATTTACGCTGTCGAGCCCGACGCGCAGGGCAAGGTTCTCGTAGGCCTTCCGGCGTTCTGGAAAATGGGACAGCTCGGCGGTCGTGAGGCTGAGTTCCTCGGCGACGACGGCGGACTGCAGGCCGATTTCATCCGACACCTTCTGGAACGCGCGTTCGATGCTCATGCCGGCTTCGACGCAGATCAGGACGAGATCGAGGGCGTCCGGCCAGGCGCGGCGAAAGGCCTTCTGGCGCTTTGAAATCCTGTTGCTGAGAAAGAGTGACGGCAGGAAATAACCGATGCATGCGGCGCCAACGGCAATCCCGAACTTGACGAAGAACGGGTGCGGCAACTGTAGCACGACATAGACATAGAACAGGGCGACCGCAAACAACGCTGGCGGCATCAGCAGGCGGATCGAGAGATACGTCACGACCGGGCCTTGCCCTCGATAGCCGGCCATCCGCAGTTTCTTCGTCACTTCGCCGTCCTCTGCCTGATTGGCAAGGTTCATCCGGTCGAAGATGCTCTTGAAGAACTGCTTGGGCCTTGTCGTGAGCGCAAGTGCGTTGCCGCCTGGGATACGAGACTTGCTCGCATCCCTGACGGTGCCGATCCGGGCCACGCGGGCGCCGAAGGGATCGGGCACGAGATAGGGCCATGCCACGGCGATGATAACCCCGATCGTCGCCATTGCCGCCGAGAGGGCAACGAACAGATCGGCATTGGCGGTGAGGATGCTCGGAAACATCGGATTCCCTTCAGAAGTCGAAGTTGATCATCTGACGCATGACCACCACGCCGAGGAGCATCCAGAGGCCGCTCACGGACAGGACGATGTTGCCGGTCAATGACGTGAAGAGGATGGTGATGTACCCGGGGCTGGTCAGATAGAGCAGCCCCGTGACGATGATCGGCAGAGAGCCGATAATGCCTGCGGATGCCTTGGCTTCGGCACTCATCGCCGCGACCTTGGCTTGCAGTTTCTTGCGTTCGCGCAAGACCTTCGACAAATTGGTGAGAATTTCCGCAAGATTTCCGCCCGAGCGACTCTGCACCAGGATCGCAACGGCAAAGAAGTTGGCCTCCGCCAGCGGCATGCGATTGGGCAGGCGCTGCACGGCGTCGGCCAGCGGCATGCCGAGCGTCTGGTCTTCCACCAGCGTCTTGAATTCGCTTTTGACGGGCTCCTGCGATTCCGCGGCAACGATCTTCAGGCAGTCGCCGACCGGCAGGCCCGACTTGATGCCGCGCACGATCACATCGATAGCGTTGGGGAACTCGGCGCGGAAACGCTTGAGGCGTTTGCGGTGCCTGAACCCAACGTAGAAGTGGGGCAAGAGCAGGCCGCTGGACAGGCTGCATCCGACCGCCGGAAGAACGCCCCAACCGAAAGCAATGAACGTTATCAGTAGCGACGTCGCCGTGACGGCGAGGCAGATCAGGTAATAGACGTTCTTGGTCCAGGCGATGTCGGCCTGGCGCAGGCGCATGAGAAGGGATGCCTTGTACCGCTTCCGAGATTTGGCCTTCTGCAACTCGTCTGCCTCGAGCAACGTCTCCTCGACGGTGCGCTTACGCGTGCTGGCGCTGGCTCCGTCCGACGGCCGGGCCGCAGGACCAGACCTGCCGGCAATCACGGCGATCTTGCGGTCGAACGGGGTGCCGTGACCGAACTGCGGATACAGGGCGGCGAGCAGGAGCCCGCCGACGCTGCCTGCACTGAGCAGGAAAATGACGTAGGGGAAGGCGTTCATAATTCTTCTACGCCGCGGCGTCGAGCGGAGCGACCAGCGCGGCGGCGAGCTTCTTTTCTTCGCCGTAGTAACGCGCACGGTCCCAGAAGCGCGGATGGCCGATTCCGGTCGACCGATGGCTGCCGACCAGCGAGCCGTCTGCGGCTTCGCCAAGAATGTCGTAGACGAACAGGTCCTGTGTAATCGGGACGTCGCCCTCCATGCCCATGATCTCGGTGATGTGGGTGATGCGGCGCGATCCGTCGCGCAGGCGCTGCGTCTGCACGATCACGTCGACCGACGAGCAGATCATTTCGCGGATCGTCCTCGACGGCAGCGCGAGGCCGCCAGTCATGATCATCGACTCGAGCCGTGAGATTGCCTCGCGGGGTGAGTTCGCGTGCAGCGTGCCCATCGAGCCGTCGTGGCCGGTGTTCATGGCCTGCAACAAATCGAACGCTTCCGGACCGCGAACTTCACCGACAATGATGCGCTCGGGCCGCATGCGCAGGCAGTTGCGGACGAGATCGCGCATCGTTATCTGGCCAACGCCCTCGAGATTGGGTGGCCGGGTCTCGAGGCGCACGACGTGGGGCTGCTGCAGTTGCAGTTCGGCAGTATCCTCGCAGGTGATGATACGCTCGTCCGGTTCGATGTAGTTTGTCAGGCAGTTGAGCAGCGTGGTTTTTCCAGAGCCTGTGCCGCCGGAAATGACGACATTGCAGCGGATCTTGCCGATGATCTTCAGGATCTGGGCGCCGGCCGGCGAGATGGCGCCGAACTCGGTCAATTGATCGAGGGTGAGCTTGTCCTTCCTGAACTTGCGGATGGTCAGGATCGCGCCATCGATCGCCAGCGGCGGCGCGATCACGTTGACGCGCGAGCCGTCCGCCAGGCGGGCGTCGCAGATCGGCGACGACTCGTCGACCCGCCGGCCAACCTGACCCACGATCCGCTGGCACACGTTCAGGAGCTGGGTATTGTCGCGGAAGCGGATGTCGGTCTCTATCACCTTGCCTTTTACTTCGATGAAGATCGGGTCGCTGCCGTTCACCATGATGTCGGTGATGTCGTCGCGCATGAGCAGCGGCTGCAACGGGCCATAACCGAGCACGTCGTTGCAGATGTCCTCGAGCAATTCCTCCTGCTCGGCGGTCGATATTACCGCCTTCTTGGCGGCGACGACTTCGCTTACGACGTCGCGGATCTCGGCGCGCGCCTGTTCGTGGTCCATCTTGGTGAGCTGCGAGACATCGATGATCTCGATCAGGAAGCCGAAGATCCGCCGCTTGAGATCGTAGTACTCGTCGGTCTTTCCTCCGTCGCGGGGCTTCTCGGCCGGAGCGGCGGCCCGAAGTGCAACAGGTTTCGGCTGCGGTGTCGATTTGGACGCCTGTTGCACTTCGAGCAGGAGTTCGTCGACTTCGCTTCGCCTGCCAAACATGGAATCGTCCTCCGGGGCGCTCTGTCTCAGAGCTTGTTGGCGACCGCGTTGAAGGTGTTGCTGAGCTTGGTGCCGAGGGTCGTCACTGCGGTGACGGTTGTGACGGCGATCACGGCCGCGATCAGGCCGTACTCGATGGCGGCGGCGCCTGTTTCGTCTTGGGTAAAGGGGGTGATCGGGCGGCGCATGGGACAAAGTCCTATTTTACGGGGTTCTGCTGGCGAGGCCGTCCTGGTTGGCGGTGCACTCCGTATCGGCCAAAACCGGGGTCTGGACCATTCAGCTTGATGCTCTAGGGCAGCCGACCTCCGTCTAAGCGGAGTGGCCTAGGCCACGTGCGGGCGTCCAAGGGCGCCGCGCCTGGGCGCATTCTAGCGCGCTTAGTTGGTGAGCACGACGCCGGTGGTGCTGGTGCCGTTGCCGCTGCCCGAGCCGCCGGTGCAGGAGTAAGTGTAGACGCCGTCGTTGTAATCCTGATCGTCGGTAGTGCCGCCCATGTCGTTCCAGACGTATTGGTAGCTGGAGCCGTTAAGACTGGCACAGCTTGGCGCTGCATTGGTCAGGACCGACGCCATCGTCGGCTTGGACGCCGAGGTGAAGCACTGCACCTTGGGGGTTGGGAAGCTCACAACGCCGTGCTTGTCGGTCGTTCCCTTGAGGGTCTGCAGACTGCAATCCTTGGTCGCGGTCGAGCCATAGGCACTGCCATTGGGGGGCGACTGGCTCGAATAGAACCAGTGGGTACTGCCTTGCGCGCCACCATACTGGTTGCTGCCGTAGCCGCATTGACCGCCGGTGACGTTCTTGAAGGCGAAGCCGATCTTCTGACTGGCCGAGATCGAGATCGGTATCGATGTTGGATTGGTGCCGCCGGAGTTGGTGAACATCTGTGTCATCGACGACTGCGGCGGTATGCTGTTGTCAGAAGGGACGGGGTACCAATAGACGGTGTTGGTGTCGCAGGCGGAGCTTTTCCAGCCCGACAGACCGACGGTTGCCGTGACGATCGGGTTCTTCGCCGTCGCCGAGGCGTGAATGGTCATCGTGCTGGTGAAGAGTGCCATGAGCGTGGTCGGCACGGTCGCGCTCACGCTCACGCTCATGGTGTAGGCCGTGACATTGCTGCCTGAGGTCAAAGTACCAGGCGTGACGGTGGTGGTGCCGAGCGTTATCTGCGAAAGCAGCGCATTGGTGCCATTGGTCACATAGTTGCCGGCGAGTGTCTGAGCGGTGGTTGCAAACGATGGATTCGAATATGCCGATGCGCCGGCGAGAGCCGCCGAATCGACGGTACTCTGCACGGCGGTGCGCAGTTTGGCCGCGCGCGCGTAGTCGATACCGACGCCGGCCGCCACCACGAGCGGCACCAACATCAGTCCGAAGATCAGGGCAACCGAGCCTCGGCTGTCGTTTGCGAAGCGATCGATGAGGCGCATGCGGGCTCTCATCGCGTCAACTATGGGATACGGTTGTAACGTTGCGAGGCCGGGCGTAAGCGGTCGAGGTGAGCGCGTAGGCTGCGGCCAGCACGTAGCTGATCGGCGAGGTATAGGCGAAGGTTGCCTGGACGATGACGACGCTGTCGTTGACGTTGGGCGTCAATAACGGGGCAAGGGTGGTGGGATTGGCGATGGCTGTAGCGTTGCCGCAGACGGTGTCGGTCCAGTCGAGCGTCACCGACGAGGCACCGCGGGTGACGCTGGCGACGGCGATCTTGAGCGAGGTTCCAGCCAGCGGATACATTGTCATCTTCGCCCCCGAGCAGAAATTGGCGCTCTCGGCAACGCTTACATTGGCCTGCTGCGCCAGCATGTCCGCCATCGACTGGGCGGCCGCGTTCAGGCGCATGCCGGCGCCGACGGCGCATGACACCTCGAATATGCCCATGAACAGGGCGACCATGATGGGCAGGATGAGGGCGAATTCGAGCGCCGCCGTCCCCTCCTGGTTGGCGGCCAATCGGTGCCATCGGGGAAGCCGGGCGCGCATCAGTAGGGATCGTTCTGAAAAGCGACCGTTGCGACCTGCAGATTGGCGCTGCGCAGATAAGTCGACGTCCAGGGGATGATGGTGGCCCGGGTATAGCCGACCTCCGCTACGACGTCCTGCCCCGAGGAGCCGGGATTGTATTGATTGTTCAGCGCTCCACCGGTCGAGAGCGAACTGAAAGAGGCGGCCGCCTGTACGTTATACGTCAGGGCGGTGGTGCAGGACGGGACAAGAGCTCCGACCTTGGCACAGACCTTGGCGATGAAAATGTCGCTCGTGCTTGCCTGTCCGACGCGGATGAGCCGCGCGCCATCGCGCGCGGCGTCGTTGAGAACCGATTGGGTGAACAGCATCAGGCCGAGTTCGAAGGTCATGCATACCAGCAGCAGGAAGGTCGAGCCGACCAGCGCGAATTCGATCGCAACCGCGCCATCGTCGTCGCGTGCCAAGCGCCGCAGGGAACCCCGAGCGGCCATCAGTTGCCCCAAAGGCGCTTGAAGGCGAAGCGGCCCGTTCTGTTCGTGGCGAGGCTCGAGCGCCCCGAGATCGCCTGGGCAACGGTGGCAAAAGACTTTGCCACGGCCGATTTGGCCGCACCGTCGGCGATCATCCGGCCGCTGTTGGCCGCGGCGCTGAAAGTCGCCGGCTCGAAGCGGATGCTGGCAATCGGTTCGAGGCGGAGCGCGTCGGCGAACTGACCCGGCTTAATTTCCGCCCGTTTGGGAACGCCGATCTGGTTGAGCACGAGTTTCGGCGGCGCGTCGTTGGGACGGCCCTGCCTCAGGATATCGATCAGATTCTTGGCGTTGCGGAGGCTGACGAGATCCGGGGTGGCCGTGATCACGACTTCGTCGACCTCGAGCAAGGTTTTCTTCGCCCACGACGCCCAGACATGGGGCACGTCGAGTGCGACGAAGGGAACGTTCGATCGCGCGACATCGAGCAAGCGCTCGAACGAGCTCGCGTCGTGGTCGTAGCATGCCTCCAGGCTGGCCGGAGCGGTCAGGACGCTCATATGCTCGCCGCATTTGGTCAAGAGGCGCTCGAACAATCCGTCGTCCAGGCGCGTGGCGTCCAGCATGGCCTGCGCCATGCCGCCATGCGCCTTCTCGATATTGAAGCCGAGCGCAGCACTTCCGAACGGCAAATCCAGGTCGGCAAGGATGATGTCGGAACTGTAGAGCTGCGCCATGGCTGCGGCGACGTTTTGAGCCACGGTCGACGATCCGACGCCGCCCTTGGCGCCGACGAAGGCCAGGCTGCGCCCAAGTTTGGCCGCTCCGGCGTCGAGATAGGTCCGCGAGATGGCGGCAATGATGGTCATCGGCTCGAGGGGCACGACGAGATAGTCGCTCAGTCCGCGCGCCAGAGCGCCACGATAGAGACCGACGTCGTTGTGATGTCCGATCACCATCACCTTGGTGGTGATGCCGCAGACATTGGCGAGGGCGTCAAGTTGCCCGAAGAGTTCGCTCGCCCTCGCGCGGCTCTCGAAAATTACGAGATCGGGAGTGGCGGTGCTGCGATAGAATTCGAGAGCCGCTGCGACACCGCCCGAGCGCATGGTCGCGTGCGCCCGAGACATCCGCCTGTCGGCGATAGCCGATTCCATCACGGTGGCGATTTCGGGCGTTTCAAAAAAGGCGTGGATCGTGATCTGGGGTACTCGGAACAGCTCGAGGACGTCGCTGCGCGGTTGTTCGCCAGATTCTTTCATCGCGACTTTGGTGGCCAGAATTGTCATTGGAGCAGACCTTTGGGTATGTGCGAACAGACATTAGGCGCCGTGCCGTCAGGGCGACTTGGGAGCCGCGGGAGCCATGATCGCGCCGCCGCGAAGGACCAGAACCTCCCGAGGGGCCAGCGGCCGCTCGGCGACCGGCATCGCCGTCATCGTTGTCGTCGTGTCGCCATTGTCGGCCGCTGAGCGCAGCGCCAGAGACAGCGTGCCTGACGCTTCGGACGCGGTAATGAGCTCGGCTTGCGTCTGATTGACCTCGAGCGTGGCGGTCTTGCCGACTGCCGCCAGTTTGGCCTTGGACTTGTCGTCGACGTGCTTCTCATCGAGGCTCTGATCTACTGCTAGGACCAGGACATTGGTCAGGATCGTGTGCGTGACCGACTCCTTAAGGCCTTCGTTTTTGTCCCCGCTCGAAATGGACTGAGTATGGAGGACATCGACGCGATCGTTGGGGAGGACGAACCCGCCGGCCGTGTTCTCCGCCGTAACGCGAACCGCCACGGCGCGCTTGCCGGAAGACAGCATGGCAGAGAGACCAGAAGTCGGAGGAGAGAGTTTGTCATCGCGCAGCGGCTCGCCGGCGGCGATCGGGCCGCGGAGTATCCAGCCCGCCATGGACTCGATGGCGTTGGGCCGAGCCTCGCGGCTGATGAATGCAGGATTGAAGGCGCTCTCGGGAAGGGGCTGCCAACGCATGTTCTCCCGGGTAAGAGCCTGGCCCTGGGCGACATCGGCGACAGCGACCAGGACCGCGCGTTCGGTGGTCGCGGCCGGAGCTTGGACAATCGTCGAGACAGCGGCCGGTTCGGCGCGCATGGCAAGAGCCATCCAGGCGGCGATGCCGCCGGCGCCGATGGCCAATATGAGGATTGCGACACGGAACATTTCAATCCTCTCAAAGCTGCGCGTGGAGCCCTAAGACATCCGACATCCAGGATGTCTTAGGAAAGACCGTCAGCGCCGCCGCCGCTATGGCAACGCCGTACGGAATGCCGGACTGGGGAGATTGCAGCGTTACTATCCAACGACGGTCTTGGACGAAGGCGGGCAGGACGAGCATTCGAAATTGCAGGATCGCAAGGGTCAAGGCACCGCCGAGCAGAGCGGTGTAGACGAGAAAAGTCGCGGTTTGATCGGCGCCGATCCACAAGGCTGCCACGCTGGCGAGCTTCGCGTCTCCGCCGCCCATCCAGCCGCGGCTAAAGAAGATGAAGGTGACCAGCAGCACGCCTGCGGCCACAACGACGCTCCAACCGATATCGGCGATCGAGAAACCGGCGAGCGGCGCCAGGATTGAGTAAGCAGCGAGCAGGCCGAGCACCAGACTATTGCGGATCTTCATAGTGGTGAGATCCATGAGGCCGGCGTAGGTCATGGTGAACGCGAATGCGATCATGGCAATCGGAAAAGCAATTGAATGAATTGTCATGATCGTTCGATCGTTTCAGATGCTGGATATAGCGGATCAGATCGCAGAGAGGAGACGGAGGGCACGGCCCTCCGTCCCTGCTGGACTAGAGCTTGTTGCCGATAGTAGTGAACGTATTGGTCAGCTTGGTGCCAACGGTCGT
The DNA here is from genome assembly GCA_041691635.1 of Hyphomicrobiales bacterium. Classification (GTDB taxonomy): domain Bacteria; phylum Pseudomonadota; class Alphaproteobacteria; order Reyranellales; family Reyranellaceae; genus Reyranella. The sequence continues at coordinate 23,353 of JBEPUH010000039.1, forward strand.
GACGGCGGTGACGATGGCGACCGCGATCAAGGCGGCGATCAGGCCGTACTCGATAGCGGTGGCGCCAGACTCGTTGGTGGCAAAGCGGGCGATCAACTTGGTCATGATGTTTGGTTCCTTGGGTTGTGGGCGAGAGCGTTGGAAAGCGCCCTGGCCATCCAGGACGTTTGGCGTGACGCATGTATCGTCCTGAACCCACGTGCTAGCTATTCAGCCGCACGACCTAGCACCGCATGGTGGCGCATTAGGCTGAATTGCCTAGCGAGGACCCCGATTGGACCTTTTGAGGTCTCGCCGGACCGGTCGCTATCGGGGTGTGTATGGGTTATCATTGCGGCTCCATCCAAAGGTGGCTTGGCCATGTCTCGCGGAAAATCTGCAACGGACACGCGCAAAGCGGCGCTGATTGCGGATGACGACGAGTTCTTTTCCATGGCTCTAAGCTCGATACTGACGAGCAAGTTGGGCTTCTCCGAGGTCATTCAGACTTCATCTCTCGATGAGGCCGTCGACAAGCTTTCCTCGCGGCCCGACGTTTCACTCGCGTTGTTCGACCTTGCCATGCCCGGCATGCAAAGTCCGGCGAGCCTGCGAGCGGTGCGCGACTGTTTTGCCACGCTGCGCATAGCCGTGGTGTCCGCCTCGAAAAGCCGAGCCGATATCCTGGCGGCGCTGGAAGCGGGGGTACATGGCTATGTGCCCAAGAGTCTGGGTGTGGTCGAACTCGCCCACGCCTTGCAGCAGATTGTCGATGAAATCATCTACGTTCCGCCCAACATCGCGGAATTTCTCCCGGTAACCGAGGTCGGTGAGAAATCGCTGGAGCGGACGACACCCTCCGCCGAACCCGCACTCAATACGCTCACGCCCCGTCAACGCGACGTGCTCGAGCTTCTTGTGCAGGGAAACTCCAATAAAGCCATCGCACGCACCCTCAATCTCGGCGAGGGCACGGTGAAGGTGCATATGGCTGCCCTCTTTCGCAGCCTCGGTGTGGCCACGCGAACGGCCGCCGCAGTGTCCGGCGCCAGACTCCTCAAGCCCCCGCTTCCCTAGGGCGGCCTCCCGCCCGCAACTCAACGGAGGACCACATGAGCGGACCCCAGGACGAGCGTCGGCCAACCAGTGACTTCCTCAGTCGTATCGGAGAACTCGGCCAAGAGGCTGTAGTACTCAAGGCCGAGCGCGACGAGTTGCGCCTGCAGTCGGAAGCAGCGAAGTCATTCACGCGCCGGATTGCCCACGACTTCAACAATCTCCTGCAGGCGATTGCCAGTAAAGCCGAGTTGATCCTGGAAGACGTCACGACGTCGGACGAGGGGAAGAGGCTAGCGATGATGATCGCGAAGGCGGCCGTTCGCGGCGCCGGATTCACCAAGCAACTACTGTCTTTCAGTCGGTCGGGGGAACTCCCTGAGCCCGGTGCGGCGGGGCCCGAGGCGCCCACTACGCGAGGGATTGCGGCGGGAACATCGGGGCTAGCCGCTCCGCCTGGTCGTATTCTTGTCGCCGAAGATGAGGACGATAGTCGGGCCCTTGCCCGGACTTTGCTGTCAAAGGCCGGGCATGACGTGACCGTCGTCTCAAATGGAAGCGAGGCCTTGGCCGCGCTGGAACGGGAGAGCTTCGATCTGGTTTTGATGGATATTGACATGCCGGTCATGGACGGCCTGACCGCGGCGCGGAAGATCAGGCAGCTTGCCTCGCCTTCCGCGAAAGTGCCGATCATCGCCGTGACCGGGGCTCCGCTGGACGCGCAGAGGAACCTGCTCGCCGAAACCGGCCTCAGCGACTATCTCGCCAAGCCCTTCGAGTTTTCAGCCCTCTTGAAGAGGATCAACTTTTGGCTTGCCGAGGACGTCGGGCGCGATCGGACGTGGGCTAATGCCAGCACACCACGCGCCAGGGCGTCTCTTGATCAAGCCGAAGGCTTGATGGGCCGGGCCTGGGTGGAAACGGGATTACGTAAGCTGGTCGGACAGATCGACGAGCTGAGCACCCTATCGGCGACGATTGCAACGGATGCTGAATCGCTCGTTGCCCGCGCCCACGCGATGGTATCGCTCGCCGGCCTCCTTGGATTTGCAGATCTGTCGGAGCGCTGCGTCGCTCTTGAGCAGGCGGCCAAGGAAAACCGCGACGTCGGCGTATCGCTGGACGAAGCCAAGGCCGCAGCTGCACAGGCTCGCAGCGCAGCGATCGAAGCCCTCGGAAATTCCCCCACCGCCGCGCAAGACACTACCGACCACACGGCCGGCCCGTCAGCGCAAGGCGCGATGTCGGCCGAGAGGTTTCGCCGCCTGTCGAACCAATCGAAAGCCGTAAAACTGCTCGCCGTGCTGATTTTTGTCGTGTCAATTCTGCTCTGGCGATTGGGAAGCGGGATCGACACGACCATCTGGGCGGCGATTGGCGTGCTCGCCATCCTGTGGTTGACCGACGGCGGCTATCGAAGGGAGATGGGCAGTCTGCGACTGGCGCCGCGCGTGGCAAAGACCGACCTTGGAGGCATGCTCGACTACGGGACGGCGGGGCTTTTCGCCACGCTTATCGGCGGTCTCGTTGTGATCCTCGGGATTGGCTCAAGATATTTGCTCCGATAGCGCAAACACCACTAGGCCGCCTGGTCGACGCCATGTCCGGATTGCGTTGCATGTGCTCTCTCGCCAAGAGCAGGACTGGTTGACCGGCCGCTCCGTCCCGCTTCGGCGATCGCTGCGCGCACTTCGCGGTAGAACGCGGATAACGAGAAAGGCTTGTAGATGAACTTCACACCGGCGGCCTGAAGGTCCTCGCCGCTTTCGCTCTGCTCGATATGGCCGGTCATCAGGATGCAGCGGCACTGCGTTCCGGAACGGCGCAAGGCAGTGCGGATCAAATCGATCCCGCTGCCGCCTGGCATGCGCCCGTCGCTGATCAGCAGGTCGATCCGTTGGGAATCATCGCTCAGAATGCGCGCCGCTTCGTCATACGAGGAAGCGGTGACGACGAGCTCGCCACGCCGGCGAAGATAACCTACGACTTCGGCGAGGATTTCGGGCTCATCTTCGACGACGAGCAAGCGCGGGACCATGGCGGTTGTCATTTCTGTCACCCTGCATTGGCCGATCATTTAGAATCTCGAGCATCCCGTCGATGATCTTGAGATGCCGAACAGGCAAATTCAAATGTTCACAATTGAACAGTACAGGATGGATGCCCATTTTGATATTACATTATCGAAAATAAGAGAATATTAATTCTACAATGATTACAATCCTTTGTGCGACCTCTCTCGACATTGTGGTAACGATGTGTTGAACCAAGCCATCGTGTCTGCCATAAAGGCCAAAGCATCAGGTGGTGATTTCGATGACTCCCCTTCCTTCCGGTTCAAGCAAAGCGGCCAAACGGAAATTGTTCGGCGCCTTTGCCGGCATAACAAAATCGGTCGGGCATCCGACGCGGATCGAGCTACTTGAACAGTTGGCGCAGCGACCGCAGAACGTCGAAACTCTGGCGAAGAGTTGCGGACTTTCCGTCGTCATGACATCGAGGCAGCTACAGATACTCAAGAAGGTCGGGTTGGTAACGAGCGAACGGCTGGGCAAACAAATCAGATACGATCTGGCCGGACATGCGATTGTCGACATGTTGGCCGCGATTTCCGCGGTTGCCGAGCAATTCTCGGCCGAAGCCCAGATGACGCTGGCGGATCACTTCCACGAATATCGAAATTTCGCTTCTATCTCTCGTCGAGATCTCAAGCGCGAACTGCAGTCCAAGAACTTGATCGTCATCGATGTCAGAACGCCCGACGAATTCGCCGCGTGTCACATACCGGGGGCGATCAATATTCCCCTGGAGCAGATGCGACGCCAATTGCACCTGCTCTCACGGGAGCGCCCCATCGTGGCCTATTGCCGGAGCACCTATTGGGGTCTTTCGTACAAGGCGACAAAGCTATTGCGTGACAATCAGTTCGAAGTGCGTCGATTGCTCGGCGGCCTGCCGACCTGGAAAGCGGCTCGCTATCCTGTTGCGACAAGCATTGAGGCCATCGCGGCGTCGACGTCGACGAGGGGTTGAATGCTTCGTGGCTGCGATGTCTGCCCGAAGTGGTTAAGCAGGCCTCGGCAGCCAAGCTCGATCAAATCGAGGGCGCGTTCGTAGTCGCGGGTCGTGCCGCCGTAGGGATCGACGATGTCCGTGACGCCGGGCGACGAAGCGTATTTCATGAGCAGCCGCGGCTTTTCCGTCAGGCCGCCGGGTGCAAGCCAGCGCATGCTCGCGAGCTGAGTGCGGTCCATTGCGAGCGGATAATCGAACCTGATCACGTCCTCGGTCATGAGCTGCCGCGCCCGCGCATCCGATATATCGTAGCCTCGTCGCATCGCAGCCTCGATCGCAGGAAGCGGCGGAGGGCGTCCTGCGTTTCCATTGTAAGTGCCTGCTGAATCGACTTCGACAAGGTGCCCGATCCCTGCGCGGGCGGCCAGGGCGCTGAACACTCCAACCGCCATCGGCGAGCGACAGATGCCGCCCGTGCACACGAAGAGAAGTTTTATTTTCATAGTTTCAATCCTCGGGCGGCACACCGCCGTTTGGGCCTGGAGGCTGACGCGAAGTTTTCGTCTCACATGGGAATTATTGCTGCCTTGGGGCTTTTGCCGCCGAGGAAATTGAAACTGAAGCGCTTGGCTGGCTCAATCAGCGGAGATCCGGTTTCTGACGTCGTACGCAGCGTTTTTTCGACGGTCCGCCGCAAAGCGGCAAGCGAGATGGGCTTGGCCAGAAAGGCATAAAGACCGGCCTCTCTGAGGATTGCCTCCGGCAAGTCATCGATGCGCCCGGACATCAGTATGACGGTGGTCTGCGGGGCGAGATTTCGTATCCGCTCGGCAACGCAGATGCCATTCATGTCAGGCAGATTGTAGTCCAGCAGGGCAATGCGCGGCTTCATGTCGGCAACACGATGAATTGCCTCGGAGCCGCAGTTCAACGTCTGGACGGTATAGCGCGCGCGGATCAGGTAGTCGGCGATCTCGCCGCCCTGCAGGGGATCGTCCTCGACGATAAGGACGTCGCAGAGGGTTGCTTGGGACGAAGGGCTTTCTGGCAGGCACGATGTGGGGACCATAAAACGCTCTCCTCTCTATTGAGTGAGGTTCTGTGACATCAGCATTTGGAGGTCGGGCTGTGGGACCGGAGACGGCGTGTCTATCGGCCGCGACCATTGCTCCGGAACGTAAGTCGGTGCAGGGTCCGGTCCCGGCAGCGGCTTCACATATCGCACGACTTCACTGAGCGACAGCAGGATGGGCCCGAAGCCTTGGGGCGGGCGCGCCGCATACTGCAACTCGAGGCCAACAGGCTCTCGGCCCAAGGAACCCGCAGGCTGACTTGCTGCTGCGACTTCGGAAGAGCCCGCCCGGACCACGCTTGCACTCATGGTAATTGCAGCGCTCAGAATGGCGATGCCGAAACCGACAACCCTCTTCATGATCAACTTCTCTCTCCATCCCTGCGGTAAATCATTATCTTCGTGTCGGTGCTGTATGCACTCGTGTAATGGTGGGGCCTATTCAGCCTGATGACCTAAGACCGCCGCCGTATGCCCTAGGCCGATTCGCCAAGGATTGAGATTTCCCGAGCGCGACGACAGGGCGCTCAGCCTCAAGCCGATGCGCGATGGATCGGTTTCGCGAGAGCTATGAGTAAACCGACGAACTCGTTCATCGCGGTCTCCGTGCATCTCCACCGCCGGGTCAATTCGGTGTCGCATAGCATCGCTCTCCTTGAAAATCTTCGCCGCAGCTCATCGAAGAGAACCCGTTCACCTCATCATGTTGCCAGGACCGATGCGTTGGCGCGCAATCCTCCGTGACGAGGAAATGCCGCGACCGGTGTAGCTGCTGCTGGCGAGTGCGCGCTGGTCTTGACGCTGTACGATCAGTCCGAGAGATCGGCCAACCACACTGATTTCATGACTGGCGCGCGCTATGTCACTGAGGGTTGCCAAGACACAAACGCCAGCGACCCAAGGCGATTGCTAGCGCGTTCTCAATCATGAAGGAGGCTTCTTCTTCAAGATCGATAGCTCAAACAATTTTGACTATCAGATGTAGGGCGCCATCGTGTTCTGCCAATCGTGGCGAAGACTTCCTCTATCGCCTTTATCCGGGCGCCGGCGGCAACAGCCTTCTGCTCTTGAAGGGTTCCGCCTGGGGTGCGAGCGCCGCGCGTAGGGCGCGCGCCAACTCGGCCTTGCGGTAGGGCTTGGAGAGGATGCCGAACTCCGGCACATCGCCCACCACGGCATCCTGGGCACCGCCGGCAAAGCCGGTTGTCAGCAGAAGCCGAAGCTTCGGCCAGCGGTCGCGGACGATCCTGGCCAGCGCCAGCCCGTCTACTTTTCCCGGCATGATCATGTCGGTGACCACCAGGTCGAATTCGGCAGCACGACCGGCGAGCACGACGAGGGCCGCGTCGCCGCTCTCCGCCTCGACGACCCGATAGCCCAACGACGTCATCTGCACGACGACCGCCGAGCGGACATCGGGATTGTCCTCGACCAGCAGGATGGCTTCCGTCCCGCGCGGCTGGAGGACCACAACCGGGGTCGGTATGGCGGCCATGCGCTCCGGCGTGCGCGGAAGATAGATGGACACCGTCGTGCCCGTCCCCGGAGTACTCATCAGGTCGATCGTGCCGCCGGACTGGTGGACGAAGCCATGGACCATGCTGAGGCCGAGGCCGGTGCCATGGCCGGCACCCTTGGTCGAGAAAAACGGCTCGAAGACATGCGCCAGCGTCGCCTGATCCATTCCGAGGCCAGTGTCCGTCACTTCGATCAGCACGTAGTCAGCCGCCGCGGTCTCAGGGGCGCCGCGCCCGACATTGCGCACGTCGATCGTGAGGGTGCCGCCCTCCGGCATGGCGTCGCGCGCATTGTTGGCGAGATTGACGATGGCGCTGTCGAGCTGGGCGCCGTCGATCTCGATCGGCCACAGGTCCGGCGATATCCGGGTCTTCAGCACGATCTTCTCGCCGATGGTGCGCTTCAGCAGGCGCGCCACATCGCGGACACGCTCGCCGACGTCGAGAACCCTGGGGGCGAGCGGCTGGCGGCGCGAGAAGGCCAGCAGGCTGCGTGTCAGTTCGGCGCCGCGCAGGGCGCCCGCAAGCGCTCCTTCGATCAGCCTCGGCGTTTCCGGATCGTCGTGCGGACGTTCAGCCAACAGGTCGAGGTTTCCCATGATCACGGCGAGATAGTTGTTAAGGTCGTGCGCCAGCCCGCCAGTCAGCTGGCCGATCGCCTCCATGCGTTGAGCCTCGCGAAGTTGCCGCTCGATCGTGAGTCGCTCGGTAACGTCAATGGCGATCGATACGATCCCTCCGTTCTTCGATCGCTGGTCGGTGAAATGCAGGATGCGACCATTGGGCATTCTGCGTTCGAGGATCGTTCCGTCGGCACGCTCCAGCCGGGCGATGCGTTCCGCGATGATCTCCTGTCTGGTCTGGCCCGCGGGTACCACGACGAACCCGCCATCGATGAGCGTGCCGAGAATCTCGTCGAAGGTCTTGCCAACCGCGATCAGCTCCTCGCCCCCCGGATAGTTGGCGCGGGCAAGCCGGTTGGAAAGCACCAGCCGGCGGTCGCGGTCGAAGAGCTGGATGCCGTTGTTGACGCTCTCGATAGCCTCGGAAAAATTGCGTTCGCTTTCAGTCAATGCTTCGGTGCGCTCGGCGATTCGTTGCTCCAGCGTCGCATTGAGTTCCCGGATCGCCGTCTCGGCCTGCCGCCGTTCGGTGACGTCGTTGTACGTCGTCACCGAACCGCCGCCGGGAATGGGATTGCGGCGCAGCTCGATGACGCGGCCGTTGGGCCGCGTGCGGTCACTGATGATCTGCTTATCGCTGAGAAAGGCCTTGAGCAGGCGATCGGTCTCGACCTCGGGGTCGCACAGGCCGAGTTCTCCGGCCTTCGCCTGAGAGAGCACCAGATCGCGCACGGCAACGCCCGGCCGTATTAGGGCGGGATCGATACCGACCATGCTGGCGAGGGAATCGTTGCAGACCACCAGCCGCCGATCCTTGTCGAAGACGGCAATGCCGCCGACGATGTTGGAGACGATGGTCGCCAGGACGGCCGCTTGGCGCTCCAGTTCGGCATCGCGTTGCTTTCCCGCGGTGGTATCGCGGTAAAGCGACAGGAACGCGCCATCGTCGAGCGTGCGCAATCTCGCCTCGACCCATCGTCCGGTCTTGAGCTGGCGCTCATATGTCAGGTGCCCCTTTGCCGCGATCAGCGCTAGCATGGCAGCCCCGCGTTCGCGCGCCAGGACCTCCGGATCGCCCGGACCGTACTCGCCGCGCTTGGCGAGTTCGAACAGCGTCTGCACAGTCGATTCGGCATCGCGCCCGTGCGCGCGATTGGCGACGCCCAGGATGTCGTAGAGCTGATCGTTAACCGCCAGGGTCGTGCCGTCCTTGTCGACCAACTGGACACCATCGGGGATGGCGCGCAGGATGGTCTCCAGTGTTTTGCCCTGGGTCTCGAGGGCACGCTGGGTCTCGACTGCCTCGGTGACGTCGCTGCCCACGCCGCGATAGCCGAGGTAGGTTCCGGCGGGATCGAAACGAGGCTCGCCGCTGATCGAGCACCAGTGCGGATGCTGTGTGCCAACATTGGCGCGGTAGTTGAAATCCCGGAACGGTTCGCGCCGGGCGATCATCTCGTCGAGGGCCGCGAGACGCGCCAGATTCTCCCGGTCCTGCGCTGCTCCAATGCGGCGGCGTATCCCGATCCACTTGGAGAGATCGACCCCCGTCCGGGTGGCCGACAACGAGAAGAAGCGGAAGCGCTCGTCGGCATCGGTCTCCCACAGCCAGTCGGCGCCAAGACGCGCAAAATCAGCCAGTCGCTGAGTGTCGTCCATTGTCGATCCTGGGGAACACATTGGGTTCGAGGGAACGTCCAACAGGCTGTGCTCCGGCCCGTATGTTAGCGCGCATTCACCAGCGCATCGAATCGCGACGAATCGAAGGCAGGCATCAGGAGAAGGGTGGACTAATGAGGCGGTCCATCATTGAGGCCTTGGTTAATTGACCACCATCTTTTGTCGATGCAGGTTAAGCGGTGGTTAGACCGCACGTCGCGGCTATTGCCTTGGGGTGCGGCGAGCGCCGTTTTGGCGTGTCCTGGAAGGCGTGAACGTTGCGGCGCGCTTTGAGTTGCAGGCCTGGCGCAGGGCGACCACCGCCTCGGCGAGGTGTTGGTGAGCCGTGTCACGGCGGCGTAGCTGTTTGGCCTTTGGCATGCCCGGCAGAAAGCTCGCGCCCATGTCATGCGAGACGAAGATCGGCGCGAGCGTCAGGCGCAGGTCGGTGAGCAGGACGTCGGTCCATGGCTCGACGCGCAGGCTAATGCCCTGCATGAATCCGACTGCCCAAGGGTCGGCGATGATGCGCCCAGCATCGTGCATGAAGATCGGGCGATAGGCGCTGGGGTGGTTGGCCAGTGTCGCCGATACCTCGTTGTGGCGATTGAAGATCGTGTTGACGGCGAGAAGTCATCGAAGGTTGCAATATCTTCGCCACACAAGGTGGCCCGCCTCCCGGTGTCTGGGCGAGAAGCGGGTCCGGGGAGGCTACCGTCCGCAAGAAGACCCCACCCCCGCCGCATAGTCTCGTTTTGCTCGTCGGGTGTCGAGGTCCTGCAAGCGACCCTTCAATCACGTATTGGATCGGCGGTTTCAGTCGGCGACCGGATTTCGAGGCGCCGAAGGCAATGGGCTGTCGACGGTGATGAAAAACAAGCTTCCCTCGGGACCGACCCAGCCATCGTGAATCATCTTGTTCGACATGTTGTTGTATCCGCCAGGACCCAGGACTTCCTCTTTCGTCCCACCATACTGCTTCATGGTCCTCCAGGACGTCACGCCTCCTCCAACTCGTGATCTCGATCTGAAATGAGGCCGAATATACTTAATTGATAAGCATAACAAATGTCCTTGGCCTGCGTAGATCCTGCGTGCGGACGACCCGTTCGCGCATTCAGGAGGCAATCATGTCGACGCGTTCGCTTTTCGCTCTTCTTGCCGGCACCACGCTGGCGACGGCGACGGTCGTGCCGGCAGCCTTTGCCCCGGCGGCTGCCCAGGTCGACATCAATCTTAATTTCGGTGCGCCGCCAGCGCCCCAGTACGAGTTGGTCCCGGCGCCGAGGCCGGGCTACGCTTGGGCGCCCGGCTACTGGCAACTCGAGAATGATCGCCATGTCTGGGCGCCGGGCCACTGGATGGAAGCGCGCGAGGGCCAGCACTGGGTCGCTGACCGCTGGGAGTCGCATCGCGAAGGCGACCGCGACCGGTGGCAGCGCCAGGCCGGCCATTGGGATCATGACACGCACGCCAACGCGGTGCATGAGGAGCGCCACGATCAAGTGCGTACGGATCACCGCGAAATCGGCCATGACGCTCGCCCCGCGCAGGCGCATGAAGAGCGCCACGATCAGGCGCGCACCGATCACCGCGAACCCGCCCATGATGATCACCGCGGCGGCGAACACGGCGACAAGCGCTAATCAACAACGAGCGCTCACTCGAGAGTTGAGCTGCTGCCGGTTTGGTTGAAAGGAAGTTAAGCTAATCCTGCCAACCTCTCGCACTCCAAAGGGCTTCGGTATCCGATGGTCGAGTGTCGTAACCCGAGCTCCTCTCGTACCAATTGAGAGTCCCACGGTAGGGCCGACAGTTCGTACAAGCCGGCCTTCATCCGGGCAAAGGGGCGCATAGAACTGGGTGGTGCGCGCGAGAAGAGGCGGCCCCATCTACGCAACTGGAAGAGCCAGCGTCACAGTCCAGTTTTCTCTTTGGATTACTCCGGCATGCCAGCTGACATCCAATGTTGTGTGGCGGAGCAACGTTCCCGGCATCTATCGCGTTAGATAAACGCCGTTTCTAATCGGTAGGATGGATATGAACCAGCATACTCTCCCCTTCGGAAGCCTAGTTGCTTTCGTGGCCATTGTCGCAACGGCCTACCTGCTGGCACCCGCTTTCGGCACGACCGCCCAGCACGTCCGCGCTTTCGTGCCAGCACAGGTCGGCGACACGATCAAACGTACATTGCCACCGACTTTCGCAGTCCTTCCGAGCAAATTGCCCGTGCCACTCTTGGCCATCATCCATGACGGATACGTCGCTGAGCCAGTGGAGCAAGCGCCCGCACTCGTTGCTGAAGTAGTGCCGCCACCTAAGCCAGCGGGATCAGAGTCGGCAAAGGCTATGATTGAATTGGACGGCTACAAGAATATCCGTGGGCTCGTCCAAATTTCAGATGGGCATTGGCGCGGGCACGCCTTCCGTGGTTCCACTGAAGTTGCTCTCAGCGTGGACGCGTCAGGTACCGTCTCGGCAGAGTAGGCTTCGTCGTTCTGGTGTTGCTGGCGGTTCTCGATGCGATAGCCGACGAGGCAATCTCGGGAAGCGAACTCACAAACGGCAATTCGTTGGCGGCGAGCTTCATGATGGCCAGACAGCAATCGACTATGGCAGACGAATGGGTTTGTTGGCTGCCGCTCACAGGGAAGATCACAAGGGGCAAGCTTTCACGCTAAGAGCGTGATGAAGATTCGTGGACAGGGCTCAGTGCTACGTGCCTTGACAGTCGAGGAACCGACGACGGTCCAGTGCGTTTCTCTTGAACCTGCAAGAGTAGGTGCATCCGGTAGGTGGTAGCCCAGGCCTAATCTGACGGCGATCTTTTCTTGCGAGGGCGTGCCAGCAACATCAGCGCTTTGCGGGAGAGTGGACTATGGCCGCGAGCGGCAACAACAGCGTTCTCTATGCAATCATGGTTGGACTAGCTACTGTTGTCGCTGGCGGTGCTTATTATATAGTCGCAAACAGTCCCCATACGCCGGAAACCAAGGTCGTGACCCCGGTCGCCATACCGGCGCAGACGGCTCCGCCCACGGCATCAACACAACCTCTCCCACCTTCAGGCGATGCCGATAGTAGTGCTTTGGCTGAGTCGATCAATCGCTCGATCGCAACGGGTGATTTCACCAACGCCGACCGGTTCCTGGCCGATGCTAACCAGCGTTACTCTGGAAACGCCGTCTGGCCATCCTTGCAGCAGAAGCTCGCCAAAGCGCGGGTTGAGCGCGAGGTGCAGCTTCGCCAAGCCGAAGCACGACGGTTGATCACCGAAGCACGGCACTACGCCCAGGTTGGCGATTTCGGCGACGCCGAATCGATGCTGCAGGAGGCTGGGCGGCAGGCGCCGAAGTTCCCTGAGATCGCGCTGGCCAGCAACGACATCGCCTTACTGAGCGCCGAACGTGGCGAACGCTATCGCGAGCGCTATCAATACGAAGCGGCGGTGGACCAGGCCCTTACCTTCGCAACGGCTGGCAAGAAGTCAGCATCTGATGATGTACGGTCAATTGCACGTGAGCGAGGGCAATATAAGGTCGTTCTTTAGCGCGCTGCTGTTCGCGGCGTCCATCGTCGTCTTCGGCGAGGCACATCTGCACCGAATTCCTGGGGCCTACACCAGCTATTACAATGTGGTTCGGCCGCACCTTTCTCTCAGCAAGGATTCACCTTGCCATCGGCCCATTCAGCGGCTCGGCCAAGTCGTCGCGCGTCCGATTCTCGGTGGGCTCCACCATGAATACTGCCGGACGTAGTATTCAGCAGGGACAGCAGTTGATTGCCGGGCAGGACAGCCCGTGAGGAACACAACTTTGGAAGCCCCGCTTCCCGCACGGTGGGGGCTCGCCAAAAGCGCTCCCGCGACTTGCCACGTCGTTCGGCTGGTCAATATTGAACAGACGGTGGCGCCTCTTTCACTCATATCTACAGGCTGGCGCGCGCCGGTGAACACGGCTTGCACGCTTGGCGAACCAACTGTCACGCAAGCCCTGCAGCAAATTAATCCCGAGACGGAAATGTCCAACCAATTTCACGTGGGACTTCGGAGGGCCTGAATAGAAAGATTTGATATGGCTAAACAAACAGACGCCATTCCGGCCGACGATGAGCTTCCCCGCGTGGCGACGGGCAGCGCCGGTCTCGACGAGATCCTGGGCGGCGGCCTCGATGCCAATCGCACGTATCTTTACGAAGGGCGCCCCGGAACCGGCAAGACCACGATTGCGCTTCAGTTTCTCTTGGAGGGTGCTCGCCAGGGTGAGCGCGTCCTTTACATCACGATGTCGGAAACCGATCTGGAGTTGCGCCTTATCGCGAAACGCCATGGCTGGATACTTGGCAACATCGACGTGTTCGAACTTGTCCCACCTGAATCCAGTCTCGATCCCGATCGCGAACTCACCGTTCTAAATCCGGCCGAGATGGAGCTTGGCGAAACCACCAAGTTGATATTCGACCGCGTCAAAGACACCAATCCAACGCGGGTCGTCATCGACAGCCTCGCCGAACTACGCCTCTTGGCCCTTAACCCGCTGCGCTACCGCCGCCAGGCTTTGGCGCTAAAGCGCTTCTTCGCTAGCCGACAATGTACCGTGATCCTCATCGACGACCTGTTGTCGCCGGATGACGATCTGCAGGTTCACTCCATTACACATGGTGTCGTGCGTCTCGAGGAGCTTCCGGTCGATTATGGATCCGAGCGACGGCGGCTGCGGGTCATCAAGATGCGGGGCATCGCATTCCGCGGTGGGTTTCACGATTTCACGATTGAGAAGGGCGGACTCGTCGTCTATCCGCGTCTCGTGGCATCGGATCACCGCAAGGAGTTTGGTAGCGAACTCACATCGAGCGGTGACGCCGGCATCGACAGGCTGCTGGGTGGCGGGTTGGAGCGCGGCACCAACGTACTTTTCGTCGGCGCGGCCGGGATCGGCAAAACCTCGCTCGCCCTCACCTTCGCTCTTGCCGCCGTCAAGCGCGGCGAGAACGCGGCGTTTTTCACATTCGATGAGGGCCGGGCGACCTTGGAAGCGCGCGCTCACCTGCTGGGGCTGCCACGCCAGCCCGCGCTAGACGGCGGCACGATGCGGTTTCGCCAGGTCGATCCAGCCGAAATGTCGCCAGGCGCCTTCGCAGCATCCGTCCGGCACAGCGTCGAGGTTGATAAGGCCCGTGTGGTGGTGATCGACAGCCTGAATGGCTATCTCAACGCCATGCCAGACGAGCGCTTCCTCCTGTTGCAGATGCACGAACTGTTGAGCTACCTCGGCCAGCAGGGTGTCGTGACCATCCTGATCCTCGCCCAGCACGCCCTCGTCGAGCCCTCTGCGCCGCGACTCGACATCAGCTATCTGTGCGATTCGCTGTTGCTGATGCGCTACTTCGAAGTGGATGGAACTCTGCATCGCGCAGTCTCCGTGGTGAAAAAGCGCGGAGGCGGTCATGAGCAAACGATCCGGGAGCTTCGTCTCGGCGTTCACCGGCTCACAGTCGGGCAGCCGTTGACCAACTTCAACGGCATTCTCTCGGGCACTGCGCGGTATACGGGCAACAACGTCCCTCTCATGGCGGTCGAAGCCGCCTTGGCGAGTAACGGGGCCGATAAAGTGAATGACAACCGACCTTAACGCGCGGGTTCTCGTCTTTGCCCCGATCGGGCGCGATGGCCACGCCTCAGCTGAATTGCTGTGTCGCGCCGGCTTCGATGCCGAAATCTGTGCAAGCCTGTCGCAGGTGATTGCAAGCATCGAGGCAGGCGCTGCGGCGGTATTCATCGCCGAGGAGGGCCTGTTCGGCCAGAACGTATCGACCCTGGCCGCCTGGGTCGAGCACCAGCCGCCCTGGTCGGATCTGCCGTTCGTCATGCTGACCAGTCGCCACAACCAACCAGCCGTCGCACGGTGGCGCCGCCGTATGGTCGGCTTGCTGCGCAATATCTCCCTCCTCGAGCGCCCAGTACAGGCAATCACGCTCGCCAGCGCCATACAGGCCGCGGTGCGGGCGCGGTTGCGTCAGTATGAGGTGCGCACTCTTCTCGAAGCACAGGCGCAATCCGGGCAGAAACTCGAGGCGCTTGTCAGGGTTCGGACGAGCGAACTCGAGGAAGCAAACAACGAGTTGAGAATGGAAATGGCGGAGCGTGCACGCGTCGAGGAGTCTCTGCGCCAGTCTCAAAAGATCGAGGCGATGGGCCAGCTCATTGGCGGCGTGGCGCACGACTTCAACAACCTTCTGACGATTATCGTGGGCGGTCTCGACTTGATCGAACGAAAAGCCGATCTGACAATCCACAAGGTCATGATGGATGGCATGCGCCAGGCGGCGCAACGCGGCGCCGGTCTCACCCGGCAGTTGCTCACCTTCTCCCGCCGTCAGTCGCTGAAGCCCGAGCCGGTCGATCTCGAACGCCTCATCGGCGGAATGGGCGAACTTCTCAACCGCAGCCTGCGCGGCAACCTGCGTGTGCGGCGTGATTTCGCGACGGACCTTTGGCCGATCGAGGTCGATCCGGGGGAGCTTGAATTAGCCGTCCTGAACCTGGCGGTGAACGCCCGCGACGCCATGCCGGAAGGCGGCACAATCGTCATCCGCGCTGAGAACGCCGCAAACCTGCAGGAGACCGACATCTGGGGCGACTTCGTTCGTCTGTCGGTCATCGACGTTGGTACAGGCATGGCTCCCGATGTGAAGGAGCGCGTATTTGAGCCTTACTTCACAACAAAGGAGGTAGGCAAGGGTTCGGGTCTGGGTCTCGCGCAGGTCTATGGATTTGTGAAGCAGTCGGGCGGACAGGCACGCATAGAAAGCGAGGTAGGGCGGGGTACAACCGTTGAATTACTTTTGCCGCGCTCACATGGAACGCCGGCCGAGCAAGCCAACCTGATTGGCCTGCAGGGCGCCGTTCCCGTTGCAGGCTCAACGGGGCACGTATTGCTTGTCGAGGATGACAACGAGGTTGCGGCGCTTGTCACCGAAATGCTCGCCCAGCTCGGCTACGACGTGACCAGAACGGCAAGCGTTGCAGCAACGCTAGGGGCACTGGCGAACGGGCGCCAAGTCGATGTCGTCTTTTCCGACATCATGATGCCGGGGGACATGAACGGCATCGACCTGGCGCGGGAGCTCGGCCGACGATACCCCAATCTGCCCGTGTTGCTGACAAGCGGGTATTCGGAAGCCTCCAAAAATGAAGCCGCTGGCGAATGCGTTGGCATCCTCTCAAAGCCCTACCGCCTGGATGAACTGGCCGCAGCGCTCAATGGAGCGCGCAACTTTGGTCGTGCGTTAAGATCTGCAACAGCCGCATGATGGAGCGGGCAAGTCCCCGCTTCGTCACGTTCCGCAAACGTCCTACACTCGCTATACTGCGCGCGTAGTCGAACCGGAACTTATCCTCGTCGAGGCTGTCGCAGCGAGCCACGCGATGTGCCTTGCCCACGTCCCTTGCTAAGTACACGGTCAGACGCCAGCCCGGATCTTCGCAGACGTGGAAGACATTCGTGCGCAATCACACGGCCGGAATTGCCGCCATGGACTTCCTCGTCGTCCTGATGACCGGCTTCCGGCTGCTGTTCGTTCTGGTCATCATCAGGCACCAGCGTCGGCGACTGATCTCCCTTTTCGTTACCGATCATCCGACGGCCGATTGGATCGCCCAGCAGATCACTGAGGGCTTCCCGTAGCGCGAAGCGCCCGACCAGCTCATCCGCGACCGTGACGCTGCAGACGGTCATGCGGGTACTGGACAATATTTTCGGTAGGGACAGGACGAGTTCTGCTCGTACGTCCCTCCACCACATCTGACCGACCGAATCAGTTTGCCCACCGGCAAGTGTTCGCCGTGTTCAAAAGGGAACAGATCGTCGCCCGGTTCAATGCGAGTATTCCTTGATGTTGGCAACTCTCGATCTCCCCCGAGGCGGTTGCAACACCGGCCGGTCTGAACAACAGGTCACATTGGCCCGTCTGTACTGTCCCTACGGTCAGACGGGCCTTCTCATTCGTAAAGATTGACGACGAAATCGGCCGGCTTCTGGATTATCCCTCACAATGTGACTGGGTTCCTATGCCTAAAGCTCAAAGAGACGATGCGCGAAGCAATCAGTTGCTCGATGCTCTGGAGCCTGAAAGCCGCAAGCGGATAGATCGTCATCTTGAGCCGATCGAGCTCAAGCTGGGGGCCATCGTCTGCGAAGCGGGCGGCCTTCTCAAGCACGCCTATTTCCCTCGGGGCACGGTTCTCTCGCTTCTCACGGTTTTGGAAAATGGCTCGGCCATCGAGACCGCAAACATCGGGCGCGAAGGGGCATTTGGCCTCTTCGCGGCGATGTATAGCCGCGTCTCCTTCAATCGATGTCTCGTACAACTGGTGGGACCAATGGTTCGCTGCTCGATCGAATTTCTCCAATCGGAGTTCGAGCGCAGCGAACACGTGCGCAATCTCTTCGTCAGCTACTCGGAGACGCTGCTGTCGCAGGTCCAGCAGACCGCCGCTTGCAATTCCATGCATT
>JBEPUH010000040.1:0-40652 GCA_041691635.1 Hyphomicrobiales bacterium
CGTCTGCCTCGTCGCTGCTATCGTATGGTGGATTTTATGAGTCTGGACCCTAGTAAGACCGCGGCAGGCCGAGCACGTGCTCGGAGACGAAATTCAGGATCATGTTGGTCGAGATCGGCGCCACCATGTAGAGCCGCGTCTCGCGGAACTTGCGCTCGATGTCGTACTCCTCGGCGAAGCCGAAGCCGCCATGGGTCTGCACGCACATGTCGGCGGCGGCCCACGCCGCTTCCGATCCCAGCATCTTGGCCATGTTGGCCTCCGCGCCGCACGGGAGGCCCGCCTCGTAGAGGGCCGCAGCCTTGCGCACCATCAGGTCGGCTGCCTCGGTCTGCGCATAGGCGCGCGCGATCGGGAATTGCACACCCTGGTTCTGGCCGATCGGCCGGCCGAACAGCTTGCGCTCCTTGGCATAGTCCGTCGCCTTCTCGATGAACCAGCGCGAGTCGCCGATCGTCTCGGCCGCGATCAGGACGCGCTCGGCATTCATGCCGCCCAGGATGTAGCGGAAGCCCTTGCCTTCCTCGCCGATCAGGTTCTCCGCCGGCACTTCCATGTCGTCGAAGAACACCTCGGTGCTGTTATGGTTCATCATCGTGCGGATCGGCTTGATGGTGAGCCCCTTGCCCTGCGCCTTGCGCATGTCGACCAGGAACACCGACAGGCCCTCGGTCCGCTTCTGCACCTGCTCCTTGGGCGTGGTCCGGGCGAGCAGCAGCATGAGGTCGGAGTGCTCGGCCCGGCTGGTCCAGACCTTCTGACCGTTGACAACATAGGTGCTGTTGTTCTTCTTCACCGCCGTGGTGCGCAGCGCCAAGGTGTCGGTGCCGCTCGAGGGCTCGGTGACGCCGAACGCTTGCAGCCGCAGTTCGCCGCTGGCGATGCCCGGCAGGTAACGCTGCTTCTGCTCGGCGCTGCCGTGCCGTAGCACGGTGCCCATCGTGTACATCTGCGCGTGGCAAGCCGCCCCGTTGCAGCCGGCGCGCTGCACTTCCTCCAACACCGCCGCCGCCGCCGAGATGCCGAGGCCGGCGCCGCCGTATTCCTCCGGGATCAGGATCGACAGCCAGCCCGCCTCCGTCAGCGCCTTCACGAACGCCGTCGGATAGCCGCGCTCGCGGTCGAGTGCGCGCCAATAGGCGCCGTCGAACTTGAGGCAGAGCGCGCGAACGGCGTCGCGAATCTCGGGATGCGCCGGAGCGTAGGGGTTTTCGGCCGTGGGATTTTCCATGCGGCGAAACTAATCCGCCGCCTTGCTCCAGGCAATGCGACGCAGGCCGTCGACGAGGGCTGCATGAACCTCCGGCCCGAAACCATCGACCGTAGCCTCTCGCCTGGCGGTGACGCCGTCGATGGCGCCGGCCTTCTCGACCGTCGCGCGCGTCACGGTCGCATCGCGCTCTGCCGTGAGAAAGCGCTCCAGCATCGGCGCCCAGTCGGGCCGCACCAGTGCCAACGCCGCCATCAGCCCATAGGCCCCCCAATTCGACACCCCCGCGACGACGAGATGATCGCAGCCCGTCACGCAGGCAATCTCCGCACCGTTGGGAACCGTGCGTGCGATCAGGGCCGCCGGCAGCCGGCCCATGCCGATCTCGTTGCCGCCGTCGCCGACACCGATGCGTGCCCACGCGCCGGCCAGGAAAAGTTGGTCGAGCGGCGCCGTCCACTCACTCACGTCGGCGCCGCGCATGTTGCGCGGTCGCCCGTCGGGGCTGGGTCCGCAACGCTCGATGGCGACGGCATGGCTGACGCCTGCTTGTTTCCAGACCTCGATCACGCGTTGGATGCCGGGCCGGTCGGCGACCCCGACGACGTCGATCGCCACCTTGCCACCCGCCGCCTCGGCCGCGGCACGGACGGCTGCCGCGCACGGCTCGTCTACGGCGATGCGCGCCGGCACGCCGCAGGCCGCCAATCCCGCCGCCAGCAGCGCCGTTCCAACCGGGCCATCGGTCTCCGCCGCCGGCGTGTCGCCGCGCGGCACGTAGAAACCCGTGATCAACCCGACGCTGGTGGCGCTACCTAACGCGCGCGCGGCCGCAGCCAGCTCGCCGCGGCTGGCGTCGATCAGCGCCTGGGTCTTGCGACCGACATCTCGGCAGACCAGCGCCTCGATGACGGCAAACTCATTTTTCTCTGGCGACATAGACTCCGGTCCAATCGGTCGGCGAGTCGTCGATCAGCCCTTCGACCCTTTCGCGCATCGTCTCATAGTAACCCTGCCGCCAACCCAGCGCAGATGCCGCAGCGACGCACGCGTCGATGGCTTCGAGCGCCTCGGCGAAGCCGCCCGTGCGATAGAAGAGCAGGAACGAGGTCTGTCGATCGACCAGCGTGATGTACTCGGGCTTCTCGGTCACCGAAGCGTCACCGACCAGCGCATAGACCCGTTCGGGTTCGGTCTTGCCCTTCACCATCACCATGTCGAGTTCCAGTGTCGCGAAGGCCGGCGCCTGCTTGCAGGTGTTGTCGCCGAGGATGACGCCGACACCATAGGTCTTGCATTGACCTTCGAGACGCGACGCAAGGTTCACCTCGTCGCCGAGGCAGGAATAGGTCAGCCGCTGCGCCGAGCCGAAGTTGCCGACCGTCGCCAGGCCCGTATTGAGGCCGATCCCGATATTCACCGGGATGTGGCCCAGCCCCTGCGCCGTGGCCTCGGCCTCCCACTCGCGGTTGAGCTCGGCAAGTTTCGACTGCATCTCGAGCGCGGCGGCACAGGCGTGCTCGGCATGGTTCTCGACCGGCAACGGGGCGTTCCAGAACGCCATGATGGCGTCGCCCATGTACTTGTCGATCGTGCCGTCCTTGCCGAGGATCAGGTCGGTCATCGGCGTCAGGAAGCGGTTCATGAAACGCGTCAGCCCGTGCGGATCGAATTGCTCGGAGATGCGCGTGAAACCGCGCACGTCGGTGAACATCACCGTGATCTCGCGTTGCTCGCCGCCCAATGCCAGCAGCTCGGGATTGCGCACGACCGCTTCGACCTGGGCCGGTGACAGGTAGAGGTTGAAGGCACCGCGGATATGCGACTTGTCGCGCTCGGCCCGCATGAAAGCCAGCGCCGATCCGCTGACGTAGATCGCGACCAGGGTGACCGGCGGATAGATCGGATCGAACAGCAGGCGATCCTGGGCGAACACGATCCACGGCACGACAATGCCGATGCCGACGAAGCCGGCCGCGACAAGCGCCATGTAGCCCGCCGACAGACGCGGCAGCAGCAGCACGAAGGCAAGGCCGATCGCGGCGAGGTAGAGAAACTCGGCACCGTCGGCATAGTCTGGCCGCTCGAGGTAGATGCCCGACAGCATCTGCTCGACGAGCTGCGCATGGATTTCGACACCCGGCACCGTGTCCTGCGTCGGCGTGGCGCGCAGGTCCTTCAAGCCGACGGCGGACGTGCCGACGAACACCACGTTGCCCTCGAGCTTGCCGGCCGGCACCGTGCCTTTCAGCACGTCCTTCGCCGAGACGAAGCGCGAATCCATGTGCCCGCTGTCGTAGAGCGACATGCGACCCCTGGCGTCGGTGTCGACGTCGACCTTGCCGACGCGGATGGCGCCGACGCCGGTGCGGGCGCCGAAGGATTGCATGCCTTGCGCGCCCGACCAGCGGACGATGTAGGTCGAGGCCGCCTGGGCGACGCGGACGGCCTCGATCGAAAGCGCGGGATAGAGATCTTCGTCGCGCGCGCCGGCGAAGCGGAACAGCATCGGCACGTGGCGCACGATCGAGCTGCCAGCTTCGGTCGTCACGCCGCCGTTGCCTTTGGCCGCCTGCTCGAGGACGGGGAGGCTGCGCACCGAGCCTTCCTGCTGCGGGATGAATTGATCGATCAGGGAGGCGACGGACTTCACGTCCTTCTCGCCGGTATTGTGCGCGATGCCCCATAGCCGCCGCGGCGGGCCGGTCTTGCCCTTGGCGTCGAAGGCGAAGCCGGTGACCACCGACGTCTGCGCCATCGCGTCGGCCAGGACCTCGTCATTGTCCGGCAGCGACTCCATCATCCGGCGCATGTCGGTATTGCGCACCTCCTCCGGCAGGTTCTGCGCCAGAGTCCGCAGCGAGGAGCGGTCGGCCTCGGCGAACACGACGTCGAAGGCGATGACGGCAGCGCCCGCGGCGGCGAGCTTGTCGACCAGCTCCGCGACCAGGGTTCGCGGCCAGGGCCACTGGCCGTATTGCGCCAGTGACGCTTCGTCGATGTCGACGATGCGCACCGGCATGTCCGGCGGCGGATCGCGCGGCTTGAGGCGCTGGTAGTTGTCGAAGGCGAAGTCGCGCAGCCGGTTGAGGGTCGGCGGATCGGCCGCGCGCAACACCAGCGCGTTCAGCAGCACGAGCAGAGCCACGACCACCGGCGCGCGGGGCGCGCTGCCACGGCCGAACAACCAACTCATGCCCATTCCGCGAATGTCCCCCTTGCCGATCTCACTTTACGGAAGGACGTCGACCAAGCCAAATAGGCTCTGTGCCGACCGCCCCCATCCACGCCTCGCTCCTCGGGATCTACTGCAAGCTGGGCGCCCTCCTGCTGTTCTGTACCATGGACGCCATGGTGAAGAGCTTGGGCGGAACCTACGGCGCGTTCCAGCTCATGCTGTTCCGCAGCGCCGTGGCGCTGGTGCCCGTGGCGATCATCGTCTGGCGCGCCGGCGACGTGCGGATCGTGCGCACCAAGCGGCCATGGCTCCAGGCGGTCCGCATCTGCGCCGGCCTCGGCAGCATGGGCGGCTTCTTCTACGTCTTCCCGCGCATGCCGCTGGTCGACGCCTACGCCATCTCCTATGCCGCGCCGCTGTTCATGGTGGCGCTGTCGGTGCCTCTGCTCGGCGAGCAGGTCGGCTGGCGGCGCTGGACCGCCGTCGGTGTCGGTTTCGCGGGCGTCCTGCTGATGCTCGATCCGTGGGCGATCGACGTCCACCTCATCTCGCTGATCGTGCTCGCCGCCACCTTCTGCTACGCGTTGTCGACGGTGATGGTGCGGATGATCAGCCGCCACGACCAGGACGCCGCGACGCTCTTCTGGTTCGCCGTCGTGTCGACTGCCGTGTCGCTCGTCGGAGCGATCCCGCAGTGGATCTGGCCCGCGCCCACCGACTGGTTCTGGCTGATCCTGCTGGGGCTCCTGGGCGGCATCGCCCAGGTCCTGATCACCCGGGCCTGGCGGCTCGCGCCGGCCGCCATCCTTGCCCCCTTCGACTATACGGGTATCGTCCTGGCGGTCGGATTCGGCTATTTCTGGTTCCACGAGCAGGCGTCCTGGACCGTTTGGCTCGGCTTGCCCCTGGTGATGGGCTCCGGCCTCTATATCTTGCACCGGGAGCGGATCCGAGCCCGTGAAAGTGCCCGCCTACGCGCCTTGACGTGAGCGCCGGCAATCCACATCTTGTGGGTATGAGCGACATCCAGTTCTCCGTGACCCCGAACGCTGCGAAGCGGATCGCTTTCCTGGCCGCCAAGGAAGCCAAGCCCGTCATGATGCGGGTGGCCGTGCTGGGCGGTGGATGCTCGGGGTTCCAGTACAATTTCTCGTTCGAGGATGCCCGCAACGACGACGATCTCGTCATCGAGCGCGACGGCGCCGCGGTGCTGGTCGACTCGACCTCGCTGGAGCTGCTCAAGGGTAGCCAGCTCGACTATGTCGAGGAAATGGTCGGCGCTTCGTT
Organism: Hyphomicrobiales bacterium; assembly: GCA_041691635.1. Taxonomy (GTDB): domain Bacteria; phylum Pseudomonadota; class Alphaproteobacteria; order Reyranellales; family Reyranellaceae; genus Reyranella. The sequence goes on from JBEPUH010000040.1 coordinate 5,676, forward strand.
CCAGGTGAAGAACCCGAACGCCACCTCGTCCTGCGGCTGCGGCAACTCCTTCAGCGTCTAGCTGCCACCGGGCCGCGCGGGCCTCGGGATGGGGCAGCTGCCGGCCAACCTGTCGCCCGCCTCCACATCCGCGATCGTCTCCTCGTCGACATCCGTCAGGAATGTCGCGTGGAACCGGTTCACCATGTTGCTGAGACCGACCGTCAGGCAGATGTCCATGATCTGCTGTGTCGAGAAATGCGCGGCCAGCGCGCCGTAGGTCGCATCGTCGATCGCCTCGAGCCGCGTCGCCTTCTGGGCGTAGCGCACGATCGCGGCTTCCGCAGCATCGTAGACGCCTGCGGGCGGCACGTCGTCCGACAGGTATCGCATCTGGTCTTCCGTCAGTCCCACGCTCCGACCGAGCGCCGTGTGGGTGGGAATTCAATAGAAGCAGTTGTTGGTGACTGTCGCCGTCAGGTAGCTGAGCTCGGCATACTTGGGCGACAGGCTCGACCGCGAGCGATAGACCGTCCGGATCATTTCGGAGAAGGCGCGGCCCGCTTCCGGCCGGTTGGCCATCGCGCGATAGATGTTGAGCACGCGCCCGCGCGCCTTGCCGGCCTCGCCGAGGAAAGCACGCTGGTCGTCGGAGAGCGCGGGATCGTCGTCCCGGAGAAGGGGAATACGGGCCATGGCATTCGTCTCCTTTGCTGCTAATTTCACGGTATGAAGATCGCGACCTGGAACGTCAATTCGGTGCGCAAGCGGACGGGAAATCTCGTCTCGTGGCTGGAGCGGGCCAAGCCCGACGTCGTCGTCCTGCAGGAACTGAAGGCGCAGGAGCCGCAATTCCCCAGGCTCGAGATCGAGGCCGCGGGCTACAAGGTCGAGATGGTGGGCCAGAAGGGTTTCAACGGCGTGGCGTTGCTGACGCCGCATCCGGTCGAGATCACTGCCCGCGCGCTGCCCGATGCGGTCGACGACGAACCCGCGCGCTACATCGAAGGCAGGATTGCCACGCCGAAGGGTCCGCTTACCGTCGGCGGACTCTATCTGCCCAACGGCAACCCGATCGGCACCGAGAAGTTCGCCTACAAGATCGCCTGGATGGAGCGCCTGGCGCAGCGCGCAAAGACGCTGCTCGCCAAGGAAGAGATGTTCGTTCTGGGCGGCGACTACAACGTCATCCCGACCGACGCCGACGTGTTCAGCCCCAAAGCCTTCGCCGACGACGCCCTGTGCCAACCCGAGTCGCGTCGCGCGTTGCGAAGCCTGCTCAACCTCGGCCTGACCGACGCCATCCGCGCCTTCCACGTCGACGGCCCGCAGTACACCTACTGGGATTACCAGGCCGGGGCCTGGCAGAAGGACAACGGCCTGCGCATCGACCATCTGCTGCTCTCGCCACAGGCCGCCGATCGGCTCACCGCCGTCGGCATCGACAAGTCCGAGCGCGGCAAGGCCGAGCCGTCCGATCACGTCCCCGTCTGGTGCGAGCTCGACGTCGGCGCCTAGGCGCGTGATATCAATGATATCATTGATATCAGGGGGTATGGGGGATAAAGGGACGACTCCCGTGAAAGCCTTGTGCCATCGGCATCGGAGCCGTCCCCCAGGAGGGGGACGATTGGGGCTATTCCGCGCCGGCGCCGATCACGCCGCCGTCGGCGATGATGCACTGGCCGCAGACGAAGGCGCCCGCCTTCGAGGCCAGGAACACCGCCACGCCGCCGATGTCGTCGGGCTGGCCGATGCGCTTCAGCGCCGCCTTGTTCTCCTGCACCGCGCGGATCTGCGGATTGTCCCACAGCGCCTTGGCGAAATCGGTCTGGATCAGGCCGGGTGCGATCGCGTTGACGCGGATGTTGTGCTTGCCCCACTCCATGGCGAGCGACTTGACCAGCGACAGGTCGGCGGCCTTGCTCATGTTATAGGCCGCGATGTGCGCCGATCCGACGAGTGCCCCGATCGACGATACGACGATGAAGGCGCCGTCCTTGCGCTCCGCCATCTCCGGTCCGACCATGTTCATCAGCCAGAGGTTCGACATCACGTTGTTCTGCATGATCTTGGCGAACACCTCTTCCTTGAGGCCGGTCAACGGGCCGAAGTAGGGATTGGACGCGGCATTGCACACCATGATGTCGATCCGGCCGTAGGCCTTGCGCGCGGCCGCGACGAGGTTCTCGAGCTGGGCCTTGTCGGAGATGCTGGCCGACACCGCCGTCGCCTCGCCGCCGCGGGCCTTGATGCCCTTCACGACCTCCTCGCAGGCCGGCAGCTTGCGGCTGGAGACCACGACCTTGGCACCGTGCGCGGCCATCTGCTCGCAGATCGAGCGGCCGATGCCGCGGCTGCCGCCGGTGACCACGGCGACCTTGCCGGAAAGATCGAACATCATTCTGCGTCTCCCTGTTTCAGCTTGCGACCTTAGCGGCGGGCGAACAGCGCAATCAACTCGACATGGGCCGACCACAGGAACTGGTCGATCGGCATCAGTTTCTCCAGCCGGTAGCCGCCATCCTGCAAGGTGCGCGCATCGCGGGAGAAGCTGCCGGGATCGCACGAGGCGTAGACGATTTTCTTCACCTTTGAACGCGCAAGCTCCGCCGCCTGTGCCGCCGCACCCGCGCGCGGCGGGTCGAGGACGGCGGCATCGAAGGCGTCGAGGTCAGCCGCCAGCACCGGATTGCGGAACAGGTCCCGGCGCTCGGCCACGACTCGGTTGCCGCCCATCTTGCGCGCCGCGGCATCGGCTGCAGCGATGGCGGCGGTGTCGCTCTCGAACAGCGTGAGTTTGCCCGGCCGGCCGAGCGTCAGCGCGCCCACGCCCGCGAACAGATCGACGAGCTTGGGCGCGTCGCCCACCCACGCCGTCACTGCCGCGCGCATCGTCTGCTCGGCGCGCTTGGTGGCCTGCAGGAACGAGGCCGGTGGCACCTGCACCATCGCCTCGCCCAGCAGCAGGAGCGGCGCGCGGCGTGTCACGATCGGCTCGGCGGTGCCGCGCCCGCCCCAGCTCAGGCGCGCGAGGTTGGTCTTGTCCGCCAGGTCGACCAGCGCCTGCCGCCGCTCGATCGACAGGTCGAGCCGCTTGTGCGGGCGGATCAGCAGGTCGATGCCGGCATCGGTCTCGTTGGCCACGGCATCGGCCGACGCGCCATCCGGCAGGATATCCACGAGTGCCGTGCGCAGCGGCGCCAGCAGCGCCACGAGCGTCGGCCGGGCGATGACGCAGGTGCCGACGTCGACGACCCGCGCGCTGCCGCGCTCGTGGAAGCCGGCCAAGACGCGCCCGCCCTGGCGGCGCAGCACATAGTCGACGCGACGGCGTTCGCCCGGTGCCCCGACCAGCGGCTTCTCGAAGGCGGGCGCCTGAACGCCGCGCTGCTTCAGCGCCCGCTCGACCAGGCTCACCTTCCACGCCGTGTAGGCGTCGAGGCGCCAGTGCTGCAGGGCGCAGCCGCCGCAGGTGGCGAAATGCGCGCACGGCGGGGGTTCGCGATGGCGTGACGGTGCCAGGATCTCAACCAGATCGGCAACAATGCCCTCGCCGCGTTGATCGCCCGGTTCGGCCTCGACGATCTCGCCGGGCAGGCTGAACGGCACGAAGTAGCGCTGGCCACCCTCCTCGGCGATGCCGTCGCCGCGCGTGCCGACTTCCAGAATGTTGAGCGTTACACTCACGCGCCGGGTCAGCCGAACCAGCTTTTGGCCGGTCGCATCTCGCCCACCAGCAGACCGACGACGTTCTTGATCGCCGGCGTCTCCAGCGCTTCCTTCTCCGCCGCCGGCAGCACGCCGAGATGATCGAGCAGTGCTGCCATCGCGACCTCGGCCGCGCGGCCCGCGCCGTCCCACATCTTGAGGGCGATGCCGAGGCCCAGTGTCGGCAGCATGCCGCAGAACACGCCCTCGGCGCCGGTCTTGACCTGGGCCACGCCCGCCAAGGCGCCGTTGACGCGGGTGCAGAAGCGGCCGGTACCCGCCACCATGAAGGGCTCGGCATTCATCGCCGTGCGAATGCGGGTCGCAGCCTCGGCGTGCCTGTTCGAGAGCCGCGACGGATCGGCCATGCTGGCCATCGCGCGCGCCAGGCTCTTGAGCGGCGTCGCCAATGTCGGGATGCCGCAGCCGTCGGTGCCGTGTTGGAAATCGTCGGCGTTGGTGCCACAGAGATCCGTCATCACCGCGCGCAGGCGGCGCTGCACCGGATGGTCGTACTTGATGTAGCCCTTCGTCGGCTCGCCGTAGGTGACCGCGGTCGACAGGAAGCCGCTGTGCTTGCCCGAGCAGTTGTTGAACGCCGGGCCCGGCATGGCATTGGCGCGCGCCATGGCCTCGATGCTGGCCTGCAGCCGCGGCGCGTGGGTGCCGCATTCGAGGTCGCCCTCGCCCAGGCCGACCTTTGCCAGCCACGCCCGCACCGTCTCGACGTGCCGCGTCTCGCCGTTGTGCGAGGCGCACGACAGCGCGATGTGCTCGTTGCCGAGGCCGAACTTCTCGACCGCGCCGCTCTCGACGAAGGCCATGGCCTGGATCGGCTTGTTGGCCGAACGCGGCAGGATCACCGCGTCGATGTCGCCCCACGCGGCCACGACCGAGCCGTCGGCCTTGACGACGGCCGCGATGCCTTCGTGCCGGCTCTCGACCACGGGGCCCCGCGTGACTTCGATGACGACCGGACTCTTGCTCATGTCTGCAGTTCCAATTTTATGAGGGTGACATTGTCCTGATGCGGCTTGCCGACGGCCAACACCCTGTCGATCAGCCCGCGCACCGGTTGCGCGGCGCCGGCGGCGATCTTGTCGTGCTCCAGGCTTTCGATGCCGTCGCTGCACAGCAGCAACACCATGCCGGGGCCAAGCTTGCGGCTGCCTTCGTCGATCAGTTTGAGAAGTTCACCCATGACGGCCTCGCGCAAGGTGTGCCGGCCGGGATGGTTGGCGGCTTCCTCCGCAGTGATCAGGCCGCGTCCGACCATGGCGTCGATCTGGGGCGCCAGCGAGTGATCGGCATTCAGGCGCTCGACCCGGCCGTCGGCAATCAAATAGAGCGGCGAGTCGCCGACGCTGATCCAGCGCGCCTCGTCGCCGTTGAGCGCCACGGCGATCAAGGTCGATCCCATGCCGCTCAGTTCGGCCTTGCCCTCGGCGCCGGCGCGCACTGCTTCGTTGGCTGCCTGTAGCCCGTCGATCAACGGGCGTCCGGCCTCGACCGCTTTAAGGAAGGCCTCGACGACCAGCTTGCTGGCCACCGCGCCGCCGGCGTGGCCGCCCATGCCGTCGGCGATCACCGCCAGCACGGTGCCGTCACCGAGGGTCCGCAGCGCCCAACTGTCTTCCTGATAAGGCCGGGCGCCCTTGTCCTGGCCACCCTCGCCCCGCCAGCGTCCGCTCATGGGCTACTGCCACACCGCCGGCAGCTTGTTGAGGCCGCGCAGGGTGAAGTTCTGCCGCCAGTCGGGAGTGTCCTTCTCCGGCAACTCGAGGTTCGGGAAGCGCTCGACCAAGGCGGCGAACACCAATTCGCCCTCGAGGCGCGCAAGCTGGGCGCCGAGGCAATGATGGATGCCGCCGCCGAATGACATCGGCCGGATGTTCTGCCGGCCGACATCGAGCCGGTCGGGGTCGGCGTATTGCGCGGGATCGCGGTTGGCCGCCCCCAGCAGCATGACGACGCTCTCGCCCGGCGGCAGGGCGACGCCACCGACCTCGACCTCAGCCACGGTCGCGCGGCCGGTCATCTGGACCGACGAGTCGAAACGCAGCAGCTCCTCGATTGCATTGGGGATCAGGCTTGGATCGGCCTTGAGCCGTTCCCACTGGTCGCGCTGGCGATGGAGCGCCAGCAGGCCGTTGCCGATCAGGTTGGTCGTGGTCTCGTGGCCGGCCCCGAACAGCAGCCCGATGTTGGCGCGCAGCTCCTCGCCGGTCAGCCGATCGCCGGCCTCCTCGGCCTTCACCAGCTCCGTCGTGAGATCGTCCTGCGGCTCGCGGCGGCGCAGGTCGCAGAGCCGGTCGAAATAGGCGTTGCCCATCTGGGTGCCGACGTTGGCGCTCTGGAGTTCCTCGGCACTCATCGGCACGGGATCGAGGATGCGGCCACCGACGTTGCTGCCGACCAGGAAGCCCGCGCGATGCTCCTCCGGGATGCCCAGCATGTCACAGATCACGATCACCGGCAGGCGGTGGGCGATGTCGCGGATCACGTCCATCCCGCCCTTGTCGGCGACGCGGTCGAGCTGCTCGTTGACCAGGCGGGCGATGCGCGGGCGCATGTCGGCGACGCGGCGCGCGGTGAAGGCCTTGGTGACCAGGCCGCGCAGGCGGGTGTGGTCGGGCGGATCGAGCACCAGCATGGTACGCGACAGGTTGGCGATCGCCGGCTCGTTCAGGCGGTCGGCGCCGTACTTGCGCTGGATGGTGCCGTTGAAATCCTTGCCGAAACGCTTGTCGCGCAGCGAGAAGACGATGTCCTCGTGGCGCGTCAGCAGCCAGAAGCCCATCGGCGTCTTGAACACCGGCGCCGTCTCGCGTAGCCGGTGATAGAACGGATACGGGTCGGCAATGAAGGCCGGGTCGAGCGGATTGAAGGCCATCGAGGCCCGATCGACCGCCAGCGGTGTCATGTCGTTCATGCGTTTCCTTTAGCATGAACCCCCTTGCGGCGCGAACGAACGGCACCTTAGCATCGGTCCCATGTTTTCACTCACCCAGGGTCTGCGCCGCGCCGTCCAGATCAAGCCGGACGCCGTCTCCACCAGCTTCTCCGGCCGCCGCCGCACCTGGCGCCAGACCGCCGAGCGCGTGGCGTGCGTCGCCGGCGCGCTTTCCGCATTGGGCGTGCATCGCGGCGACCGGGTGGCGATCCTGGCGCTGAACAGCGACCGCTATTTCGAGCTGATGTACGCCCTGCCCTGGATCGGTGCCGCGATGGTGCCGATCAACACGCGGCTGGCCGCGCCGGAGATCGAGTACATCCTGAACGATTCGGGTGCGGTGGCGCTCTTCGTCGACGGCGCGATGGCCCATCACCTGACCGCGCTCGACGGCAAGATCCCGTCGGTCCGCGAGGTCATCTGGCTCGACGACATCGCCTCGCCCGACGGCATCCTCCACTACGAGGACCTGACGGCTTACGACGCGGCTGAGGACGTCGCCGCCACCGGCGACGATCTCGCCGGGCTCTTCTATACCGGCGGCACGACCGGGCGGGCCAAGGGCGTGATGCTGACGCACACCAACCTGGTGATGAACGCCATGAACGCCGTGGCCGGCATCGGCTTCAACGCCGACACCGCCTACATCCACTCCGGCGCAATGTTTCACCTGGCCGACGGTGCCTCGACCTTCGGCGTCACCCTCGCCGGCGGCCGCCACGCCTTCGTCCCACGCTTCGAGCCGGCCGAGGTGCTGCAGACCATCGCCTCGGAGAAGGTCACCCACGCGCAGTTCGTGCCGACCATGATCAACATGATCGTCAACCACCCGCGCTTCGCGGAATTCGACATCTCGACCCTGTCGCTCATTCTCTACGGTGCCTCGCCGATGCCCGAGGGCGTGCTGCGCAAGGCCATGCAGGTGATGCCGTACGTGCGTCTGATGCACGCCTACGGCATGACCGAGGCCGCCCCGATCGTCACCCTGCTCGACCCGCGCTACACCACGCTCGACGGGCCGTTCGCCGGCAAGCTGAAGTCGTGCGGCCAGGTGGCCCCGGGCTGCGAGATCAAGGTCGTCGACCGCGACCGCAAGGAGCTGGCGCGCGGCGCCACGGGCGAGTTGGCGATCCGCGGCGCCAACATCATGAAGGGCTACTGGAACAAGCCGGCCGAGACGGCGGCCGTGCTCGAGGGCGGCTGGTACTATTCCGGCGACGGTGCCTACATGGACGGAGAGGGTTTCGTCTACGTCGTCGACCGCCTCAAGGACATGATCATCTCCGGCGGCGAGAACGTTTATTCGGCCGAGGTCGAGAACGCGATCTCGCTGATCGACGGCGTGGCCGAGGTCGCCGTGATCGGCGTGCCCGACGAGCGCTGGGGCGAGCGCGTGCATGCCATCGTCGTGCCCAAGCGCGGCGCCACGCTCACCGCCGAGCAGGTGATGGAGCATTGCCGCGAGCAGATCGCCGGCTACAAGTGCCCCAAGAGTGTCGACTTCCGCGACACGCCCCTGCCCTTGAGCGGCGCCGGCAAGGTCCTGAAGCGCGACCTGCGCGAGCCTTACTGGAAGGGCTTCACCAAGACGGTGAACTGACATGCCCGGCGTGCCTCCCTACTACGACTGGATCGCCCACCACGCCCATCGTCGACCGGCGGAGCTCGCCATCGACGACCTGCAGACGGCGCGGAAATTCACCTACGCCGATGTCGACCGCCGCACCGGCCGGCTTACGGCGGCGCTGACCCGGCTCGGCATCGCCAAGGGCGACCGCGTGGCGCTGCTGGCACCCAACTGCGCGGAGTACTTCGAGCTCCAGTTCGCCTGCGGACGGCTCGGCGCCATCATGCTGCCGCTCAACTGGCGCCTCACCGTGCCGGAGCTCGAATACATCCTGGGCGATTCGACGCCGAAGCTGCTGGTCCACGACAAGGCTTTCGCCGCGCAGGTCGCGGCACTGGCGAAGAACCGGCTGGAGATCGATCACGAGGATACCGCCAGCGCATACGAGCGCGCGCTGACCGATGCACCTCCGCCGCCCGCGCCCATCGAGGTGACGCACGACGACGTCGCCATGGTGATGTACACCTCGGGCACCACGGGGCATCCCAAGGGCGCGATCATCACCCACGGCATGGTGTTCTGGAACGCCGTCAACCTCGGCATCCCCGCGTTGATCTCGCCGCAGACGGTCCAGCTCGTGATCCTGCCGCTGTTCCATACCGGCGGGCTCAACTGCTACGCCAATCCGGTGCTGCATGCCGGCGGCACGATCCTGATCATGCGCACCTTCGATCCCGGCCTGGCGCTCGACTATCTCTCCGACAAGTCGCTCGGGATCACGCACTTCTTCGGCGTGCCGGCGCCCTACCAGTTCATGATGCAGCATCCGAAGTTCCAGGACGCCGATCTGTCGCGCCTGCAGATCGCCGGCGTCGGCGGTGCCCCTTGTGCACTCGCCATCCTCGAGGGCTGGAGCGCGCGCGGCGTGCCTCTGGTCCAGGGCTGGGGCATGACCGAGACCAGCCCCGCCGGCACGATGCTCGACGCCACCGACGCCATCCGCAAGGTGGGCTCGGCCGGCAAGGCGATGATGCATACCGCGATCCGCATCGTCGACGATGCCGGCAAGGACGTGGCGCCCGGCGGCATCGGCGAGCTGCTGATCAAGGGGCCGAACATCACGCCGGGCTACTGGAACAAGCCCGAGGCCACGGCGGCGGCCTTCAGCGACGGCTGGCTGCACACCGGCGACGCCGCGCGGATGGACGAGGAGGGCTTCGTCTATATCGTCGACCGCTGGAAGGACATGTACATATCGGGCGGCGAGAACGTCTATCCGGCCGAGGTCGAGAACGTGCTGTTCCAGATTCCGGCGGTTGCCGACGCCGCCATCATCGGCGTGCCCAACGAGCGCTGGGGCGAGGTTGGCCTCGCGATCATCGTGAAGAAGCCCGGCCAGACCCTCGACGAAGGCGACGTCATCCGCCACTGCCTGGGGCGGCTGGCCAAGTTCAAGGTCCCGCAGGCGGTGACCTTCGCCGACGTCCTGCCGCGCAACGCCACCGGCAAGGTGCTGAAGCGCGAGCTGCGCACGCAGTTCGTCGGTGCGGACAAGCCGGCGATCACCTGATTCTCACCGCCGTGAGAGACCTTCGATGCCGATGAAACAAGGGCTCTAGGCGATTCTTCTCATTTTTCACCATACCCCCTCGCGCAATTTTATTTCTCAGCTATACGAGCGGCACGTAATCGTACTCGCCAATGCCCTGCATGATCAGGAAGGTGAGTGACGACTTCCCTACATTTGTCACCAAATGCGGCCGTCCCGGCGCGGCGACGAAGGTCTCGCCGGGTTTCAGGCGCACCTCCTGCTTGGGGGCCTGCAGGAAGAGCCGCATCTCGCCCTCGAGCACGTAGAACGTGTCGGCGATGTTGGTGTGGGAATGCCACGGCACGGTTTGCGTCGGCGACAGCTGCAGCTCGCTGATGCGGAAACCGGGGCGCTCGGCGTGGCGGGCACGGCGCTCGACCTCGTAGAGATGGCTGGCGTCCTTCACGGGCGCGCGGGTGATCGGTGTTTTCATGGAGGCAGCATAAACCCGGCGCAAATCACCAACAAGGACAGAGGCCGCGACCACTGCTAGTAGAGGCGCCATGCTCACGATCTACGGCGTCTATCGCTCCCGCGCCTCGCGCAACATCTGGCTCGCCCACGAGCTCGGCCTTGCCTTCAAGCACGTGCCGGTCATCCAGCACTACCGCCTGCAGAACGCGCAGGCGCCCGATGCGCCGTTCAACACGCGCTCGCCGGCGTTCCTGAAGGTGAACCCCAACGGCCACGTCCCCTCGATCGAGGACGACGGGCTGGTGCTGCACGAGTCGCTGGCCATCAACCTATACCTCGCCAAGAAGCACGGCGGTCCGCTCGGCCCGGCGAATGTCGCCGAGGACGGCGAGATGTCGATGTGGGCGCTGTGGTCAGCGACCGAGGTCGAGCCGCACGCAATCAACGTGCTCTATCACCGCGTCGGCAATCCCAACGGCCCCAAGGACCCGAAGGCGGCGGATGCCGCGGTCGCGGCGCTACGCGGTCCGTTCGCCGTGCTCGACAAGACGCTGGCCGGGACCGGCTTCGTCATGGGCGGCCGCTTCACGGTTGCCGACATCAACGCTGCCGAGATCGTGCGCTACGCCCAGCCGGCGCCCGAGTTGTTCGACGCGGCGCCCAACGTCAAGGCCTGGCTCGCCGCCTGCCAGGCGCGCCAGGCTTTCAAGACAATGTGGGCTGCGCGCGACAAAGAGCCGGCTTAGTCTGCGGTCGACGGGAGACCTTCGTGGACCTGGACAAGGACAGGCTGGCCAAGCTTCTCAGCATGACCGGCAGCGATCACGATGCCGAGGCGCTGGCGGCTGTCCGCAAGGCCAACGAGTTTCTGCGCCTGCATCGCAAGAGCTGGGCCGATGTGCTGGGTACCTCTACGCCGCCCATCGAGCCGCCGCCGGCGCAGCCCCACCCCGCCTGGCAGGCCACGCAACGGCCCGAGCCGCCGCGGCTGCCGCCCGGCTACCGGCGCCTTCACGATTACCGGAACGCCCTGCGTCGCGAGCCCTTCCTGCCGCGCCTGCTGGGTTTCCCGTTCTGGCTGATCATCGAACTGCTGGCGTTGCTCTCCCCCAACAGCCAACTGAATACGCGCGGCCGAATCCTCGCCCTGGTGTTCGCGCTCGGCATGCTGGCAGGCATCGCCGGCTGGGCGTGGCTGGGTTACTACCTTCTCTTCTAGCGGCCCATCCCCTAGCACTGCGTCACGCCACCAGCATCAGGCGACTGATCGATCGCACGAAACCGAAGGCCTTGTAGAAACGCTCGGCATCCTCGTTGAAGGCGTGGACCATGACTTCGACATGCGTGGCGCTGTGCTGGCGCGCCCACTCGACCCCGGCCGCGAGCAGGCGACGGCCGATCCGCCGCCGGCGTTGGTCGGCGCGGATCACGACATTATCGATCTCGACCACCTAGCGCGGCACAGCGCCCGCGAACGGCGACGGCGGCCGCGTCAGCAGCAGCACGAGGCGACCCCGCCCGCCTCGTTCTCCGCGACCAAGATCGTCGAGCCGCGTCGGCCAGCCATCGCGCCACCTGCCCGCGCGCCCGCACCGGGGGCGCGAACGGCTGGAACATCTCCAGCCGCTCCCGACGATGAAATTCGTCGAGTTCGTCGAACAGCGGGCACAGCACCTCGTAGTCGCCCATGCCCGCCGGCCGCACGCGCAGGGACGCGGCGGCGCTCACGCCGCCAGCACCAGACGATCGACCGAGTGGGCGAAGCCGAAGCTCTCGTAGAAACGCTTGGCATCGCGGTTGACATCGCCGACGCAGACCTCGACCTGGCTGGCGCGGCGTTGGCGCGACCATTCGACGACAGCCGCGAGCAGGCGCCGGCCGATCCGCCGGCCACGCTGGTCGGCGCGAACGACGAGATTGTCGACCTCGACCACCTTGTGCATGCCGGCGTCGGGCCGCGGGATGATGCGCGTCATCAGCACGGCGACGCCGAGGATGCCGAGCTCGCTTTGGGCAACGAGCAGCGTCGTGCCGGGCGTCTGCAGCCACGTCATCACCTGCTCCTCGGCGTGCTCGGGCCGGTCGAGCAGCTCGCACAGCGCCTGGCAGTCGCGCGGGCCGGCCAGGCGCACGCGGATCGACGGCGGCAGCACTGCCGCAGCCTCGTTCGGTATTTCAGCTTCGATAATCGACATCTCGTCCTCCGTCTGCGGTTTGCGCCGCTGCCCGGAGGCCTATCGAGAAATAAAGAAGCCGCCGGTATGCGGCGGCTTCGTTAGGTCATGACCTTTCGCACCGCCTATGTAAGCAGTGTAAAATACCAACCCTTCTGGATCAGGTTCGCGGTCATGGCCATTTTATAAGGCTCTCTCTGCGGCGCTGTCAATCACTCCGCCGCGACCGCCATCGCCTGGGCGAGGCCCGGCATGGTGAAGCCGAGCTTGTCGAGCTTGGCGATCATCTCCTTGCCGGCCTTCTCCTCAGTCTCGACCAGCGGCGGGCGCACCGGCGTCCAGGCCGCATCGGCGCCGTAGTGCGCGATACAGTACTTCAGGCCCGGGATCATGACGTAGCCTTGCATGACGCCACGCACCTCGTTGATCCAGGTCTGCAGCTTCTCGCCCTCGGGCGTCGCGTACTTCTTGTAGGTCTCGGCGATCTTGCCGGGATTGATGTTGGCGGTGGCGCTGATGCAACCCGCGCCGCCCGACTTGATGTTGTCGATCAGCGGCTTCTCGTTGCCCGAGAAGACGTCGAAGCCGTCCTTGGCGAAGGCGTCGATCATGCTCTTGGTGTGCGCCCAGTCGTCCGACGAATCCTTCATGCCGGCGATCTGCTTCGGGTACGCCTTCATCAGCCGCTCGACCAGCTTGTGCGTGATCGGCACGGCCGACACCGGCGGGATGTGATAGAGATAGACGCGGAGCTTGTCGTCGCCGACGCGCTGCACGACCTCCGAGAAGAAGCGAAACAGCCCCTCCTCCGGAACGCCCTTGTAGTAGAACGGCGGCAGCATCAGCACGCCCGAGACGCCGTGCTTGACGGCATGCAAGCTCACCTTGGCGGCCTCGTTGATCGAGCACGAGCCGGTTCCCGGCATCATGCGGGCGGTCGGCACGCCGGCAGCCACGACCTTGTCGAGCAGGCCCATGCGTTCGTCGGCCGACATCGAGTTGGCCTCGGAGTTGGTGCCGAACATGGCCAGCCCGCAATCCTGGCTGATCAGCCACTTGCAATGGGCGATGAAGCGGCCGACGTCGGGCGACAGGTCGCGCTTGAAGGGAGTGACGACGGGCGAAAGAACGCCTTTGATCCGCGCTGCAGCCATGATTTTAATACTCCCGGAATTGGCGCGCCTTTTGTGCAACGAAGCGCCGGAAACGTCCAGTAGGAGCTTCGATGAGCGACATTCTCCCCGAGGACGGTACCGCCGGAACGCTGGTTGGCCGCGTCCAGCGAAACGCCGGTCCCAGCGTGGTTTCCATTCGCGCCGACGGTGTTTTCGATATCACCTCGGCGGTACCGACGGTCGCCGACCTGTGCAATGCCGCCGACCCAGTGGCCTTGGCCGGGTCGAAGGGCGAACGGATCGGCTCGCTGCAGGAAGTCATGGGCAACCTGCTGGCCCCGGTCGACCTGCAGGCGCTCAAGGCCGCCGGCGTCACCTTCGCCGTCAGCCTGCTGGAGCGGCTGATCGAGGAGCACGCCAAGGGCGATCCCGGCCGCGCCGAACAGGTGCGCAAGGAACTGAACTCGATCATCGGAGCCGACGTCACCACCATCAAGCCGGGGTCGGCCGAGGCCGAGGCGTTGAAGAAGACCCTGATGGCGCGCGGCGCCTGGTCGCCCTATCTCGAGGTCGGCATCGGCCCCTATGCCGAGATCTTCACCAAGGCGCCGCCGATGGCCGCCGTCGGCTACGGCGCGGAGATCGGTATCCGCTCGGACTCGGACTGGAACAATCCCGAGCCCGAGGTCACGCTGATCGTGAATGCCGGCGCCAGGATCGTCGGCGCCACCTTGGGCAACGACGTCAACCTGCGCGACCTGGAAGGCCGCAGCGCCCTGCTGCTGGGCATCGCCAAGGACAACAACGCCTCGTGCGCGCTCGGGCCCTTCGTGCGCCTGTTCGACAAGACGTTCACGCTCGACGACGTGCGCAAGGCGAAGGTCGAGCTCGAGGTTACCGGGCCCGACCAGTTCCGCCTGCGCGGCTCGAGCGACCTCTCCAAGATCAGCCGCGATCCGCTCGAGCTGGTGGCCAACGCCATGGGCAAGACGCACCAGTATCCCGACGGCATGGCGCTGATGACCGGCACGCTGTTTGCGCCGACCGAGCCGCGCACGCCAGGCGGCACCGGCTTCACCCACATGGTGGGCGATCTCGTCTCGATCCGCTCGCCCAAGCTCGGCACGCTCACCAACAAGGTCAACCACTGCGAGAAGATCGCGCCGTGGACGTTCGGCATCTCGGCCCTGATGCGCAACCTCGCCGGCCGAGGCCTGCTGAAATGAGCGACGATCTCTGCCTCCTTCCCGCCTCGGCGCTGCGCGACAAAATCGGCAGGAAGGAAGTCTCGCCGGTCGAGCTGATGACGGCGGTGCTGGCGCGCGCGGAGCGGTTGCAGCCGGTGCTGAACTGCTTCATCACGCTGGTGCCCGAAATGGCGATGGCCGGCGCGCGAAAAGCCGAGGACGAAGTGATGCGGGGCAAGCCGCTCGGCCTGCTGCACGGCATCCCCTTCGCCGCCAAGGATCTCGTGAATACCGCGGGCGTGCGCACGACCTTCGGCTCGCTGCACCACGACGACAATGTGCCGACGGAAGACGCCGTCAGCGCCGCCCGCACCAAGGCCGCCGGCGCGATCCTGTTCGGCAAGACCACGACGCCGGAATTCGGCCACAAGTCGCTGACCGATGCGCCACTGTTCGGCCGCACGCGCAACGCCTGGAGTGCTGCCCATACCTCGGGCGGCTCGAGCGGCGGCGCAGCGGTCGCGGTGGCGGCCGGCATTGGCTCGATCGGCATCGCCACCGACGGCGGCGGCTCGACCCGCATTCCAGCCGCCGCCAACGGCATGGTCGGCCTCAAGCAGAGCAACGGCGTGATCCCGCACAGCCAGGTCGCCGACGCCTTCGGCAACTACACCTATGTGACGCCAATGACGCGCACGGTCATGGACACCGCGCTGATGCTGCAGGCAATGGCGGGTCCTCACCCGTCCGATCCGTGGTCGATCGGCACCGTGCCGCAGGATTATGTGACGGCTGCGCGCGCCGAAGGCGATCTCAAGGGCCGGCGCATCCTCTACAGCGCCACACTCGGCAACCGGCAGGTCGCCAGGGACGTCCGCGCCTCGTTCGAGCGCGCGCTGGGCAAGCTCGGCGAACTTGGCGCCGAGCTGGTCGAGCTCACCGCGGTGCTGCCGGACATGGAACCGATCTGGAAGGTGATCAACCACACGACGTGGCGGGCGCGCTTCGCCGACATGATCATGCGCGAGGACAACAGGGTCTCGCCGTCGCTGGTGCGCCAGGTGGCGCAGGCCGAGCAGTGGAGCGGCGCCGACTATCAGCGCGCCATGTTCCAGCGCACCGACCTCTTCCGCACCGTGCAGCGCTGGTTCGCCGACGCCGATTATCTCGTGACGCCGACGTTGTCGCGCACGGCGCTGCCGATCGACCAGGACCTGTTCGAGCCAATCGCCATCGACGGCGTCGAGGCGGGCGAACTCAGGCGCAACTGGTTCCCCTACACCATGCCGTTCAACATCACCGGCCATCCCGCGATCACGGTGTGCAGCGGCTACGACGGCGAGGGCCTGCCGATCGGCCTGCAGCTCGTCGGCCACTTCCGCGACGAGGCCTCGGTGCTGCGCGCGGCGGCGCTCTACGAGGCGAGCGAGGACTGGCTCGACCGGCGTCCCGCGCTGTGAAGCGGCCGCCTCCCCTCTCGGCCGAGGAGATCCAGGCGCGCGTGCTCCACCGCGACGGGCTGATCCTGGTGATCGACAAGCCGGCGGGGCTGGCCGTGCACGCCGGCCCGAGCAAGGCACCCAACCTCGAGGAGTGCTTCGACGACCTGCGCTACGGCCTGGCGCGGTCGCCGTCGCTCGCCCACCGTCTCGACGCCGACACCTCGGGCGTGCTGGTGCTCGGCCGCCATCCCAAGGCGCTGGCCAAGCTCGGCCGCCTGTTCTCGGGTCGCGATACCGAGAAGACCTATTGGGCGATCGTCGAGGGTGCGCCGCCGGCCGACGAGGGCGTGTTCGACGCGCCGCTGCTGAAGCTCAACACCAAGGCCGGCTGGTCGGTGAAAGTGTCGGACAAGGGTCAGCAATCGGTGACGCGCTACAAGGTGATGGGCCGCGCGCAGAATAGCTCCGGAGTGGGCATGACGTGGCTGGAGCTGAAACCCGAGACCGGCCGCACCCACCAGATCCGCGTGCATTGCGCCCATGCCGGCTGTCCCGTGATCGGCGACCGGCTCTACGGCCGCGCCGTCCCCGGCCAGCAGCTCCATCTGCAGAGCCACGCGATCGTCCTGCCGCTGTCGAAGACCAAGCCCGCGATCTCGGTGACGGCGCCGCCGCCGGCACACATGCTGGCGGCGTTGAAGGCCTGCGGTTTCAGTCCCGCGCCTTGACCCAGATGCGCAGCGGGTCGCCCAGCTCGAAGCCCGCCTTGCGCGCGGCCTTCAGCTCGCCGCCCGATTCGTAGCCGACCAGCGGCAGGCCGGGGAACGTGCTGGCCGCCAGGATGCTGAGATCGCGCCACACGGCAGGAGCCTCGTCGACATCGGCCGTCACGTTGGAGATGCCGACCACGCCGTCGGCGCGATAGAGCGTGCCGCCGGCCACGACAACGCCGTTACGGCTGCCGGAGAACATCGCGAAATTCTCGTCGCTGAACAGCGCAGCCGGAAAGGCCTTGCCTCCCGCCTTCGCCCGCGCCCACGACAAGCCCGAGACCAGGGTGTTGGACCGCGGCACGCCCGCCGCCACGACGCCGGTCGGGGTTTCCGGCTGGCGAATCCAGCGAGCCTCGAACAACACGTCGAAGCCCAACCGGGCGATATCGAGGGTCTTGAAGCTGTCCTTCACTGCCCAGCGTCCAGGCAGGTTGGACTTGAGCAGGATGCGGACGGCCTGGCGCTGCTCGTCGATGTCGGTGGCGCCGGTCGTCAAGGTCACGACATTGGGATAGAAGCGCGGCACCGGCTCGGCATTGACCCAGGTGTGGACCAAAAACCGTCCCACCGTGCCGTGCGCGAAGCACACGGCATTGCACCAGCGCGCGTTGTTGAGCGCGGCGGTGATTGTCCAGTCTTTCAGGCGCGCACTTCCTCGCGCTGGAAGACGACGTAGGCTGCGGCGAACACGACGATCATGCCGGCAATCAGACCGGTAACCTGCGGCCAGATCAAGAGCAGGCTTTGGTCGAGCGGCAGCGGGGCGTTGGGGATCGCCCCCCGCATCTGGGCCGGCAGCATGAAACCCAGGGTGCGGGTTTCCGGGTTCAGGAGCCCCAGCAGGGCCTCGCTGAACAGGGTTCCGGGCGACAGGCGCTGCAGGGCGATGGCCAGTTCCTGAATGCCGACATACTGGTCGAGGCTGGTGATCTCGGCTGGCGCGAAGCCCAGTACGAGGGCATTGGCGATCATCGGCCACAGGATGAAGAAGAACAACCACATGCCCAGCGCGCACAGCGCCGACGTGGCGGTCGAGCGGAAGACCACCGAGAACAGCATGGCGATGGCCAGCCAGACGCCACCATAGGCGATCGCTACCAGCAGGAAGCCGAAGGCGCGCGCCACCTCGACGCCGCGCGGCGGGATGCCGAGCAGCAGGAGACCGGCGCCGAACACGATCAGCCACAGCGCCAGCAGGCCGACCGCCAAGGTCATCAGGCCGCCCAGGAATTTGCCGAGCAGCAGCGCGTCGCGGTAGATCGGCTGCGACAGCACGCGCGACAGCGTGCGCCGGTTGAACTCGCTGTTGACGGAATCGAAACCCAGCCCGATCGCCATCAGCGGGATGATGAAGTTCAGCGCCGAGATGAACGAGATCGGCACCTGCTGCGGCTCGATGGTGAAGATGCGTAGATAAAGATAGGCATCGGCACCGACCACCGTGCGCAGGGTCTGCAGCGACGACGCCACCGGGAAGGCGCCGAACACGATCACGAACAGGGTGAGCACCAGCATGCGGACGCTGGTGAGGTGGTCGGACAGTTCCTTCATGAACACCGGACCGAGGCCGGTGAAGGGTGAGCCTTCACGCTGCATGGCGCTCTCCCTCGAAGTAGTGCGTGTAGACCTCTTCCAGGCTGGGCTGCAGGTCGGCAAGCCGCGTGAGCGACCCTCCGGCTGAGACGATGCGCTGGGCAACTGTCGCGCGCACGTCGCGATCGGCGACCACGCGCCAGGCATCCTCACCCGCCGGCAGGACCTGCTGCACGCCTTCAACGCCACGTAGCGCAGCCGCGACATCGATGCCGGTCGCCTCGACGAGCAGCGGATGGCCGGCGCCCAGCACCTGGTTGGCCAGTTCGACGACGGTGCCCATCAGGGCGATCTTGCCCTTGTTGAACAGCGCCACGCGGTCGCAAACGCTCTGCACGCGATCGAGCAGATGCGAGGACAGCAGCACCGCCACGCCCGCCTTCTTGAGCCCGCGGATCATCTCCAGCAGCTCGAACGTGGCGTGCGGGTCGAGGCCCGAGGTCGGCTCGTCGAGGATGGCGATCTCGGCCTTCTTCATCACGATCTCGGCGATGCCGAGCCGCTGGCGCATGCCGCGCGAGAAGGTGGCGACGCGCTTGTCGGCAACATCCGCGAGGGCCACGCTGCGCAGTGCGTCCATGATCCGGCCGTCGCTCTCGCGGCGCGGGATGGCGAGCAGGCGCGCGGTGTAGACCAGATTCTCACGCGCCGTCATGTGATCGTAGAAACCGACCGCGTCGGGCAGGTAGCCGACACGGCGCTTGACCTGGAGCGGCTGGCGCACCGGGTCGAAGCCCAGCACCGAGACCGAACCGCCGCTCGTCTCGGTAAGGCCGAGCATCATCAGGATCGCCGTCGTCTTGCCCGCGCCGTTGGGGCCGAGCAGGCCGAAGATCTCGCCGCGCCGGATGTCGAGATCGATGGCGTCGACCGCGCGGGTCGCACCATAGGTCTTCAGCAATCCGCGGGCTTCGATGACATTACCACTCGTGAGGGGGTCGCTCATCGCAGCCGTGCCGGCCCTAACGCCGGCCGAAGCGCGCAACGGCGCCCAGCAGCACGAGGAGCGCGATGGCGATGATGCCGATACCGACCATGCCCCACAGGGTCGAGGTCGTGACGGTGATGCGGAAGTCGGCCGACTTCGAGTCGCCCCGGCCGCCGGCGCGGAACGACGCCACGTAATCGCCGGCGATCGCCTTGTCGGACGGCGTCACCGACACCTTCACGTCCTTCTTCTCGCCCGGCGCCACGTTCTGGATCGCCTTCGGAGCGAACTCGACCTTCCAGTCGCTCGGCACCGAGCCCGACATCTCGACATTTTCGATCGGCGCGGTGCCGTCATTGCCGACGACCAGCGTGTATTCGCTGGTCTTGCCGACCTGGGCCTCGCCGCTGAGGCGCCCGTCCTTGGCCGAGAGCGCGAGCTGGCCCTGGCCGCTGATCTGCAAGGTGACCTTCTGCTCGGCCGTGGCGCCCTGGCCGTTCACCTTGACCAGAACCGGATAGTCGCCGGCCTTCACGTCAGCCGGCGGCCGGACCTTGACCTTGATGTCCTTGGACTGGCCAGCGTCGATCGGCAGCGAGCTGATCTCGTTGGTGCCGTAGCCTTCGGTGAAGGTGGTCTGGAAGTTGGTCGGGCCTTGGGCCGCCAGCGCCACCGTCATCTCCTTGCCGCTGTCGTTGGTCACCGACAGCGTGTAGTCGAACGACGACTTGGGCGTGCCGATCAGCGAGGGAAGCTGCGTCTTGATCGCGATCTTGGCCGGGACTTCCTTGCCGATGGTGAGCGTCATCGGCAGGTCGATCGACTGGGTCTGGCCCTTGGCATGGACGACGATGTTCTGCGAGCCGGGCTTGGCGTCCTTCGGCACGTCGACGCGCAACTGCAGCGCCACGCTGTCGTTGGTCGGCGCCATGGCCGCGGCGATCGGCTGGCCGTTGCCCATCACATCGATCTTCCAGCCGGCCGGCACACCGTCGACCGACACTGCCAGAGATTCAGGCGCGAGACCCGAGTTCTGCAGCTTGAAGCGGATGGTCGAGACCTCGCCGGGACGCACGGTCTGCGATGGATAATCCGTGAGCAGCCAGAGGCCATGCACTGTCGAGGCCGTCGCGTGAGCGGCGGCCGCCGGCGCCGCCTTGGGCGGATCGGCAGCATGGACCTGGACAGCGGTGAGAATGGGCGTGGCGACGAGCGCGAGCAAAGTAATCAGACGGCGCATTGTTGGTTCCTGCGTCTTTGAATGTGCCTGCAATCCCCGGTTTGCGGCGGGCGCAAGCTAGTCAGTGAATAGAGACGAAAACAAGGCAAAGGCCTACGCGGCGGCGCTTGGTCGCGCCTTCATGCGGTCGAACCACGCCGTGAGGTTCTTGTTCGCCGGGTCGAGCGGCTGTCCGACGCCCTTCATGAAATCGAGGAAGGCAAAGAGGAAGATATCGACCATCGTGAGTTTGGCGCCGGTGACGAAGGGCTTGGTGCCCATCATGCCCTCGAGCTTGACGAGCCACTCGCGCGCCGCGGCCTTGAGGTCGTCGGCGGCCTGCGGGATGCAATGGATGCGGCTCTGGAAGAGCTTCAGCCCCTCCGAATAGCGGAAGCCGTTGGCCGCCGGCTCGACGATGTTGAGGTCGATGCGGCGCGTCCACATGCGGGTGACGGCGCGCTCGGCCGGCGTGGCGCCGATCAGCGACGGCGTGTCCTTCTTGATCTCGTCGACGTACTCGCAGATCGCCGTGATCTCCGCCAGCACCGTGCCGTCGTCGAGTTCGAGCGCGGGAAGCTGGCCCGCCGAATTGATCTTGAGGAACGGCTCCTTGCGGTTCTCGCCGGCCAGCAGGTCGACCTCGACCTTGGGCACCTCGAAGCCCTTCTCGGCCATGAACATGCGAACCATGCGCGGGTTGGGCCCACGGGAATTGTAGAACTTCATTGTTTTTTCTCCCTCAACGCCAAGGTTCTACCAGAATTTTCGTGTGGCGTTCGGGATTTCCCAGGTCGGCGAAGGCGCCCTTCACCCCGTCGAGGCCGACCTTGGCGGTGATCAGCGACGGCGCATCGACCTGCCCTTCGGCCAGCAGCCGCAGCGAGCGGGCGAATTCCTCGGGCGTGTAGCCCAGCACGAACTGCAGGCTGAGCTCCTTCATGATGCCGAACATGGGCTCGATCGTGTCGGGCTCCATGCAGACGCCCACGACCACCACGCGGGCGTCGCGCGGCACCTTCTCGAACATCTGCTGCAGCACGCCCGGCACGCCGACGCACTCGAAGATCGCCGCGCGCCGGTCGGCCGCCAGCCTGGCATAGGGTGACTCGACGGCGGGATCGACGACGACGTCGGCGCCCATCTTCACCGCGAGCTCGCGACGCTTGGCGGAGAAATCCGCCGCCACGATCGGCCGGATGCCCTTGAGGCGCAGCGCCGCGATCACCGCCAGCCCAACCGGGCCGCAGCCCACGACCAGCGGCGCCTCATCTCCCTTCAACGCGGCCTTCTCGACCGCATGCACGCCGACGGCCAGTGGCTCGGTCAAAGCGGCATGATCGGTCGACAGGCCGTTCGGCACCTCCAGCAGCATCGGCGCCGACAGCAGCATTTGCTCGGCATAACCGCCGACATAGGTGTTCGAATAGCCCATGCCCTTGGGTCCGTCGGCCTCCAGCATCACCGGCATGGCGCAGACCCGCGTGCCGGGCTTCAGCTTCTCCTCGGTCTTCGGCCCGTAGTCGATGACCTCACAGCAGAATTCGTGGCCGAACACGACGTCCTTCGAGAGATCCATGGGAGTGCGCCCCGGCATGCGCCTGGTCACCTCGACCATGCGGTGCGCGTGCCGGGCCGCATGCAGGTCAGACCCGCAGATGCCGCAGCTCAGTACCTTGACCAGCGCCTGGCCGACGGCCGGCACCGGCTCGGGCATAGTGTCGACGACGATGTCGCCGGCGCGGAAGATCGCCGCTTTCATTTTGTGTCTCCTGCCAATGCCTTGCGTACGGCCCGGCGCAGCGCCGGCAGCACGTCGCGCTCAAACCACGGATTGCGCTTCATCCAGATGCCGCTGCGCCACGACGGATGCGGCAACGGGAAAATGCCGGCGCCATGCCCGCGAAAGCCCTGCACCGCCTCGGTCATGCTCTGCTTGCCCGGCAGGTAATGCGCCTGGGCGTAACTGCCGACCAGCAGGGTGAGCCGCACGTCCTTCAGCACACCCAGCACCTTCTCGTGCCACAGCGGCGCGCATTCGGGCCGCGGCGGCAGGTCGCCGCTCGTGCCGGTGCCCGGATAGCAGAAGCCCATCGGCACGAGCGCCACCCTGGCCGGATCGTAGAACTCCGCGTCGGTGAGCCCGGTCCACGCGCGCAGGCGCTTGCCGCTGTCGTCCTGCCACGGCACGCCGCTTTCGTGCACGCGCGCGCCGGGTGCCTGGCCGATGACGACGATCCGCGACCTCGGCCCAAACTGCACGACCGGACGCGGCCCCGCCTTCAGCGACCTCGCGCACACGGTGCAGGCGCGAATCTCCTTCAGCAGGGCAGCCGCACTAGGCAATAAACGCCCGGACCGTGTCGACGAAGGCGCTCAGCCGGTCGTGGTGCACCCAGTGGCCGGCGTTGTCGAACTCGACGACCTTGGCGGTCTTGAAATGCACCAGCCGCCCGTCATTCTCCGGATTGGAGGCCCAGCTCTCCTTGCCGTAGACCAGCAAGGTCGGACAAGCGATGCGCGCCCACAGCGTCTCGATATCGGGATAGCTCATGTCGTACGGCGGATTGGCGCGCACGTAGTTGTCGAACTTCCAGCTGTAGGTGCCGTCCTCGTTCTGGTTGACGCCCTGCTGCGTAAGATGCTGCGCCTGCTCGGCGGAGAGATGCTTGTTCTCCTCCTGCATGCGCTTGAAGGCCTCCTCGATCGAGGCATAGCGGCGCGGCAGGCGACCCGAGAGCTTGCGCTGCCCGTCGACCCACTTCTGCATCCGATCGGACATGCTCTTGTTGCCGCGCTCGGCGATCACCTTCGGCGACGGCCCCAGCCCCTCGATGGCGACCAGCTTGCGCACGTTGTCGGGATAGATGCCGGTGTAGCGCAGCGAGATGTTGCCGCCCAGCGAATGGGAAACGATCGTCACCGGCGCCAGCGCCTGCTGGTGGATGAGCTGGGCGAGATCGTAGACATAGGCCGACATCTGGTAATTGCCGTCGGGCGACCACTGGCTGTCGCCGTGCCCGCGCAGGTCGGGGCAGATGACGTGCCAGTCGCGGCGCAGCGCCTGCGCCACCCAGTCCCAATTCCGGCAGTGATCGCGCCCGCCGTGGACCAGCAGCAGCGGCGGTGCGTCGGGATTGCCCCAGTCGACATAGTGCATACGCAGTCGCTGGGAAATGAAGTGCCGGGACGTCGGGCCGGGCATGCCGTCAAGGGTACTCATGGCCGACATTGTATAGACTGGCGTCTGGAAAGGGAGATGCCTGTGACGACCACGCTTGCGGGAAAATGCTTTTGCGGCGCCGTGCACTATGCCGTGGCCGACGCCTTCCTCTACGCCATGAACTGCCACTGCTCGAACTGCCGGCGGACGACCGGCTCGGCCTTCAAGCCCTTCGCCGGCATCGAGCGCAGCAAGCTCGCTCTCGCCAAGGGCGCGGACGGCCTCCTGATCTACGGCAGCGCCGAGAACCACGACGCCCACTGCAAGGTATGCGGCTCCCTCCTCTATTCGCTCGTCCGCGACGCGAAGTTCGTCCATGTCGCGATGGGCACGTTGGTCGACGCACCGACGATCCGCCCGACAGGGCACATCTTCGTCGGCTCCAAGGCGCCGTGGTTCGAGATCACCGACGACCTGCCCCAGTTCGAAGGCCATGCACGGTGACGGCGATTGTCTGTTCGACGCGCGTTGTCGTGCGTCCGCGGATTTTGGTCCACGGGATACCTTCCGGTGCACGAATCGACGCCGAACAGAAGGCGTCCGTTGCAAGCCAGTCAGCATTTTATCGCTGATAACGACCAAGATCGGCGATTCCAGACAAAGCTTCTATGGTGATCGCTCAACTTCACCCACTGGAGCTCGAGATGTTCGACGCCACCGCCTCTTCAACATCCCCCGTTCGGGAAAACGACGACCGCTCCACTGGGGGCGCTCCGCGCGGCGACATGCGATCGCTCAGGCTCGCACGCCGACGCGTAAAATGCAGGCAGAACGGTTTCGAGCGGTTTAGCGACGGTTTACAGCGGTTTTTGAAGGAGTGCCGCGTGCGGAAAAGCCAGTATATTCAAGGACATGCCGAACCAGCGGTATTTTCTGGCGGTTTAAAACCGTGAAACCGGTCACCGGCGGAAAGACCCGGAAGAGCGCGCTCGCTCCGCGCAGACTATAATTGATGGTAGGACGGCCAAACATGATGTCTCCCGAGCAGAACGAGCTGATCACCCGCGTCGGCCCCGGCACCAAGTGCGGCGCGCTGATGCGCCACTACTGGCATCCGGTGGCGCTGGCCGAGGAACTCGACGGGCCGCGGGCCGCCAAGGCGGTGCGCGTGCTGGGCCAGGACTTCGTGCTGTTCCGCGACGAGCGCGGCCGCCACGGCCTGCTCGACCGCCACTGCGCGCATCGCGGCGCCGACCTCGCCTACGGCCGGCTGGAAGGAGGCGGCCTGCGCTGTCTGTTCCATGGCTGGCTGTTCGACGCCGACGGCAAGTGCCTGGAGACCCCGGCCGAGCCTGAGGGCAGCGTGCTGTGCCAGCGCGTGCGGCAGAACGCCTATCCCGTCGTGGTCAAGAACGGCATCGTCTTCGCCTATCTCGGTGAAGGCGAGGCGCCCGCCTTCCCGCACTTCGATTGTTTCCTGGCGCCGCACAGCCACGCCTTCGCCTTCAAGGGCCGGATCGACTGCAACTGGCTGCAGGCGCTGGAAGTCGGGATCGATCCCGCCCACGCGTCGTACCTGCACCGCTTCTACGAGGATGAGGATCCGTCGGGCGATGCCTACGGCAAGCAATTCCGCGCCGCCTCTTCCGATTCGGACATCCCGATGACCAAGATGATGCGCGACTTCCCACGGCCGCAGATCGACGTCGAGGGCACCGACTACGGCATGCGCCTGTTCACGCTACGCCGCATCAACGACAAGAACACGCATGTGCGCGTGACCAACCTGGTCTTCCCCTACGCCTTCGTGATCCCGATGAGCACGGAGATGACGATCACCCAGTGGCACGTGCCGATCGACGACACCTCCTGCTACTGGTACGCGATCTTCACCAGCTTCGGCGGGCCGGTCGACCACAAGCAGATGCGCGAACAGCGTCTGCAGCTCTACGAACTGCCCGACTACCGGCCGCGCATCGGCCGCGACAATCAGTACGGCTACAATGTCGCCGAGCAGGCGACGCAGACCTATACGGGCATGGGTTTCGACATCAACGTCCACGACCAGTGGGCGATCGAAGGCCAGGGCCGCATCCAGGATCGCACGCGTGAGCATCTCGGCACGACCGACAAGGCGATCGTGGCCTACCGGCGGATGCTGCTGTCGGCGATCGGCCAGGTGAGCGGCGGCGAGAAGCCGCCGATGTGGCTCGATCCGGCGCGCGCCGCGTCGATCCGTGGGCCGATCACCGTCGACGGCATGGGACCGACCGATGGCTGGCAGTCCTACTGGAAGGATTTCGACGCCCGTCGCCGCCGCGGCTCGAGCTGGGCGGCCGAGACGCTTCCCCCGCTCGTCGCCTGACCGATGCATCTCGCCGACAAGGCCGGTCTGTGGACCGAGGATCGCCAGAAGGCGGCGCGCGAGATCGAGCGTCGCCTGAAGGCCGACGACATCACTGTCGTGCGCTTCTCCTTCGCCGACCAGCACGGCATCCTGCGCGGCAAGACGCTGACCGCCGCCGAAGCGCCGGCCGCCATCACCACCGGCATCGGCTTCACCGCCACCCTGCTGCTGAAGGACACCGCACACCGCACGGTCTTCCCGGTGTGGGGCAGCGGCGGCGCGTTCGGTTCCAAGGAATGGGAGGGCGCGGCCGATGTGATGATGCTGCCGGACCCTTCGACGTTCCGCGTGCTGCCGTGGGCGCCGCATACCGGCTGGATGCTGTGCGACATCGTCTTCGCCGATGGCCGACCGATGCCGCTCAGCACGCGCCATCTCTACCGGCAGGCGCTGTCGTCGCTTACCGATGCCGGCTACGACTTCTTCGCCGGCCTCGAAGTCGAGTTCCATCTGTTCAAGATCGAGAAGACGCGGCTCGGTCCGGGGGATGCGGGCAAACCCGGCCAGCCGGGTGAACCGCCCGAGGTGTCGCTGCTCAACCAAGGCTATCAGTACCTCACCGAACAGCGCTACGACGAGATGGATCCGATCCTCGAGATCCTGCGCGCCAACATCGCGGGCCTCGGCCTGCCGTTGCGCTCGCTCGAGGTCGAATTTGGCCCGAGCCAGGTCGAGTTCACCTTCCGCGCCGCCACCGGCCTCGAGCCCGCCGATGCGATGGTGCTGTTCCGCAGCGCCACCAAGCAGGTGGCGCTGCGCCACGGCTATCACGCGACCTTCATGTGCCGCCCGCAGGTGCCCAACGTCATGTCGAGCGGCTGGCATCTCCATCAGTCGCTGAAGGACCGCAAGACCGGCGCCAACGCCTTCGTCGACGCCACCGCGCCGCTGTCGGCCGTCGGCATGCACTACATGGCCGGCCTGCTGGCCAACGCGCGCGCCGCCGCGGCCTTCAGCACGCCGACCCTCAACGGCTACAAGCGCTACCGCCCCTTCTCGCTGGCGCCCGACCGCGCGCTGTGGGCGCAGGCCAATCGCGGCGTCATGGTGCGCGTGCTGGGCGGTCCCGGCGATCCCACGACGCACCTGGAGAACCGCGTCGGCGAGCCCGCCGCCAATCCCTACCTCTACATGGCGAGCCAGGTCGTCTGCGGTCTCGACGGCCTGCGGACGAGTGCCGATCCCGGCCCGTCGGCCGATGCGCCCTACGACACCAAGGCGCCGCTGCTGCCCCACACGCTCCAGGAGTCACTCGAGGCGCTCGCCGGCAACAAGGTGCTGCGCGCGGGCTTCGGCGACTTCTTCGTCGATTATTACCTCAAGCTGAAACAGGCCGAGATCGACCGTTTCAACCTCGAGGTCACCGACTGGGAGCAGCGCGAGTATTTCTCGACGTTCTAGAAGGCCGGCTGCAAAAGAAAAAGAGTAAGGGAATACGCATGGATCTCTGGCAACTCGACGCGACCGATCTCGCCCGCCTCATCCGAACCGGCCATGCGTCGGCACGCGAAGCCGTCGACTCGGTGCTCGGCCGGCTGCACAAGGTCAACCCCGCGATCAATGCCGTCGTGCGCGTGTTCGAGAGCGAGGCGCGCACCGCGGCCGAGACGGCCGATGCCGCACGGGCGCGCGGCCATGCGCTGGGACCGCTGCACGGCGTACCGGTCACGATCAAGATCAACGTCGATCTCGCCGGCACCGCAACCGACAACGGCGTGGTGCCGCTCAAGGATTTCGTCACCCACGAGGACAGCCCCGTCGTCGCCAACCTCAAGCACGCCGGCGCCATCATCATCGGCCGCACCAATGCCCCCGCCTTCTCCATGCGCGTGTTCAGCGACAACGGGCTGCATGGCCGCACGCTCAATCCCCTCGACCCGACGGTGACGCCGGGCGGATCGAGCGGCGGCGCCGGCGCGTCGATCGCCGTCGGCATCGCGCCGATCGCGCACGGCAACGACATCGGCGGCTCGGTCCGCATCCCGGCCTACTGCAACGGCATCGTCGGCCTGCGTCCCGGCCTCGGCCGCATACCCTCCTTCAACCCCAGCACAGCAGCAGCCGGACGCGGCGTCGGGGCGATGCTGATGGCGGTCCAGGGCCCGCATTCGCGCAGCGTCCGCGATGCCCGCCTCGCGCTCGAGGTGATGGCGCGCGGCGACCGGCGCGACTGGCGCTGGAACGACGTGCCGATGCAGGGCCCACCGCCAGCGCGGCCCATCAAGGTGGCCCTGGTGCCGGAGTTCCCCGGCGGCAAGACCCATCCTGCGCAGGCCGCCGCGGTACGCCAGGCCGGCAAGCACCTGCAGGCCGTGGGCTACGTCGTCGAGGAAATCCTGCCGCCGGACGCCGAGCGGGGCCCGGGCGTGTGGCACAAGATCATCGCCACCGAGTCGGCGGCCGCGCTATGGCCGCAGATGCAGAAGATGGGCGATCCCGACGGCATCGCCGCGATGCGCGCGTGGCTGGAATGGTTCAAGCCCGTCGACCTAGCGGGCTACATGGGCGCACTCGCCGAACGCGAGGGCCTCGCCTACCGCTGGATGACGTTCATGCAGCAGTGGCCGCTGGTCATCATGCCGACCCTGTCGGACCTGCCGCCCAAACAGGCGACAGACACCACGGTCGAGGGCCAGGCCGCGATCTTCGAATCGATGCGGCCGGTGTTGATGGCGCCGTTGCTCGGATTGCCCGGCCTCGCCGTGCCCGTCGGCCGCCACGGCAAGCTACGCACCGGTGTCCAGATCATGTCGATGCGCAACCGCGAGGATCTCTGCCTCGACGCAGGAGAGGTCATCGAGGCCGCCGAAGGCGTCGTGACGCCGGTCGATCCCGCCAGCTAGCCGCGTGCCGGCAGGTCGATCTTCGCGTTGCGCAGCTTGAGTTCGAGCACGGGAATGCCGGCCGTGTCGCCGCGCAGGCACTGGTCGGCCGCGACGTTGGCGTCGGCCGTGCCGGGGTTCGGGTTGTGACCCGACGACTTCACGAGGTTCGCCTGATACTTGCCGGCGAGCGCCCGGCAGTAGGACGCGTCGTCGGCGTGCGACGCGGCGGCGAACGGAAGCACCAATGCGAGCGCGAGACTCAGTCGAAGAATGGTCGTCATGTTTGCCTCCATAACGACACTACGCGCCGCAAGTAGGGCCGGATCAAGGTTCTCGCGATTACTTGATGACTTCGCGGAAGATGCAATTGGCCACGCCCGGGCCGGAAACCGCAGCTTTCTCCGACCATTGCCACAGCGGGTTCCAGTAGGTGTCGAGCAGCTCGCCCGCCGCCTTCGTGTCATCGACGATGTAGCCGAACTCCTGGAGGTTGACCGGGTACATGTTGTCCGAGCCGATGTAGAAGGCCCGGTCATCGATCATCCAGAGCTTGGCGTGGGTGGCGAGCGGCTTGCCGTCGGGCCATTTGTCGTCCGGCCCGAAGCGGAACGGCGCCAGATGAACGTGCTCGCACAGCAGCGCATTGATCGGGTCGGGGCCCTTGCGGATCTCGTAGCGCGACAGCGGATCGCGCGCCTCGAACTGGCTCTGCACCATCTGGCGGAGATGCCGAGCAAAGGCCTCGAGCGTCACGCCGTTGGAATAGCTGCTGCCGCTGTTGCCTGCCGCGCCGAAATTGGAGAGCACGATATAGACGTCGCCCTCGCCGCGCCGCAGGAAGCCGACCAGCCGTTCGAGGTTGCTCTCGGGGAACAGCATGTCGGCGCGCCCGAAGGTGAAACCGAGATCCTGCTGGAAGATGCGGATCGTGTGCTTGGCCGCGCCCAGCATCAGATCGCGTGCAAGATCGCTCTGGTTGGCGAAGTCGCTGGTGATACCCGCCGCGAGGCGGCCGACCGCGAGAATGGGCACGCCGCCGCTCGTCGCGCCCGAAGCCTGCGGTTTGAACGGCGGCGGACAGTCGCCCTCCGGCAGGCTTTGGTCGCTGGCGAAGCTCGACAGCGAGATCGCCTTGTTCTGTTTCAGGTTGGCGCAGACATACTCCCAAAGCCTGTCGGCAAACCGCGACGCGTCGGCCGCCGCCGGTCCCGAGATTCGCATCGACAGGTCGTGCACCGGATCGCCGATCAGATAGTCGGAGGACCAGAGATTGTGGCCGCCGACCAGCGCCTCGCGGCCATCGACGGTGATGATCTTCGAGTGGGTCCACGAGAAGCTGTCGCAATCGTCGAACGACGTGCACGAGCGCATGGCCGCCACGCTGATCCTCAGCCTCGCCTTCGGCACGTCGCGCGCCTCGGCCATCACCTTGTCCAGGAAGGCCGCGGTGTCGACGTTGTCCGGCGGATACTGGCCGACGAGGATGCGGATCGAGACCGGTCGTCCGCTGCGCGCCAGCGCGCCGAACGCCGCGCGCAATGCGCCGAGGAAGCGCGTGTCGGGGGCGGGCTGCAGCAAGTCGATATCGACACTGCGCCGGGCGCCGGCGATCAGGTCGTGGAGGCGCGGCAGCAGCGCGTCGGAATGGCCGAAGCACACCTTGCGCCGCGCCGCGCTGCCGGCGGCCGGCCAGATCGTGCCGCAAGTGCCGCCGCCGCAGTCGGCGTCGCTGCTGCAACTCGGCAGGAGAACGTCGGGGTCACAGTCCTTGCAATCGAGCGGATAGGATTTCAGATCGGCTGCACGGCGGCCCCAGTCGATCGGCGACTGCACGATCCAGTCGCGCCCCAGGACATTGCCGCGCGTGAGGTCGTAGGTGATGCCCTTGTAACGGCCCGAGCGGTCGCTCTTCTCCAGCTCGGCCATCAACTGGTCGAGCAACGGCACCGCCGAGGCCTGGTCGGGCGGCACGATGTGCCGCTCCTTCATCAGGGCGACCAGCGGCGTCGAATCGTTCACCTCGTAACGACCGGTCGCTTCGTGCCGCCGGAGCGACGTGTTCGGCAGATGGCCGCTGCACGAGGCCAACGTCAGGACGAGCAGCGCGCAGGCGAGAATCCGACCAGCCATGGACAGCGACTTAATCTCCTTCCACATTATTACGCAACGACCAACGCACAACCCCAGCCAGAGTTTCCTCACATGAGCAGCAAAGCATCGCATTCCGTCGGCTGGATCGGCCTTGGCCGCATGGGCGAGGCGATGGCGGCCCGGCTGGTCAACGCCGGTCATGGACTGTCGGTATGGAACCGCACGGCTTCCAAGGCCGATCCCCTGGCCCAGATCGGCGCCGAGGTCGTGACCGACAAGACCGCGATGGCCCATTGCGAGACGGTCTTCACGATGGTGTCGACCACCGACGACCTGAAGGAAATCCTGTTCGGCAAGGAAGGCGTGCTCGCCGGCAATGCCCGGCCCAAGCGCGTCGTCGACATGTCGTCGATCTCCGACACCGGATCGGCGGAGATTCGAAAAGGCCTGACCGGGATGGGAGTGGCCTACTTGAGCGCGCCGGTGTCGGGCAACGCCCGTGTCGCCAAGGCGGGCAAGCTGCTGGTGGTGGCCTCCGGTCCCAAGGCCGAGTACGACGCAGTGCAACCGCTGCTCGCCGCATTGGGGCGCGCGGCGATGTATGTCGGCGAAGGCGAGCTGGCGCGCATCTGGAAGATCGCGCACAATACGATGTTCGGCGTGATCATCCATTCCCTGTGCGAGATCGCCCTGCTCGCCGAGAAGGCCGGCATCCCCCGTCATGTGTTTCTCGAATCGATCAACAACAGCGTGCTCGGCTCGATGTACACGCGCTACAAGACGCCGGCCCTGGTGAACCTCGACTTCACGACGACCTTCACGCCGAAGCTCCTGCTGAAAGACCTCGAACTCGGCATGGACGCCGCCAAGGCCCAGGGTGTGACGATGCCGACGGCGTCGGCGACCCGCGAGAGCCTGCAGTCGCTGGCCAACCAATATCCCGGCGACATCGATTTCTCCGTCCTGCTGGTCGAGCTGGCGCGGGCCGCCGGCATGAAACTGGAGCCCGAAAACGTGAAAGTGAGCGACGGGCTCGCTTGACCATGACCAGGCTGCTGCTGAAATCCGGCATCGTCGTCACACAGGACAAGGCGCTGGGCGTCCTGCCGACGGGCGACGTGCTGATCGAAGACGAGCGGATCGCGGCCATCGCTCCCGAGCTGTCTGCCGCGGGGGCCGAGACCGTCGATTGCACCGGTCACTTCGTGCTGCCGGGCCTGATCAACGCCCACATGCATACGTGGCAGACGGCGCTGCGGTCGGTGGCGGCAAACTGGACGCTGCTGGAATATTTCCGTCACGTCCATGCCGGCCTCGCCACGGTCTTCACGCCCGAGGACATCCATATCGGGACCCTGGCCGGCGCCCTGAACCAGCTCGACCACGGGGTCACCACGCTGGTGGACTGGTGCCACAACAATCCCACGCCCGAGCACACGGATGCCGGCATCGCCGGGCTCAAGGAAAGCGGCATTCGCGCCGCGTTCTTCCATGGCTCACCCAAGCCCGACCCCAAGCCCGGCGAACCGCATTTTTCGGAAGTGCGGCATCCCCGCCACGAGATCGAGCGGTTGATGAAGGGACCGCTGTCGGACCGCACGGCGTCCGTCACGCTCGGCATGGCCGTGCTTGGCCCGCACTACTCCACGCTCGAGGTCAGCGCGCACGACTTCGCGCTCGCAAAGGAACTGGGGCTGGTCGCGTCCATGCATCAAGGCGGCGGCGACGCCAGGACGCCGGGCGGCTGGGAGACGTTGATGCAGCGCAGCCTGGTCGGACCGCACATCAACATCGTGCATGGCAACAATCTGAGCGATGCCCAGCTCGCGGCCTTCGTCGACCGGGACGTCAGCTTTTCGATCACGCCGGAGAACGAAATGGGCCAGGGCCATGGCCATCCGATCACTGGACGCCTGCGGGCGCTGGGAGCGGCGCCGTCGGTCGGCGTCGACCTCGAATCGGCGATCAGCGGCGACATGTTCACCGTGGCGCGCATGGCGCTCGCCTCCCAGCGCGCGCTCGACAATGCCGCCGAGCGCGCCGGGAGCGGCGGAATCCCGCCGACGTCGACCGTCCCGGCGGCAGAGGCCTTCGACTGGATCACGACGCGCGGTGCGGCGATGCTCAAAATGAGCGACCGCATCGGCAGTCTCACGCCCGGCAAGCTTGCCGACATCGCCGTCATGTCCCTCGGCCCCCTCGCCATGTGGCCGGTGCACGACGCCGTTGCGACTGTCGTCATGCAGGGTTCCGGTGCGCGTATCCGCGACGTGCTGGTCGCCGGGACTTTTCGCAAGCGCAATGGCAAGCTGCTGGAGTCAGACTTGGGCGCCGTTCGCGCCAGGCTTGCATCATCTGGAGAAAGAATCCTGGGCCGCCTCAACGTGCCCAGCATCAGCCGGCAGATCGCCACTCAATGAAGAAAACAGGAGGAACCATGCGTCTTTCGATGATCGCCGCCGCAGCCGTGCTCGCAGCAACCACCGCGCAGGCCGACACTTGGCCCGAAAAGCCCGTGCATATTATCGTCGCCTTCACACCCGGCAGCGCCACCGACGTGATCGCGCGCTCCGTTGCCAACGAATTGTCGGCCCGACTCGGCCAGCCGGTGATCATCGAGAACCGACCTGGCGCAGGCGGCACAATTGCCGCCGCCCAGGTCGCCAAGGCGCCCTCCGACGGCTACACCCTGCTGGTCAATTCGTCGGGACACACCGTCAATCCCTGGATCTACGAAAAGCTTCCCTTCGACACAGCCAGGGACCTGATGGGCGTGACCGTGCTCGCTCGTCAGCCCAACGTGCTGGTGGTTTCGCCCGATAGAGGCTGGAAGACAGTCGACGACCTCGTGAAACAGGCCAAGGCGCAGCCCGGAAAAATGTCGTTCGCATCGGCCGGCGTCGGCAGCGCGACCCACATGAATGCCGAGAAATTCAAGGTCGCGGCGAAGATCGACGTCCTGCACGTCCCCTACAAGGGCACGCCCGAAGCACTGAACGATGTCATGGGCGGAAGGGTCGATTATTTTTTCTCGCCGGTCGTCTCGGCGCTTTCGATCGTACGCGATAAGCGGCTGCAGGCGCTGGCGGTCGGCAGCCCGAAGCGCGCCTCGGTGCTGCCTGACGTGCCGACCACCGAGGAAGCCGGCTACAAAGGCAGCTCCTACAACTACTGGGCGGGCGTGCTCGCCCCGGCCCGCACGCCACCGGCGGCGATCGAACGGCTCAACAAGGAACTGGTCGCCGTGCTCGCGCTGCCCGAGGTCAAGGAACGGCTGGCCAAAATCGGCGCCGATCCTTCGCCGACCACACCAAGGGAATTCGATGAGCTGGTCGCGCGCGAACTGGTCGAGAACGGCGAGCTCGTAAAGGCCGCCGGCATCAAGGAGCACCCGTGACCGAATCTCTTCTCCAGACGACCGTCGTCGGCTCGTATCCTCAGCCCGACTGGCTGGTAGACCGCGCCATGCTGAGCAAGATCGTGCCGCGCACACGCTACAAGGAACTGTGGAGGGTCGAGGAACCGTATCTCGAGCAAGCGCAGGACGACGCCACCCTGCTCGCCATCCGCGACATGGAGCGCGCCGGCATCGACATCGTGACCGATGGCGAGATAAGGCGCGAGAGCTACTCCAACCGCTTCGCCACGGCCCTCGAGGGTGTCGACGGCGACAAGCCCTATGAGCTGGTCAACCGCAGCGGCCACAAGACGCCGGTGCCGAGGGTGGTCGGAAAGATCAGGCGCACCCGCCCGATCGAGTTGCGCGACATGCAGTTCCTGCGCGCCAACACCGGCCGGCTGGCCAAGATCACCCTGCCCGGCCCCTTCACCATGGGCCAGCAGGT
>JBEPUH010000041.1:0-39709 GCA_041691635.1 Hyphomicrobiales bacterium
CGCCGGGCTACGACCACATCACCTCGGGCATCGGCGCCGCCATGATCGGCTGGTTTGGCACGGCGCTGCTCTGCTACGTCACGCCCAAGGAGCATCTAGGGCTGCCCGACCGCGACGACGTGAAAGTGGGCGTCATCACCTACAAGATCGCCGCCCACGCCGCCGATCTCGCCAAAGGCCATCCCGCGGCGCGGCTGCGCGACGATGCGCTGTCGAAGGCGCGCTTCGACTTCCGTTGGGTCGATCAGTTCAACCTCTCGCTCGATCCGATGACGGCCGAGAAGTTCCACGACGAGACCATGCCCAAGGACGCACACAAGACCGCGCACTTCTGCTCGATGTGCGGGCCCAAGTTCTGCTCCATGCGCATCACCCAGGACATCCGCGACTATGCCAAGAAGGGTATGGACGAGATGAGCAAGAAGTTCCGCGAGGGCGGCAACGAACTCTACGTCGCTCCGGACAAGGCAGCCGACTAGGTCCCGTAGCTATACTGACCGCCCGATATATTGGCTGCGAACGCGGGTCTTTTTGCGGCCGGGGACGTTACACCCCGGCCGAGCCTGCCTTGCACCCCTCCGGTTGCTGGGGGAGGATTGGCAAGTTGGCTACGTATATGCTGCAGAAGACCTGCGTTTGGGGACGGACTAATCGATGAAGCGGTTGCGGACCCTGGTGGGGATCGGCCTTGGCCTTGCCGTGGTCGCTGTCGGTGGATGGTACCTCGCGACCCATTCGGGCACGACCACGACGGCCAAATCCGGCGGCCGTTTCGCCGCCGGCGGAGCGCCGACGACGGTCGGCATGGCGACCGTGGCCAAGGGCGATATTCCCATTATTCTCAAGGCCTTGGGCACGGTGACGCCGCTCGCCAACGTGACCGTGAAGACCCAGATCACCGGCCAGTTGCAGATCGTGGCGTTCACCGAGGGCCAGGCCGTGAAGAAGGGCGACCTGCTCGCCGTCGTCGATCCGCGGCCCTATGACGTGGCCCTCCAGCAGGCCGTCGGCACGCTCGAGAAGGACAAGGCGACGCTCGCCAATGCCCAGATCGACCTCGCCCGCTACCAGAAGCTGGTCTCCCAGGATTCGATCGCCCGCCAGCAGCTCGACACCCAGGCCTCGTTGGTCCGCCAGCTTCAGGCGACCATCCTGACCGACCAGGCCGGCGTCGATTCGGCCAAGCTCAACCTCACCTACACGCGCATCGTGGCGCCGACCGACGGCCGCATCGGCCTGCGCCTGGTCGATCCCGGCAACTACGTCTCCCTCGGCGACGCCACCGGCATTTGCACCATCACCCTGATGCAGCCGATCTCGGTACTGTTCACCATCCCCGAGGATGCGCTGCCGCAGCTGCGCGCGCGGCTGAAGAGCGGCGCGGTGCTCGATACGACAGTGCTCGACCGGGCGCAGAAGAACACGCTCGGCGTCGGCAAGCTCTCGAGCACCGACAACCAGGTCGACACGACGACAGGCACGGTGAAGATGCGCGCCATGTTCGACAATCCGGACGAGGCGCTGTTCCCCAACCAGTTCGTGAACGTGAAGCTGCTGGTCGACACGGTGAAGGACGCCACGGTCGTGCCGGTCGCCGCCATCCAGCGCGGCCAGCCCGGCACCTTCGTCTACCTGGTGAAGGCCGACGACACCGCGCACGTGCAGGTTATCGAGACCGGCGTCACCGACGGCGAGAAGGTGGCCATCACCAAGGGCCTCCACGTCGGCGACCAGGTTGTGATCGACGGCGTCGACCGCCTGCGCGACGGCGCCAAGATCCGCAAGTCGACCAACCCGGGCACCAAGCCCGCCACGGCGTCGACCGCCGCGCCCGCCGCACCCAGCACCTCGCAAGGTGCGGCCGACGCCAAGGCGCCGCAGACCGGCGAGGCGCCGCCGGCGCCTCCGCAGAACCAGCAGCAGGGCCAACAGCAACGGGGTAACGGCAGCCGCCGTGGCGGTGGCGCCGGCCAGCCTGCCCAGTCCAACCAGTAAGCGCGGCCGCGCGACATGAATCCGTCGCGGATTTTCATCGAACGTCCCGTGGGCACGTCGCTGCTGATGGCGGCGATCCTGCTGGTCGGTTCTATCGCCTACAGCTTCCTGCCGTTGGCGGCCCTTCCCGAGGTCGACTATCCGACGATCCGCGTGCTGACGCTCTATCCCGGCGCCGGACCGGAGGTCATGACGTCCTCGGTGACGGCGCCGCTCGAGCGCCAGTTCGGCCAGATGCCGGGCCTCAACCAGATGACGTCGACCAGCTCGGCCGGAGCGTCGGCGATCACGCTGCAGTTCGATCTCAAGCTCGGCATCGACATCGCCGAGCAGCAGGTGCAGGCGGCGATCAACGCCGCCGGCAACCTGTTGCCCGGAGACCTGCCGGCGCCGCCGATCTACGCCAAGGTCAATCCGGCCGACGCGCCGATCCTGACGCTCGCCGTCACCTCCAAGACCGACGCGCTGACCAAGGTCTACGACCTGGTCGACACGCGGCTGGGGCAGAAGATATCGCAGCTTCCCGGCGTCGGCCTGGTCAGCATCGGTGGCGGCCAGAAGCCCGGCGTGCGCATCCGCGCCAACCCGACGGCGCTGGCGGCCTACGGCCTCAACGTCGACGATCTCAGGACCACGATCACCAACGCCAACGTCAACACGCCCAAAGGCAACTTCGACGGGCCGACGCGCGCCTACACGATCAACGCCAACGACCAGATCACCGATCCCACCCTGTTCAACAACGTGATCGTGGCCTATCGCAACGGCGCGCCGGTGCGCCTGAAGGACGTCGCCAGCGTCTCGGACTCGCGCGAGAACGACCGGCTGGCAGCGTGGATGAACAACACCCAGGCCGTTGTCGTCGACGTCCAGCGCCAGCCCGGCGCCAACGTGATCGCCGTCGTCGACACCATCAAGGCGCTCCTGCCGCAGCTCAAGGATACGCTGCCGAGTTCGCTCGACGTCACCGTCCTGACCGACCGCACGCTCACCATCCGCGCCTCGGTGCGCGACGTGCAGATCGAGCTCAGCTTCGCCGTGATCCTGGTCGTCATCGTGATCTTCCTGTTCCTGGGCGACTGGCGGGCCACCGTGATTCCGAGCCTGTCGGTGCCGCTGTCGCTGGTCGGGACGCTGGCGGTGATGTATCTCGCCGGCTTCAGCCTCAACAACCTGTCGATCATGGCGCTCACCATCGCCACCGGCTTCGTGGTCGACGACGCCATCGTCATGATCGAGAACATCGCCCGCTACATCGAGGAGGGCGAGGACCCGGTCCTGGCCGCACTCAAGGGCTCGGCTCAGATCGCCTTCACCGTCGTGTCGCTCACCGTGTCTCTGATCGCGGTGTTGATCCCGCTGCTCTTCATGGGCGACGTGGTCGGCCGCCTGTTCAGCGAGTTCGCGGTGACGCTCTCCGTCACCATCCTGATCTCGGCGGTGGTGTCGCTCACCCTGGTGCCGATGATGTGCGCGCAGCTCCTGCGCCGCCGGCCCAAGCCGGAGGGCGGGACGGCCGAGAAGCACGCGGGCGCCCAGGCGCTGGGCGCGCGCTGGTTCGCCCGGTTGATCGACTGGTACGACAGCGGCCTGATCGTGGTGTTCCGTCACCAGTTCCTGACCCTGATGGTCGCCATCGGCACGATCGTGCTGACGGTGGTGCTCTACATCGTGGTCCCCAAGGGCTTCTTCCCGATCCAGGACAACGGCCTGATCCAGGCGGTGACCGAGGCCTCGCAGAGCGTGTCGTTCGACGCCATGAGCGTCAAGCAGCGCGCACTGGCCGCGGCCATCCTGAAGGATCCCGACGTCGAGAGCCTGAGCTCCTTCGTCGGCGTCGACGGTACCAACCCGACGCTCAACTCGGGTCGCATGCTGATCAATCTCAAGGAGCGCGATTTGCGCTCGTCGACGGCGGCGGAGATCATCCGTCGCATCCAGCGCGAGACGCGCTCGGTCGAGGGCATCACGATCTACATGCAGCCCTCGCAGGACCTCACCATCGATTCGACGGTGAGCCGCACCCAGTACCAGTTCGTGCTGGTCAGCCCCAATGCCGCCGACTTCGACATCTGGGTGCCCAAGCTGATCGAGCGCATGTCGTCCATCCCGCACATCGTCGACGTCACCAACGACTTGCAGAGCAAGGGCCTGGCGTTGTTCATCAAGATCGATCGCGACGCGGCGGCGCGTTTCGGTATCACAGCCGCCACGGTGGACAACCTGCTCTACGATTCGTTCGGCCAGCGCATCGTCTCGACCGTCTACACCCAGACCAACCAGTACCGCGTGATCTACGAGCTCGAGCCGTCGATGGCGGGCTCGATCGACGCGCTGTACAACCTCTACCTGCCGAGCTCGGCGGGCGCCGGCAAGCAGGTGCCGCTGTCGGCCATCGCCACCTTCGAGCAGCAGACGGCGCCGCTCAGGCTCGATCGGCTGAGCCAGTTCCCGTCGACCACCGTCTCCTTCAATCTCGCGGCCGGCGCCTCGCTCGGCGACGCCGTCACGGCCATCACCGTCGCGCAGCAGGAGATCGGCATGCCGCGGTCGATCACCACCCAGTTCCAGGGCGCGGCGCTTGCCTTCCAGAAGGCGCTCAAGAGCCAGCTCATGCTGATCCTGGCCGCCATCGTCACCGTCTACATTGTGCTGGGCGTGCTCTATGAGAGCTACATCCATCCGATCACGATCCTGTCGACCCTGCCGTCGGCCGGCATCGGCGCGCTGCTGGCGCTGATCCTGGCCGGCGACGACCTCAGCGTCGTGGCCATCATCGGCATCGTCCTGCTGATCGGCATCGTCAAGAAGAACGCCATCATGATGATCGACTTCGCGCTCGAGGCCGAACGTCACGAGGGCAAGGCGCCGATGGAGGCGATCCACCAGGCCTGCCTGCTGCGCTTCCGGCCGATCCTGATGACGACCATCGCCGCCCTGGTCGGCGCGCTGCCGCTGATGCTCGGCACCGGCACCGGCTCGGAGCTGCGCCACCCGCTCGGCCTCACCATCGTCGGCGGCCTGATCGTCAGCCAGATGCTGACGCTGTTTACCACGCCGGTGATCTACCTCGCCTTCGACCGGCTCGGCCGCCGGGTGCGCGGCGTGCCGCTCGACACGCCGGCGTATCCGCTGCCTGACGCCGCCGCACCGTTGCCTTCCGAACTGCCGGAGGGCTACCAGTCGTGATGAACCTGTCGGCGCCCTTCATCGCCCGCCCGGTCGCCACGACCCTGCTGACGC
Organism: Hyphomicrobiales bacterium; assembly: GCA_041691635.1. Taxonomy (GTDB): domain Bacteria; phylum Pseudomonadota; class Alphaproteobacteria; order Reyranellales; family Reyranellaceae; genus Reyranella. Next base: position 5,239 of record JBEPUH010000041.1, read on the forward strand.
TCGGCATCCTGATGGCCGGCATCATGGCCTTCGTGGCGCTGCCGGTGGCGCCGCTGCCCAAGGTCGACTTCCCGACCATCTCGGTCTCGGCGTCGCTGCCCGGCGCGTCGCCCGACACGGTGTCGACCAGCGTCACCACGCCGCTCGAGCGCCGCCTCGGCGCCATCGCCGGGGTGAGCGAGATCACCTCGACCAGCACGGTCGGCAATTCGCGCATCACCTTGCAGTTCGACCTGTCGCGTAGCATCGACGGCGCGGCGCGCGACGTGCAGGCCGCGATCAATGCCGCGCGCGCCGACTTGCCGACCGACCTGCGCAGCAACCCGCAGTACCGCAAGGTCAATCCGGCCGATGCGCCGGTCATGATCCTGGCGCTGACCTCCGACACGCTGGGACAAGGCCGCATCTACGACGCCGCCTCCAACATCCTGCAGCAGAAGCTCTCGCAGGTGTCGGGCGTCGGCCAGGTCAGCCTGGGCGGCAGCTCGCTGCCGGCGGTGCGGGTCGAGCTCAACCCGCAGGCGCTGTCGAAATACCAGATCGGCCTGGAAAGCGTGCGCGCGGCGCTCGCCGCGGCCAACGCCAACTCGCCCAAGGGCGCGATCGAAACCGGTGGCCAGCGTTACCAGCTCTACACCAACGACCAGAGCCGCGTGGCCAACGACTTCCGCGACCTCATCATCGCCTGGCGCAACAACGGCCCGGTGCGGCTGTCGGACGTCGCCGAGGTCATCGATTCGACAGAGGATATCCGCAACGAGGGCCAGTCGAACGGCAAACGCTCGGTGCTGGTGATCATCTATCTCCAACCCAACGCCAACATCATCGAGACCGTCGATCAGGTGAAGGCGCTGCTGCCCGAGCTGCAGGCCGCCCTGCCGCAGGACGTCGACGTCACGGTGGCGACCGACCGCACCACGACCATCCGTGCCTCGCTGAGAGAGGTCGAGCGGGCGCTCACCATCAGCGTCATCCTGGTGGTGCTGGTGACCTTCGCCTTCCTGCGCTCGTTCCGGGCCGGTCTCATTCCCTCGGTCGCCGTGCCGGTGTCGCTGATCGGCACCTTCGGCGTGATGTATCTTCTGGGCTTCAGCCTCAACAACCTGTCGCTGATGGCGATGACGATCGCGGCGGGCTTCGTGGTCGACGACGCCATCATCGTCCTCGAGAACATCTCGCGCCACATCGAGGCCGGCATGTCGCGCATGGATGCGGCCCTCCTCGGTGCGCGCGAGGTCGGCTTCACCGTCGTGTCGATGAGCGTCTCGCTGATCGCGGTGTTCATCCCCATCCTGCTGATGGGCGGCATCGTCGGGCGCCTGTTCCGGGAATTTGCAGTCACGCTGTCGATCGCGATCCTGATCTCGATGGTGATCTCGCTCACCACGACGCCGATGATGTGCGCCTACGTGCTGCGCCCGCCGCGGTCGAAGGAGGACGAGAAGAAGAAGCCCAATCGCCTTGCCGCGGCCAGCGAGCGGGCCTTCGACGGCATGCAGCGGTTCTATGGCCGCACGCTTGGCTGGGTGCTGCGCCATCCGCGCATGACGATGGCGGTCTTCCTGCTGACCGTGCTGCTCAACATCCACCTCTACGTGTCGATCCCCAAGGGCTTCTTCCCGCAGCAGGACACCGGCCGCATCGTCGGCGGCATCCGTGCCGACCAGAGCATCTCGTTCCAGTCGATGCGGCAGAAGTTCCGTCAGTTCGTCGCCATCGTGCGCACCGACCCCGACGTCCAGAACGTGGTCGGCTTCACCGGCGGCAACCAGACCAACTCGGGCTTTCTGTTCGCCACCCTGAAGCCGCTCGGCGAGCGCAAGGTCTCCGCCGACCAGGTGATCCAGCGCCTGCGCGCCCAGCTCACCCAGGTGGCGGGGGCGAACCTGTTCATGCAGGCGGTTCAGGACATCCGCGTCGGCGGCCGCCAGAGCAACTCGCAGTACCAATACACGCTGCAGGGCGACTCGTTGCCCGATCTCTACGCCTGGGCGCCCAAGCTGGTGCTGGCCCTGCAAAAGGACACATCGATCATCACCGACGTCGATTCCGACCAGCAGCAGAAGGGCCTGCAGGTCAACGTAACGATCGACCGCGACGCGGCGAGCCGGCTGGCGGTCGACACACGCTCGATCTCGGCCACGCTCTACGACGCCTTCGGCCAGCGCCAGGTGTCGACGATCTACAATGCGCTGAACCAGTACCACGTGGTCATGGAGGTCTCGCCAGACAACTGGGCGAACCCCGAGTCTCTGAAGGACATCTACGTCAGCACCTCGGGTGGCGCGATCAGCGGCGCGCAAGCCACCCAGGCGATCGTCTCGCCGGCGCCGGCCGTCAAGTCGGTGGCCGGCAACACCGGGTCCGTCGCCGGACTCACCAACGCCGCGACCTCGCTCGATCCAAGCCAGGCGGTGCGCAACCAGCTCACCAACCAGATCGCCGTCAGCGGCCGCGGCTCGGCCTCGACCGGTGCGGCGGTCAGCAATACGCCCGAGAAGATGGTACCGCTGTCGGCGGTGACGCAGTACGAGTTCGGCACCACGCCGCTCGGCGTCAGCCACCAGGGCCTGTTCGTCGCCACCACCGTGTCGTTCAACCTGGTGCCGGGCAAGACCTTGAGCGACGCGGTCGCCTACGTGAACGAGACCATGAACGAGGTCGGCGTGCCGGCCACCATCCACGGCACCTTCGCGGGCACGGCACAGGCCTTCCAGCAGTCGCTGAACAACCAGATATTCATCGTGGTGGCGGCGCTGGCGGCGATCTACATCGTGCTGGGCGTGCTCTACGAGAGCTACATCCATCCGATCACGATCCTGTCGACCCTGCCGTCGGCCGGCATCGGCGCGCTGCTGGCGCTCGAGCTGTTTGGCGTAGAATTCAGCATCATCGCCATGATCGGCGTGCTGCTGCTGATCGGCATCGTCAAGAAGAACGCGATCATGATGATCGACGTGGCGCTCGAGGTCGAACGCAACGAGGGGATGGAGCCGCAGGCGGCGATCTTCCACGCCTGCCTGCTGCGCTTCCGGCCGATCCTGATGACGACGATGGCCGCCATGCTGGGTGCCCTGCCGCTGGCACTGGGCTTCGGCGACGGCGCCGAGCTGCGCCGGCCGCTCGGCATCTCGATCATCGGCGGCCTGCTGGTCAGCCAGGTGCTGACGCTCTACACGACGCCGGTGATCTATCTCTATCTCGATCGCTTCCGCCGCCGCGATCGCGACCCGCACAGCCGGCTGGCGCGCCGCATGGGCGGTCTGGAGGCCCAGGCATGACCGCCGTTCGTACGTTGACGGCTTTTGCCGTCGCCCTGTCGCTTGCCGGCTGCATGGTCGGCCCGGACTACAAGAGACCGCCGCCGGCCACGCCGCCCGCGCCCGCGTTCAAGGAGACCGGCGATTCGGTTTTCCGGCCGGCGTTGCCGCGCGACACGATCGACCGCGGCCCTTGGTGGAGCCTATACGGCGATCCCGAACTCGACCGGCTGATGGCGCAGGTCGACGTCTCCAACCAGACTCTGAAGCAGAACGAGGCGGCGTACCGCCAGGCCGTGGCGCTGATCCGCCAGACCCAGTCGCAGCTCTTCCCGACGATCGGCTACAGCGGCGGGGCGGTGCAAAGAAGCGTCGGCGGCGGTACCAGCACGACCGGCACCACCGGCGGCTCGGTCGGCAACAGCGTGGGCCAGTTCTCGGTCGGCGGGTCGCTGAGCTGGGAGATCGACCTGTGGGGCCGCATCCGGCGCACCGTCGAGAGTGACTCAGCCGCCGCCCAGGCAAGCGCTGCCGATCTCGCCGCCGCGCGGCTGTCGATCCAGTCGAGCCTCGCCACCAACTACTTCTCGCTGCGCGTCTCCGACCGCCGTCGCCGGCTCTACGAGGAATCGGCCGCGGCCTATGCGCGCTCGCTGACGATCGTCACCAACCAGGTCAACGCCGGCACGGCCTCGAAGCTCGACCAGATGCAGGCCCAGACGATCTACGAACAGACGCGTGCCCAGCTCGTGGTCGAAGGCGTCAATCGCGCGCAGTTCGAGCACGCGATTGCGGCCCTGATCGGCAAGGCGCCGGCGGAAGTGAGCATCGCGCCCGCGCCGCTGCCCGCGACCGTGCCGACGATCGATGCCGGCGTGCCCTCGGCGCTGCTCGAGCGGCGGCCCGACGTCGCCGGGGCCGAGCGCCAGATGGCCTCGGCCAACGCCCAGATCGGCGTCGCGGTCGCGGCCTACTATCCCGACATCACGCTGGGTAGCAGCCTCACCTTCGCCAGCACCATGATCGGCACGCTCTTCACCGTCGGCTCGGCGGCATGGTCGATCGGTCCGCAGCTCGCCGGCACGGCAATCGACGGCGGCGCGCGCGGCGCCCAGGTCGAGGGTGCCCGTGCCAACTACGACAGGACGGTCGCGCTCTATCGCCAGACCGTGCTGACGGCCTTCCAGCAGGTCGAGGACGGGCTGGTCCAGCAGCGCCTGATCGAGCAGCAGGAGAAGGTGCAGGAGGCCGCCGTTGCTGCCGCCCGCGAGGCCGAGCGGCTGTCGCTCAACCAGTATCGTGCCGGCACCATCCCCTACACGACGGTGATCCAGACCCAGACCGCGGCGTTGAGCGCCGAGCAGTCGCTGATCAACGTGCGCCTCAATCGCTTCACCGCCAGCGCCACGCTGGTCACGGCCCTGGGCGGCGGCTGGCGCGACAGCGATATACCGACCCTGGTGCGGCAGGCGCCCGCGGCCGCCGGCGCGTCCGCGGCACCGCCCGTCAAGAAGCGCAGCTGGTGGCCGTTCTGAGGGACGTCAGTCGAGCTTGACGCCGGTGCGCCGGATGAATTCCCGCCAGCGCTTTTCCTCGGCGCGGATCGTCGTCATGAAAGCCTCCGACGTGCCGCCGACGGCGATGACGCCGTCCTGGGCAAGGCGGCCGGAAATCTCCGGACTCTTCAGCACTGCGTCGAGTTCGGCGTTGAGGCGCGTCACGATCTCGGCCGGGATGCCCTTGGCGCCGATCATGCCGTGCCACAGGTTGAAGTCGACGGTCGGATAGCCCTGCTCGCCGTAGGTCGGGATGTCGGGCGCGGCGGCGATGCGCTTGGTGATGGCGAGCGCGCGGATCTGGCCGCTCTTGATGTAGGGCAGCATGGTGGTCGTGCCGCCGTCGAGCATCTGCACGTTGCCCGCGATCAGGTCGTTGGGCGCCAGCGCCGTGCCGCGATAGGGCACGTGCGTGGCCTTGACGCCCGCGGCATCGAGGACGAACTCCGTGCCGAGATGGACCAGCCCGCCCGGTCCGCTCGAGCCGTAGGTGAGTTTGCCGGGGTCGCGCCGGCAGAGCTCGACCAGCTCCTTCAGCGTCTTGGCCGGGACCGACGGGTTGATACACAGCACCGTCGGTTCGTCGGTGAACTGGCCGATCGCCACGATGTCGTTCAGCGAGTCGAACGACGGCTTGTGCAGGATCGAGTTGATCGTGTAGCTGCCGGAGATCGTCAGGAAGGTGTAGCCGTCGGCCGGCGCCTTGATCGCGATCTCCGCGCCGAGATTGCCGCCGGCGCCGGGCTTGTTGTCGACGATCATCGTCTGGCCGAGCCGGGCCGAGAGTTTTTCCGCGATCAGCCGGCTGGTGAAGTCCGAGCCGCCGCCCGGCGCGAACGGCGCCACGAGCTTGATCGGGCGCGCCGGCCAGGTGTCGGCCCGGGCGGGGCGAACCAGGCCGGCGGAAGCGCCGCCGGCCAGCACCGAGCGGCGGCGCATCACGTCGCAGGCCACGGCACGCGAATCTCCTGCAGCGGCACGTGCTGCTGGGCGGCGTGCATGTCGGTTTCGCCGATCCCGCCCTGCGGCCGGGGACGCGGCAGGGTGATCTTCACGGCGTTGACCAGCTCGAAAAAGCCGAAGGTGATGATGGCCTGCGTCGGCACGTTGTAGAGCTCGGACACCAGCTCTTTGGTGATCACGCCGCTCTGGCGCACCGCCTCGAAGTCCTCGCGACTCTTGAAGACGATATCGAGCGTGATCTCGAACGGGCCGGCGTTCTTGCTGCGCACCACCTTGGCGATGGCGCTGAGCGGCGTGGGAACGAGTGCGCTGGAAGAGGGAGCCATCGTTCAGATCTCCTCGTAGCGGATCGGGAACAGCGCCGTCGGGCTGTCGACCTTCATCAGGTGATAGACGTTGAACTCGCAGACCTCACCGAGCGGGATCTCGAGCGGCGTGAAGGGCGAGGCGAGGTTGCCCGCGGTGGCGATGCGGCCGGGATAGGGTGCGTGCATCAGACTGGTGCGCGCCTTGCCGCAGATTGCCGTGGCGATCGCCTGCGTGGCGGCGGCGACCTCGAGGATGATGCAAAGCTCGTGCGCCGGCGTCTTCACCGGCTCGAGGTCGCCCATCACGCCGTTCTTGCCATAGAGGTGGGGGATGATGCGATAGGTCTCCTCCGGCACCTCGGAGAAGTAGGCGCGCGTGCCGGCGATCACCTTGGCCAGGATCTCGTCGATCTGGGCGATGAAGATCGGATCGCGCGCGCCGGCAATGAAGATGCTGCGCCAGCCCGCGGTTTTCGCGCCCTCGAGCTTCACCGTGTAGGGATTGGACGGGATGAACTTGCTGCCCGACACGCGCACGCGACGGTCCGTGACCTGCTCGTATCTGCACTGCGACAGGTCGAGCGTGCCGCCGGGTCCGGCCAGCAGGAACGGGTGGGTTTTTTCGTAGAGCGTGTGGGCGGCGACCGAGGCCGTCGTGCAACGCTCGGCGGGATTGAGCGGTTCGATCTCGAAATGATCGCGTCGCAGGTAGCCCATGACGTTGCGGCCGACCGGCTCGGCGCAGAGCGCGCCGCATTCCATGATCTTGCCCATATGCCAGGCCAGCGCCGGGTCGAAGCCGGCGCGGATCGCCATCGCCGCAGTGGGCGAGGGATCGTAGGAGCGCCCGCCGACGATCACGTCGACACCCCCGGGACCATAGGCGCTTTCGTCGAGCGCCTTGACGAACGGCTCGGCGCCCATCTGCGCCACGACCACGGTGGCGGCGTCGATTTCGCGCGGATCGAGCGGCGGCACGGGCCCGAGCGGCTCGATGCGGCCGGCTTTCAGTTCCTTCGCGATATGGGCCTTGGGGATGTCGGCGTAGATCGAGGCGAGCTTGAAGTGCCAGCCGCGCCGGGCGGCGATCTCGGCGATGATGCCGCGGAAGACATCGACGTGGAGATTGGTGCCGTCGCCGCCGGCCGAGGAGATCAGCACCGGGATCCGGGTCGCCTGCTGGGCCTCGAGCAGGACCTCGATGTCCTTCACATAGGCTTCGCGGCTGCAGGTCATTTCGCCCAGGCCAAGCTTCTGCGGGCCGGAGTCGGTCGAGCCCGAATCGATGGTGATGGCATGAGGCTTGAGCGCCAGCCCCATCTTGAAGTGATCGACCGGAAAGCCGTAGCCCAGCATGCCCGACGGCGTCAGGATGCGAATCTCGTCGTTGGCGCTCGGCATGGGCGTCCCCTTTATTTCCCCTGAATTATCCGTTGGTTAGGATTGACCCACTCGGAATGCACTTGGTATACCATAGCTTGAGGACAGACCAAAGCTTCTTGGCACACATCCGGTATACCAGTGGCGCAATGGACACTCTAATCACCGAAAATCTAGAAGCGGGCGAAAGCCAAAAGCTCTCGGTCGTGGCCTACACCGCCCTGCTCGACATGATCCTGCGCGGCGCCATCGTTGCCGGCGAGATGGTCACCGAGCGCCAGATCGCCGGCCGTCTCGGCATTTCCCGCACCCCCGTGCGCGAGGCCGTGCGGCGGCTGGAGGGCGAGGGCACGCTCGAGCGCCAGCGCAGCGGCGCGCTGGTCGTGCGGCCTTATTCCCTCGAGGACTTCCTGCATGCGCTGGCGGTCCGCCGCCTGCTCGAAGGCGAGGCCGCGCGCCTGGCCGCCGGCAGGGTGCCCCCGGAGGTGCTGGCCGCGGCGCGCGAGCGTACCGACCGCCTGCGCGTCGTGGGCATGAACGAGACCACGCGCCAGGAGGATCGCGACTTCCACGCTGCCATCGCCGAAGCCTCGGGCAATCCGGTGCTCGCGACGGCGATCTCCGACCTGCGCCGGCGCACGGCGATGTTTCGCCTCGGCCGCCTGCCCGAGCGCGTCGATCAGGTGTGCGACGAGCACCTCGCCATCCTCGACGCCTTGGCCCGCGGCAACGGCGAGGCCGCGCGCGCGGCCATGCACCTCCATCTCGACAATGTGCGCGGCCATCTCCTGCAGCGCCTGACCACGCTCGGCGCGCCGTCGCCCCTCGATCCGTCGACGATTGCCGCGCCGCCGGTCAACACCTCCGCCGCCGCCGCCCCTCCCGCGAGCGCGGGCGAAGGACTAGGCTCGGCCAATGCCGGAGCCGGAAATCCGCAAGATCATCCACGTCGATATGGACGCGTTCTACGCGTCCGTGGAGCAGCGCGACGCCCCTGAGCTGCGCGGCCGGCCCGTCGCGGTCGGCGGCCGTCAGCGCGGCGTGGTCATGGCCGCGAGCTACGAGGCGCGCACCTTCGGCGTGCGCTCGGCCATGCCCTCGGTCACCGCCAAGCGCCTGTGCGCCGAGCTGGTGTTCGTGAAGCCGCGCTTCGACGTCTACAAGGAAGTGTCGCGCCAGATTCGCGAGATCTTCCTCGACTACACGCCGCTGGTCGAACCGCTGTCGCTCGACGAGGCCTATCTCGACGTCACGACCAATCTGAAGAACATCCCGCTCGCCTCGGCGATCGCCCGCGAGATCCGCGCGCGCATCCTGGAAACCACCGGCCTCACCGCCTCGGCCGGCGTCTCGTACAACAAGTTCCTGGCCAAGCTTGCGTCCGACTACAACAAGCCCGACGGCCAGACCGTGATCCCGCCCGAGAAGGGCCCCGCCTTCGTCGAGGGGCTGGCGGTGGCCAGGTTCCACGGCGTCGGGCCCAAGACCGCCGAGAAAATGAATCGGCTCGGCATCCACACCGGCGCCGACCTCAAGGCGCAGTCGCTCGAGTTCCTCGAGCAGTATTTCGGCAAGTCGGGTGCCTACTATCACGCCATCGCCCGTGGCGAAGACGAGCGCCGCGTCGTGCCCAACCGGCCGCGCAAGTCGGTCGGATCGGAGACCACCTTCATGGAGGATCTCGACCGGCCGAAGGAGATCGAGGAGGGCGTGGCCTCCGTGCTCGACGACGTGTGGGGCTATTGCGAGCGCACCGGGATCGCGGGTCGCACCGTCACCGTGAAGATCAAGTACGCCGACTTCCAGATCGTCACCCGCAGCCGCACCCTGGCCGAGCCGGTGGCCAGCCGGGAAATCCTGGCGCGCACCAGCATCGAGCTTGTGCGCAGCATCTTTCCGCTGGAGAAGAAGGTGCGGCTGCTGGGCGTCTCGTTGTCGAACATGGCGGCGCTGGCCGACGGACCGGCCCCGCCGCCGCCGCAACTGACGCTCGGCCTTTAGGAGACGCGACGTGGACATCTTCATGACCGGCGCCTCGGGCTATATCGGCGGCACCATTGCGCTCCGCCTGCAGCGCGACGGCCACCGCGTCCGCGGCCTGGCGCGCAGCGCCGACAAGGCGGCGCGCCTGGTCGCGCTCGGCATCGAGCCGGTAATCGGCGGCCTCGACGACGGTGCCGTGCTTATCGCCGAAGCGCGCCGCGCGGAGGGCGTGATCAACACCGCCGACAGCGATCATCGCGGCGCCGTCGAGGCGCTGCTCGAAGGCCTCGCGGATTCGGGCAAGCCGCTCCTGCACACCTCGGGCTCCAGCATCGTGGCCGACGAGGCCTGCGGTGCCGCTTCGTCCGACAAGATCTACGACGAGGACACGCCGCTCGATCCCGTGCCCGACAAGAAGGCGCGCGTGGCGATCGACGCGCTGGTGCGCGCCGGCGCCGGGCGCGGCGTGCGCGCCGCCGTCGTCTGCAACACGCTGATCTACGGCACCGGTCGCGGCCTGGCGCGCGACAGCGCCCAGGTGCCGACGCTGGTGGCGCAGGCGCGCAAGAGCGGCGTCGTGCGCCACGTCGGCCGCGGACTCAACGTCTGGTCGAACGTCCACGTCGACGACGTAGCCGAGCTCTATGTCCTGGCGCTCGCCAGGGCCGCTGCCGGCGGCTTCTATTTCGTCGAGAACGGCGAGGCCTCGTTCCGCGAGGTCACCACGGCGATCGCCCGCCGGCTCGGGCTCGGCGCGCCGCAGGACTGGCCGGTCGAGCAGGCGACCGCCGAATGGGGCCGCGGCCGCGCGGTCTATTCGCTGGGCTCCAACAGCCGCGTGCGCGGCCGCCGCGCGCGGGCCGATCTCGGCTGGCAGCCGCGCGGGGTCGCTCTGGTGCCGTGGATCGAGCGCGAGATGGCGGCGGCATGATCGACAAGCTCGAATACCTGCTGGCCCTGGCGCGCGAGCAGAACTTCAGCAAAGCCGCCGAACGCTGCGGCGTGACGCAGCCGACCTTCTCGGCCGGCATCAAGCAGCTCGAGCAGGTGCTGGGCGTCATGCTGGTCCAGCGCACGTCGCGTTTCCTGGGCTTCACCGCCGAGGGCGAGCGCGTGCTCGACTGGGCACGCACCATCGTGGCCGACTCGCGCGCCATGCGCGAGGAGGTGCGGACGTTGAAGAAAGGCCTGAACGGCCACCTCAAGATCGCCGCCATTCCGACGGCGCTGCCCATGGTCTCGGAGCTGACCACGCCCTATCGCGCCAAGCATCCGAACGTGAAGTTCACCATCCTGTCGCGCACCTCGATCGATATCCTGTCGATGATCGAGAATCTCGAGGTCGACGCCGGCCTCACCTATATCGACAACGAGCCGCTCGGCCGTCTGCGCGCGGTGCCACTCTATCTCGAGCAGTACCGGCTGCTCACCTCGGAGGACAGTCCGCTCGGCAACCGCGATCGCGTCACCTGGGCCGAGGTCGGTCGCGTGCCGCTCTGCCTGCTGACGCCGGACATGCAGAACCGGCGCATCATCGACGGGCTGCTGCAGGCCGCCGGCAACCGGCCGGAGCCGACCCTCGAGTCGAACTCGATGATCGTACTCTTTTCCCACGTCCGCACCGGCCGCTGGGCCAGCGTCATGCCGGAGAAGCTGGCCAACAGCCTGGGCCTGACCGAGCATCTGCGGTCGATTCCCATCGTCGAGCCCGAGGCGACCCATCAGGTCGGCTTGGTGGTCCTGCCCCGCGAGCCCATGACCCCGTTGGCGGCCGCCTTGGTCGCGGAGACCAGCCACCTCGCGAAAAGCTTTCTGTGACCACTAAATATGGTGTTTCGTATACCTAAAACTCTGTATTTAGGGAACGCGATAGGCGTCAGCCGTGCGATGCCGGAAAGTCCATAGAGATGTTCTATCATGGCACGCATTATCTTTATTGAGTGTGAAGGTAACGGCGCCGATCATCGCAAATGGAGAATTTAACGATATTGGCGAAGCGGTTAGGAAACGCGATTGGCGCAGCTGTCGGGTGATTGCTTTGCCTTCGGCGGACCGGCTTTGTCGGTCGAGCAGGGCGTCGCGCTGCTCGGCGCGAGGCTGGGTGTGGTCGAGGGCACCGAACAGGTTGGCCTCGTCCAGTCGGACGGCCGTGTCCTGGCGCATGACCTTGTCGCGCCTCTGCCCCTGCCGCCTTTCACGAATTCCGCGGTCGACGGATATGCGCTGCGGGGGGAGGATCTGCCGACCGACGTCGAGAAATTGTTCTCCGTCGTCGATTGCGTGCAGGCCGGTTCTTCGGCCGACTTCGCGGCCGGGCCGGACCGCGCCATCCGCATCTTCACCGGCGCGCCCATGCCGGCCGGTGCCGACACGGTCTTCATGCAGGAAGACGTGCGGGTCGCCGAGGCGGGCAAGGTCTTCCTGCCGCCCGGCCTGAAACGCGGCGCCAACGTTCGCCCGACCGGAGAAGACATTTCCGCGGGCAGCATCGTCCTCAAGGCCGGTCATCGCCTGCGACCGCAGGACATTGCGCTCGCCGCGGCGCTCGGCCGGACACATATCGAGGTTCGCCGACGCATCCGGGTCGCGGTCTTCTCGACCGGCGATGAGATCGTGCCGCCAGGCGCGCCTCGCGGACCGGTTCAGCTTTTCGATTCGAACCGCTTCATGTTGATGACGATGCTCGGTCGCCTGGACTGCGAGGTCGACGATCTCGGCATTCTCCCCGACGATCTCGGCCAGATCGCGTCGATGCTCCAGGATGCCGCCCGGTCGCATGACCTGATCCTGACCTCGGGCGGCGTTTCCACCGGCGACGCGGACTACGTCAAGGCCGCGGTCGAGAGCGTCGGCACCCTGGTGTTCTGGCGCATGGCCATCAAGCCCGGCCGGCCGGTGGCCATGGGCGTGATCGCCGGAACGCCCTTCATCGGACTGCCGGGAAATCCGGTGGCGAGCTACGTCACCTTCGCCTACGTCGCCCGGCCGGCGATCCTGGCGCTGGCCGGCACGGCGATGCAGATGCCGCCCGCGGTCCTGGTCCGGGCCGCCTTCAGCTATCGCAAGAAGGGCGGGCGGCGCGAGTATGTACGCTCCCGCTTGCGCAAGGGTGGGGACGGCGCTCTTGAAGTCGTGAAGTTTCCACGCGAAGGGGCGGGGTTATTGTCGTCGCTGGTCGAGACCGATGGGCTGGTCGAACTGCATGAGCAGTTGAACGGCGTCGAACCCGGCCAGGTCGTTCCTTTCCTGTCGTATTCCAGTCTGGTCGGATAGAGGCGTAATCGAGATGGCGAAGAACGCACGGGATACCCTGGTCAAGGACCGCCGCCGCGATCGCGGGCCGAAGGGCCGGGCGCTCGACGACGGCGCCCTGCGCGAGGTCCAGGCCCTGCTCGGCGCCCGGCCGCGCCGCTCCGACCTGCTGATCGAGTTCCTGCACCTGATCCAGGACGAATATCGCTGCCTGTCGGCCCGCCATCTGCGGGCGCTGGCCGAGGAGATGCGGCTGTCGCAGGCCGAGGTCTACGAGGTCGCGTCCTTCTACGACCATTTCGACGTCGTGAAGGAAGGCGAGGCCGAACCGGCGCCGCTCACGATCCGGGTGTGCGCTTCGGTTGCTTGCATGGTGGCGGGCGCCGAAAAACTTTTCGCCGAGATTTCCGGTGCGGTCGATCCGGCCGCCATCCGCGTCGTGCGCGCGCCCTGCGTTGGCCGCTGTGCCGGCGCGCCGGCGGCGCGCATCGGCGACCGTGAAGTCGACCATGCCACGCGCGAGGGCCTGCTGGCGCTGGCGCGCGCCGGCGACACCGAGGTCGCGGTGCCGAAGTACGCGGCGCTCGCGGCCTATCGGGCCGATGGCGGCTACAAGCTGCTGCAGCGCGTGCGCGCGGGCGAGGTCACCGCCGACACGCTCATGGCCACGATGCAGGCCGCCGGATTGCGCGGCCTCGGCGGCGCCGGTTTCCAGGCCGGCAAGAAGTGGGAGATCGTGCGCTCGTTCCCCGGGCCGCGCCTGATGTCGATCAACGGCGACGAGGGCGAGCCCGGCACCTTCAAGGACCGCGTCTATCTCGAGCGCGATCCGCACCGCACGTTCGAGGGCGCGCTGATCGCCGCGCACGCGGTCGAAGCCGAGAAGATCTACCTCTACATGCGCGACGAGTATCCGGCGGTGCTGGCGATCCTGCGCACCGAGATCGCCGCCCTCGAGGCCGCGAAGATCGTCGAGCCGGGCTTCATCGAGCTGCGCCGCGGCGCCGGCGCCTACATCTGCGGCGAGGAAAGCGCGATGCTGGAGAGCATCGAGGGCAAGCGCGGCCTGCCGCGCCATCGCCCGCCCTACATCGCCGAGGTCGGCCTGTTCGGCCGCCCGACGCTCAACCACAACATCGAGACGGTGTGGTGGATCCGCGACATCGTCGAGAAGGGTGCGGAATGGTTCGCCGCCCAGGGCAAGCCCGGCCATCCCGGGCCGCGCTCGTGGTCGGTGTCGGGCCGGGTGAAGAAGCCCGGCGTCATCCTGGCGCCGGCCGGCATCACCGCGCGCGAGCTGATCGACGCCTATTGCGGCGGCATGGCCGACGGCCACACGTTCAAGGCCTATCTGCCGGGCGGCGCGTCGGGCGGCATCCTGCCGGCATCGATGGGCGACATCCCGCTCGACTTCGGCGGCGAGCTCGCCAGGCAGGGCGCCTTCGTGGGCTCCCACGCGATCGTGGTCTTCTCCGACAAGGACAGCGCCAAGGACGCCACGGTCAACCTGCTGAAATTCTTCCGGCACGAGAGCTGCGGCCAGTGCACGCCGTGCCGCGAGGGCACCGGCAAGATGGTGGCGCTGCTGGAGAAGAAGGGCCCGCTCGACGAGCAGGGGCTGCGTGACCTCGAGACGGTGATGCGCGACTCCTCGATCTGCGGTCTAGGCCAGGCTGCGCCCAATCCGGTCAATCATCTTCTGCTGCATTTCCGTGAGGACCTCTGACATGGCATCCGACACGACGGTCAAGATTGCGGCCAAGGTCGAATTCACGCTCGACGGCAAGACGGTGAGCGCTGCTCCCGGCGAGAGCATCTGGGACGTGGCCAAGCGCGAAGGCACGAAGATCCCGCACCTCTGCCACGTCGACCTGCCGGGCTACCGCACCGACGGCAACTGCCGCGCCTGCATGGTCGAGGTCGAGGGCGAGCGCGTGCTGGCGGCATCGTGCATCCGCATGCCGACGGCGGGCATGAAGGTGAAGACCGACACCGAGCGCGCGAAGAAGTCGCGCCACATGGTGTTCGAGCTGCTGGCCAGCAACATGCGCCCCGCCGAGTCGGGTCCCGACAACCAGTCGGTGTTCTGGCAGTGGGCGGGCGACATGGGCATCGCCGGCAGCGATCGCTTCGCCAGCAAGTTCGCCAGCGACCTTGAGGGCCACGACGAGGCCGAATTCGACATCTCCAACCCCGCCATCGCCGTCAATCTCGACGCCTGCATCGCCTGCGGCGCCTGCGTGCGCGCCTGCCGCGAGGTCCAGGTCAACGACGTCATCGGCATGGCCGATCGCGGCGGCCACACGGTGCCGGTGTTCGACATGCACGACCCGATGGGGCTGTCGACCTGCGTCACCTGCGGGGAGTGCGTCCAGGCCTGCCCGACCGGCGCGCTCTACGAGAAGTCGCTGATGGACAAGGCGGCCAAGACCCGCGTCGTCCAGCAAGTCGACAAGGTCGTCGACACGCTCTGCCCGTTCTGCGGCGTCGGCTGCCAGACCAGCGTCTCGGTCAAGGACAACAAGATCGTCCAGGTCGACGGCCGCAACGGCTATTCCAACGAGAACCGCCTGTGCGTGAAGGGTCGCTTCGGCTTCGACTACGCCATGTCGCCCGATCGCCTGACCAAGCCGCTGATCCGCCGCGACGACGCGCCCAAGTCGGGCGAGATCGACCTGCGCGGCGTCGATCCGCTCACCATCTTCCGCGAGGCCACGTGGGAAGAGGCGCTGGAGCGCGCCGCCGGCGGCCTGGTGAAGATCAGGAAGGAACGCGGCGGCAAGGCACTGGCCGGCTTTGGCTCGGCCAAGGGCTCCAACGAGGAGGCCTATCTGTTCCAGAAGCTGGTGCGCACCGGCTTCGAAACCAACAACGTCGATCACTGCACCAGGCTTTGCCACGCGTCCTCGGTGGCCGCTCTGCTGGAAGGCGTCGGCTCGGGCGCGGTGTCGGCGCCGTTCATGGATGCGATGAAGGCCGAATGCGTCATCGTCATCGGCGCGCGGCCGACGACCAATCATCCGGTCGCCGCCACCTTCTTCAAGCAGGCGGTCAAGCGCGGCATGAAGCTGATCGTGATGGATCCGCGCGGCCAGGACCTGATGCGCCACGCCACCTATTCGCTGCGCTTCAAGCCGGGCAGCGACGTGGCGATGCTGAACGCGCTGCTCCACACCATCATCGAGGAGAAGCTCTACGACGAGCAGTACATCCAGGCCAACGTCACCGGCTTCGAGGCGCTGAAGGCCAAGGTCAAGGACTTCTCGCCCGAGTCGATGGCGCCGGTCTGCGGCATCGACGCCGTTACCCTGCGCGAGGTGGCGCGGATCTACGCCAAGTCCGAGACCTCGATGATCTTCTGGGGCATGGGCATCTCCCAGCACACCCACGGCACCGACAATTCGCGCTGCCTGATAGCGTTGGCGCTGATCACCGGCCATGTCGGCCGGCCGGGCACCGGGCTCCATCCGCTGCGCGGCCAAAACAACGTGCAGGGCGCGTCGGACGTCGGCCTGATCCCGATGTTCTATGCCGACTACATGTCGGTCGAGAACATCGACATCCGCTCGCAGTACGAGAATTTCTGGGGTCAGACGCTCGATCCCAAGCGCGGCCTCACCGTGGTCGAGATCATCGACGATATCCACGCCGGCGGGATCAAGGGCATGTACATCATGGGCGAGAATCCGGCGATGTCGGATCCCGACCAACATCACGCGCGTGCAGCGCTCGCCATGCTCGATCACCTCGTGGTCCAGGACATCTTCCTGACCGAGACGGCGTGGCACGCCGACGTCGTGCTGCCGGCCTCCGCGCATGCCGAGAAGGTCGGCACCTATAGCAACACCAACCGCCAGGTGCAGATGGGCCGGCCGGCCCTCGACCTGCCGGGCGACGCGCGCCAGGACTGGGAGCTGATCGTCGACCTCGCCAAGCGTATCGGCCTCGACTGGACCTACACCCAGGTCTCCGACGTCTACGCCGAGATGATGCAGGTCATGCCGTCGCTGAAGCACATCACCTGGGAGAGGGTCGAGCGCGAGGGCTCGGTCATCTATCCGGCCGACGGTCCGGATGTGCCGGGCAACGAGATCATCTTCACCTCGGGCTTCCCGACCACCGATGGCCGGGCGCGCATCGTGCCGGCCGACCTGCTGCCGCCCGACGAGGTGCCGGACGCGGAGTATCCGCTGGTCCTCACCACGGGACGCATGCTCGAGCATTGGCATACCGGGGCGATGACGCGGCGCGCCGGCGTGCTCGACGCGATCGAGCCGCAGGGCATCGCGGCGATGAACCCCTACGAGATCCAGCGGCGCGGGCTGTCGATCGGCGACATGATCCAGGTCGAGACGCGGCGCGGCAGGGTCGAGGCGATCCTGCGCGCCGACCGCGAGGTCGCCGACGGCATGGTGTTCATGCCGTTCTGCTTCAACGAGAGCCCGGCGAACGTGCTGACCAATCCGATGCTCGACCCGTTCGGCAAGATACCGGAATTCAAATACTGCGCGGCCCGGGTCGCGCCGCTCGACCGGCACTCGCGAACGGAGGGGTCGCTGTAAACCTTCGACGGGACTGCAAAAGTTTTGTGAAACGATGCGCCGGGGCGCGATCGTTTTACGACCGAGGAGTGCGGACTTGGGGCAAGAGACCCCCGCCGCCAGCCCATCCGCCGGCTGAGAGAGGCGGGAGTACACAAGTAAGAAATCAACAAGGCAAATGGGAGAAAACAACCATGGGGTTTCTGGATAGAGAACGGACTGTCGCCAAGCCCGGCTTCAGTCGATGGATGGTGCCGCCGGCCGCGCTGTGCATGCATTTGTGCATCGGCCAGGCCTACGCGTTCAGCGTCTTCAACCTGCCGATGAGCAAGCTGATCGGCATCGGCAAGTCCGCGCCGGACGATTGGAAGCTGACCGATCTCGGGTGGATCTTCTCGATCGCCATCGTCTTCCTCGGCCTTTCCGCTGCAGTGTTCGGCCGCTGGGTGGAAGAAGGCGGCCCGCGCAAGGCCATGTTCACCGCCGGCCTGTGCTGGACCGTGGGCTTCCTGCTGTCGGCGGTGGGCGTCTACACCCACCAGCTCTGGCTGATCTACTTCGGCTATGGCGTGCTGGGCGGCATCGGCCTCGGCATCGGCTACATCTCGCCGGTCTCGACGCTGATCAAATGGTTCCCCGACCGGCCCGGCATGGCCACCGGCATGGCCATCATGGGCTTCGGCGGTGGCGCCTTCATCGCCTCGCCGTTGTCGGTCTGGCTGATGGCGAAGTTCTCGACGCCCACCCACATCGGTGTCGCCGAGACCTTCATCGTGCTCGGCCTCATCTACCTGTGCTTCACCTGGATCGGCGCTGCCATCGTGCGCGTGCCGGCGCCGGGCTGGGCACCGGAGGGCTATACTGCGCCGGCCGACGCGCAGAAGCTGATCACCCGGAACGACGTCTTCGTCTACGACACGCTGAAGACGCCGCAGTTCTGGCTGATCTGGTGGGCGCTCTGCCTCAACGTGACCGCCGGCATCGGCGTGCTCGGCCAGGCTTCCGCCATGAGCCAGGAGATGTTCCCCGGCAAGGTGACGGTGATCGCCGCGGCGGGCTTCGTCGGCCTGATCAGCCTGTTCAACATGCTGGGCAGGTTCTTCTGGGCCTCGACCTCCGACGTTATCGGCCGCAAGAACACCTATTACTGCTTCTTCGCGATCGGAACGGTGCTCTACCTCCTCGTGCCGCACACCGGCTCGATCGGCAGCGTGACCCTGTTCGTGCTGTGCTTCGTGGTGATCATCAGCATGTACGGTGGAGGCTTCTCGACCGTGCCGGCCTATCTCAGGGACATGTTCGGCACTCGCTATGTCGGCGCCATCCACGGCCTGCTGCTCACCGCCTGGTCGGCGGCGGGCATCTTCGGTCCGGTGCTGGTGAACTACATCCGCGAGTACCAGATCGCCCACGGCGTGCCCAAGGCGCAGGGCTACAACATCACCATGTACATCATGGCGGGGTTGCTGGTCGTCGGCTTCATCTGCAACGCCTGCGTCAAGGCGGTCCACGACCGTCATCACATGAAGGCAAACGACACGCGCGGTCTTGCCGCCACCGTCCGGACCTAGGGAGACACACATGAGCAACGACAATCGGAACGGCGGCACCACGACCCTGCAACTGGTGCTGGCCTGGGGCTTCGTCGGCATTCCCCTGATCTGGGGCGTGCTGCAAACCCTGTCGA
Source organism: Hyphomicrobiales bacterium (assembly GCA_041691635.1). Classification (GTDB taxonomy): domain Bacteria; phylum Pseudomonadota; class Alphaproteobacteria; order Reyranellales; family Reyranellaceae; genus Reyranella. Next base: position 24,169 of record JBEPUH010000041.1, read on the forward strand.
ACGCGATGAAGCTCTTCCAGTAAGGAGCGCTTCTCACTCGCCGGCTTCGGCGATCATCTTCTGCACCAGGCCGGCATCGGGATAGTCCCCGATGCCGGCCTGAATGTTTTGGCGCATGTGCTCGGGCTTGCTGGTGCCGGGGATGACGCAGGTGACGGCGGGGTGGGCCAGCACGAACTTCAGCAGGACCTGCGCCCAGCTCGTGCAGCCGATGTCGGCCGCCCACGCCGGCAGCGCGCGCGACGAGAGCTTGCGCAGCAGGCCGCCGCCGCCGAACGGCTTGTTGATCATCACCGCGACGCCGTTGTCGGTGGCGAACTTCAGCAGGCGCCGTTCGACGCTGCGGTCGTCGAGCGCATAGTCGACCTGCACGAAGTCGAAGCTGCCGAGCTGCAGCACCGCCTCCAGCGCGCCGTGCCCGCCCTCGGTGTAATGCGTGATGCCCATCAGGCGGATGCGCCCTTCCTTCTTCCAGGCACGCAGGGTCGGCAGGTGCGCCTCCCAGTCGAGCAAATTGTGGATCTGTATCAGGTCGATGCGGTCGGTGCGCAAGCGCTTCAGCGACTGCTCCATCTGGGCGATGCCGGCCGCGCGGCCGGTGGTCCAGACCTTGGTGGCGATGAAGGCCTTGTCGCGCGTGCCGGCGGCGGCCAGCAGGTCGCCGACGACGGCCTCCGAGCGACCGTACATCGGCGAGCTGTCGACGGCCGCGCCGCCACCCGCGAACAGCACCTTGAGCACTTCGCCGAGCGGCGCGCGCTCGGCCTCCGACTGGCCGACGTCGAAGGTCTGCCAGGTGCCGCAGCCGATGACACCCAGCATCTCGCCGGTCGAGGGGATCTTGCGCTTGTGCATGACGGGTCCTGTATCGGCGGCGGCGGGGCTGGCAACGGGATCGGTGGCGAGCACCGCGCCCAGCGCAGCACCGCCCAGCAAAAGACGGCGTCTTTCGATCGGGGACGACATGGGGCGGCATGTTACGCTTGCGGCCAGGAGGAAACACGATGATCAAGCGCAAGCAGCGCGTTCCCATGCGCGACCTTTCGACCATGGCCGCGGAGGACCGCGAAGGCGTCGAGAAGAACGCCATGAACGGCCGGATCTTCAACATCTTCAAGGTGCTGGCGCATCATCCCAAGCTGGTGAAGCGCTGGACGCCGTTCGCCGGCCACATCCTGCAGAAGCAGACCCTGCCGTTTCGCGACCGCGAGATGCTGATCCTGCGCATCGGCTGGCTCAACCAGGCCGAGTACGAATTCGCCCAGCACGAGCTGATCGCCACGAAGGGCGGCCTGAGCGACGCCGACATCGAGAACATCAAGCAGGGCCCCAGGGCCAAGGGCTGGAGCGCGCACGAGGCGGCGCTGATGCAGACCGCCGACGACCTGTTCGAGACGTCCGTCGTGTCGGACGCGACGTGGGCCGTCCTGTCGAAGACCTATTCGACCGAGCAACTCATGGACGCGGTGTTCACCGTCGGCCAGTACAATCTCGTGTCGTGGGCACTCAACAGCTTCGGCGTGCCGCTCGACGATTTTCTGCCGGGGGCCAAGCCTTAGGCTGGCTTTAGCGGAAAGACTTATTCCCGTAGCTGTACCTCAACGCGACGTGTGCTGCCTGACTTGCCGGGCCAATCCTGAAACACCGCAGCCACCATCGCCGGTATGACTTGATTCAGAGAGTTCGACGAACCAGCGCTAGTTACCCGGGCTTCGTAGACTGTTACGGGTTTTCGCTCGGCCACCGACTTCTTGATGTCCATCATCGACATTATCAAACCTTTGCTGAAGGTTGTGCTCGAAACCGGTACGTAGCCCGTGATGCCGTAAGTCGGCTGAGTGAAGCTTGTTTGTTGGACTGGCATTCGCCCGACGTAGCTTGTCGTGGTGGTCGTTGTGCCTGCACTTGTTTGTCCATAGATGGGCATCGCTGAAACAGAGGTTGTCCCGCTGTCGACGTAATAAAAAACAAACACCCCGTAGTCCGCGTCGCTCTGCGCGCCGAGCTGGCGAAGGCCTTTTGCTTCCAAATATGACGCAACCATGTTGGCATACGTCTTCCATTCAAGGCTGCCTTGCTGAGCTTCGCCCGGGACCAGTTCAAAGGACTTGCCGGCCAGATTTCCGCTGATCGTATGGAACGTTGTTACGTCAATCTGCTGTCCGCACGCTCCCAAAGACAAGCCTATTGCAATGATCGACAGTATTCGCACCGCGTCCCCCCTGTCAGTCGCGTAGGTGAATAAGCTCTGGCAATACTAACGGCTTGGGCGTTCGTTCCCAGGCAGCCGGACCGCCAAGTTCAAAGCCGGTAAATCTATGGTGCCAGTTAGGCGTTTCCCTCCCACGCGAACCAAATACTATGCGCCGAACAACAACAGCGATCGCACGACCCAAGCTCTCTCGATACATAAGTTACAATTTCTGGGCCAGATGTTTGGGTCGGCCTGGATAAGGTCGGACGGAGTCAATTGAGAACTCAGCCTGGCAATTGACAGCCGCCCTCCAGGTGGTGCGAGATATCGAATAGTACGATTGCGTGTGAAGCTCGATTGTCGTTCCGAAGGGGGAATAGCGATGGCGCTGGATAGACAGGAACCCTTCGGAAGGGCGCACGCGGTAAGTTTGGCGGGGCTCGGAGCAATTGCCCTTGTGCTGATCATCAATGTCGGAGCTGGCAAACTTCCTGCACGAACTCCAATGTTCAGCACTCAGCTTTCCAGCCACCAGATCCTCACTCCTTCGATAATCGAGACCGCAGAAACATCGGTCATCGACTCGATGGGCATCCTGCCGAGGGAGGAGGAACCCAAGCCAAAAGTCAGTCTCTCGAGAGATCAGGTTTGGGAGGTTCAAGCCTGGCTGAAGGCGTTCAAACTCGACCCTGGGCCGATCGACGGCTTCCCAGGCCCCCGGACTTTCGCCGCAGTGAAAATGTTTGAGTCTGCGCATCAACGTCCGGAAACCGGCAACATCAACCACGTCTTGCTGGGAGCTTTGCGCCTCGAGTCCGGTCAACCTCTCCGGTAGGACGCATCCTCCAATCGGCGTTCGCCAACACATATCGGATTGCCAGTGGTGCGGTGTCGCAATCCAGCCCAGCGTCAGCGCCTTGTGATCCGCTCGCCACTCCTGGTCCGCCCCGTGCAGCGATACCAGTTCCCAAGTTGGAGCTCGGCCTTGCGGTCCGGGCGTGTGAGCGCCACGGCGACGCCATAAATGCCGTCTTGAGTGGCGCTCCGTACTTCGGCGGCAGAGGAAGGGGAGCAACGATGAACAAGAACACGATTTGCTTGTGGTACGAGCGTGACGCGGAAGAAGCCGCGCACTTCTACGCCCGGACCTTTCCCGACAGCACGGTTGGTGCGGTGCACCGGGCACCGGCCGACTTTCCCAGCGGCAAGGCAGGCGACGTCCTGACGGTCGATTTCACGGTGTGCGGCGTGCCGTGCCTTGGCCTCAACGGCGGCGACGCGTTCAAGCACAACGAGGCCTTCTCCTTTCAGATCGCCACCGACGATCAGGCGGAGACCGATCGTTACTGGAACGCGATCGTCGGCAACGGCGGCGCGGAGAGCGCGTGCGGCTGGTGCAAGGACAAATGGGGCCTGTCGTGGCAGATCGCCCCGCGCGTCCTGACCGAGGCGATGGCCCGGGGCGGCGATGTGGCCAAGCGCGCGTTCGAGGCGATGATGGAGATGCGCAAGATCGACGTCGCCAGGATCGAGGCGGCGGTGCGCGGCAAGGCATGAGCCTTCGGCATCGTTTTTGCCCAGGTCGAGGCTCGCCGGGACGCGAATCGCGCGCCGAGAGAATGCATCCGTTTCAAGCCGGCCAGCGTTTTATCGTTGATAACGACCAAGATGCGCGATTCTGCAAGACGCTTCTATGGTGAATGCTCAACGTCACTCACAGGAGCTCGAAATGTCCGACACCGCAGACTCTTCAACGTCCCCGGCTCCCCGCGGCAACGGCCGCTTTGCCAAGGGCAATCCCGGCGGCCCGGGACGGCCGCGCGGCTCTGCCAATCGCCGCCCGGCCGCGCCGCCGATCGTGTTCGTCGTCGCTCCTGAACCGGGGCGGGACGACGACAGCGTGCAGCTCGACCACAGGCGTCGGATCGCCGCCATCGAGGCGACCATGCGCGATCTGCGCGAGCTGGAGCGCCGACGCGCAGAAAGCAGGCAGAACGGTTTCCAGCGGTTTAGCGACGGTTTCCGGCGGTTTCTGTCCGGGCGACGCGCGCGTAAAAGCCCGAAAACAAAGGCTTCTTCCGGATCGACGGATGCTTCGACGGTTTAAAAACCGTGAAAACCGTGAAACCGTCCGACGTCGCTAGGCCTTTCCGCTGACGCCTGCCGAGGCGAAGGTCGCCATGCCTTCGTGGCAGGCGACGGCGGCCTTGAGGATCGGCACGGCAAGTGCGGCGCCCGACGCTTCGCCCAGGCGCATGTCCATGTCGAGCAGCGGCCGCTGGCCGATGGCCTCGAGCAGGCGCAGATGGCCGGGCTCGGCCGAGCGATGTGCGACCAGGCAGTGATCGAGCGCGTGCTCGTCGGCGGCGTAGAGTACGGCGGCGGCGGCGGTGCAGACATAGCCGTCGAGCAGCACCGGGATCCGGCCCATGCGCGCGGCCAGCACGGCGCCGGCGATCGCCGCCAGCTCCTCGCCGCCGACGGCGGCAAGAAGAGTGAACGGATCGCGTTGGGCGATGGCGGCCTTGTGATGCGCCAGCGCCTCGTCGATCACCGCGATCTTGTTGGCGAGGGCGGCACCCTTGACGCCGGTGCCGGGTCCGGCCCAGTCCGCGCCGCTGCCGCCGAACAGGGCCGCGCACAGGGCGGCCGCCGCCGTGGTGTTGGCGATGCCCATCTCGCCCAGGCACAGCACGTCGATGCCGGGCTCGGCCGTCATCATGCCGTAGGCCATGGCCTTGGCCGCGCGCGTCTCGCTCATCGCCGGCGCTTGTGTGAAATCCTCGGTCGGATGGGCGAGGTCGAGCTCGTAGATGCGCAGGTCGGCGTCGATCGTCGCGGCGAGCTGGTTGATGGCGGCGCCGCCGTCGAGGAAGTTCTTCACCATCTGTGCCGTGACTTCGGGCGGATAGGCCGAGACGCCGCGGCGGGCCACGCCATGGCTGCCGGCGAAGATGGCGATCCGCGGATGCTCGATCCGGGGATGGGCGCGGCCCTGCCAGGCGGCCAGCCAGCCGGCGATCTCTTCCAGTCTGCCCAGCGAGCCTGGCGGCTTGGTGAGTTCGGCCTGATGGCGCACCACCTCGGTCCGGGCGGCCCGATCGGGGCCCGGCATGTCGCGCAGGATGCCGCGGATTTCGTCGAAAGAAGCTGGCATTGAGGCGTTCATAGCGGGCGCGGACCATCCTATATTTGCCCCATCATGACCAGCCCCAATGACCCTCCCGCCGGCCGCCCGTCGTCGTTCGACGACTGGCTGCAGGCCTTCAAGGAACAGGTCTCCTTCTTCACCGGCCTGAAGCTCGACACCGGCCTCAAGACCGATGGCATCCCGCGCTGGCCGCTGGCCGATGTCCTGCCGGTGCTGCCGTTCGTCGGCGCGGGCGTCGGCCTCGCCTGCGGCCTGGTGTTCGCGCTGGTGCGCGGCGTCTCGGGTCCGGGCTGGTTGGCGGCGGCGCTCGCCGTCGGCGCCGGCGTGCTGATCACGCGGGCCCTGCACGAAGACGGGCTGGCCGACACCGCCGACGGGCTGGGGCCGCATGCGCTGGAGACGCCGCGGCGGCTCGAGATCATGCGCGACAGCCGCAACGGCACCTTCGGCGTGCTGGCGCTGGCGCTCACGGTGATCATCAAGGTCGCCTGCCTGGCGCAGTTCGGCGGCGGCACCGGGCTCGCGGTGCTGATCGGAGCACATGCGATGGCGCGCGCAGTGCTGGCCTATCCGCTGCTCGCCTATTCGCCGGTGCGTGGCGACGGGCTGGGCGTGCTCGCCGGCAAGCCCGCCGACAACGACGTCTGGCTGGCGATCGGCATCGGGGCGGCGATCGCCTTTCTGCTGCTGCTGGGCAAGGGCGTCGTGGTCGCGATCGTGGCGCCGCTGGCGGTGATGGCCACGACGTGGTTCGCCGCGCGCTGGATCGCGGCCCGCATCGGCGGCTATACCGGCGATACCCTGGGTGCGCTCGAGCAGAAGGCGGAACTGGTTTTTCTCGTGGTCGCCGCGCTGTTCATCGCGCATTAGATATTTCTGTCATTGAAGGAGCAGGCATGGCGCCGACGGCCAGGGACACGGGTGCAATCACGCGATGGTGGTGGGTGCGGCATGCGCCGGTGCCGAACCCGGAGGGCCGCTGCTACGGTCAATTCGACAAGGATTGCGACGTGAGCAACGAGGCGCTGTTCAGGCACCAGGCGAGGCTCCTGCCCAAGGGCGCGATCTGGTATTCGTCGAACCTGCTGCGCGCGCGCAAGACCGCGGAGCATCTCGGCAAGGCGGGCGCGGAATTCGGCGAGGTCGTGATCGATCCCGATCTCGCCGAGCAGGGTTTCGGCGAATGGCAGGGCCTGACCTACACCGAGATCTCGGACAAGCCCGACAACGGTCATCTGTTCTGGCTGGCGCCGCCCGAGTTCCGGCCGCCCGGCGGCGAGAGCTTCACCGACCTGCGCGACCGCACGGTGCGCTCGATCGAGCGGCTCACCGACAAATATCGCGGCCGCGACATCGTGGCGACGGCGCACGGCGGCACCATCCGCGCGGCCCTCGCGCACGCCTTCAACATGCATCCCGAGGCCGCGGTGCGTTTCGAGATCGACAACGTCTCGGTCACCCTGATCGAGCATTTCGAGAAGGCCGATCCGGCGCACGCCTGGAAGGTCGTCTTCACCAACTACATGCCGCGCGAGATCGCGCACGCGCATGCTGGCGGAAATATGGCCGGAGGTAGTAAGGCATGAAGACCACCAAAGAGCTCGCGGAGGCCCAGGCCGCCTACTGGAACGGTCCCGGCGGCAAGATGTGGGTCGCCGCCTACCAGCGCATCCAGCGCAGCATCGCGGGCTTCAGCGAGACCGTGCTTGCGGCGGCGGCGGCCAAGCCGGGCGAGACGGTGCTCGATGTCGGCTGCGGCACCGGCACCACCACGGCGCTGCTGGCGCAGGCGGTCGGCCGGCGGGGCCATGTGACGGGCGTCGACATTTCGCAGGTACTGATCTCGGTTGCGGCATCGCAGAAGCTCGCCAATGCGACCTTCACCGTCGGCGATGCGACGACCCATCCGTTCGAGGCGGCTTCGTTCGATCTCGTGTTCTCGCGCTTCGGCGTGATGTTCTTCGCCGATCCCGTGGCCGCCTTCACGAATTTCCACCGCGCGCTCAAGGCGTCGGGCCGGCTGGTCTTCCTGTGCTGGCGCACGCCGCAGGAAAATCCGTGGGGCCTGGTGCCGATGCGGGCCGCCCAGCCGCACCTGCCGCCGATGGAACGGCCGGGACCGGAGGATCCGGGGCAGTACGCCTTCGGCGATCGGACGCGGGTCGAGCGCATCCTGAAGGAAGCCGGATTCGGCGCGCCGTCGATCACCCCGCTCGACCGGCTGCTTCCCATGGGCAAGGACGTCCCCGAGGTGTTGGAAAACATCGCCAAGTTCGGGCCGCTGGCCCGGGCATTTGCCGACGCCACGCCGCAGCAGGTTGCCAAGGCCAAGGACGCAATCGCCGAGGCGCTCGTGCCCCATGCCACCGCCGACGGGGTGAAGCTGGCCGGCGCCTGCTGGCTGGTGAGCGCGCCGCAGCATTGATGGAGCACGCGGCCGTGTTTCCGCTGCCGCCGGTCTGCCTCGTCCTGGGCGGCGCGCGCTCGGGCAAGAGCACGCACGCCGAGCGGCTGGCTGCGGGCACGCTGTTTGGGGCAGCACCTCGGTCCGCGCTCTACATCGCCACGGCCGAGGCGGGCGATGTCGAGATGGCCACGCGCATCATGGCCCATCGCGCCCGGCGCGGCGCCAACTGGACCACGATCGAGGCGCCCATGGCGCTCGACGAGGCGCTGCTCGGCAACGCCGTGGCCGGCCGGCCGGTGCTGGTCGATTGCCTGACCCTGTGGCTGTCCAACCAGATGCACGCCGGTGCCGACATCGACGCCGCGACCGACGATCTGGTGCACGCGCTCGACGGGCTGGCGGCGCCGGTGGTCTTCGTCAGCAACGAGGTCGGTCTCGGCATCGTGCCGCAGACGCCGCTCGGTCGCGTCTTCCGCGACGCCCAGGGCCGGCTCAACATGCGGATGGCGGAGCGGGCCGATCGCGTGGTCCTGATGACGGCGGGGCTGCCGCTTGTCTTGAAGGACCGGCCTGCGACCAGGCTGTGACAACGCCGCATTTCCGCCCCGAATGGCGTTTCAAATCGTGATATAAAGACGCCTCTCGCGGTCACAAGAGCGCTGCCCCCTCCAACATGCGCCGGCCGTCAAACAAGGAGCAGAATATGAAGCTCGATCGTCGAACCGTCCTCACCGGGACCGCCGCCGCGTTCGCCGCCCCCTTTCTCGCCGCGACCCCGTCGCGTGCCGACGCCAAGCGCCAGTCGCTGGTCGACCAGTGCCTCGACTCCAGCCGCAAGGTGCTGAGCGGCAAGGACTACCCCGACGCGCTGAAGCTGATGGCCAAGGCCCGGGCCGTGCTGATCATTCCCGAACTCGTCCAGGGCGGCTTCATCATCGGCGCCGCCGGCGGCCGCGGCGCCTTGCTGACGCGCAGCGGGCCCGGCAACTGGAGCTATCCCGCCTTCTACGGCATGGGCTCGGGCAGCCTCGGCTTCCAGATCGGCGGCAAGGTCTCGGAGATCGTCTTCATCGTGCTGACCGAGAAGGGCCTCAACGCGCTGCTCAACAGCAAGTTCAAGTTCGGCGCCGAAGCGGGCGTCACCATGGTCGCGGTCGGCGTGGGCATCGAGGGGGCCAGCACGGCGGCGGCGGGTGCCGACATCGTCGCCTACTCGAACTCGACTGGATTGTTCGCGGGCGCCTCGATCGAGGGTTCGTACCTCGACGCCGACAACGACTGGAACGCGCTCTACTACGGTCCCGGCGCCACGGCGCGCGCCATCGTCGTGGACCGGCGCTTCACCAATCCCGGCGCCGAGCCGCTCAGGCAGTTTCTCGCCAAGTGGTGACTACAGTTTCACCGTCAGCTTGGCCTTGGTCTTGGCTTTGACCTCGTCGACGGTGACGCCGTCGGCGAGCTGAAGCAGGGTGACGCCACCGGCGCCCTTCTTGTCGACGCCGAAGACGCCGAGCTCGCTGATCACCATGTCGACGACGCGCCGGCCGGTCAGCGGCAGCGTGCATTCGCCGAGCAGCTTCGAGGTGCCGTCCTTGGAGACATGCTCCATGGTGACGATTACGCGCTTGACGCCCGCGACCAGGTCCATCGCGCCGCCCATGCCCTTGACCATCTTGCCCGGGATCATCCAGTTGGCGAGGTCGCCGTTCTCGGCCACTTCCATGGCGCCCAGGATGGAGAGGTCGATGTGGCCGCCGCGGATCATCGCGAACGAATCGGCCGAGCTGAAATAGGACGTGCCCTTCACCTCGGTCACGGTCTGCTTGCCGGCGTTGATGATGTCGGCATCGACCTCGTTGTCGAACGGGAAGGGGCCGACGCCCAGCATGCCGTTCTCGCTCTGCAAGGTGATGTCGACATTGTCCGGCACGTAGTTCGACACCAGGGTCGGGATGCCGATGCCGAGGTTCACGTAGAAGCCGTCCTTCAGTTCCTTGGCGGCGCGCGCCGCCATCTGATCGCGGGTCCAGGCCATGGTGATTCTCCTTAAGCCTTTCTGATCGTGCGCTGCTCGATCTGCTTGTCGTAAGGCGCGCCGCAGAAGATGCGCTTCACGAACACGGCCGGTGTATGGATGTGGTCGGGATCGAGCTGGCCCGTCTCGACCAGCTCTTCGACCTCCGCCACGCACATGCGGGCCGCTGTCGCCATCATCGGATTGAAGTTTCGCGCCGCCTTGCGATAGACGAGGTTGCCCGACTTGTCGCCCTTCCACGCCTTCACGAGGGCGACGTCGCCGAACAGGCCGCGCTCCATCACGTATTCCTCGCCGTCGAAGATCTTGCTCTCCTTGCCTTCGGCGACCAGCGTGCCGACGCCGGTCTTCGTATAGAAGGCCGGGATGCCGGCGCCGCCGGCGCGCACGCGCTCGGCCAGGGTGCCCTGCGGGTTGAACTCGAGCTCGAGCTTGCCGGCGAGGTAGAGCGCCGCGAAGGTCTTGTTCTCGCCGACGTAGGAGCTGATCATCTTCTTGATCTGCCCGGTCTCGAGCAGCAGGCCCAGGCCCGCGCCGTCGATGCCGGCGTTGTTGGAGACGCAGGTCAGGCCCTTGACGCCCGACTCGCGCACCGCCCGGATCAGCCGCTCGGGAATGCCGACCAGCCCGAAGCCGCCGCACATCAGCATCTGACCGTCCTTCAGGACGCCCTCGAGCGCCGACTTAGCGTCCTTGTAGACCTTGTTCGCCATGGCTCCCCGATCCTGCAAATCCTGTCGTGCCCGCAATAACAACGGCCGGGGCGTCAGTCCAGCAGGAGCAGGAGTTGCTGCGTCAGTTCGCCATCGGCATCGCGCAGTTCGTGGGTGATGGTGAAGTGGTCGGCGCCGGCCACCGGGATCAGCGCGCCCGCCAGGTGCTCGGCGGCGCGGCGGCGGTGCAGCGCCCGGCTGTCGCCGATCAGCGGCGGCAGCTCGGCGGTGCCGTAGCCGATGGCGAGCGGCTTGTTCACCATGGGTAGGCGCAGCGGCGACAGCGTCGCGATCTCGGTCTCGGTGAATTGCATTTTGTCGTTGAGATAGGTGTCGCGGATCGGTCCCAACTCGAACACGCCCGACACCGACAGGCCCGCGCTCACGCGGCGGTGGCCCAGGCACTGGGCCGTCAGGTGGCCGCCCGCCGACCAGCCCGACAGGACCACCTTGCCATTGATGCCGTGCGCGGCCCCGTTGGCCGCCAGCCAGTCGAGCGCCGCGTCGATCTCCGCCACGATCTCCGTGAGCGTGGCGTCGGGCGCCAGCGTGTAGCCCGGCAGCGCCGCCGCCCAGCCGCGCGCATAGGGTCCCGCGATCAGGCTGGCGAACTGGTCCTTGCTGTTCCTCTGCCAGTAGCCGCCATGGATGAACACGAAGCAGGGCGCGTTGGGATCCTTGGCCGGGAACAGGTCCCAGGTGTTGCGCTCCTTGGATCCGTAGGGAAGGTCGAGATGGCCGGGATGAGCCCGGCGGAACGCCGCCGAGGCCGCGATCCGCGCCTCGTTCAGCGCGGCACTGTTCTTGACCGCATTGCTGTTGTCGTACGCCGCATCGCGCTCGGCGCGGCTCATGGTGGCCCAGTTCATGGGGACAGAGACTAGAAGGAACGGCCGGGGCTGCGAAGGATTTCCTCGGGTGCATTCGGCGTTCCAGAGGATCAAGATCGCGAGAAGCCTGCTCTGGAGGAGCCGCCATGCCGAACCGTCGAACCGTGTTGGGAACCTCGCTGGGTCTTGTCGCTGCCGCGGGTGTCGGCGCCGGCGGCGCACAGGCCGAGGCCACGCCCGATGTCGCGACCGCCTCCGGCAAGATCCGCGGCACCCAGTCGAACGGCGTCCACGTCTTCAAGGGCATTCCCTACGGCGCCTCGACCGCCGGCGCGAACCGCTTCATGCCGCCGCGCAAGCCTGAGCCATGGACCGGTGTGCGCGAGACGATCGTCTATGCCGGTCGCTCGCCGCAGGCGCCGGGCGGCGCGCAGCGCCCGGAACTGGCCACCGTCTGGGGCCCGGTCGACACGCTGCCGGTCGGCGAGGACTGCCTGACGCTCCATGTCTGGACGCCCGGCCTCGCGGCCGCCAAGCGGCCGGTCATGGTCTGGCTGCACGGCGGCGCTTTCTCCTACGGCTCGGCCAATTCGCTGCGCTACGACGGCACCAACCTTGCGCGGCGCCACGACGTCGTGGTCGTTGCCGTCAATCATCGGCTCAACGCCTTCGGTCACCTCGATCTCTCCGCCGTCGGCGGTGAACGGTTCGCCCAGTCGGGCAACGTCGGCGTCCTCGACCTGGTGGCGGCGCTCGAATGGGTGCACGACCACGCGGCGCGTTTCGGTGGCGATCCCGGCAATGTCACGATCTTCGGCCAGTCGGGCGGTGGCGGAAAGGTGAGCGCGCTGCTCGCCATGCCGGGCGCCAAGGGCCTGTTCCACAAAGCGATCGTCGAGAGCGGCGCCAGCGTGCGCTTCGCCGAGCGCGAGCGCACGACGCAACTGGCCGACGCCGTGCTGAAGCACCTCGGGATCGCGCCCAACCAGCTCGACGCGCTGCAGGCCCTGCCGATCGCGACGCTTTCCTCGGCGATCGTGCCGGCGCAGAAGACGCTGCCGAAGCCGCATTACCCGCTGCTCGACCGCTACAATTTCGGGCCGGTGATCGACGGCCATGTGCTGCCCGCCCATCCCTACGATCCGGCGGCATCGGCCTTGTCGGACGACATCCCGGTCCTGATCGGCGGCACCAAGGACGAGTCGGCGATCTTCCTGGCACCCGACGACGCGGTGTGGAACCGCAGCATCACTGAAGACGAGCTGCACAAGCGCATCACGGCGCTCGCCGGCGATGGGGCCGACGCCCTTCTGGCCAGCTACAAGCAGCTCTACCCCGCGGCCGGCCCGTCCGACCGCCTGATCGCGATGACGACGGCCTCCAACTTCGAAGTGCGTTCGAAGCTGCTGGCCGAGCGCAAGGCCGCGCGCGGCAAGGCAGCGGTGTGGATGTACCGGTTCGACTGGGAGACGCCGGCCTTCGGTGGGCGGCTGAAGGCGCCGCACTCCGTCGAGGTGCCTTTCGTCTTCGACACGCTTTCCGTGATCGGCGCGCAGCATTACAAGCCCGGCGCGCAGGAGCTTGCCGACAAGGTATCGAAGAGCTGGGCGACCTTTGCGAGGAGCGGCGATCCCGCCAACGACTCGATCCCGGCGTGGCCGAGCTATTCTGCGGACCATCGCAACACGATGATCTTCAACGACACCTGTCGGGTTGTTGTCGATCCCGACGGCGCCGCCCGGCCGCTGTGGAGCAAGGCCGCCATCGTCTGACGGTCGCTACTTCGACCTTTCCAGGATCACGACCGCCATGCCGGCGAGCACCAGCGCGGTGCCGATGGCAAGCGGCGCGGTGATCGGCTCGCCGAGCAGGGCGACCGACGAGACGATGCTGAGCAGTGGCACGCCCAGCATACCCATCGAGCCCACGACCGGCGGCAGGGCGCGGCCGACCGACACGGCGGCCCAGGTCGCGATCGGCCCGGCGAAGGCACCGATGTAGAGCAGCGACAGCCAGAGTTCTTTCCGGGTGAGGTCGAGGTGGCCGGCAGGCTCGGCGAGCAGGGCGAGGGTCCAGAGCAGCACGGTGGCCACGCTCATCTGCCAGGGCAGCACGTCGAGCGGGGTCAGCCGCCAGCGATGCCGGCGGATGTGGACGATCGCGATCGCCCAGGTGAAGCCCGCCAGCAACAGCCAAAGGTGACCCCAGACGATCGCCTTGTCGGTCCAGTCGAAGCGTGGCGGATCGACCAGGACGACGATGCCGATCAAGCCCAGCACCACGCCCGCCACGCCACGCCAGCCGACCTTCTCTCCGACCAGCAGGGAGAGCGGCACGATCCACAGCGTCGTGGTGTAGGCCAGCACGCTCGAGCGGCCGGCGGGCAGGCTCTGCATGCCGAGATTGGTGAAGGCGAAGAAGCAGGAAAGCTGCAGGGCGCCGACCGAGAGCACGATCGGCCAGTCGGCGCGGGACGGCCATACCAGCCGGCCGAGACAGGCCAGCAGAATGATTGCCGTGGTGGCCGACAGTGTGGCACGGGCTGCGGCGAACCATATCGGTGACGCCGCCTCGAGGCCGATCTTGATGATCGGCCAGCTCAGGCCGAACAGGACGATGTTCGCAGCGAGCTGCAGATACGCAACACGCGTCACTCGTGCGGTCGTCATGGCGTCTCCCCTAGGCGCGCCTGGCCTTCTCGGTCGACAGCGGCTGCGGCAGCCGCTGCAGCATTTCCTTCGGCACGATCTGCCAGAACTTCTCGACTTCGCGGTTCCAGTCGTTGAGCAGCCGCGCGCCGAGCGGCGAGCGGGTCTCGGCCACGTGCTCGGCGATCAGCGCCTTCAGGCTGTGGTCCCAGTGTGGATGGTCGACCCGCTGCCACACCACCGTCTCGGGATTGACCTTGAGCCCGAAGACGTCGTCGGGGTCGTAGACGAAGGCCATGCCGCCGGTCATGCCGGCGGCGAAGTTGATGCCGATCTTGCCCAGGATCACGGCGGTGCCGCCGGTCATGTACTCGCAGCCATTCGAACCCACGCCCTCGACCACCGTGTCGGCGCCCGAGTTGCGCACGGCGAAGCGCTCGCCGGCCGTGCCCGAGGCGAACAGCTTGCCCGCCGTCGCGCCATAGAGGACCGTATTGCCGATGATGGCGTTGTGCTCGGGCACCAGCGGGCTCGAGATGGTGGGCTTTACGACAATCGTGCCGCCTGAAAGACCCTTGCCGACATAGTCGTTGGCGTCGCCGAACACCTCGAGCTTCATGCCGCGCACGGCGAAGGCGCCGAGCGACTGGCCGGCGCTGCCGCGCAGGCGCACGGTCACGGTGTCGGGCTGCAGCTCCGCCATGCCGTACTTGCGCGTGATCATGGCGGCCAGCCGTGTGCCGACCGCGCGATGGGTGTTCCGCACGCTGTACTGGAGCTGCATCTTCTCGCGGTGCGTGAACAGCGGCTGGGCGTCGCGGATCATCTGCGCGTCCAGGGTGTCGGGCACTTCGTTGCGGCCCTTCAGCGTGCAATGCACCGCGCCCGAGCCGCCGTCGGCGCGGGTCAGCAGGGGCGACAGGTCGAGATCGTCGAGATAGCGCGCGCCGCGGCTCACCTGCCGCAGCAGGTCGGAGCGGCCGACGATTTCCATCAGCGAGCGATAGCCCAGTTGCGCCAGGATCTCGCGCACTTCTTCGGCCACGAAGCTGAACAGGTTCACGACCTTCTCGGGCGTGCCCTCGAACTTGGCGCGCAGCTTGGGGTCCTGCGTGCAGACGCCCACCGGGCAGGTGTTGGAGTGGCACTGGCGCACCATGATGCAGCCCATGGCGATCAGCGAGGCGGTGCCGATGCCGTATTCCTCGGCGCCCAGCATGGCCGCGATCACCACGTCGCGGCCGGTCTTGATGCCGCCGTCGGTGCGCAGCATCACCTTTTCGCGCAGGCGGTTGAGCGTCAGCACCTGGTGGGTCTCCGACAGGCCCATCTCCCACGGGATGCCGGCATACTTGATGCTGGTCTGCGGGCTGGCGCCGGTGCCGCCGCTGTGGCCCGACACCAGGATCACGTCTGCTTTTGCTTTGGCCACGCCGGCGGCGATCGTGCCGATGCCCGAGCGCGCCACCAGCTTCACGGTGACGCGCGCCTCGGGGTTGATCTGCTTGAGGTCGTAGATGAGCTGCGCCAGATCCTCGATCGAATAGATGTCGTGGTGCGGCG
>JBEPUH010000042.1:0-38291 GCA_041691635.1 Hyphomicrobiales bacterium
TCGTAGCCGTAGCCGGCGGGCAGGGTCTTCTTGGCGAGCGCTTCCATGGCCGCGATCGCCTGGCCCGTCGAATAGCCCGGCGCCGGCGAGCCGTTGAGCGTGATCGAGCGCAGGTTGTTGTAGCGGATGACCGAGCTCGGCGCGGTCACCAGCTCGATGTTGGCGACCGCCTGCAGCGGCACCAGGTCGCCGTCCCTGGTGCGCAGGCGCACGCGGTAAACGTCGTTGAAGTTGGCGCGATCCGCCGCGTCGGCCTGGACCTTCACCTGCCAGACGCGGCCGTAGAGGTTGAAGTCGTTGACATAGGCGCCGCCCATCGACGTCTGCAGGGCCGAGAAGATGTCGGAGATGGTGATGCCCAGCGCCTGAGCGCGTTCGCGGTCGATCTTGAGGAAGATCTGTGGCGTGGCCTCGCCGTAGGTCGTGAACACGCCGGCGAGCTGTGGCGTGTTGTTGGCTGCCAGCATCAGGCCGCGCGTCACCTCGGCCAGCTCGACCGGGTCGGCGCCGGTGAAGCTCTCGACCTGGAACTCGAAGCCCGAGGCGTTGCCGAGGCCCGAGATCGGCGGCAGGTTGAAGGCGAACACATTCGCCGCCGAGATCTGCGTGAAGGCGATGTTCATTTCATGGAGCGCCGAGAACACCGATAGCGAGGGGTCCTTGCGCTCGCCGAACGGCTTCAGCGCGGCGATGACCAGCGCGCGATTGGGCAGCGCCAGCCCGTCGAGCAGGGTGTAGCCCGAGACCGTGAACAGGTTCTGCAGCCACGGCTTGCCCTTCAGCGTGTCCTCGACCTGTTCGAGAGCCTTGAGCGTCCGGTTGGTCGACGCGGCATCCGGAAGCTGGAGCTCGGCCATGAACGCGCCCTGGTCCTCGTCGGGCAGGAAGCCCGAGGGCACCAGGGCACCGACGCCGACGGTGGCGGCGGCGAAACCCACCACCAGCAGGAGGGCGAGGCCGCGGCGCGCCAGCGGCGTCACCAGCTTCACGTAGCCGTCGCGGCTCCAGTCGATGCGGCCCTGCAGCCACGCCATGACGCCGGTCGGCTTCTTGCGGCGACGCAGGATCAGCGCACACAGCGCCGGCGACAGCGTCAGCGCGTTGATGGCGGAGATCACCATCGATACCGCCACGGCGACGGCGAACTGCTTGTAGAGTTCGCCGGTGATGCCGGGGATGAACGTGGTCGGCACGAACACCGACAGCAGCACCAGGGTGATGGCGATGATCGGCCCGGTGACCTGGCCCATGGCCTTCTCGGTGGCCTCGGCGGGCGTGAGGTCGGGCTCGTGCTCGAGGATGTGCTCGACCGCCTCGACGACCACGATGGCGTCGTCGACGACGATGCCGATGGCCAGCACCAGCGCCAGCAGCGACACGGTGTTGGCCGAGAAGCCGAGCGCCAGCATGACGGCGAAGGTGCCGATCAGCGCCACCGGCACGGCGATGATCGGGATGACGGTGGCGCGCAGGTTGCCCAGGAACACGAAGACCACGATGGCGACCAGGACGAACGCCTCGATCAGGGTATGGATGACGCTGTCGATGGTCGCCTTCACGAACACCGTGGTGTCGTACATCACGTCGTAGGCCACGCCCTCGGTGAAGCGTGGGGCCATCTCGGCCAGCGCCTTGCGCACGCCCTTGGCCGCGTCGAGCGCGTTGGCGCCGGGAAGCTGGTAGATGGCGATGCCGGTGGCGGGGTTGCCGTTGTAGCGCGCCTGCTGGTCGCTCGACTTGGCGCCGAGTTCGACCCTGGCGATGTCCTTGATCAGCACCAGGCCGCCGTCGGACTGGGCGCGCACGACGATGTTCTCGAACTCGGGCACGGTGGTGAGGCGGCCCTGGGTCGAGATGTTGAACTGGAGCTCGACGTCGTCGGTGAGCGGCGCCGCGCCGATGCGCCCGACCGCGGCCTGGACATTCTGGCTCTGCACCGCCTTGACCACGTCGTTGGCGGTGATGTCGAGGCTCGACATGCGGTCGAGTTTCAGCCACACGCGCATCGAGTAGTCGAGCGGGCCGAACAGGCTGGCGTCGCCGACGCCGGGCACGCGCTTCAGCGTGTCGAGGATGTTGATGGTGGCGAAGTTCGACAGGAACAGCGCGTCGCGGCTGCCCTTGGGCGAATAAATCGCGACCACCTGCAGCAGCGAAGAGGACTGCTTCTTCACCGTGATGCCGGTCGCCTGGACCTCGGCCGGCAGCATCGCCGTAGCCTGGCTGACGCGGTTGTTGACGTTCACCGTGTTGAGGTCGGCGTTGGAGCCGACGTTGAAGCTCGCCGTCAGGCTGTAGCTGCCGTCGCTGCCCGAGGTCGACTTCATGTAGAGCATGCCCTCGACGCCATTGACCTGGGCTTCGATGACCTGCGCCACGCTCTCCTCGACCGCCTTGGCCGAGGCGCCGGGGTAGCTGGCGGTGACCTTGACCTGCGGCGGCACGATGTCGGGAAACTGCGACACCGGCAGCGAGCCCATGGCGATGACGCCGGCGATCGTGATCACCGTCGAGATGACGAAGGCCAGCCGCGGCCGGCGGATGAAAACCGACGAAATGGTCATCGGATCACCGCGGCTTGACGATGGCGGCCGGGGCGGGGCTGGGGTTCACGGTCATGCCGGGCCGCACCTTCTGCTGGCCCTGGACGATCACCTTGTCGCCGGCCTTGAGCCCGCTCTCGACGGCGGTCAGCCCGTTGCGCGACACGCCGGGCTTGATCGGGCGCTGCTCGACCGCGTTCTTGTCGTTGACGACGTAGACGAACGGCCCGGTCTGGTCGATGGCGATCGCCGACTGCTGCACCGCCAGCACCATCGCCGGATTCTTGTCCTCGATCAGGATGCGCAGCGTCTGGCCGTCGGTCAGCGCGTTGTCGGCGTTGTCGAACACCGCGCGTATCATCTGGCCGTCGGTCTTGGCGTCGACGGTGACGTCGAGAAAGTCGACCTTGCCCTTTTCCTTGTACAGGCTGCCGTCGGCAAGGCGGAGCTGGATGATGACGCCCGAGCCGTCGGTGTGGCCGTCGCGCCGCGCATCCATCAGCTCGCGCTGCGTCGCCGGAAACAGCACGCGCATCGGGTGCTCGTTGACGACGGTCGCCAGCACGCCCGAATCGGCGCTGACGATGTTGCCGGGCGAGACGGCGGCGCGGCCGATGCGGCCGGTGATCGGCGAGCGGATCTCGGTGTAGGAGAGCTGGATCTCGGCGTCGCGCAGGTCGGCTTCGGCCTTGGCCACCGAGGCCTTGGCCTGGAGCTGCTCGCTCAGCCGCTGGTCGTAGGTCACCTGCGTGCCGGTGTTGGTGCGCAGCAGCTCGGCCGCGCGCTTGAGCTGGCCTTCGGCATTGGTTAGCGCCGCCTTGGCCGAGTCGCGCGCCGCGGTCTTCTGGTCGACCGCGGCCTGGTAGGTGTCGGGCTCGATGGTGAACAGGACCTCGCCTTCCTTGACCGGACCGCCGTCGGTGAACTTCCGCGGGCCGAGCACGCCCTTCACGCGGGCCCTGAGGTCGACCTTGTCGACGGCAGCGGCGCGGCCGATCAGCTCGGACTGGCCCGACAGGGGCGTGCTCTCGACGGCCTGGACCAGCACCGCGGGGGCGGGCGCCGCCTGTTGCGCGCAAGCGGGAGCCTCCGGCACAATTGCAGCCGTCGCCGCCATCGCCATGACCGCGATGGTCGAACGCAAGTGTCTCATAATTCCCCCGCTCTCAACGCACAGGAAACACTGCCTTATTTCGACAAAACGGTCACTGTAATTCCCTGTGTGCGGGTATCATCGAAACAGTCCGGCAGGAGGCGTGGGAAACGATGCAAGCGGCGATGCGCCGATATTGCCTGATGGCGATGCTGATTCTGGTGACCGCAGTCGGTGTGGCCCGCGCGCAGGGCGATCCCGCCGCCCAGCAGAAGGCCTATGGCGTCATCCTCGCCACGACCGACGCGACCAAGCGGGCCGAGGCGCTCGAGCTGTTCATCGTCTATTACCCCAACAGCCCGCTCATGATCGGCGCCCACGAGCAGCTCATGGCGTCGTGGCAGGCTGCCCGCGAACCGGCCAGGTCGGATGCGGTCGCCACCAGGCTGCTGCAGATCGATCCGGGCAACGTGCGCGCGCTCGCCAACAAGGTCTTCGTCGGCCGCTCGCGCCTGGCGACCGGCGACGTCACCGGGCTCGCCGGAGTGGTGGCGCTGGCGGAGCGCGGCCTCGCCGCCTTGCCCAAGTGGCAGAAGCCGGACGGCGTCAGCGACCAGGATTTCGCGCGGTTGAAGCTCCAGGCCACGGCGATCTTCGACAGCGGGCTCGGCTTCGCCGCCCAGCACGCCAAGGATTATCCCAAGGCGCGTCGCTACTACCTCGACTCGGTGACGCTGGCGCCCGACAACCTCCAGGACGTCTACCAGCTCTGCGTCGTCCAGCTCGAGGGCACGCCGCTCGATCCGCTCGGCTTCTGGTACGCCGCGCGCGCCATCGCGCTGGCGCACGACAGCAAGAACGATCAGGCCGCGGCCAGCATCGACCACTATGCCCGCGCCCGCTATCGCACCTATCACGGCAGCGAGGAGGGCTGGGACGCGCTGCTGGCGCGCGTCGCCGCCGGCCAGCGCGTGCCGCCGGACAAATTCGCCGCCTCGATCTCGCGTGCCCTGACGACGGCGGAAGCCGCGGTGCAGGCCGTGGCCGACCACAATCCCGGCACGCTGTCGTTCGCCGATTGGGAGTTCATCCTCGCCCAGCGCGACGCCTCGCCCGCCAACCGCGACGCCGCCGACAAGGTGTGGAAGGCGATCGGCGAAAAGCAGAAGGGCGGCGAGGCGCGGCTCAAGATCTCGGTGAAAGTCATCAGTGCCACGCCCGACCGGCTGACGGCGGCGATCACCGACGAGAACCAGGCGACCGGCACCGCCGATCTCGACATCGCCATGGCCCGGCCGCTGGCGCCGCTGCCGTCCAAGGGCGTGAAGATCTCGATCATCGGCCTGCTGACCGACTACCAGCTCAAGCCGTTCCTGTTCCGCATGACCCAGGCCGAGCTCGCCGACGAATCGCTGCCGGTCGCCGGTGGCGCCTGCGCTAGCCCGCGGCCGCAGATGTGCACGAAGGAATTCCGCCCGGCCTGCGGCCTGCACCACGACGGCACGCGCAAGACCTACGGCAATGCCTGCACCGCCTGCGCCGATCCCGATGTCGACAGCCAGGCCGCCGGCGCGTGTCCGTAGAGGACTGGGAGTCTTTCCGACACTGACCTC
Organism: Hyphomicrobiales bacterium; assembly: GCA_041691635.1. Taxonomy (GTDB): domain Bacteria; phylum Pseudomonadota; class Alphaproteobacteria; order Reyranellales; family Reyranellaceae; genus Reyranella. The sequence continues at coordinate 5,250 of JBEPUH010000042.1, forward strand.
ATCTTGGGGAGCGCCGCGGAGCGGCGCGTCTCGAAGACGGCCACGACGATTTGGGCAGCCGCGAGAAGGGCACCCACGGATTGCTCGACCAACTCGGCAAATTTGTCAGCAGCTGAGGCCGATTCCATCCGGTGCCGGAACCGTCCGTTGCAAGCGGGCCAGAATTATATCTGTGATAACGACCAAGATGGGTGGTTTCGCCCGACGCGCCTATGGTGAATTGCATTGCTTGTCATTCATCCCAGGAGCTTCCGATGTCGGACCTGTTTCATCCTGAGCCGTTCGAAGAGTCCGGTCCTTCCGAAGGCCGCGCCACCGACGGCCGCTTCGTCCGCGGCAATCCGGGCGGACCGGGCCGGCCGCCGCGCAGCGGCGTGCGCGCCGCCACCGCCCGGCTCGACGAGATCGGCGCCGAGGCCTCGGCCGAGCTGATCAAGGTCGCGATCGACCTCGCGCGCGAGGGCAACCTCGAGGCGATGCGGATCGTGCTCGCCCGCGTGTGGCCGATGCGCCGCGGCCGGCCGCTGGCCATCGACGTGCCCGACGTGAAGGCGCTGCCCGATTTCGTGCCGGCCACTGTCGCCGTCACGCAGGCGGTGATGCAGGGCGATCTCACGCCCGACGAAGGCGGCAAGGTGTCGTCGTTCTTCCGCATGCAGTGCGACGCCATCGAGGCGGTCGACTTCGAGCGCCGGCTGACGGAACTCGAAAAGCACGACGAGAAGGCCGCTCGCGAGCGCAAGGAGCGTCGCGGTTTCGACCCGGTTTCGTCGGTTTTCAGCGGTTTCGGCGATGGCGAAAGCGAGTGATATCAGGGGCTTGGCGCGTGGCGGGCAAACACCGTTTTAAAACGGATAAACGGCCGGGCGCCGCGGTCGCCGCAGCCGTCCGACACCACGTGAGGGCGTCGGACGGAGTATGCGATCGTGGAGAGGCGCTTGGCTCAGTGCGCGAGCAGCAGTGGCACGCGGCACGACGAGATCACCTTGCCCGTGGCGCCGCCCAGGCCGAGGAAGCTCATGACCTGGCCGCGGCCATAGGCGCCCATCACCAGGAGGTCGGCGTTCTTGTCGTGGGTATAGCCCAGCAGCGCGCGGCCGCGGGCGCGGCCCGACACGGCGCCGGGATCGATGGCGTCGATCACCGGGGTGAAGCCCTGGCGGCCGAGGTTGCGTGCGAGGTAGGAGGCGCCGACGTCGTCGGCCTTGGTGCCGACCACCAGCAGGGTGACCTTGGCGGCCTTCTGCAGGAATGGCAGGGAATACTCCAGCGCACGGGCGGCCTGGAAACTGCCGTTCCACGCCACGACGACGGAGGCGAAGGCGCCGCTGCGCGCCTGCGGCGGGGCAATCATCACCGCGCGGGCGCACTCGTAGAGTGCCGCCTCGACGGTGGCCGGCGCCACGTTCTCCGGATCGCTGCCCGGACGGCCGAGCACCAGCATGTCCGAGCACCGGCCCATCGCCACCAGCGAATCGAGCGTCGCGGTCTTGGCGGCGGTGTAGGTCGCTCCCTTGATCGAGGCCAGCAGCTGCTGGTAGGCGCGTGCGGTCTCCTTCGAGCGCGCCTCGAGCCGGTCGTCGTCGAGGTCCATGATCAGCGGCATCGCCTCGCCGCTCATGGCAAGGCCGCCGACCATGCCGCCGGCCGGTCCGACCGGCAGATGCAGCGCATCCACCGCTGCCCCGAACTCGCCGGCCACCCGCGCGGCCAGGGAAAACGACATGGCGGCATCGGGGCCGCCTTCGGAAACGGCCAGAACAGACTTGATCATCGGATCTCCCCCAAAACGCCGAATAAATCGACAGGGCGATTTAAGAGCCTGGGCCGCGCGGTTCAAGTGCCCTCTTTGGCTCAGCCCCGCGCTGCGGCTGCCAGCCCGACCATGATGTCGCCGACCGGCTCGAGGTCCTGGCCGGCGCGCCGGGCTGCGCCCAGCACGTCGTCGAGGGACCGGCCGCCGGCCAGCGCCGCGGCGCCCCACAGCAGCGCCGAGCGCATGCCGCTCTTGCAGAAGGCCACGACCTTGCGGTCGGGCTCGGCCAGCAGCGTGGCCAGCGCCTTGACCTGGTCGGGACTGGCGCGCGGGCCGGAGAAGGGCAGGTCGAGGAAGGTGAGCCCGGCCGTCTCGGCGGCGCGCCGCAGGTCATCGGTGCGCGGCTGGCCGAACATCGCCTCGCCGTCGGGTCGGTTGTTGACCACGGCGGTGAAGCCCGCGGCGGCGACGTCCTTCATGTCGTCGGGCTTGAGCTGGCCCGAGACGGCCAGTCTGTCGTCGAGCGGTAGAAGGGAAAGGCCCATTGCAAACTCCTCGTGTTTCCCCGGCTCTAGCAGGACTGCCGGTCGGCGGGAACCTGACCTCGGGAACCCGACCGGCGGGCCGACGTTATGGGGGCGCACTCCTGGAAGGAATTTCACATGAGCCCTCTCGGCCGCCGCGCTGTCCTGTCGTTCGCCCTTGCCGCCGTTCCCGCGGCCTATGCCTCGCGCGCCTTCGCCGTCGATGCGCTGCCCGATGCGCGCTTCGTGGGCTATGCCCAGAGCCACAACGATTTCGAAATCGCCTCGGCGAAGCTCGCGCTGTCCAAGTCGTCGAACGAGAACGTGCGCGCCTTCGCCACCCGCATGCTGACCGAGCACAGCGCCGATGCCGAGCACCTGGCCCATGTGCGGTCGGAAGCCGGCGTCTCCTATGCGCCCGATCCCAACACGCCGACCGCGGCGGTACTGCACCGGCTGAGCGGCCTCGAGGGCGGGGAATTCGACGCGGCCTACGCCAATGCCCAACTCGCGGCGGCGACCAATGCCGAGGCGCAGTACGGCGCCTATTCGCAGAACGGCCAGAGCGGCCCGCTGCGGCGCTACGCGGTCGACGAGTATCCCAAGAAGCGCGGGCACCTCGAATACGCCAAGCGCCTGGCCGGCGGCCTCTAAGCGGCCTTCGCCTTCCACATCTCATAGCCCCGCTTGCGCAGCGCGCAGGCGGGGCAGCTGCCGCAGCCGTGGCCCCAGTCGTGCAGCGGCCCGCGCTCGCTCTGGTAGCAGGTGTGGGTGTGCGCGCGGATGATCTCGACCAGCGCATCGCTGCCGAGATCTTTGGCCATTTGCCATGTTTCCGCCTTGTCGATCCACATCAGCGGCGTGTGCAGTGCGAAGCTGCGGTCCATGCCGAGGTTGAGCGCGACCTGCAGCGCCTTGATCGTGTTGTCGCGGCAGTCGGGATAGCCCGAGAAGTCGGTCTCGCACATACCGCCCACCATGTGGCGGATGTTGCGGCGCCACGCGACCGCGGCGGCGAAGGTGAAGAACAGGAGATTGCGGCCCGGCACGAAGGTGTTGGGCAGCCCATCCTTGGCCATGGCGAAGGCGACGTCGCGTGTCAGCGACGTGTCGCTGATCTGGCCGAGCACGCCCATGTCGATGAAATGATCCTCGCCCAGCCGGCTCGCCCACCGGGGAAAGCGGCGGCGGACCTCGGCCAGGACGACAAGCCGTTGATCCAGCTCGATTCGATGCCTCTGACGGTAGTCGAAAGCGATCGTCTCGACATGCGTGAATCGCTCTAGCGCCCAGGCCAGGCACGTGGTGGAATCCTGGCCACCGGAGAACAGGACGAGGGCCGCCCTTTGATCGTCGTGAGGGGCATCGTGCATAGGGCTTTATGGCCTGCAACCTTTCTTCGCGCCACTGCGTTGCACGTTGACCCACAACCTACGTCAAAGGAGCGAGTCCCATGTTCGTCTCCGATATTCTCTCCGAGAAGGGCGGTCTGGTTTATACGGTGACTCCAGGCACGACCGTCGGCCAGGTGTCGCGTCAGCTCAGCACGCGGCGCATCGGCTCGGTGCTGATCGTCGACCGGCTCGACAGGGTGATCGGCATCGTCTCCGAACGCGACATCGTCCATGCGCTGGCCACGCACGGCACGGCGGCGCTCGAGCTCGAGGCCGCCCAGGTGATGACGCGCAACGTCGTGACCTGCGATCCCGACGATTCGATCGACCATGTCATGGAGGCCATGACGCGCGGCCGCTTCCGCCACCTGCCGGTGGTGCGCCGCGGCGAGCTGCTCGGGCTGGTCTCGATCGGCGACGTGGTCAAGGCGCGCCTTGAGGAGGCGAGTCAGGAGACCGAGGCCTTGCGCGCCTACATCGTCGCGGGCTGAGCCCTCGCAACGACTCCAGCGGCGATGTGTTGAATAAGATGTGAAAATCCTGTTCAGCGCCTGGCTGCTGCTGCGCGATACCGTCGAGGGTTTCATCGACGACGACGGGCTGAGCCGTGGCGCGTCGATCGCCTATTACACGCTGTTCTCCATCGCCCCGGTCCTGCTGGTCGTGGTCGCGATCGCGGGGCTCGTGTTCGGCCGTGAGGCGGCGGAAGGCGCGATCGTGACCCAGCTCAGCCTGTTGATGGGCCACGATACGGCGGTGGCGCTACAGGCGATGGTCGAGATCGCGGCCAAGCCGCGCGAAGGCGTGCTGGCGTCCGTCGTCGGCCTCGTCGTGCTGGTCGTGGCGACGACCGGCGTGTTCGGCGAGGTCCAGGCCGGCATGAACGGCGTGTGGAAGGCCGAGCCGCCGCACCGCTCGACCTTCTCGCGCCTGATGCGCGCGCGGCTCACCAGCATCGGTCTGGTGGTGACCGCGGGCTTCCTCCTCACGGTCTCGCTGGCCACCAGCGCGGCCCTCGCCAGCGTCTCGACCTATCTCAAGATCGTGTTTCCGGCGGCCCAGACCCTCCTCGGAGTGGTCGACGTCGGCATCTCCGGCGTGCTGATCGCGGGCTTGTTCGCGGCCATGTTCAAGATCCTGCCGGACGCGCCCATCGCCTGGCGCGACGTCGGCCTCGGCGCCGGGGTGACGACGCTGCTGTTCGAGGGCGGCAAGTACGCCATCGCCTTCTATATCGGGCAGAGCAACGTGGCGTCGTCGTACGGCGCCGCCGGCGCGTTGATCGTGCTGCTGGTGTGGATCTACTACTCCGCGCAGATCTTCCTGCTCGGCGCGGAGTTCACCCGCGCGTTCGCCAAGCGCTATGGAAGCCATGCCAATCCCGCGATGCCGGTGGTAGGGTCGCCGCCCTAGGGTCGGAGATCGAGATCGGAGATCGCATGTCACTTCCGCTGCAAGGCAAGGTCGCGTTCGTTTCGGGCGCGGGCAAGAACATCGGCCGCTGCGTTGCGCTCACGCTGGCGCGCGACGGCGCCGCCGTCATCGTCAACGGCAGCTCGGACAAGGCCGCCGTCGATGCCGTGGTGGGCGAGATCGTGGCCGCCGGCGGCAAGGCGATCGCGGGCATGGGTGACGTGGCCGATCCGGCCGTCGGCCCGCGCCTCGCGGCCGAGGCTGCGAAGGCGCTGGGCGGCGTCGACATCCTGGTCAGCAACGCGGGCCTGCGCCGCCAGACCTCGTTCCTCGACATGAAGTTCGAGGAGTGGCGCCAGATCCTCTCGGTCGCGCTCGACGGCGCCTTCCTGCTGGGCAAGGCCTTCGTCCCGCAGATGGTGGCCAAGGGGCAGGGCGGGGCGTTCGTGGCCATGTCGGGCATCTCGACCCATGTCGGTACGCCCAACCGCTGCCACGTCTCGGCGTCGAAGGCCGGCCTCGAGGGGCTGATGCGCGCGCTCGCCGTCGAGCTGGCGCCGCATCGTATCACCTGCAACGCACTGTCGCCCGGCGCCATCGACACCGCGCGCGCGGCCTCCGCGGGGCCGCGGCCGGTCGAGAACCGCCCGATCCCGCTCAAGCGCTTCGGCACGGTCGAGGAGATCGCGGCGATGGTGCGGCTGCTGGTCGGGCCCGAGGGCACGTTCATCACCGGCCAGACGATCCACGTGAACGGCGGTGAATTCCTGACGTGAGCTTCGACGTCGTCGTCCTGGGCGCGGGCGCCGCCGGTCTGATGTGCGCGCTGCGCGCGGGCCAGCGCGGGCGGCGCGTGCTGCTGCTCGACCACGCCGACAAGGTCGGCAAGAAGATCCTGATCTCGGGCGGCGGACGCTGCAACTTCACCAATATCGGCAGCGGGCCACACGCCTTTCTGTCGGCCAATCCGCATTTCTGCAAGTCGGCGCTGGCGCGCTACACCCAGCACGACTTCATCGCCCTGGTCGGCAAGCACGGCATCGCCTGGCACGAGAAGACGCTGGGCCAGCTGTTCTGCGACGGCTCGGCGCGCCAGGTCGTTTCCATGCTGCTGGCCGAGTGCGCGGCCGCCGGTGTCGACGTGCGCACCCAGCACCGCATCACCGGCGTCGAGAAGTCCGGCCGCTTCACGGTGAAGACCGACCAAGGCGACTTCGACGCGGCCTCCGTCGTGCTGGCGACGGGCGGCCTGTCGATCCCGAAGATGGGTGCGACCGGCTTCGCGCACGAGGTCTGCCGGCGCTTCGGGCTTGGCATCACCCAGACGCGGCCGGCGCTGGTGCCGTTCACCGCGAAGGTGCCGCAGATCAGCGGCGTGTCGCTCGAGGTCGTCGCGCGCTGCGGCAAGACGAGCTTTCGCGAGGCCATGCTGTTCACCCATCGCGGCCTGTCGGGCCCGGCGATCCTGCAGGTCTCGTCGTACTGGCAGCCGGGCCAGGAGATCGCGATCGACTTGCTGCCCGACCTCGACGCCGCGAAGTTCCTGAAGGAGCGCCGCCATGCGCGGCCCAAGGCGGAGCTGCGCACGATCCTGGCCGAGATGATGCCGCAGCGGCTGGCGACCGAGCTCGCCGCGGGAGACGTCTCCTCGTTGAACGACTGGCGGATCACGCCCAGCGGCACCGAGGGCTACGCCAAGGCCGAGGTCACGGCGGGCGGCGTCGACACCGCGGGCCTGTCGTCGCAGACCCTGGAGGCGCGCAAGGTGCCGGGCCTCTACGTGATCGGCGAGGCGGTCGACGTCACCGGCTGGCTCGGCGGCTACAATTTTCAGTGGGCCTGGTCGTCCGGCTGGGCCGCCGGTGAGGCAGTTTAGTCAGTGGCCGAGGTAGCTGCGGCGCAGCCCGGGATTCTCGCCGAGTTCGCGGGCCGTGCCCGAGAGCGCGATGCGGCCGTTCTCCAGGACGTAGGCGCGGTGGGCGACCGCCAGTGACTGCACGACGTTCTGCTCGACCAGCAGGATCGCCAGTCCCTCGGCGTTGAGCCGCCCGATCAGCGCGAACATCTCCTCGACCAGCAGCGGCGACAGCCCGAGCGACGGCTCGTCGAGGATCAGCAGGCGCGGCTCGCCCATCAGGCCGCGGCTGATCGCCAACATCTGCTGCTCGCCGCCCGACAGCGTGCCGGCGGGCTGGCTCCAGCGCTCCCTGAGGCGCGGGAAGATCGTCGCGACCTTGTCGAGGTTGCGCGCCCGATCCGGCTTGCCGCGGCGATAGCTGCCGAGCTCGAGGTTCTCGCGCACCGACAGGTTGGGGAACACGCGGCGGCCCTCGGGCACCTGGATGAGGCCGGCCTCGACGATGCGCATCGACGTGGCGCCGGCGATGTCTGTGCCGTCGAAGCGGATCGTGCCGCCGAACGGCCGGAACAGGCCGCAGACGTTGTTGTTCAGGGTCGACTTGCCGGCGCCGTTGCTGCCCAGCAGCGCCACGATCTCGCCCGGCGCCACGTCGAGGTCGACGCCGCGCAGGATCTCGACCGCGCCGTAGCCTGCGCAGAGGGCCCGCACCTCAAGCACGCAGCACCTTGGCCGCGCCATAGCCGAGATAGGCCTCGACGACCTCGGGGTTCCCGGCGATCTCGGCCGGCGTGCCCTCGGCGATCATGCGCCCTTGGTTCAGCACGTAGAGCCGCTCGGCCAGCGAGGTCACCGCCTGCATCACGTGCTCGATCAGCAGGATGGTGACGCCGGCCGCACGGATCACCTTGATGACGCCGACGATCTCGACGATCTCGGTGGGATTGAGGCCGGCCATCACCTCGTCGAGCAGCAGTAGGCGCGGGCCGGTCGCCAGCGCGCGCGCGAGCTCGAGCCGCTTGCGGCCGGCGACAGTGAGGTCGTTGCCGTTCTGGTCGAGCTGGCCCTGCATGCCGACGCGCGCGGCGACTTCCTCGGCCACCCGCGCGGCCTCGCGGCGCCGGCCGGTGCGGAAGTAGGCGCCGACCATGATGTTCTCGCGCACCGAGATCTTGCCGAACGGCTGGGTGATCTGGAACGTGCGCACCATGCCGGCGGCGCAGATGCGGTGCGGCGCCAGGCCGGTGATGTCGCGCCCGTCGAGCGAGATGTGGCCGGCGTCGGGCCTGTGGAAGCCGGCGATGGCGGCAAACAAGGTGGTCTTGCCCGCGCCGTTGGGGCCGATCAGGCCGACGATCTCGCCGGCGCCGACGCGCAGGGAGGCCTGGTCGACCGCGCGGAGGCCGCCGAACGCCTTGGACAGGCCCACGACCTCAAGCATGGCGGCGGCCGCGGGCAAACAGGCTGGCCAGCCCGTCGGGCAGGCGACCGACGATCAGGATCAGCATGGCGCCGTAGACGATCAGGCTGAGCGGCTGGACGTTCTTCAGCGCCGGCACGACGCTGGCCAGCCAGCGCGTGCCTTCGTTGATGGCGGTGAGCGCGCCCGCTCCCATGAGCGGTCCGAAGATCGTGCCGGCGCCGCCGACCATGGCGACCAGCAGCATCTCGACCGACTTGTCGACGCCGAAGGCGATGTTGGGATCGACATAGAGGTATTTCTGCGCATAGAAGGTGCCGCCGGCCGCGGCCATGGCCCCCGACAGCACCAGCACCTTCACCTTCTCGGCGAAGACGTCGATGCCCAGCGCGCGGGCGGCGTCCTCGTTCTCGCGGATCGCGACCAGGCGCGCGCCGAAGCGGTTCTGCGTGAGCCGCCAGGCGATCAGCAGCGAGACGACGCAGAGTGCCAGCGCTACATAGTAGAACCACAGCGGGTCGCGGAACTGGAAGTTGGCGGCGCCCGGCTCGGCCTTGATCAGCATGCCGAGCCCGCCCCTGGTGAAGGGCACCGAGTTGGCGAGGATGCGGAAGACCTCGGCGAAGGCGAGCGTGATCAGCGCGAAGTACGAGCCGCGCAAGCCCGCGCGAAACGACAGGAAGGCGATGATCCAGCCGACGACCCCGCCGGCCGCCATCGCCGCCGGCCAGGCGAGCCAGGGGTTCCAGCCATAGGTCACATGCAGGATGGTCGAGGTGTAGGCGCCGGTGCCGAAGAACACGACGTGGCCGAACGAGGTCTGGCCGCCAAAGCCGCCCGACAGGTTCCACGACTGGCCGATGAAGGCCAGGAAGAAGACCAGCATGCCGACGTTCACGAGGTAGCCCGGCACCAGCAGCGGGAAGACGATCGCCGCGGCGAGCGCGACCGCGGCGAGGACGATGTCGCGCTTCACCGCGCGCCCCCGAACAGGCCGGTCGGCTTCAGCAGGAGGATCAGGATGAAGATGGCGGAGATGCCGATCTGACCGAGCTGCTCGCCGAGCAGCAGCCCGCCCAGCGATTCGACGACGCCGATCAGCAGCCCGCCGACCGCCGCGCCGAGGAAGCTGCCCATGCCGCCCAGAACCACGATGGTGAAGGCCACCAGCACGAAGGCGTGGCCCGAGACCGGCGTCACGTAGTAGGTCGGCATCAGCAGGCACGCCGCGGCGCCCAGACAGGCGATGCCGATGCCGTAGGAAATGGCAAAGACGTTGTCGACGTCGATGCCGGCCAGCCGTGCGCCCTGGCGCTCGCGGGCGACGGCGCGGATCGCCTTGCCGGTGTCGCTGCGGGCCATGTAGAGGCCGAGTGCCGCGCAGATCAGCAGCGAGGCGGCGAACGACACGACCTTGGGCATCGGCAGGAAGGCGGCACCGACCTTCAGGATATCGGAGGCGTAGGGCACGTCGATCGTCTGCGTGTCGCCGCCGAAGAACAGCAGTGCTGCGTTGTCGATCACGATCGACAGGCCGAGCGTGATCAGCAGGATGTTCTCGTCGCGGCCGTGGCTCAGCCGGCCGATCACGCCGCGATAGAGCAGGTAGCCGAAGACGAAGGCGCCGGCGATCACCACGGGCAGCGCCATGTAGGGATCGATGCCCGACAGGCGCCACAGGAAGAACACCGCATACATGGCCAGCATCAGCAGGCTGCCATGGGCGAAGTTGATGATGTGCAGGACGCCGTAGATCAGCGTCAGGCCGACGGCGACCAGGATATAGACGCCGCCGGCGAGCAGGCCGTTCAGGACGCCGGCAAGGATGATCGCGGGATCGAACACGCCTTCAGGTGAACTTCGGCCGCGGGAACACGGCCTTGGCCGAGGCGAATTCTTCCGGCGCAATGACCTCGATGTCGCCCTTCAGCGACTGCATGACCGCCGGCCGCGCGCCCTGGTTCTGGCCGTCGACGAACTTGGTCGGACCGTAGGGCATCAGCTCGGCCTTGAAGGCGGAGCCGGCGATCGCCGCGATGAGCTTGTCCTTGTCGGCCGAGCCGGCACGCTCCAGCGAATCGGCCAGCAGCATCACGGTCGAGTAGGCGAGATAGACCTCGAAGGTGAACAGCCCGCCGCCCGCCTCGACGCGCTTCTTCATCGCCTGCGCCTTGTCGCTCTTGGGGTTGAACCAGTGGTTCACGTCCATCATGTATTGCGAGACGTCGGGCATCTCCTTGACGAACTTGTAGTTGAAGCCGCCGCCCAGGATCGAGAAGAAGCCGGCCAGGTTCACCTTCTGCTGGTAGAGCGTGCGCGCCAGCAGCATGTATTCGTTCTGGTAGTTCGACATCATGACGATGTCGGGCGCGATCGAGCGGATGCGCAGCGCGATGTTGTCGAAGTTGCGCGTCGGGTTGTCGTGGCCGATCACTTCCTTTACCTCGATGCCGATCGACGGCAGCTTGCTGGCGAGCAGCTTGGCCGTGCCGGTGCCGAACTCGCCCGATTCGTGGACGATCACCGCGGTCTTTGCGATCCCGCCCGCCGCCTTGTTGAGCGCGCCGAGCGAGGAAATGCCCTGCTCGACGCAGACGCCGAAGCCCGGCATCAGGCGGAAGGTGTTCTTGAGCCCGCGGGTCACGAGCTGGTCGGAGGCGCCGACGTCGATCAGGAACGGCGTGCCGTACTTGGCGGCGGCCTGGCTGGCGGCGATGCCGACCGGGCTCTGGAAGCAACCGATGTAGGCGGCGACGCCCGCGCCGTTCATCTTTTCGACCTCGCTCACGCCCACTTCGACCTTGGACTGGCTGTCGCCCAGCAGCCCTTCGAGCTTGGCGCCGCCCATCGACTTGATGCCGCCCGCCTTGTTCACGTCCTCGATCGCCATGGTGGCGCCGAGCCGACCCTGCTGGCCGTTGTAGGCGACGAAGCCGGTCACGGGATGGATCAGGCCGACCTTCACCGAGGCGGCCTGCGCGCCGCCGATGCCGGGAAAGCCCAGGGTGCCGGCGGCGAGTGCGGTCGATCCCGCAATGAAGCCGCGACGTGAAACCGGATGCTTGCGAGGAGTGGCCATGATGAAGTTCCCCAAGAATGTTTTTGACGTTGAAAGACGCTACGATAGGCCTCGCACACGGACAACCGCCAATCCAATGCCCAGGATCCTGACAACGTCGCAGGTCGACCAGTACGGACGGGACGGCTTTGCCTGTCCCGTGCCGGTTCTCGCGCCCGACGAGGTGCGCGCGCTGCGTGCCGACCTCGAGCATTGGGAGAAGCAGCAGGGTCATCCGCTTGATTTCCCCGAGAAGAGCAAGTCGTACCTGCTCTACGACTGGGCCGACGCGCTGGTCCACCATCCCAAAGTGCTCGACGCTATCGAGGACGTGATCGGTCCGGACATCCTCGTCTACCACTCGACCATGTGGATCAAGGAAGCCCACACGCCGGCCTACGTGCGCTGGCACCAGGACGGCGCCTACTTCTTCCTCGACCCGCTCGAGCATGTGACGGCGTGGGTGGCGCTGTCGGAGGCGTCGGAGAAGGCGGGCTGCATGCGCGTGATCCCCGGCACGCACCGCCTGCCGATGATCGAGCACGACGATAAACCCGCGCCGCACGACATGATCAAGCGCGGCCAGGGCATCAGCGAGCGCTTCGACGGCGAGGCCGGCGTGGCGATGCCGCTCAAGGCGGGCGAGCTGTCGCTGCACCATACGGCGCTGGTCCATTGCTCGCCGGGCAACGCCAATGACGACCGCCGCATGGGGCTGGGCATCAGCTTCGTGCCCGCCCACGTGCGGCCGCTCGGTCCGGTGAAGCCCGGCGCGTTGCTGGTGCGCGGCCAGGATCGCCACGGGCACTTCCTGCCGGAGACGCGGCTCGGCACGGCGATGTCACGCGAGGCCCAGGCCGCCCACGCCGAGGCGGTGCGGCTGTTCCGCCTGCGTCAGGATCAGGGATTCACGAAGGTCGCGGAGTAAGGTCCGCGACGTTGGCCGCGTCGGCCAACGTCAGGATCCTGCGGCGGAAATCGTCGGCCGCGTTGTGCGGCCACACGCGCTCGGCGAGCGAGAAGAACTTGCCCGTGAGTTCGTCGCGCGAATAGGGATCCTGGTCGTCGCCGCGGTTGGTCTCGACGGCGGCGCTGAGCGTGCGGCCGTCGACCAGCCTGAGGTCGACCCGTGCCGGCCGAAACTGCGGCAGCTTGGCGGTCATCGCTCTGTCCTCGGTCACGAACACGCGCTTGGCGAGCGCCTGCACGCGATCGTCGCGCACGGCGTCCCAGGTGAAGTTCTCGACCCGCGAGGAGCCGCGCACGACCCGCGTGGCCACCGCGAAGGGCACCGAGAACTTGCCGGCCAGCGTGTTGCGCGGTGCCTGGTCGTCGAGCTCGGCGGCATAGAAGTAGCTCGCGACGTCGACCCGGGCGATGTCGCCGGCCGCGACCTTGTTGGCCGCCAACAGCCGGTCGAGCGCATCGAGCGCGCCGTGATTGTAGCGGCAGCACGAATGGAGCTTGAAATAGTTCTTGTCGATCTGCCAGTCGCGGCCGAGGCCGTCGATCATCTTCGCCGGATCGAACGTGTCGGACACGACGTGGCCGAAGACGCTGGCCACGCCGTCGCGCTCGCCGATGAAACCCGCCTCGACCAGGTCGATCGCCATCAGTCCCATGCGGTTGGAGATGCCGGCGTAGGCGTTCCGTACCGTGCCGCCCTCCAGCATGGTGCGCTTGGAGGTGGCGAGTGTGAGCGACGAGGCGACGTTGATCGCCTCGCGGGTCCTGGCCTTGTCGTAGCCCAGCAGCTTGGCCAGCGCCGCGGCGGCGCCCACCGTGCCCCAGGTGCCGTGCGGATGCATGGAAGGTCGCAGCGCCGCGGCGATGCCGATCCGGGCGCCGACCTCGTAGCCCATTACCAGCGCCTCCATCACCGCCTTGCCCGACAGGCCGCGCGTCTCGGCGATCGCCCAAAGTGCCGGCAGCGCATGCACGCTGGGATGCCCTTTGGCGAAGCGGTTGCCTTCGTCCATCTCGAGGAAGGTGCCGGCGGTGCCGTTGAGGAACGCCGCGGCGGCCGGAACGGAGGTGCGGCCCGTGCCGACGATCGAGGCCTGGCCCGACATGCCGCCGGTCGTCGATTTGGCCAGCGTCTGCATCTCGGGTTCGGCCATGCCGCCGGCGATCGCGCCCATCGTGTCGAGGATCACGTACGAGGTCTGCTCGACGGTGGCGGACGTCAGCGTGTCGAAGCGGAAGTCGACCAGGAAGTCGCAGAGCGTGTCGAGCCAATGGGCCATGCCGCTCAGCCCATCATCGTCTTGGCATAGTACGCCGCGATCTCGCCCGGCGTGGCCTGCCAGCCGTTGCCGAGGCGCTCGATGCGGCGCAGCGCCTCGTCGAGGTACTTGATGCGATGCGCCATGCCCATCAGCCACGGATGAATCGACAGGCTGAACACCTGGCCGCCCTCGTGGTGCAGCAGCTCGAAGGCGTCGGCCACGATGTCGGGATAGCGCGTGGTGTTGATGCGGCGCAGCCAGAGCTGCTGCACGTCGTCCCATTCCGGCTGGTTGGGCATGGAGACGAATTTCCGGCCGACCTTCATCGGATAAGGCTGGTCGTCGTTCGGCCAGTCGAGCACATAGTCGAGGCCGGCGTCGGCCAGGAGCTGCGGCGTGCGATGGCTCTCGCCGTACTCCTGGCCGAGCCATCCGGTCGGCCGCACGCCGGCGGCCTTCTCGATGGCGGCGATCGAGGCGGCGATCTCGGCCTTCTCCTCGGCCTCGCTCATCTTCGAACTCAGCATGCGCGTGGCCGAGGTGCCGTGGGCGATGAACTCGTACTTTCGCTTCTTGAACTGCTCGACCAGGAAAGGATAGCGCTCGGCCGCCATCGCGTTGACGGCGACGCCGGCCTTGATCTGGTAGCGGTCGAGTACGTCGAGCACGCGGAAGATGCCGGTGCGGTTGCCGTACTCGCGCTGCGTCCAGGTGCGGTAGTCGGGATTGTAGTTGCCGAACTCGCCGACGAAGCGCGCATCCTTCAGGCTGCCCTCGGGCGGCTGCAGCTCATAGTACTCGAGGTGCAGGATGACGTAGAAGCCGACCCGCGCGTTCTTCGGCCAGGTGAGCCGCGGCCGCTTGGGATAGGGCACGTAGTCGTACCAGGGATTGTCCATGCCGGCCGGCAGCGGCGGCGGATTCTTCGGCACCTTGGGCGACGGAGGAACGGTCATGTCACGCCTCCTTCCCGAGGTGCTTCTGGTAGGCCTTCAGGCCGTTCTCGGTGTACCAGTCGAGGATCTCCTCGGCGGTGCACACCCAGGCGTCCTTGTGCTTGCGGATATAGGCCAGCGCCTTGTCGAGGTGCTTGAGGCGATGCGGCGCGCCCATCATGTAGGGGTGGAGCGCGATGCACATCACGCGGCCGTTCTCGGCGCCCTCGCGGTACACCGTATCGAAATGGTCGACGATCATCTGGCCGAATTCCTCCGCCTCGACGGGCTGGCGATAGATCATCGCGTCGTTGAGATCCATCGAGTAGGGCACGTGGATCAGCGGCCCGTGCTTGGTGGCGAGCGGCGTCGGCTGGTCGTCGTGATAGAAGTCGCAGAAATAGTCGAGGCCGGCCTGCTTCACGAGGTCGGGCGTGTTGTGCGTGTTGGAGACGGCGGGCGAGAACCAGCCGCGCAGCTTGCGCCCGGTCAGGCGCAGGTGCGTGGCCTTGCTGTGCTCGATCACCTCGAGTTCTTCTTCCGGCGCGTAGCCCCAATGATAGCGCGTGTTGAAATAGCCGTGGCTCATGTACTCCCAGCGCCGCGCCTCCATGGCCTCGAGGATTTCGGGATACATCTCGATCACCGACATCGACAGCGAGACCGTGCAACGCACACTGTGCTTGTCGAGCACCTCGAACAGGCGCCATAGGCCGACCCGGTTGCCGTAGTCGCGGCCGCCGTAGCCCAGCACGTCGGGATGCGGCATGCGCGGCCACGGGTTGCGCACCCGCACCTCGGCGGGAAGATATTCGTAGTGCTCGATGTTGGGACAGACCCAGACCGCCACCCTGGCATTGTTGGGCCAGGCGAGTTTCGGCCGCGCGACGATGGGCGAATAGCCGAAGCGATACGGATCCATTGCTGATCTCTTCCTTTTGTCGGTCGGACGAGTCCATCACAGAGACCGCGCCGGCACAATCGCTTGCGCGGGGTGCGACCGCCCCTCATCCTGTTCGCATGGCGGATCGTATAAATTTCACGTTGAACGACCAGCCCGTCGAGATCGCCGGCCTCTCGCCGATGACCACGTTGCTCGACTGGCTGCGCGATCATCGCGGCCTCAAGGGGACCAAGGAAGGCTGTGCCGAGGGCGATTGCGGCGCCTGCACCGTGGCGCTCGAGCGTGTCGACGGCCCCGACGGAAAAACAAGCGTCGAGGTCCTGAATTCCTGCATCGCGATGCTCGGGCAGATCGACGGGCAGTCGATCCGCACCGTCGAAGGCCTGATCGGGCGCGACGGCACGGCGCATCCGGTGCAGCGCGCGATGATGGAGGCCGAAGCCACGCAGTGCGGCTTCTGCACGCCGGGCTTCGTCATGTCGGCCTATGCCTTTGCCGCCGGTGGCGAGGCGGCCGAGCTCGACACCATCCACGAGGCGCTGGCCGGCAATCTCTGCCGCTGCACCGGCTATCGACCGATCGTCGAGGCGATGAAGCAGGTGGCGGGCCTGGCGCACGAACCGCCGGCGCGGCCGGTGTTGCCGGCACGGACGCAGTCGGCGTCGTTCGATGGAACATTCTTCGCGCCGCGCAGCCTGGCGGAGCTGGTCGAGTTGCGCGCCCGCCATCCGCAGGCGCTGCTGCTGGCCGGTGCCACCGATCTTGGCCTGCTCGCCAGCCGCGCGCGCAAGCCGCCGGCGGCGCTGATTCATCTCGCGCACGTTCCCGAGCTGGGCGGGATCGTCGCGGGCAAGGACGAGATCACGCTGGGCGCCGCGGTGTCCTACGCGCATGCCACCTCGGTGCTGGTCGAAGCCTTTCCGACGCTGCACGCCTATCTCGGCCGGCTGGGCTCGCGCCAGATCCGCACCATGGGCACGATCGGCGGCAACGTCGGCAACGCCTCGCCGATCGGCGACATGCCGCCGGTGCTGCTGGCGCTCGGCACGCGGATCAAGCTCGTGTCGGCGCGCGGCGCGCGCGAGCTGCCGCTCGAGGACTTCTTCCTCGACTATCGCAAGACGGTCCTGGCGCCCGACGAGGCGATCGAGAAACTGACCCTGCCGCGCCTGCGGCCGGGCGAGGTCTTCTTTTGCGACAAGGTGAGCAAGCGGCGCGACCAGGATATCTCGACCGTCGCCGGCGCTTACCGTCTGCGCATCAAGGGCGGCAAGATCGAGGACGCGCGACTGGCCTTCGGCGGCATGGCGGCGATCCCCAAGCGCGCGCGTGCTGCGGAAGCGGCCCTGCTGAAGACCGGCTTTGCCGCCGCAGCCGCCGCGTTGCCCGGCGACTTCAAGCCGCTCGACGACTGGCGCGGCACGTCGGGCTATCGGCTGGAGGTCGCGGCCAATCTGTTGCGCCGCCTGGAGATGCGCGTGGCCGATCCCCGGCAACCGGTCGAGGTCGAAGCGCTATGAAGGGCGGCGTCCATACCGCGTGGCGCCACGACTCGGCGCTGAAGCACGTCACCGGCCAGGCGCGCTACGTCGACGATATCCCCGAGCCCGCCGGCACGCTCCATGGCGCGCTGGTGCTGAGTCCGATCGCCGCGGGACGGCTGCGCAAGCTCGACCTCGCCGCCGTCGCGGCATCGCCCGGCGTGGTGGCCGTGCTGGCGGCGGGCGACATTCCCGGCAAGAACAACGTGGCGGCCGTCGGCACCGACGAGCCGCTGTTCGCGACCGATCGAGTCTTCTATGCGGGCCAGCCGCTGGCCATCGTGGTGGCCACGACTCTCGATGCCGCGCGCCACGCCGGCGAGCGCGCGGCGATCGAGATCGAGGCCGAGACGCCGGTGCTCGATGTCGAGACCGCGCTCGCGGCCAGGTCCTACGTCCAGGCACCGTCGACCGTCCTGCGCGGCGATCCCGATGCTGCCCTTAAGGCGGCACCGCACCGGATCGACGCGGCGTTCAATGTCGGCGGCCAGGAGCATTTCTACCTCGAAGGCCAGGTGGCCTTCGCGTTGCCGGGCGATGACGGCGACTTGATCGTCCATTCCTCGACCCAGCACCCGACCGAGGTCCAGCACATCTGCGCGCGCCTGCTGGGCTGCGACTTCAACCGCATCACGGCGACCGTGCGGCGGCTGGGGGGCGGCTTCGGCGGCAAGGAAAGCAACGCCTCGTGGGTGGCGGGCGCGGCGGCGCTGGCCGCCAGCCACACCGGCCGGCCGGTGAAGCTCCGCCTGCCGCGCGAAGTCGACATGATCGTGACCGGCAAGCGCCATCCGTTCCACTATCGCTACTCGGTGGGCTTCGACGGCGAGGGCCGCGTGCTGGCGCTCGATGCCGTGTTGGCCGCCGACGCCGGCTGGAGCCTCGACCTCACGCCGGGGGTGGTGGCGCGCGCGCTCACCCACACCGACAACGCCTACTGGATCCCGCACTTCCGCGCCACCGGCTACGCCTGTCGCACCAACAAGCAGTCGAACACCGCCTTCCGCGGCTTCGGCGGCCCGCAGGGCGTCGTGATCATGGAGGACGTGCTCGACCGCATCGCCGCCCGTCTCGGCCGCGATCCCCTCGACGTGCGCGCGCTCAACTTTTACGGCGACCGCGGCGACGAGACGCCCTACGGCCAGAAGGTTGACGAGAACCACCTGCCGCGCCTGTGGGCGGAGCTGAAGCGCGACGGCGAGCTGGTGCGCCGCCGCGCCGAGATCGACGCCTTCAACAGGACCAGCCCGGTGCTGAAGCGCGGGCTGGGCGTCTTCCCGCTGAAGTTCGGCATCTCGTTCAACATGCCGCACATGAACCAGGCGGGCGCGCTGGTGCACATCTACACCGACGGCTCGATTCGGCTCAACCACGGCGGCACCGAGATGGGGCAGGGCCTGTTCATCAAGGTGGCGCAGGTCGTGGCCGAGGTGTTCCAGGTCGACGTCGACCGTATCATGCCGACGGCGACCTCGACGGCGGAGGTGCCCAACACCTCGCCGACCGCGGCCTCGACCGGATCGGACCTCAACGGGTGGGCGGCCTACAATGCCGCCGACACGATCAAGCAGCGCATGATTGCCTTTGCCGCCGGGCATTTCGGCGTCGGTGCCAACGAGATCGAATTCGCCGACAATGCCGTCCGTATTGTCCCACATGGTCGAGGGGGGCCTGGCAGCAACCAGGTGGTGAGCTTCACCG
Source organism: Hyphomicrobiales bacterium (assembly GCA_041691635.1). GTDB lineage: Bacteria > Pseudomonadota > Alphaproteobacteria > Reyranellales > Reyranellaceae > Reyranella. Next base: position 23,982 of record JBEPUH010000042.1, read on the forward strand.
AACTGGCCAAGCTCTGCCACTTGGGGCGCGTCTCGCTGTCGTCGACCGGCTATTACAGGACACCCAAGATCCATTGGGACGGCGCCGCGATGAAGGGCCGGCCGTTCTTCTATTTCTCCTTCGGCGCGGCGGCGGCCGAGGTGGCGATCGACACGCTCACCGGCGAGAACCGCGTGCTGCGGGTCGACCTCGTGCAGGACTGCGGCGCTTCGCTCAATCCCGCGATCGACCTCGGCCAGATCGAGGGCGCCTTCGTGCAGGGCCAGGGCTGGTTCACCTGCGAGGAACTGTGGTGGGACACGCAGGGCCGGCTCAAGACCGGCGGGCCGTCGACCTACAAGATCCCCGGCAGCCGCGATGCGCCGGCGATCTTCAACGTGAAGTTCCTCGACAATGCGCCGTCGAAGGAAGCGACGATCTTCCGCTCCAAGGCCGTCGGCGAGCCGCCGCTGATGCTGGCGACCGCGGTATGGACGGCGCTGAAGGATGCGATCGCATCGACGATCCCCGAAGGCGGCAACGGCAGGACCGCAGTGCGATTGGATGCGCCGGCGACGCCCGAGCGCGTTCTGGCAGCGCTCGCTACACTCAAGAAATAACCGGAGGAAGAGCTAATGGACGTACGCATGGACGGCCGCGTGGCCGTGATCACGGGTGGCAGCACCGGTCTCGGGTTGGCCATGGCCAAGGAGTTCGCCGCCTCGGGCGCGTCGGTCGCCATGATCGCCCGCAAGCCCGATGTGCTGGCCTCGGCCAAGGTCGAGATCCAGAAGGCCGCCGGCAAGACCAACGCCAAGGTCGAGGGCTATTCCTGCGACGTCGCCAAGGCGGGCCCGATCGCCGACACGTGGAAGAAGATCCAGGCCGACTTCGGCAAGGTCGACATCGTCGTGAACAACGCCGGCATCAGCCACGCCAAGGCCTTCGACACGGTGACCGACGAGGATTGGCAGGGCGACCTCGACCTCAAGCTGTTCGCCGCCATCCGCCTCTGTCGCCTGGCCTTTCCGGGCATGCGCGAGCGCAAGTGGGGCCGCGTCGTCAACGTGCTCAACATCGGCGCCAAGGCGCCCAACGCCAACTCGACGCCGACCAGCGTCAGCCGCGCCGCGGGCCTCGCCCTCACCAAGGCGATGAGCCAGGAGAATGCCAAGCACGGCGTGCTGGTGAACGCGATGCTGGTCGGCCTGATCGAGAGCGACCAGTGGGTCCGTCGTCACAAGACGGCGGCCGGCGAGGGCAAGACGTACGAGCAGTTCCTCGCCGGCATGGCGGGCCGCATTCCGCTCGGCCGCATGGGCAAGGCCGAGGAATTCGCGCGCATGGCCTGCTTCCTGTGCTCGGATGCCGGCTCCTTCATCACCGGCGTCGCCATCAACGTCGACGGCGGCGCCAGCCCGGTCGTGTGATGCAGGGCGTCGCCGCGCCACGCGAGCACCGGCACGTCGCGCACTGGCTCGCGCGCTTCGAGCAGGCGCTGGCGCGCGGCGAGCCTGCCGGACTCGCGGCGCTGTTCCATGCCGACAGCCATTGGCGCGATGTGCTGGCGCTCACCTGGCACATCGACACGGTGAGCGGCGCGGCGGCGATCGCCGAGGCGCTGGCGAGCGGGGCCAAACAGGCGCGCCCTTCCGGCTTCGTCGTCGATCCCGAGCGCGCGCCGCCCCGGCCGGTCATGCGCGCCGGCGCCGATGCCATCGAGGCGATCTTCCGTTTCGAGACCGCCGAGGGCCGGTGCAGCGGCGTGCTGCGGCTGACGCCGGTCGACAGCGACGCCCCCAAGGGCGGCGGCGACGCCCCCAAGGCGTGGACGCTGCTCACGGCGCTCGAGGAACTGAAAGGCCACGAAGAGCAGCAGGGCGGCGCCCGGCGTGCCGAGGACGAGGCCTACTCGCGCGACTTCCGTGGGCCCAACTGGCTCGACCGGCGCACGGCGGTGGAGGCCTTCGCCGATCGCGATCCTGTTGCCCTTGTCGTGGGCGGCGGGCAGGCCGGCCTCTCGGCCGCCGCGCGCCTCTCGCAACTCGGCATCGACACGCTGATCGTCGACCGCGAGGCGAGGATCGGCGACAACTGGCGCAAGCGCTATCACGCGCTGGTGCTGCACAACCAGGTGCACGTCAATCACCTGCCCTACATGCCGTTCCCGCCGACCTGGCCGGCCTACATCCCGAAGGACAAGCTGGCGGGCTGGTTCGAGTCCTATGTCGAGAGCCTCGAGCTCAACTTCTGGACGGCGACGGAATTCCTGGGCGGCCGCTACGACGACGAGGCCGGTCACTGGATCGTCAGGCTGCGCCGCGGCGACGGCACGGAGCGCGAGATGCGGCCGCGCCATATCGTGATGGCGACCGGCGTCAGCGGCATCCCCAACATGCCGGCCATCCCGACGCTCGACGCCTTCGCCGGCACGGTCCTGCATTCCAGCCGCTACCAGGACGGCGCTGCGTGGACGGGCAGGCACGCGCTGGTGATCGGCACCGGCAACAGCGGCCACGACATCGCGCAGGACCTCCAGTCGAGCGGCGCGCACGTCACCCTGGTCCAGCGCAGCCCGACGCTGATCGTCAACGTCGAGCCGAGTGCCCAGCTTCCCTATGCGCTCTACGACGAGGGCCCGTCGCTCGAGGATTGCGATCTCATCACCACCGCCACGCCGCTCGCCCTCGGCCGACGTAGCCACCAGCTCCTGACCAAGCGCGCGGCAGAGCTCGACAAGCCACTGCTCGACGGGCTGGAGCGCCGCGGCTTCCGGCTCGACTTCGGCCCGGACGGCACGGGCTGGCAGTACAAGTATCTGACGCGTGGCGGCGGCTACTATTTCAACGTCGGCTGCTCGGACCTGCTGGTCGAGGGCAAGATCGGCCTGGCGCAATACGCCGACATCGAACGCTTCACCGCCGCCGGCGCCGTGCTGCGGTCGGGCGAGCGTCTGAAGGCCGAGCTCGTCGTGCTGGCGACCGGCTACAAGGGACAGGAGGCGCTGGTCGCCAAGCTGTTTGGCCGCGAGGTCGCCGACCGCGTCGGACCGATCTGGGGCTTCGGCGACGGCCAAGAGTTGCGCAACATGTTCATGCGCACACCGCAACCCGGCCTTTGGTTCATCGCCGGCAGCCTCGCCCAGTGCCGCATCTACTCGAAGTACCTCGCGCTGCAGATCAAGGCGTGCGAGCTCGGCTGGATCTCCCCGGCCGTGGAGCCGGCGCCGTGTCCGCGATAGCGCCTCTTGCCGCGCCGCCGCTCGACGTCGAGCGCTGGTTCAACACCGAGGCGCCGCCGACGCTCGCCTCCCTGCGCGGCAAGGTCGTCGTCCTGCACGCTTTCCAGATGCTGTGCCCGGGCTGCGTCGCCCACGCCGTGCCGCAAGCCAAGCGCCTGCACCAGATCGCCCAGAGCGCCGATGGCCTCGTGGTGCTGGGATTGCACTGCGTGTTCGAACACCATGCCGCCATGACACCGGTCGCGCTCGAGGCGTTCATTCACGAGTACGGCATCGCCTTTCCGGTGGCCGTCGATCGTGCCGCCACCGATGGTCCGATCCCGCGCACGATGGCGACGTACGGCCTCCGGGGAACGCCGTCGACGATCGTCATCGACCGCGCCGGCGCCATCGCGCGCCACAGCTTCGGCGCCGAAGACGACCTCGTCCTCGGCCTGGTTCTGGGCGGCTTGCTGGAGAAGTAGCCGGCCGCCGACGAGGCCAGACGCCTGGGTAGTCGGGCTGGCTTTCGGGCGCGGCAATAGCTCGAGGAACAGGCCACGGAACGCCGGCGACCGGAGATCGCCCGCCGCAGTGGTGGATGCGATATTAACAATATTATCTTGACAATAGATGCGATAAGTGCAATACTGAGGCGATGGAACTCTTAATCTCTTGCCACGGCGGCAGAAGCGATCGGACATCGGCGGCGGCCCGAGCGATTCCCGAATTCCCGAAACTTCGGGAAAGCTGCGGGCCGGCAGCCGCAAAAGGCAACGGAATCAATGTCTTGTCGGCCAATCCGATACGTTTCGGGAAATTTCCAAAAAAAGCCGCCGCGATCTCGCGAGCGCGCCTCCCATTATTTTTCCATTTGTTTAATGGGCGGCCCGCGCGGCGGACCCTATCGCAGGGGTTCGAGGATGCTCACGTAGTTGGCGACGGCGGCGCCGCCCATGTTGAACACGCCGCCGATGGTGGCCTTCGGCAGCTGCAGGCCGCCGGGCGCGGTGCCCGAGAGCTGCATGGCCGTCATCACGTGCATCGACACGCCGGTGGCGCCGACCGGATGGCCCTTGGCCTTGAGGCCGCCCGAGACGTTGACCGGCAGCTTGCCGTCGCGCTCGACCCAGCCTTCGTGGATGGCGCGCTCGCCTTCGCCCGGTGCCGTGAGGCCCATCGCCTCGTACTCGATCAGCTCGGCCGAGGTGAAGCAGTCGTGGCTCTCGACGAACGACAGGTCGAGCAGGTCGATCTTGGCTTCGGCCAACGCCTGCTTCCAGGCGAGTGCGGGACCCTCGAACTTGATGATGTCGCGCCGGCTCATGGGCAGGAAGTCGTTGACGTGGCTCGTGGCGCGAAACGCGATCGCCTGCTTCATGCCGAGCGCCGTTGCGACGTCGGCCAGCACGACCGCGGCGGCGCCATCGGTCACCGGCGAGCAGTCGGTGCGCTTCAGCGGGCCGGCCACGAACGGGTTCTTGTCAGAAGGCGTGCGGCAGAAGTCGTAGGCGAATTCCTTCTGAAAATGCGCGAAGGGATTCTTGGCGCCGTTCCTGTGCGCCTTGACCGCGATCTTGGCGAGCGCGTCGGACTTGTCGCCGTAGCGCTGGAAGTAGGCCGAGGTGATCTTGCCGAAGATGCCGGCGAAGCCCGCCTCGATGGCGGCTTCCTCGGCGACATAGGATGCCTTGATCAGTACCTCGCCTGCCTGCGTCGAGTTGAGCTCGGTCATCTTCTCGACGCCGACCACCAGCACGAAGCGCGCCTTCTTGGCGGCCAGGGTGTGGAGGCCCATGTGGATGGCGGCCGAGCCGGTGGCGCAGGCGTTCTCGACCCGCGTCGAGGGCTTGAAGCGCAGGTCGGGGTGGGCCTGCAGGGCGAGCGAGGAGTGGAATTCCTGGCGCACGAAGCCGCCGTTCATGTTGCCGACGTAGATCACGTCGATGTCCCGCGGCTCGATGCCGGCGTGGGCGATCGCTTCGGAGGCGGCTTTCACGATCAGCGATTCGCTGGTCTCGCCGTCGAGCTTGCCGAACTTGCCGTGGGACCAACCGACGATGCAGGCCGTCATTTGCGCGTCTCCATGGGGGATGTCTCCTTCAGGGGTGCCTATACACTTATAGCGTGGGCCCGTTCCGGCAAGCGCCCCCGCAGGACTTTAGCTCATGCCCTATGCCCTAATTCCGCCGCCCGGATATCGTCTATAGTGTCTCCAGAGGAACCATGTCCGACCCCGCCCCGCCCCTGCGCGAACGCTCCCGCTGGCCCCTGATCCTGGGCGGCCTGGTGGGCGGCTTTCTGCTGGTCGGCGCCGGCCTCGGGCTCGGCTGGTACCTCTTCTACCGTCCGATCGTGAACGTCGCCGTGCAGTTGCCGGCGCCGCCTCGGCCGCCGGCCCCTCCGGGTCCGGACGCCCAGCAGGTCAAGGCGCTGGAGGATCGGATCGACAAGCAGAAGACGGCCAACAAGCAGATCGAGGACCAGATCGCGGCCCTCAAGGACCGCCTGCGCGCCGACGTGTGCACGGCCAAGGATCCCGGCGGCAAGGGCGCGCCGGGGCAGACGCCGATGCCGCCCGCCGCCGGCGAGCGCAAGATCTAGCTACAGAACGCGCGCTGTTCCGGCTTGATCGGATCGGCCGGCAATTCGAAGCGGCAGTGATAGTCGAACAGGGCGCGGAAGGCCTCGGGAATGCGCGGTCTTGCCTGCACCGGCACGACGAAGCGGCCGTTGCGCTCGAAGGTCTGTCCGCCGTAGCCGATGTCCGAGCCGTCGGGAAAATACAGGTCGAGGAAGGCGGGGCCGCCGGCCGGCACGAACTCGACCGCCAGCACGGCGCCGCCGATGCATTCGAAGCGCGGTCCCTTCTTCAGGACGGCACTCTCGGTGTTCTTCTCCGACGCGCGCGCAATCGTCCAGTGGCTGCCCGTCGCGGTGCGCCAGCTTTCGGTCTTGAAGGCGCCGCACGTAAAGGTGCTGACGGTCTGGCCCTGGGTTTGGCCGTGAGCAGCGGGAACGGCGGCGAGCATCAACAGCACGCCGATCGGAAATCTCACTTCGGCATCGCGTCGAGCGCCTTCTTGGCGTCGGCATCGTTCTGGGCGGCGGCCTGTTGCAGCCACGTCCGCGCCTTGGCCGGATCGGCCGGCAGGCCGGCGCCACCCTTGGCCAGCAACAGCCCGTACTTGCGCTGCGCCTCGGCATTGCCGGCAAGCGCCGCGCGCTCGTACCAGTCGGCGGCGCGCGCGCCGTCGGGCGGGAAGCCGGCCCGGGGCTGCTGGATGGGATCGTAGAAGCCCGCGACCTCGACCTCGGCCAGCGGATTGCCGGCCTCGGCCGCCGCGCGCCACACCAGGAACGCCTCGCGCAGGTCGCCGCCCTGCGCATATTCCTTGCCGCGCGCCAGCAGCGCCTCGGGCGTGGGCTTGGTCGCGAGATATTCCGAGATCGCCAGGCGCGAGGCCTTCTTCGGCGGCTCGAGCACGGGCGGAGCGGGAGCGGGCGTCGGAGCAGCGGCCGGCGGCGGGGCGGGTTCGGCCGGCGCAGGTGCCGGGGTCGCGGCCGGCGGTGCCGCCGACGCGACCAGGGTCTCGAGTTCCTGGCGATGATGGAGCCAGGCGTAGCCCGCGCCGGCCAGCAGGATCACCAGCACCACCATGGTGATCAGCCAGGTGCCGGCGTTGGAGCGCGGCGGCGGCAGCGGTTCGGATTCGGGCGGCAGGCGCGGCGGCAACTCGGGTGCGGCAAACTCCAGTGGCGGCGGCAGTTCCGGCTCGACCGCCTGGCGCGGTTCGGCCCTCAGCACCGGACGCCGCAGGCGTACGAGATCGTCCTGGCTGCGCGCCGACGGATCGATCGCGCCGGAGGTCAGCATCTGCGGCCAGGCGATAACCGTCGAGCCGACGACGCCGATGTCCGGCTCCCGGATGCGCAGGCGCACCGTGGCGGTGCCGGCGAGGCGGTCGCAGATCTCGGGACCGAGGTGGAACTCGAGCGCGCCCTGCACCTTCTCGACGTAGGCAGGGATCAGCCAGGCTTCGGTGCGCCGCCAGCCGTCATCGGCGAGGTGCGAGTCCGGCCCCTGCTGGCGCTGGATCGAGAACGCCAGCCCGTCGGGCGGCGCGCCGAGGTCGGTCACGCGCAGGATGGCGTGGCCGGGCTCGGGCTGGGGCAGGACGGTGGCGCGCAACGACATCGAGAGTCCTAGGCGGCGACGGCGCGCAGGATGGCGCCCAGCCGCTCGTTCTGCTCGGCCGTGATCTCGCGGCCGCCCTCGTACCCGACATTGTCCATGGCGAGTTGCAGGAAGGCGCGCATCCAGTCGCGGCAATAGTCGGCGTAGATCGACGCGGGCTCCTCGCTCAGGGCGGGCGCGCCCTCGATCGGCGCGGGGCCCTGGAAGACGCGGCGCGTCGGGGCGTTGGGCGGCAGGCCGGGACGCTGCTCGAGCGGCAGGCGGTCGAAGCCCAGCGCGCTCACGTAGCCGTTCAGCGCCGAGGCGGCGGTGCGTACCTGGCGCTCGGCGATGTCCTCCCATTTGGCGTTGGCTGCGTTCTCGAGCGCGCGCACGTCGAGCGAGAGCTGGTCGACCAGCTTGAGGCGATGGGCGCCCACCACCAGCTCGTCGATCAGCCAGCCGAGGTGCTGGCGGTCGACGCCGAAGTGCGACAGGGCTTTGTCGTCGGCGCCGATGCGCCGCATGTTCTCGAGCCAGTATTCCGCGGCCTCGCGCGCGAAGCGCTCGGCGCGGTCCTCCAGTATGCCGGACGGCGGGGCGCCGCGGCCGTCCTCGTCGCCGAAGACGTCGGCGAAGATGGCACCGAGGTCGACCGATGCGCCGGTCGACTGGGCGGCCTGGCCGGCGGGCTTGCCGGCCTTGTTCTGCTCTTCCGAGGCGCGCGCGGTGGCGATGCGGAAATAGATGTCGCGCAGCGCCGAGTCGGTGACCTGGAGGGCCGCGACGATCTCGCCGAACAGCTGATGCTGGATGCAGGTCGACAGGCCGCGCAGCACGGTCTGCACGAGGTCGCGCTTCTTGGTGCGGGCGTCGCCGTCGGCGGCGCTGTGGAAGCCCGCGAGGCGATCGACTAGGCGACGCACCTGGATCTCGAGCTGGCCGCGTACCTGGGCGCGCTTGATCGCGGGGTCGCACACGGGCGTCAGGCTCTTGACCAGGTAGGCGACGCCGCCGTCGTTGGGCCGGAACGCCTCGTCCCAGGCCTTGGCCGGGTCGGCGAAGTGGCGCCGGACGTCCATGTTGTCGACGAAGTGACTGCGCAGCTCGACCACGCGGGCGGCGAAAGCCTCGGCGATGCCGCTCTCGCGGCTGCCGTCGTAATCCATCAGGCGCTCGTCGATCACCGTGGGATTGCGCAGCCAGAAGCTGTTGTCGAACGGCTGGCCGTTCCAGTTGCCCGGCCACTCGCCGCGGAAGTTGTTGATCAGCGAGTTGCCGAGCCGCGCGCTCCAGCGCAACCGGCGCGATTCCTCGGTCTCACCGGCCTTCTGCTCGAACTCGCGATCCATCTTGGTCAGCACCAGAAACAGCGCGTTCTTCTGCTTGGCCCGATCGGCGGGCGTGGCGCCGATCGTCTGGTCGATCCATGCCGTCATCATGTCGGAGAGGTCGCGGACTTCCTGGTTGCCGTCGGGGATGCAGAGCAGGATCGCCGACAGTTCGCGCTCGGCGGAGTAGCGCTGGAAGAGATAGGCGACCTTGCCGCGCAGCAGCAGCTCGCGCAGCGGGTTGGCGCCCTCGGCCACGCCCTTGGCCTTGGCGACATCCTCGAGGTTGGCGAGCTTGAGCCGCGAGCGCGCGCCCGGGAAATCCAGGAGATCGGTGTGGTCGAAGAAGTCCCACGGCTTCTCGTCGATCGCGACCGAGAGCTCGGCCGTCAGCGCGCAGACCAGCGAGCGCGGCAGGCGCGCGTCGGGCGCGGTCTTGCGGTCGGCCGGCTTGGGCCGCACCAGCAGCGTGTCGTTGGCGTCGGCGCCAAGCTTATCCAGCGTGAGGACGTCGATGATGCTCTTCTCGCGCGGGATCAGTGCGTCCATGCCGAGCAGCGCCTCGGGCGCATGGCTGAGCTTCTGCAGGCCGTCGTAGAGCGTCAGGTAGAGGTCGGTGAAGGGCTGGAAGTCGTACCACAGCACCGACCACAGCCGCGCGCGGTCGACGCCGCTCAGCCGCGGCGCCAGTTCGATCGCCTCGCGCCAGTATTCGGTGCGCAGCTCGGCGGTGATGCCGGCGAAGAATGTGTCGAAGTATTCGATCAGGTCGAGCACGTCGTCGCCGTCGAGATCGCCCGGCGGGGTCGGCAGCGCCTTGGCGCGCAGCTCGCTGAGGCGCTTGCGGATCGCCTCGCCGTCGGGCCGCTCGAACGCCGCCTTCTGGTGGTCGAAGTCCATCAGGAACGAGTTGCCGAGAATCTTCACGATGTCGGTCTGCGTCAGCAGCCGCACCCTCACGGGGAAATCCGGCGCCACGTCGCTGAGGCCAAGCCCGAAGCGCGTCACCAGGCCGGTCGACTCGCGGTTGCCCGGCGGATTGATCTCGCGCAGGAAGTCGTAGGTCTTTTCGGCGAAGCGCGCCTGCAGCGGGCGGCCATCGCGGCTCGCCAGGATCGACACGAGGTAGGATTTGCCGGCTTGGCTGGGGCCAAACACGCCCACGCACATGCGCCGGCGCGCGGCGCGGGCGAGCTTGCGGCTCTGGTTGCGAACCTTCTGAAGTTCGCTCACGAGAGAGGGCGCCTGTTGCGCCACGGTCGGTGACTGCGCCGCGGCGTTCTTCAGCCAGGTCACGCCCTCGCTCGCGGAGACGGCCAGCGCCTCGCAGTCCTGGGCCAGTTTCAGATCGACGGTGTCCATGTTCCTAACCGGTCTTGAGCATGCCCGTGTCGAGCCAATAGCCCTCACGGCGCGGCAGCGTTTGCAGTCGGAGCGTCAGGCGATCGAGCGCCACGGCACGGCCGTCGCGGTTGGTCACCTGGCGCAGGCGGAAGCGCTCGACGTCGCCCGAGTCCTTGTCCTTGGGCTTGACGCGGGAGAGCGCGATCTTGAACGGCGTCTCGCGGGCGTGACGCTCGGCATATTCGGGCTTGGCGAACTCCAGCGCATAGAGGCGCGCGGCCGGCCAGCGCACCAGGTCGAGCTGGCGGGCACCGAGCCACATCGGGCCGCGGAACTCGAAGGCGATCTCGGGCAACTCGTACTCGCGATTGTCGAGGTCGACGTCGCGATAGACCAGGTCTTCCTTCTGCAGGCGGCCGCCGCCGTCGAGCTTGCCGATGAACTTGGCGATGCTCTTGGAGCGCAGCAGGTCGGAGCGGAAGGAGAAATCCGGCAGTTGCGACTGGGCAAGTGCTGCGATCATGGCGCCGACGGCGACCGTGGTCTTGGGATCCTCCACGCGCAGGCGCGCGTCGCGGAACGGATACCAGGCGCCGACGCGGTATTCGTGCAGCGAGATGACCCTCTCCGGCGGCAGCGGCAGCAACTCCATCAAGAGCGCGCGGATGCCGGGCAGGCGCGAGGGCCGGCCGCTCAGCAGCAGCACGTCGCAATCGTAGGCGTGGACGATCTCGGCGAGCGGCGCCAGCACGCGCGCCATCTCCGCCCGCACCGTCTTGTCGAGCTCGACCAGATCGATCGGGAACTCGGTCGTCTTGAGGTCGAAGTCCTTGGCGCCGCGCTTGCGCACGGCGTCGTTCACGAAGGTCACGACTTCCTGCGACGGCTTGGCGCCGCCGGGGAAGAACGAGTCGTAGCCGCGCGGCTCGGCCGTCAGCACGCCCGAGGACGGGTCGTAGGTCTCGGCGGCGCGCAGGAACTCGAGCGCGATCGGGTGGGCGATCTGCAGCGCGAACTGCTGGCGCAGGTTGCGCTGGATCACGTCCTCGCCGCCGCGGTCGCCGCCCACCAGCTCGGCCATCAGGTCGGCAGGGTTGGCGATGCCTGCTGCGCGCATCGCAACTTCAATTGGCGGCAGCACGTGGGCCTGCACGACGCGCAGCAGGATGTCGTCGCCGGCGACGTTGAAGCCCTCGCGGAACTTCTGCTCGGGGAACAGCGTGACCGACGTGCCGGCGCCCTCGAGGCGGTAGGAGTTGATGATCAGGTCGGTCGTGCCGCCGCCCACGTCGATGCTGGCGATGATGAGCGCGCTGTCGGCGGTCCGGCCGCGCGGCTTGCGCGCGATCTGGAAGAAGCGGCGCGCGTCGCCGCCGAAATTGCGCGCGACCTCGGTGTAGAGATAGACGAGCTGGGTGCAGGACGCCTCGTCCCAGTCGGTCAGTACGCGCGGCGGCGGGGCGGCGACGTCGTCGAGCTTCCAGCCCATCATCATCCACACCAGATCGCGCGCGGCCTCGGCGCGCTTCCTGAAGATCAGGCGCTCGGCCAGCGGCATGCCGGTGGGCAGGGTGAGCACGATGCGGCGCAGACGCCGTGGCGTCTCGGCGTGGGCGCGCCGCCCGCGCTGCTGCGGGGAATTCATCAGGGTCAGCGCCTGCAGCAGCACTTCGGTGAGCGAGAAGGTCATGATCGACGAGCGCGAGTAGAGCGGCTCGAACACCGGCAGATGATCGGCCGAATCGGCCTCCGGCTCGACGAGATGCAGCGGCTCGCCCTTCTGGTTGATGAGCTGGGCCATCGGCCCGGCCGCGGCCGGCATCGCCGTCTGGTCCTGGGCGTAGGCGATGTTGAAGCGCCACTCGTGGGTCTGCGGCTCCTCGTCCCACAGGTAGCGCTTGGGGCTCGACATGCCGGTGTTGCCTTCGGTGCCGCGGCGGCGCGCGGCCAGGCGCGTGGCCTCCGGACCGACGCGGGTCATGGTCGGCCAGACGAAGGCATCGGCCCGTCCACCAAGTCGCGAGAGGTGGTTCTTGCCAAACCACGCCTGGGCAAACTCGATGCGCGATTCGAACGGCTTGGTGTGCACGCACTCCGGATGGGAGAGATCGCGCAGCGCCAGCTCGTAGGAGTCGTTGAGATTGATGCCGAGCTCTCCGGCCGCCTCGATCAGCAGGCCGCAGGTCCGCGAGTTGCCGACGTCGAGCACGAGATCGACCTCGATCGCGCCGCGGCCCGGCCGCTCGGCGTCGCCCACCAGCTTGACCGGCGGGAAGTGGATGGCCTCGGCGAGCAGGCCGAGGAAGGCGAGGTAGCGTGCGCTCGCCTCCTGCGGTTTCTGCTTGATGTCGCTGTCGATTTCCTCGGCCGTCGCGCGCGGATGGAGCTCGCGGAACAGCTCCTCGAGCCACTGGCCCATCCAGCCTTGGCGCAGCAGCCAGTGATTGGCGCGCTGGTTGGGCGCCAGCGCGAACAGTGCGCCCGCGGTCACGTCCTTCGACGAAGGTGCAAGATAGGCGCGGCCCTCGGCCTCGGCGATCAGGCCGGTGTCGAAGGCGAGCACGGCGCGATAGCGGTTGCCTTGCTCGTCGCGAAAACCCTCGCCGTAGCGCGCCTCGAGATCGACGACGCGGATGCGCGCCCAGTCGCCCGGGCCTTCGCGGAACTGGTTGTTGGGCCGCATCTGCAGGAATGGCACCGGCACCCACTTGTCGACGAAGGGCGCGAGTGCGTCCTTGGCGGTGACGGCGAGGTTGGGTTCGGCGGCACGGCGGCGGCCGTTCTCGACCACCTCGTACTGGCCGCGCACCACGTCGAAGTCGAGCTGTACCAGGTCGTCGACGGATCCCGACGCCGTGGTGTCGTGGAAGCCCCATTCGCGGACCTTGAGGCGCGAGGGATCGAAACCGAAATCGAGGAACTGAATGCCCGAACGGGCGATCAGGGTCGTCGGGCTGGGATAGCTCGGCAGTCGGGCGAGTTCGCTCATGTGACCCCGTGAATTCCGATTCTCAAGTCTATGGATTTAATGGCCAATCTGCACGTTATAGCTCTTGGTATCGCCGGGCTGGCTGCCCTTGCATTGGGCCGTGCCGTCGGCGCCGACCTCGCAATTGACGACGTTGCGGGCGTAGGTGCGGCCGTCGGTGCACTTCGGATTGGCTTTCTCCTCGATCACCAGCTTGCCGTTGTCCCAGCGCGCCTCGGCCGGCGCCTCGCAGGCCGCGCCGTTCTTCTGCACGAAGCTCACCTTGCCTTTGCCCTTGTCGTCGAGCTTGTAGTCGGGCCGCAGATCCTTCTCGCCCTGCGCCGTGGCAAGACCGGTGCGCGATTTCCAGTCGCCCTTCAGGAAGGCGAGGTCCTGGTTCTTCTTCGCCTCGGGCGGCACGACCATGGGCTTGGGCGCGTCGGCCTGTTTGTCCTGATCCTTGCCCTTGTCCTTGTCCTTGTCGCCCGGGCCGTTGGCGCCGGCGTCCTTGTCCTTATCCTTGCCCTGCGCCTCGGTGACGCTCTTGCCGTCGGGCCCCTTGAGGCCGATGCCCTTGCTGTCGCCGCGCTCGATCGGCGCGTCGGGCGCCACGCCCACGATCACGCCGTTGGTTCCGACGACGCCGGCGGCGCAATCGCCGCCCTTGTGGGCGAGCTCGTCGGTGAGGCGCGCGAGTTCCAGGCGCAGGTCTTCGTTGTTCTGTTGCAAGGTGGCCACCCGCGCCTGCTGCAGGCCGAGCGGCTGGCGCACGGCGAGGCTGAGGGCACGCTCGCGCGCCTCAGCCTCGAGACGCGGCTCGAGATGCGGCAGGTAGGGACGCACCAGCCACGCCAGTAGCGCGAGCAGGGCGAGCAGCAGGAGCGCCAGCAGCAGCCACTGCCACCACGCGGTGCGCGCGCCCGAGCGCAGGAGCATGGGCGCAACGGCGGCCGGCGCTGACGCCATCACCGCTTCGGGAATCGCGGCGGCGGGCGCCGGCATGGGCGCGGGCGGGCTGGCCAGGAACACGCCGGGCAACGCGTGGTCGGCCGAGAAGCCCCAGAAGGTCATCACCGGCCGGCCATCTACCACGTGCAGCGTCTCCTCGCCCGGCGCGGTCAGCGCGTGGCGCAGCAGGCGGGCAAAGCTGCGTTCGGCGCCCCCGCGGGCGGGGGGGGGCGGGGTGTGGGGAAGCCGCGCCCAGTCGGCGGGCAGGGCGGGTACCATTTCGAGGGCGGCGGCCCGGTAGCTGTAGCCGCGGTGGCGCAGCCGCCCCCCCCACCCCACCCAC
>JBEPUH010000043.1:0-36875 GCA_041691635.1 Hyphomicrobiales bacterium
CTTCCCTGGAACTGGGCGTCTCCAGCCTGACCATGTGTTAGGAATGGACGCTTACGGTAAGCGTTGAATTCTCGCGGACTTGTGGGCCCCAGGCTGAATGCGATCTGACTTCCACGGCGAGGAAAGCCCTGGAGGACAGCAGTGTCGAGAAGGTCGGCGGATTATCAGACGGACCCGGGAGGCACGAATCGGCACCTATTCGACCGACGATTGTCTCGATTGGCGCAGCGCCGAACGCATCAGGATGACCACCCTTCGACAGCGGCAATCCCTCTGCGAGTCCCACAGGCGCTGCTCGAACGATTCAAGGTCGCCACCAACAAACCAGGACGTGCGCTCCGGCTCACTTGCTATGGCGCTGGCGGTACTTTTCCTGCTCTAGGTTCAGGAGGGCGGCGACTTCGTTCTGCGACAGCGGGCGGACGATCTCTTCGGGTTGCAGGCGGCACAGGACAGCGGCATAGCAGCCGAGCATTAGCCTTTGGTTGAGGCTGGCCGCGTCGGCGACAACGACGCCTTTTCCGGGAACGAGGATCACGGGGGGGCGCCCTTCCAGCCGGATCAGGCACGCCTCGGGCGATTCATCGGCCTGTGCAATGGGTGCAGTGGCGCCCAGGAACACAGCGTGGTCGGGATAGAGCACCCACCCGGACTTCGCGCGCTGCAGCAGATCGGGCTCGCACGCCAGCGCCTGCACGCTTTCGTCGGTCGCGGGCGCATATCCCAGCGCCTGCCATTCCCTCGCGAGCGTCTGCACTATCGCAGGATTGCCGCCGGCCGGTGCGCGCACGGTTCGGGCCAGCAGAGAACAGACTTCTTGAGAAATCCGCTCAACCTCATCGACCGTGTCGCCGCCGACGACGAGGCCGTGATTGCCGAGAAGGACGATGTCGGGAGCACGCTCTTCTGACCGAAGCTGGGCGGCCAGCGATAGTGACAAATCTCTCCCCGGCTTGGCATAGTCGATCCAGCACCAGGACAGTTGCCCCAGTCTCGCTGCGAGCTGCTCCCGCGCGTCCGCCAGCACCGACCAGGCGATGGCGTCCACGGAATGGACGTGGGAGACGATGCGTTGCGTCATCAGGGCGTGCAGCGGCGTCTCGATCGAGGGCCGGCCGCGACCGCTTTCCAACAGCGCCGGAGAAAAGTCCTCCGCTCCGGCAGCACCGAGCACGCGCGAGTGCTCGAGATCGACCGGCACGAAAATGTCCTGCTTCAGCGCATCGGCAAGCCACGTGCCGGACGCCTTGATCCAGAGAACGTTGCCGTCCTTCCAGGACACATTGCCGCCGGCTCCCTGGACCAGGGTGAGGTCCTGGCCGATCGTCGCGGCATAGCGCTCGACGTCCGAACGCAGGAGGGGGCCTTCCTCAACTGCCACTTTGCGCCACCACGTGCGACGGCGCGGCCGAAGCGCTTCGCGCGACCAGATTCTGCAGGAGCCGGCCGAGATCGGCAAATTCAGTGAAGGTCGCGTCCGCCTGCGGACTTGCAGTCGAGGGACTGTCGGTGTGGGCATGCTCGATCTGGATCGTCACGGCGCCGATAGTGTCGCGCGCCCCTGCGATGTCCTTCTCGGCGCTGTCGCCGATCATCCACACGACGGTGCCGGCCGGTTGGAGCTTCTCGAGAGCCAGACGGAACATCGCCTCGTGCGGCTTGTCGTGGCCGACCTCCTCGCTCGTCACCAGGCATTCGAAGTGCCGGTCGAGGCCGAAATAGACCATTTTGCGGAGCTGGATTTGGGCCGTCAGGTCGGTCACCACCGCTGTCGGTATGCCGGCCAGGCGCACATCGTCTAGGAACGCCATCGCGCCGGGGAACATTCGCGCCGCCACGAGATAGCTGCGCCAGTAGGTCTGCTCGAAATCCAGCGCCAGCAGCACCTGCGCGCCGAGCCCGATCGTCTCGAGCAGCTTCTGGAAATAGAGCAGCCGACTATGACTGCTCGCGGTCGCCCCCAGCCGCGCCTTGATCTCCTCGCGCGCCACCTTGAACGCCTGGTCGAATTGCTCAGCCGAGATCGAGAAAGCGCTCATCGCCTTGGCGCGTGTCGCCTCCATGCCTGCCGCGTGCGCGGGCGCGTAGGGATAGAACGTGTTGTCGAAGTCGAACAGGACGGCATGGGGAACCTGCTCGAACCGCCTTGGAGAATGGATCCTGATCAACGAAGTCTCCGCCGCAAGGCCTGATGCACATGCGCCATCACGACGAGCTGCATCACGCCGAGGATACCGTCGCACCACTTGGGCTCCGCATCCAGCAGCTCGTGAAGGCCGGGCAAGAGCTGGCGGGCCGCCGCGACCATGTCGTCAGCCGTGCTATCGCCCTCGATCGTCAGGCTCACGGTCGAATCATCGCCGCCGATATCGACATCGACATGTAGACCGCACAGACCAACCAGGGCCCGCACCAGCGCCTCCTCCTGCAGGCCGTGCTGCGCGCGCACCAGCAGCTTTAAACGCAGCGGCAGGCCCATCTCTGCGGCGTCGAGGTTCATGGGCTGCAGGGCCAGAACCAGGTCGGCGTAGCGCGCCTGCGGACGGATGAACTTGACGGCGTCCGGCTCGCGCTTCGCCAAGGCGTCGATGGCCCGGTCCACGTCATGCCCTCTCGCCCGAACATCGCGGTCGACCTTGAAGGCCCGGCGAAGCCCCTCGTCGATGTCGAGGTAGATGCCGAGGTCGTACCGCTCGCGCAGTAGCGGAAGCCACAGAGCGTGCAGGCCACCCACAATGACCACGTCCCGGCTCGCGACCCGCAGCGGCTTCGTGCTCTTGCCGGTTTCGTGGTCGTAGTGGCGCGAATAGATCGTCTGACCGTCCGCCAGCGCGAGCACGTCGTGGCCGAACCGATCGAGGTCGTTCGCCCGCGGGTTGAGATGGGTCATTACCTGCCACATCGGCCGGTGGCGATCCCAGAGATGATAGTCGTCGCCCGAGATGGTGACTACCGAGTGCTCTCCGAACAGCGGCACCAGCGAGCTGATCAGCGTGTCTTTGCCCGAGCCGGAATCGCCCGCCACGCCGATCACGATCCGCTTGCGGCTGACGCGGAAGTAGTCGTTCTGGGCGACTGCCTGCCGCCAAATCGTCAGCAGCAACACGGCCCCCAGGCCGATCACCGCCGTCTGCAGGAGCGCCAGCCCATGCGATCCCAGCAGCGACGACACGCGGGCGGCGGCCGCGCCGGCGATATCGGTGTCGAAGACCGTTGGCTGGTGACCGCGCAGGAAGCCCACAGCTACGTAGAGCGCGCCGAAAACGCCCATCACGAGAAAGTCGGATTTCGACGCCCGGGCTTGAAACAAGACCAGCATCGGCATCGCCCACAGGTACCAGCCCGGCGACGAAGCGGTGAGGAGCACATTGACGAAGAACGCGAGGCCCATCAGCACGAGCAGAAGGTCGAAGCTGATCCGTTGCAGTCGCCAAGCGAGGTAGAACACCATCAAATACGCGAAGGGCAGCAAGTAGATGGTGATGCTGTCCTCGAAGGTGAAACGGAACTGCCAGATCTTGAGCACTTCAGGGTTGGTGAACAGCATGCCGCTTGCCGCATCGGACAGCACATAGGGCAGGCCCAGAACGACGAAGGCGCCGGCCAATCCCCGGACGATCGACAAGAGCAGCGCCCGTTGCCCGAGATTGTGGACCAGGTAAATGAACAACAACGGCACCGCGAGCACCATGCTGAGCTTGGCCGACACCGCGGCGCCCACCCACCAGCCGCATTCCAGGCCGCGGCGTGCCTTCAAGGCCAGCAGGCCGAGACAGAGGCCCAGCACCGGGACGAGATCGTTCAGACCGAGCCAATAGGTAGCGAACAGGACGATCGGCGAGAGCCAGTAGGCGACCAGCAGGCGCCGCAGCGATACATCCATCAGGTATCGCAAGGCGAGCAGGACGCCGAGATCGACGCCAAGCAGCGTCAGCTTGTAGGCCACCGCCATGGCGCCGGGCAGCACGATCGCATGCGCCACTGCCGCCAGCGGCAGGAACACCAGCAGCATCGCAGTGCCGTAGGGAAAGGATTCGCGCACACCGCCGCCGGCAAGGAAGCTGGCCCAGGGATCGAGCGACGGGTGGTCCATGACGGACGTCAAAAACGGCACGTACCAGATACGGGACGCGTCCGGCGCAACGCTCAGGAGCAACGCCAGACGGACCGCGAGTCCCAGGACGAACAGCGGATGCCGAAAGATCGACTTGAGGTCGCTCAGGATGCTTCCCATAGATCCGGCCGCTTCGTGCACACGGCATCCGCGGTCACCGCGAGCTCCGTGAGGAGCGATCGCAAGGCCTTGATGCCTGCGGTGGCATCTCGGCCTTGCAACTCGGGCGAGACGAGGCAAAGGCGGAAGCCGGCCTGCTGCAATCGACGCGCCTGCGTGCCGTCGATCGGAAAGCGCGTGAAGCAGTCGATCCAGGTCCAATCGATCCGGCCGGCCAGCGTCAACGCCGTGTCGACGCTCTCATACTCCGACACCCGGACGGCGCAGCGGCGCTCGCCGCGATTGGCGTAGCGCATCAGGAACGGAAAGGATTGGTCGAGGAAGAAGAACTTCTCGATCCGCCGCCGGGCGACGATGCCCAGGAGGGTGTCCTCCAGCCCTTCCTCTTTGACGTTCAGGATCAGCGTGCCGTGCCGGTAGACTTCGATCCAATCCTCGAAGGATTCGCCGCTCACAAAGGCATCGTGATGGATGACCAGGCGGCTGCCCTGGCTCCGGATATCGACTTCAACGCCGTACTGGACCGGCGTGTCGCGAAGTTCGACGATCGTGTTGCGGCGGTGAGCGATCAATTCCATCGGCGGTCCTATCGAGCGCGCACACTACGACGCAATTGCAGGCTGAATCCAACGGTTCGTCGAATGAACCTGGCCTTTGCCCGCCAGTCGACGTTCCAGTGCGAGACGCCGTGGGCGCGCTTGCCGAACGACACCGGCAGGCGGTGGATCGGCAGCCCGCTCCGGCTCGCTTCGAAATAGGCATAGAGGTCGAGCGAGAAGTCGGCGGGCGAGGTGGACCAGCTCGCGAAGAAGTGTCGTGAAAACATCGTGGGCTGGGCGTTGATGTCCCACATCCTCCGCTGCAACAAAAACATCTCGAAGATGCTCATGCCCACGGTGAACGCCACGTCGGCCAGCGGTCTTCCGTACCGCCTGCCCTTCACGAAGATGTCGTCGCCGTGCCTGTCGAACAGCGCCAATCCGGCAAGAAAATCGGCCGGGTCGGTCTGCAGATCGGCATGCGACCAGCCCAGCAGTCGTCCCTCGGCGGCCCTGAGGCCGGCGAGTACGCCGAAGCCGTAGCCCTGGTTCTTCTCGACCCGAATGCTGCGGCATCCGGGAAAGGCCGGCAAAAGTTCCTGCAATACGGCCGGGCTCCCGTCGGTCGAGCCGTTGTCCACCAGCACGACCTCGATCTCGCCGGGACACGCCACCTTGGCACAGCGCTCGAGCAACGCCGGAAGACTCGCGGCTTCATTGTAGCAGGGAATGACGAGGGACGCTTTCACGGCACGACGCCGTTGCGTATCGCGGGGGACGCGCGGAAGACGAAGAGCTTCATGCCGATGAAGTTGCTCGCCGCAGAAGCGCCGGTGGCCACAAGGAAGGCGAGCGGCACCGCCCCTGCGCGACCGGCCAGGAGGACAAGCACGAGGTGATTGGCAGCGACATTGAGCAAGAGCGTCATGAGGTAAAGCAGGATGAAGCGCAGCAGGCTCGTCCGCACCGGCCGGACATGGCCGAAGGTCCAGATCTTGTTGGCGACATAGGCAAAGGCCATGCCGACGACGAAACCGATGCCCTTGGCCCAGGCGAACGGGAGACCCGCGCGGAGAAGAAGCAGGTAGGCGCAGAGGTCGACCAGGACCGTGGTCGACCCGACGGCGAGAAAGATCGCGGCTTCGCGGCGGATCATGGTCGTGCGTCCGGCAGCTCGGGCATGATGGCGGCGTATCGCGTCTCCAGCTGTGGCCGCGCCGGGGGCGTCACGTGCCGATCGCGTTCGAGACGATAGGGATGTCCCTGCCATTTGTGAAAGCACGACTGCCAGTATTCGAAAGTTCGGAGATCGTCCGGCGTTCCCCAATTCAGCCAGGCGTCGATCTCGAACAGGCGGCAGCTCAAGCCAAGCGCCAAAGCGTCCTCGATGCAGGTATCGAGATAGTACTCGCCGTTGACGCGCCCGCCGCGCGCCGTCATGCGCGCAAAGCAGCGTCGAAAGTCCGCGGACCGGCGAAACGTGAAAGTGCCCACGACGATCGGATCCGTCGCCGGCATGGACAGCGGCTTCTTCACCGACACGCCGGTGACGACATCTCCGCAGGCCGCAACCCACCCGTACATTTGAGGATGGCGAATGGCGTGGGCGTGGCCGCGCCGCACCCAGACGATGAGATCGACATCGCCGTCGTCCAGCAGGCTCGCAAGGCCGCCCGCATCGTAGATCAGCCCATTGTCGCACGTGCCGAAGGTGACGGGACGGTCGTCGCCCGCGGCAAGCGCCTCGACACCCGCCAGCGCCGTCACGGCCTGGCCTTCGGTGACCGAGGCGAGCTCGACGAACCGACAGCGGGGGAACGCCTTTGCGAGCGTCGCCTCGATGCGTTGAACCTCCGGCATATCGGTGCGTAGCACGAACACGCTTTCACCCACGACCGGAAGATCGCGAGCGGCCTGGACGACCATCGGCTGTCCCGAGACGCCTATCAGCGGCTTCGGATCGGTCCAGCCGTCGTCGGCGAAGCGTTGGCCCAGCCCCGCCATCGGCACGACGAGATCGCCCGGTAGCGCCGTTTGGTCGGGATTGGCCTCGGCAAGGAGGCGGAACGCCGCGGACCATTGGCGGTATTCCGCGACATCCTCCGGCGTTCCCCACTGCATGAAATGCTGGATTGGGTAAACGGCCACGGCAGCCTTGTCTTCGAACAGCGGCTTGTAGGCAAGACTGACATAGTACTCGCCTCCGACATTCAGGTCGCGATCGCACGTTCGCCGCAGAGCCTCCAGCATCACCTCGCCCGACCTGAAGTAGTAGGTGCCCGTCGAGGCATATTCCTGCATGCGATTCTCTGTGAAGGGCTGCTTTTCCCGGATGTCGGAAATCCAGCCTCCCTGCTCGCGGATGTACGCGTAATTCGTCGTGCCGAGGCTATGGGGATGGAAGCCGCGATAGGCGGGGATCGCGCCATCGCACCCGCTGGCGCGAACGAATTCCTTGAAGTGGCTCCACTCCCAGTAGCAGGTGAAGTCGCAATAGTTGACGACGACCGGCGTCGCGCGATCGATCGTGTCGGCCGCCTGCAACACTGCGTGTACGGGGCCGAGCTTGTGCGGCTCGATGGCGAGGATCCGGCCGGTCGGACAATACTTGCGAAGCGTTTCCGCCATTGCGAACGACGGGTTGTCGAGATGGTCGCGATTGCAGATGAAGACGAAGTCGGTCTCGCCAGGGAAGAGATCGATCACGTGTGCGATGATGGGCTTGCCGTCGATCTCGATCAGCGGCTTCGGCTTGCTGTAGCCGGCACGACGGAAACGCTCCCCGAAGCCGGACATCGGCACAACGATCTGCATGCGGCCCTTCATCGAATGCAAGACGGACCTCGCAGGCCATTTGGCCTCATCGAGGCCAGAATGGCAAAGACGACCGCAGCCAGCAGGCAGAGCGCGGAGAAAACGAACGCCCAGAAGAAATCGATGCGGTAGGCGACCTTCAGTCCGCCGGCGCGGCCGCCTTCGACGACGATGCGTCCGAATTCGTCGCGCCAGTGCCGGACCGCAATGCCGGCCGCATCCGTGACCACTATCCCGGACCGATCGAGGAAATTGAGCACCAGGTTCTCGCCCGAGGGAATGGGATCACGTATCGCGAGGACATCCTTGCTCCCGGTGAGGCCAACTTCCACCTTTGCGCCGCTCTTCTCGAGGTAGGCCACGGGAAGCGGCGACGGCACCGCCCGGAAGTAATAGCCGCCGCCCAGGCTGGTGAAGCCTGGCGCGACCGGCTTCAGCGTATGGATGACCAGATAATCGATCCCAAAGCGCCGGAAGTCGTCGTCGTTTTCCAGTCGAACGGTCATGTTGGGGCGCGACCGGTCCACAAGGGGATCATACCCGCGAGTCGACAGGACGCCGCTGAGCGCGATCTGCCTGTTCATTTTGAAATCGCTATGCAGGCTCTCGGGTGGCATCGGATGCACGCGCGTCGAACCGGGAGTGAGCGTTGCCAGGAACTGGCTGAGGCCCTGCACCTCGCCGCGGCTTTCCAGGAGCTCGCTCGGATAAAGTAAAAGAGCGGTACGGCTGGTCAGGAGAACGATCAGAATCGTCGCCATGCCTACCAGCCAGACTGCGCCTCGCGACCGGCGTTCCCGCACCACCCGGTCGACGACCACCGCCGCCGTCACGATGGCAAAAAAATTGGTGAAAGCAATCAACTTGAACGACCACCAGAATTTCTCGAACATCGGAAGTCTGTTCATCGCGACCCAGATCGGCGAATAACGGCCAAAGGTCGTGCAGAAGGCGACGATGGCAAGAGCCGACAGCAGTTCCAGCACGCCGACAGCTCGCCATCCCTTGTTCCGAACGACAAAGAACAGATGGGCGAGCCAGCCGACCGCGAATACGGGTCCGATCGTGTAAAGGTTGGACTTTCTTGCCCAAGTCTCGATCTCGCCGGCCGACGCGAGGGATTCTCCGAAAGGGGCGTCCGAGTATAAGTTGACGGTGATCGGCCACGGAAAAATAACAGAGAGCAGATTCTTCCTGATACCGAAGTCCAGTATGGCCCTGGACCTCTCCACGTCCGCGACGAACAGCAGCTGCGGTATCAGCTGAAAGGAGGCGATCGCATAAGCCGCCGACAACGCCCCGCCGATCAGCCACAGGTCGGATAGGCGGTAGTGCGAGTAGAAGAAGGCAGCGAGCACGAACAAAACGACGAACAGATTCAAATAGACCCAGAACTGCGCGTTGCCGCCATAGAGGCTGACGCCGACGGCGCCGCACAGCAGGCCCGCGCCGGCCCATCGCCCGCCCGAACCCGCGTTTGCCTTGGAGGCGCCCATGATCAGCAGCAACCCGAGAAACGCTACCGGGAGAAAACACACATAGGGCGTGACGTAATACCACGATCTGCCGACGATCAGGTTGAACCCGCTCAAGGCATAGGCGAGCGCCGCCAGGAAAGAGAACGCCCTGGATACGCCGAGATAGCGCGCGAGCAGGAACAGCGCGAAGGCCGCTCCCGTCAGATGGACGATGCAAAAGACATCGACGATCAGGCGCTCATTTCCGAGCGCTTTCGCCATCGCATAGGATAGCCCTGTCACGGGATAGAATGCCGCGTAGGTCCCAACCTCGAAGATCGGCCGTCCCAGGAATTCGCCGAAATCGTAGGTAAGCAGCTTTCCTGCGAACAGTTCGCGGCCGACGCGTATGAGCATCGGCTGGAACTGCATGACGTTGTCGTCCTGGAAGAAATAGTTGGGCATCACCGCTTCGAGGCCGATCAGCAAGCCGCAAGTGGCGACGGCTGTGCCGAGTGCCAAGGCAAGGTCGGCCGCCAAGCCGTCGAACCCGAGCCGAACCGCCAAGGGAAATTCCGCTGCCGCGCTTGCATTGCGGGCATGGATGATGGCCACGACGATCACCGTGACGGCAATCGCCAGCCATTCCACAACGGTGAAGCGAAAGACGAACAGGCTCAGGAACAACAAGGAAAAGAACGCCAATCGGCGCAACAGTGTTGAACGGATGAGTCGCGTCACGCATTCAAACATGAACGCCGTGAGCGGAATGTACAAGCTCGTAGGCGACCGCAGGCGGGCCTGGAAGTCCGCGGTCCCGTTACGATTTCATCACGGGAATCTCCTTCACCATCAGCGTTTTGCCGAGTGGGACATGTTCTTCCGGCGCGCCCGCCAACGGCAAAACTACTTCAGGCAGCAAGCCCGCTCGACATTGGTCAACTGGGTGGGTGGTGCCCCAAGCAGGTTGTGTTGCCTGACGTACTGAGGACGCGTTCGCAGCTCTATCGTCGGGGTTCGAATTGTGACCGGTCGACTTGGTCGGGTGCTGCCGGCGAGTTTCCGATGAACACAATAAGCAGCTCACGTTCGCTCTTGAGGGGCGCCAGGCAATGGACAAGAGATTCGGCAATCTCTGGTCGCGGACGCGTTGTGACACCACCATGACTTCCGCCCACAGACGCGGGGGCCAAAAGGCCAGATCTCCCGGACTCCCTCTGAAAGGCCCTGATCTCAGGTGTCACTGGAGGCCGGAGAACGCCGCTTTCAGCGGCAATTTCCTTGACCGCCTGCTGCTCCCGTTAAAGGCAGGGGACGGCTGGTAGTGGACCCAGTCGCATACGGACCGGTCTCCCCCTGTTATCAGGGAAAATAACAGGGAGCGGGTCGCGAAATCCGGCTTTGATGCCTCGGCGCACTCAAAATAGTCGCGCCGTTACAGGGCGTTAGGGGACAAATTCCCTATCAAATAGAACAGGGGGCTCTCCACGAGGATCAGGGGCACTTACTGCGATAACAGGGGTCATCTCGGATACTATCAAGGTGGAGATTTTCGCGAGGCATGAACGGCGCGAAGGAGCCAGCGAGGATGCGGAGCAGGGAGCGCCAAGACCCGAACCAGACGGCCGGTCGGGAAGGCGAGTTGAACGCCCGCTTCCAGGCAGACTGTGAAGCTGTTGCGCGTCTTATTCAGTCGATGGGCACTCCGGCCTGGCTGACGGAGTACTTCCTCCATTGGGCTACCCGAAGCACTGCGATGTAGTTTTTGCCGTCATCGATACTGCGTCAAAGACCGGAACCGATAATGACGGAACTGCGGTCAGCTACTTCGCCCATAATAAGCACACGGGCATCCCTCTACTGATTCTCGATTGGGACATCGTCCAAATTGAAGGGGCGATGCTGGAAACCTGGCTCCCGTCCGTGTTCAGGCGGCTCGATGAGTTAGCGCGCCTCTGTGGTGCTCGCGCCGGGTCTGTCGGCGCCTGGATCGAGGACAAGAATTCCGGGATCGTCCTTTTGCAGCAGGCGATCAATCGCGGTTTAGATGCACATGCTATCAATTCAAAGCTGACGGCCGTGGGGAAAGATGAAAGGGCTCTTTCCGTCTCCGGCTATGTTCATCGAGGGGAGGTCAAGTACAGCGAAGATGCGTTCAACAAGAGTACGACCTACAAACAGAAGTCGAGGAATCATCTGGTCGATCAGGTCGAACGATTTCGCATGGGCGACAAGGAGCATAAGAGGGAAGACGATCTGCTAGACACCTTCTGCTACGGAATCGCACTGGGCCTCGGAAATAACGAGGGCTTTTGATCGATGCCTCGTCGCTTAGTTTGGGAGCGGAGATACCTTCGCTACTATTCGGACGTGGACGCGCTTTCTCAGTCGGGGCGTCCGGCGTTTGCTGTTCGAGGGTTCGAATATAGAGGCCAGAGGCCCAATGTCAGTCTGACCTAGAGACGTTTAGCGGGAGCAGATCACGCAGCTTGGACAAATTAATAAAGCCCTGAAGAACGCGGTCAAGGTGAGCCTTCATGCACTCGCTGGCACGATCAGAGTCACCAGCCTCAAGAGCGTCCAGGATGGCAATGTGCTCCTCGCAAGTTTCATGAAAGCGCTTGGGTAAACGATCGACATTGCACATACGAACTCTTCGTCTGACGTCGTTGATCATGCGTGCAAGCCAACGATTCCCGCTCGCGTGGGCGATCATCTCATGTAGTTCGTCATCGATCTGCCAATGCATTTCGGAACTTGGAATCCCGTGCGCCGCCATCGCTGTGATTCTTCGGCGCAGGTCGCTCAGTGCGCTCTCGGCGATTTTTCCGGCTGCAAGGGCCGTGGCTTCTCTCTCGAGAAGACTGCGCAGATGGATGAGTTCGAAATACTCCTCCATCCCGATCGCCTTCACGACATGGAGACCGTTGGAAAGACGGCCAACAAGACCTTCACCAAGAAGTCGGCTGAGTGCCATTCGCATCGGGGTGCGCGATACCTGCATAAGTTCCGAGAGCGGGCGTTCTTCCACGACGCGCCCAGGCTCCAATTCCTTGGACAAGATCATGGATAGAAGGCGCTTGTAGGTATGCTCGGAGACCGACCCACTACTTGCGGCGTCTTTTGGCAATCTGGCGTTCACAATGCCTCCCAATCGATCTGATCGCACAGCGTTCCAGATTGCACCCATTGACACAGGTCCATTTTAATTTATAGGAAATCCCAGTGGGATCCAAAGAAATTCTTACGGGATCGGACCATTCAATCGATGGCCGTCGAGTGATGGGACAATGTTGAGACTCTTGAGAGCACCGTTGTTGGCAAGTGACCAATCGAGCTGCGCACCCGGCGTGTACATGTCGGCCGACCGCAGCCGGCTGGTCATCTGACTCGCCAGATGGCGCGCATTCTTCTTACGGGCGGATCCGGGTTCGTTGGGTTGAATATTGCGGAGGCACTCCTTCGCCGCGGCGATGATGTTGTCCTCTTCGCCGATCGCCCGCCGGATACGAGCATCCTCGATTTTCTTGGCGGTCATGCCGGGCGGGTAGAGCTTGTGGAAGGCAACGTCCGGGACTCCGGCTCGATTTCCCGGGCGGCGGCAGGCTGCGATAGCTTGATTCATGGCGCTGCGATCTCGCCGGGATCGCGGCGCGAAGCAGGCCTCGCGACCAGAACGATCGAGATCAACATTTCCGGAACTGTCAACGCCCTCAGCGCCGCCAACGGGTCGAGCGTCGAGAAATTTCTTTACCTGGGATCGGCAGCTGTCTACGGCGCCGGCGGCGTTTCGCATACTCCTCTCAGCGAAGACAATACCCCGCCAAGGCCGGAAAGCATCTATGCCGTAAGCAAATTTGCTGCCGAACGGATCGCTCAACGGATCGCGGCGGATGATCAACTAGATCTGCGCTGTGTGCGTATCGGTTCGGTCTTCGGGCCTTGGGAGCACGACACCGGTGTCCGCGATACGCTGAGCGCCATCTATCAGGTGACGGATGCGACGCTACGTGGCGAAAAGACGATCGTCCTGCCGCGCGCTGGACGACGCGACTGGATTTACAGCCGGGACGTTGCCAACGCTGTGTTGTGCATTCTGGATCGGGAAACACCTCCGTGCGGCGTCGTAAACGTTGGTCTCGGACACGAGTGGGACGTAGCCGACTGGTGCCGTCGGCTCGAGGCGGCTTTCCCCGACACGTGCTTCCGTATTGCCGAAGATGGAGAACCTGCGACGGTTGACTATCATGGCGACGTCGATCGGTCCCGGTTGGACGTCTCGCGGCTCAACGAGGAAATCGGGTTCAAGCCAGCGTACGATCTCGACCGAGCCTTTGGCGACTACCTGGATTGGCTTGGGAAGCAGAAGGTCGAACAGACCCGGACGGCGTCGAGATGACTGAGAAAAGCTCGAAAATTCGTCAGGCATTTGTGGGCGGAGTCCTGATCGACGGCACGGGACGACCGCCTGTAAAGAACGCCACCGTGCTGGTGGAAAACGATCGTATTGTCTCGGTCGAAGGCGGGAACTCGAATCTGCCTCCGGACTACCTTGTAATGGATATTCGAGGCAAAACGATCATGCCGGGCATGATCGATTGCCATGTGCATCTCCGCAGTGGTCCCTCGGATAAAGTGCGTCTTGGTGCAGGCGACGTTCCCAGTCACCTCGACATGTCGCTGCCCACGATCACGCTAAAGGGGCTCGCGCGCGCGCGCCGAAGCCTCGAAATGGGCGTCACGATGTTGCGCGACGTTGGTGACGTCGGCAACATCGCGGTATGCCTGAGAGATGCCATCGATGCCGGCATCGTCGTTGGCCCGCGTATCCTTGCAAGTGGCCCCAATCTGACGACCACCGGTGGGACTGCGGATTACTTTCCCGACTGGCTTATTCGCACCGACATCGAGACGAGGGTCGCCGACGGCGTGGAATGGGTTCGCAAGGCGGTCCGCCGCAACATCAAGAACAAGACCGATTGGATCAAATTCTTCGCGACGGGAACGTTCGGTGATGGCGGCGACCAGGATTTTACCGACGCCGAGATGTCGGTCATGGTCGAGGAGGCTCACAACAAGGGAAAATACGTTTGCGCGCACGCGTGTTTTGAAAAAGGCACCCTTGCCGCCGTCAAGGCGGGAGTCGACACGATCGAGCACGGTTCGCGTCTCGACGATCGGATCATTGAAGCAATGCTCGAGCGCGGAACCGCGCTGGTTCCGACCATCTATATCTTCGAAGCGATCGTGACCACGGGCGAAGCCTCGAAGATGCGCGATTCGGCAATTTCCGCGGCCAAACGCACGCTCGACCGGCATGTCGAAAGCTTCCGGAAGGCATGGCGCGCCGGCGTGCCGATTGCCATGGGTTCGGATTGTGGAAATGCCGTCACCGAGCACGGTACGAACGCGCGCGAACTGGAGCTCATGGTCCGGTACGGGATGAGTGAGATGGACGCGATCGTTGCAGCGACGCTTGGTGCGGCAACCGCGCTCAGACTCCAAGAGCAGACAGGCAGCATTGAGGTCGGAAAGTCGGCGGATATTGTTGTCGTCAACGGCGATCCGCTGACCGATATCTCGGTTCTAAAGGATCAGCGGAATATCGAGCTGGTAATGAAGGACGGCGCGATAATTCGATCGCCTTCGAACACGATGGCGGAAGCGCCGTACGGCGTGGCATGAGGTTGAGGGCGTTCATTCTTGTGCGTTTAAATGGCCCGGCTGTTGGCAAGTTGGGTGCGCGACATTGCTTGGGAAACATGGGGAGAAAATAATGCGAGAATTAACGGCACGAAATCTGATGGCATTTACGGTCGCGCTGGCAGCTTTGGGGGCTCTGGCGAGTGCCGCCCTAGCCGCCGATCTGCCGGAAATCAGGAAACGCGGCAAGCTGCTGGCGGCGACAAGCGGCAACCTGCCCCCAGCCATGTTCGTGGACGAGAAAAACGAACTTCAGGGCTACGACATCGAAGTCGCACGCTACGTCGCGAAGAAGCTAGGTGTGCCGATGGACCTAGCCCGCCTCGATTTCAAGGGCATCCTGCCGGGACTGCAGACCGGGCGCTTCGATGCTGTATTTTCAAACGTCAACATCACGCCCGAACGTCGGGAGATTTTCGACTATTCGATCCCCTATTCGCGTTCGGCGGTCGTCGCCGTAGTGCGCGCCGGCGTTGCCGATGTGAAGAGCTACAAGGACCTCAAAGGCAAGAACGTTGGCGGCATCTCGGGTGGCAACGACGGTGAAGTCCCAGCGCGCGAAATCGAGAAGAAATTCGGTCAGTTCAAATCCTTCAAGGGATATGCCGGGAACACCGAGATGTTTGCCGACCTCGTCATCGGCCGCATCGACGTGGCGATCACGCCGGATACTGCCGCGGCGCAATTCCTGAAGACTCACCCGGGCGCGGGTGCGATTGCCGGCGAGCCCTATAGTGTGCGCTACGTCGGCGTGCCGATGCAGAAAGGTTCGAAAGAACTCAAGGCTGCCATCGATCAGGCGATCCGCGATATGAAGAAGGAGAGCCTGCTCGACAAATGGGGTCTGCAGTTCTTCGGAATCCAGAACTACAGCGCCCAATTGGTTGATAACAATCCCTGAGCCTGCCGGGAGCACCCTTTTACCTGTCAATGGGCGATGCAATGACGATTGATTTCAGCATGGTCATCCCGTACCTGCCGATCCTGTTCAAGGCGGCTGGCGTGACGATCGTCATTACCCTGCTCAGCCAGGCGATCGGAACGGTGCTGGGCTTCTTCCTGGCGCTGGGACGGATGTCGAACATCGGCGTGCTGCGCGGAGTGGTCTGGACGTACGTCCTGATCTTTCGTGGCACGCCGATGCTGCTGCATCTTTTTTTCGTCTACTACGCGGCGCCCGCCTTTGGCGTCACGCTGGATCCGTTCCCGGCGGCGATTATTGCCATGTCGCTCAGTACTACCGCTTACAACTGTGAGATCCTGCGCGCCGGCCTCCAGGCGGTGCACCACGGCCAGATCGAGGCGGCCCAGGCCGTCGGCATGACGTGGCCGCGGATCCTGCGCACTGTCGTGCTGCCGCAGGCGCTGCGAGTCATCATCGTGCCCTACATGACCAACTTCATTTCGCACACCAAGGGGTCCTCTCTCGCCTCCGTGATTACTGTGCCGGAGCTGATGCTCACGGCGCAGATGATCTATTCCAGCACCTACCGCGCCATCGAGATCCTGACGGCTGCTGGGGCCATCTATCTGCTCCTCACCAGCAGCCTCACCATCCTGCAGCTCTGGTTCGAGCGGCTGTTGCGCTACGACGAGCGTGGGTTAAGCAACCGCCGCCGTCGCCAGCTTTTGCTCGCCGTCGACAGCAATGGCTGACCGACCAATGATCGAGGTCGCGGGTCTCCATAAGCAGTTTGGCGAGAACGTGCACGCCCTTGCCGGAATTGATCTTACAGTCCAGCCTGGCGAAGTGGTCTGCCTGATCGGACCGAGTGGCTCAGGCAAGAGCACGTTGCTGCGCACCATTAATTTCCTCGAAACGCCGACCAGCGGCACAGTGCAGGTCGACGGTGACCGCGTCGGCTTTCACGAGGGCAATGCCCGTCAGCGGCGCATGAACGGCCGCGAGATCGCCGCCCAACGCGCCGAAATTGGCATGGTGTTCCAGGGCTTTTACCTGTGGCCGCACAAGACGGCACTGGAGAACATCATCCTGGGGTTGGTCGAAGTGCGCGGAATGTCGACCCAAAAGGCCGCACGCATTGGACACGAGCTGATGAAAAAGGTCGAGCTCGGAGAGAAGATGGAGGCCTACCCGGAACATCTCTCGGGAGGCCAGCGCCAGCGTGTCGCCATCGCTCGAGCTCTTGCGATGAACCCCAAGGTGATGCTGTTCGACGAGCCGACTTCGGCGCTGGATCCGGAGCTCGTGGGCGAGGTGCTGGCGGTGATGGAGAAGGTCGCGAGCGAGGGCATGACCATGCTCGTCGCCACCCACGAAATGGGCTTTGCCCGCCGCGTCGCCGATCGTGTCGTGTTCATGGATCAGGGGCGCATTGTCGAGCAGGGAGTGCCCGAAGCGATCTTCGGTAATCCCCAGCACGAGCGCCTGAAGCGGTTTTTGGCCCGCATCCTAGTCTAATCGGAGATAGCAGATGCGGCTGAAGGCCAAAACAGCATTGATCACCGGAGCCGCTTCGGGCATCGGGGCCGCTGCGGCGCGTGTCTTTGCGGCGGAGGGGGCGAGCGTGATGCTCGTCGATCGCGACGGCGCAGGAATCACATCGCTTGCCGCCGATCTTCGGTCTGGAGGTGCTGCTTCGCTGGCCGTCGAGAGTGATGTGACCGATGCAGGGCTGGCCGAGGCGGCCGTGGCCGCCATGGTCGCCGAATGGGGGCACGTCGACATCGTACTCACTGCCGCTGGCATGTCGGTGGGCAAGAAACTCGGCGATACCTCCGAAGAAGACTGGGATCGCGTACTCGCGGTCAATGCCAAGGGCACCTTCCTGTGGCTGCGCGCTGCTCTGCCGGCGATGATCAAGGGCGGTGGGGGCTCGCTGATTACCGTGGCCTCACAGATCGCATTTAGCGGCGGTCGGAGCAGCGCCAGCTACGCGGCGTCGAAGGGCGCCGTGGTCAGCCTTACGCGCTCGGTGGCGCTGGACTATGCAACCGACAAAGTCCGTGCCAACGTGATCGTGCCCGGTGCCATCGATACGCCGTTCCTGCACCGTTCGTTCGCTCGCCAGCCCGACGCCCAGGCGGCCCGCCAGCGTTCACTCGACCGCCACCCGATGGGTCGTTTCGGCACGGTCGACGAGGTGGCAAAGGCCGCCCTGTTCTTGGCCAGTGACGATTCGTCATTCACCACCGGCTCAGTCCTGATGGTCGAGGGCGGCTGGAACTCAGCCTAAGTGTTCGGCTCCTGGCCCAATCTCCGCTGGACTCATTGATCGGCAAGTTCTGCGCTGGCACGGCTCCAACGGGTCCAAGCGTGGATGGCCTTTGCATGTGACCATTCGAACCGGCGCAAAGTCGGCCGAAATATGGGGCGCTGAGATCAAGACCGAGGCCCTGCGTGTCGCCACGGACCCAACCGGGTTCACCGACCTAGGGAACTTCCCCGCCATGGTCATTCCAGCGGGAAGTTCGTTTCACCACGGAGGGCGATACCCACCGGTCGCAGATCGGCCAGATCATGACGTCGGCCGCGGCTTCCACCGCCCGCCGCATGTCCGGATGGAAATCCGCGAAGGCCGTCATGAAGTCGTCGTGGCTGCCCCGGATCGGCGTGTCGTCACCCTCCCAGTGATCGGCCGAGACGGCGCCCATGACGTAGACTTCGTCGCGGCGCGGCGTCATGTAGTAGGCAAGAACATGCCGGTCTGGTAGTAGGCAAGAACATGCCGGTCTGGCGCCATCCTTGCGACCGGACGACATCGTCATCATGGGCAATCTGCCGGCCCATAAGGCTACCGGCGTCCGCCAGGCCATCGAAGCCGCTGGCGCAACGCTACTCTGCG
Source organism: Hyphomicrobiales bacterium (assembly GCA_041691635.1). Classification (GTDB taxonomy): domain Bacteria; phylum Pseudomonadota; class Alphaproteobacteria; order Reyranellales; family Reyranellaceae; genus Reyranella. Next base: position 18,554 of record JBEPUH010000043.1, read on the forward strand.
CGGAACTGTGCGAGAAGGAATTTGAGCTGCTGAGACTTGCATTTCCCCGACAAGGAATCATTTAAGGCCGAAGTGAAGCAGCTAGATTATTACCTAATTGCCTTGTATCGGCGAGAGCGGCCGGACCGGCTGGCCGTTTGGATTCGCCACCCAGTAGAAAATGTACTTTTCGTACTAAGTTGCAGATCGGAGCGGTACTAGAGAACGCTAACAGCGCTCTCGCCCCGAGGCAGCGTTAGCGCTGGTGACCTAAGCCGATACCCATCTTAAGCGCCTGCTGGCGCAACGCACCCACAGTCCGCTTCATCAGTTTTGATATCTTCGCTACCGGTGTTCGTGTTTTCGAATGCTTGCGTAATTCAGCGTGCATAGTTCTCGTCCAGGGCGTGCGCTTCGTCTTCACAAATTTCTTCTTAGCCATGGGTACTCCAACTATTGGAGTGGTCTGTTAGCATCAAGCGCATACATAATGAATAGCAACAAAACCGCGTGCCTAATGCAGCGTGCTTGGTGCATTTCCACTATTCCTTATTCTATCTGCCCCCCATCGATGTCGAGAAGCCGCCCAAGCCGCTGGAGATACGAGCGGCCGTGCTGGCCAGCTTGATCCTAAAACGGTTGATGCTGGATTGGGTGAAGCGATTGACCGGTCCGGAAACGTTCATCACGCCCAGGAAACCCTTGGTGTCGAAGATGGGCGCAGCGACGGAGGCGGTCTGCGAATCGCCAATGCCAGAAGTGGCGATACAATGATTTTCATAGTTGACCAATGAGCTCGGGCGAAAGTCGTCGTTCTCGTAGCGGCGAAAGATTAAGCTTGTCGCGGCCTTGTCGAGATCGAGGATTTGACCAGTTAGGATGACGTGTCGCACTGCCTGCGGGGAGTCCACACGGAACACGCACTGCCGTCGTATTCCCGAGCGAACGTAAAACGCGGCACTTTCACCGGTGGCCTCAGACAGAGATTCAAGCGCCGGCTTTATCACGTCCTCAAGCATGAACGAGGCGATGTAGCCTGACCCGAGCTCGTAAACCACGCCGCCTATGCGGTATTGACCGTCCCCCAGTCGCGTGACGTAGCCATGCCGCTCGAGTGTCGACAAGATACGCAGCAGCGTGCTCTTGAACAAGTTGGTCTGCTTCGACAATTCGCTGAGTGTCAGGCGCGGTGATGTTCGGAAGGCGCTGAGGACCTGGAGTGCGCGTTCAACAGCTGCAATAGGTTTGCCGTCCGCCGACGAGGGGCGGGCGCGCTCGACGACGGCGGCCGGTCCCTTTCGCGCCGCCGATTGCTTGAGAGAAGTACGAACGGGCGCTGTCGTTATTTTTGCTGGCATTCCCTAGCTCTCGCTTCTCATTGGAAGGCGGTAAGAGACGCTCTGTTTAACCACCCGCAGGGCAGATCGATAGCCTCGCGTCGGCGGATTTGCAACGATCACCGCGGGCGAGGGTGAATTATGAAGAAAATGGAACGTCGTTCTTTTCCTAGACTTCGAAATCCGCTTGTGCGAATCTTGGGTTCATTCGACATGGCGGCGCCGTCGCTATCGTTCGGGATAATCGGTTCTCGCGGGAAGTGGATTCGATGCCGGACCGCTATCAAGGCCAGTCGCTCGCACGCCTCGAGGACAATCGGTTTCTGACTGGCAGGGGCACCTATGTCGCCAACGCGCCAGTGGCGGATTGTCTGCAGGGCCACGTGCTACGCTCTCCGCACGGACATGCACGTATCGTCCGCATGGATGTCGCAGCCGCGCGAACGCTGCCGGGTGTTGTGGCGATTCTCACGCACGCCGATCTTGCTATCGACGGCATTGGCAATCTGCCCTGCATCAGCGTCATAGATGCGGTAGAGCCGATCATTGTGCCGCCGCGGCCGGCGCTCGCTGACGGCATCGTGCGTCACGTCGGCGATCCCGTCGCCTTCATCGTCGCCTTGTCTGTGGAGGCGGCCATCGACGCGGCCGAGGCGATCGAGGTTGAATACGAATCCTTGGCCTGCGTGGTCGACAGTCTGGCCGCGGTGGCGCCTGGTTCACCGTTGATCTGGCCGCAGGCGCCGGGCAATTCGGCGTTCCTGTTCCGCAAGGGCGATTCGGCTGCCGTCGAGGTTATGATGAACTCGGCTTCGCACGTAGTTGAGTGCGAACTGGTTAACAACCGGGTCGTCGTGGCGCCAATGGAGACGCGTGCCGCAATCGCGACCTACGATTCTGTTGCGGATCTGCTGCATCTCACGCTGACGGGCCAGGCGGTGCACGGAATCCGCAAGCAGTTGGCCGACTCTGTCTTTCATATCCCGGCCGAGCGGCTGCGGCTCACTGTGCCCGACGTCGGTGGCGGGTTCGGCATGAAGAACTTCGTCTATCCCGAATGGGTCCTTGTGATGTGGGCCGCCCGGCGGCTGGGTCGGCCAGTCCGCTGGGTCTCGGAACGCATCGAGGATTTTGTGAGTTCCACACATGGGCGAGATAATGTCTCGCGTGCCAGGCTTGCGCTCGATAAATCAGGTCGCTTCCTTGCGTTGGCGGTCGACACGGTTGCCAACATGGGTGCCTATCTCTCGACCAACGGTCCGCTCAGTCCGACCACGGCCGCCGGTAGCGCCATGGCAGGCGTCTATGCCATCTCCGCGGTTTGCATGCAGGTTCGCGGCGCCTTTACCAACACGCCGCCGATCGACGCCTATCGTGGCGCGGGCAAGCCGGAAGCCAATTATATCATCGAGCGCCTGGTGGATCTGGCGGCGACGAGCACCGGAATCGATGCCGTCGAACTTCGCCGACGCAACATCATTTCGTCCTTTCCCTATCGCACCGCGATGGGCATGCAGATCGAGGGTGGCTTGTTCGGCGCGACGCTGGAAGAAGCGATACGCGTCGCCGATCGGGCGGGCTTCGCTGGACGCCGCGCACAGTCGGCGGCGGCCGGCTTGCTGCGCGGTATGGGGGTCGCGTGCTTCCTAGAGACGGCGCGAGGCGCGCCAAATGAAGTGGCGCGTGTTGCGTTTGAGCCCGATGGCATGGTCTCGCTCGCCGTGGGCACGCAGTCGAACGGGCAGGGGCACGAGACCACCTACCCGCAGATCGCGGCCGACATGCTGGGTCTGCCGGTTTCCGCCTTCCGCTTCGACCAGGGTGATACATGTCTGCTGCCGAGCGGTGGCGGGCATGGTGGGGCACGCTCCATGCACTTGGGGGGCACAGCTCTGGTGCTTGCGGTCGAGAACCTCCTGGTTAAGGCTGGCCGCATCGCGGCACATCTTCTGCAGGCGCCGCTGGATCGCGTGTCCTTCTCCGACGGCACCTTCTTCGTGCAGACTACAGACCGCTCGATCAGCATCGCCGCGGTGGCCAACGCGGCCCGCGATCCAGCTAACCTGCCCGAGGGACTCACAGCCGGGCTCGAAGCCATCGGCTCCAACGTGTCAGATCTCTACACTTTCCCGAACGGATGCCATGTCGCCGAGGTAGAGATCGACCCCGAAACCGGCATCGTTCGGCTGGAGCGCTACACGCTGATCGACGATTTCGGCCGGCTGATCAATCCGGTGCTGACCCTGGGGCAGGTCCATGGCGGTGTGGTCCAGGGTATCGGGCAGGCGTTGACGGAACATGTCGTGTTCGATCCGGATTCCGGTCAGCTTCTCAGCGGTTCATTCATGGACTACGCCTTGCCGCGTGCCGATGACCTGCCGACCTTTGGCGGGGGGCTCGATACGACGGCGCCGACACCATCCAACCGGCTCGGGGTCAAGGGCTCAGGACAAGCGGGCTGCATCGCCGCGCCGCAGACGATCATGAACGCGGTGCTGAACGCGTTGGCGCCACTGGGGGTTACCGAGCTCGACATGCCCGCAACTCCACATCGAGTGTGGCGCGCCGTCCGGTCGTCGCGCCGTGCTTCCTCCTAGAATTCGAATGGCAGCCGGTACATGAGCAAGACTCCAGTACGTTTGGCGATCGACATCGGCGGCACCTTTACCGACTTCGTCCTAGAAATCGGCGAGCGGTTCATCTCGACCAAGGTGTTGACGACCTCCGATGCGCCCGAGCGCGGTGTGTTCGAAGGCATCCGCACCGTGCTGACCCAAGCCGGCATCGAAGCGTCTTCCCTCGATCTCGTGATCCATGGCACGACTCTCGCCACGAACGCACTGATAGAACGCAAGGGCGCACGCGCCGCCCTGGTCACGACCCAGGGTTTCCGCGATTCACTAGAGATCGCCTACGAGCATCGGTTCGAGCAGTACGACATCTACATGGAGAGGCCCGATCCACTGGTATCCCGGCCGCTTCGTTACGAAGTGCCAGAGCGTGTCGCCGCCGACGGGTCGGTCTTGCTCGCGATCGACGAGGCGGCGGTGGAAAAGCTAGCCGACCGGCTTGTAGCCGACGGCATCGAAGCGGTTGCCATCTGCTTCATGCACTCTTACCAGAATGCCGCGCACGAGCAGCGCGCGCGAGAAATCATCTCACGCAGGATTTCTGATGCGGTGATCGCCATTTCGAGCGAAGTCTGCCCCGAAATCCGCGAGTACGAGCGCGCCTCGACTACCGTGGCAAATGCTTATGTGCTGCCGGTCATGGAGAGCTATCTGCAGCGGCTCGACCAGGGGCTGAAGGCGTTAGGCTGCAATGGTCCGCTACTTCTCATCATGTCGTCAGGCGGCGTCACGACCGTGGAAACAGCGCGGCGCTTTCCCATTCGTCTTGTCGAGAGTGGTCCAGCCGGCGGTGCCATCATGGCGCTAGGCGTGGCGGCGCAGAACGGCATAGAAAAGGCGCTCGCTTTCGATATGGGTGGCACCACCGCCAAGATCACGCTGATCGATGAGCTCAGGCCCCAGCAGTCCCGCCATTTCGAGATCGCACGTGCGGCACGCTTCGTCCGGGGCAGCGGCATTCCCGTTCGCATTCCGGTCATCGACATGGTCGAGATCGGCGCCGGCGGCGGCTCGATCGCGCGCACAGACCCGATGCGCCGCATCACCGTGGGTCCCGACAGCGCCGGCTCGACGCCGGGCCCCGCCTCCTACGGCCGCGGTGGTACGATGCCCACCGTCACTGACGCCGATCTGCTGCTGGGTTGGCTCGACCCGGCGAACTTCGCCGGCGGCTATATAGATTTGTTGCCGAAGGCCGCCGAAACTGCAGTGCAGGAAATCGTGGCGGACAAAATCGGTCTGGACCGTACGCAGGCAGCCTATGGCATAACCGAACTGGTCACCGAGACGATGGCGAGCGCCGCGCGTGTGCACGCCGTCGAGAACGGCAAGGACATGGTCGACCGCACCATGATAGCTTTCGGCGGCGCCGCACCGCTGCATGCCGCGCGGCTCGCGCAGAAGCTCGGCATTTCGCGCGTGATCATTCCCGTTGGCGCAGGCGTCGGCTCGGCCTACGGCTTCTTGCAAGCGCCGATCGGCTACGAGGTCGTTCGCACGCGACTCGTGCCGCTCAAGGAATATTCACCAGAGTACGTGACCGCCCTGTTCGCGGAAATGCGAAGTGAAGCCGAGGCGGTGGTGCGCCTGGGTGCGCCCGGTGCGGCGCTGGAGGAGGAGCGGGTGGCCTTCATGCGCTATCGCGGTCAAGGACACGAGGTTCGTGTGCCGATACCGCCCGAGGCCTTTCTCGTCGGTGGCACCGCCCACCTCCAGCACGCCTTCGACCAAGTCTACCATGCGCTCTACGGGCGCACGATCCCGCTACTCGACGTCGAGGCGCTGAGCTGGACGCTGTCTCTGACCGAGGCGCGTATCCTGCCGGCGCGGCAGGCGCCGGTGACGGCCAAAGCCGGACCGTCGGCTGTCGGCACGCGCCACTTGATCGATCCGGGCACAGGCCAAGCGGTAGCCGCTAGCATTTATACACGGGTGAGCCTGTCGGCGGGCGCGGCGGTGCGCGGGCCGGCGATCATCGCGGAGCCCGAGACGTCCACGCTGGTTCCGTCGGGCTTCACCGCTTCGCTGAACGGGGCAGGCCATATCGTCATCGACTGGAGAGCGCCATGAAGGTCCGACTCAGCGAGATCGAGGTCCAGGTCCTCTGGAATCGTCTTATCTCCGTCGTCGAGGAGCAGGCGCAGACACTGATTCGCACGGCTTTCAGCACGGCGGCGCGCGAGGCCGGTGATATCTCTGCCGGCGTGTTCGACCGTCGCGGCCGCATGGTGGCGCAGGCCGTCACGGGAACACCCGGCCACGTCAACTCTATGGCTCGCTCGGTCGGGCACTTCCTCGAGAGCTATCCGATCGACACGCTGAAGCCGGGCGATGCGCTGATCACCAACGATCCGTGGAAAGGTACCGGGCATCTCTTCGACCTTACGGTCGTTACGCCCACCTTCAAAGGCGGCAAGGCGGTCGCTCTGTTCGCCTGCACCACGCATGTCGTCGATATCGGGGGAATTGGCCAGAGCCCGGCCGGTAAGCAAATATTCCACGAGGGGCTGCAGATTCCGATGATGCACCTCGCGCGGGGCGGCGTGATGAACGAGGATTTGCTTCGCATCGTTCGTGCTAACGTGCGCGAGCCGATCCAGGTGGTGGGCGACATCTACGGTCTCGCTGCCTGCAACGATATTGGATCTACCCGATTGCTCGAGATGATGGGCGAGTTCGCGCTCCAGGACCTCGAAGAACTGGCGGATACCATCATCGGCCGCAGTCGCGCGGCGATGGCCGAGGCGATAGACAAACTGCCGCGGGGAAGCTGGACCTCCCGCATGACAATCGACGGGTTCGAGGCACCAGTCGAGCTGGTGGGAACGCTCACCGTCGAGGAGGGATCAATTCGGGTCGACTATACCGGAACCTCCGGCATCTCGAGCTTCGCGATCAATTGTCCTCTCTGCTACACCGATGCTTATACGGCGTTCGGCGTGAAATGCGCCGTCGCGCCCTGGATCCCCAATAATGCAGGCACGCTCGACGCCGTCACCGTGACCGCACCCGAAACGTGCATCGTCAACGCCCAGCATCCGGCGGCGGTCTATTCGCGTTCGATCATTGGCCACATGCTGCCCGACATCATTTTTGGTTGCCTGGACCAGGCACTACCCGGAACCATGCCGGCGGAGGGCACGTCTTCGCTGTGGAACCTCAGTATGGTCGCGGGGCATGGTCTTAGTGGCCGCGCGGAGGAAGTGCGCACCGCCTTCAATGTGACGACGTTCCATTCCGGCGGGGCCGGCGCACGACCTACGCAGGACGGCTTGTCGGCGACGCCATTCCCCAGCGGTGTCCGCAACGTTCCGGTCGAGGTCACGGAGTCCATCACGCCTATTGTCGTCTGGCGCAAGGAACTGCGTATCGATTCCGGTGGAGCGGGGCGCCATCGCGGCGGGTTGGGCCAGATCATGGAGGTAAGCAATCGCGAATCGTCGCCGGTCGGTATCTATCATCGCTTTGAGCGCGTGATTTATCCGGCGCGCGGCCGGGCGGGTGGGATGAATGGCGCAGTCGGCCGGCTCCGCCTCCAGTCAGGCGCGGAATTCCGCGAAAAGGGTCTCCACATCGTCCCTGCAGGTGATCGCGTCATTATCGAGATGCCGGGCGGCGGCGGTTACGGCGATCCTGCGACGCGTGATCCCAAGCTGGTCGCTCGCGACATTGAATACGGCCTGATCAGCCTCGCCGAAGCGGAGAAATCGTATGGCGTCAAGGGCCGGACCGCTGGGTCCGGCGCGACCTCGAGCAAGAAATAGTAGAAGAACAACCCGGAGGAATTGTGCCCCAGCTTGCAAGCCGCGTCGGCGGCATTTCCGTCTCGCCGGCCTCGGCGATGACAGCTAAGGCGCGCGAGCTCGCTGCTCGTGGTGTCAAGGTTGTGAGCTTGTCGACCGGCGAGCCAGATTTCGACACTCCGCCGCACATTGTCGACGCGGCCGTCCATGCCGCGCGGAGTGGCGATACGCATTATCCCCCACTCGACGGCACGCGTGAACTCAAGGAGGCGGTGCAACGAAAGTTCTGGCGCGATAATAACCTCAACTACGCGCTAGGCGAGATCATGGCCGGTAACGGTGCCAAGCAGCTCATCTTCAACGCGTTTATGGCGACGCTTGAGCCGGGCGACGAGGTGATCGTGCCGGTCCCCTGCTATGCGAGCTATGCGGACATGGCACGCTCGGTGGGCGGCAAGCCCGTGATGGTCGCGTGCCCCCAGAACAACGGCTTCCGACTGCGCGTCGAGGATCTTGAGGCCGCGATTACGAAGCGCACTCGCTGGGTCGTGCTGAATTTTCCTAATAATCCTACTGGCACTGTCTACACCCGGGGCGACCTCCAAGTGCTGGCCGAACTTCTCGAACGCCATCCGGAAATTTGGGTTCTGACGGACGACATTTACGAGCACCTGCTCTATTCAGGCGTCCCCTTTTCCACCATCGCGGAGGTGGCGCCGGCTTTGAAGGATCGCGTGCTAACGGTCAACGGCTGCTCAAAGGGGTACGCGATGACAGGCTGGCGCATCGGCTTTTGCGGCGGCCCCAAACAACTCATCGACGGCATGCTCAAGGTCCAGGGCCAGGTGACGTCGGGAATCTGTACCATCAGCCAGGCGGCGGCGGTGGCCGCGCTCGACGGCCCGCAGGACCTCGTGGCGACATGGCGCGAGATCTATCGCCAGCGGCGCGATCTTGTGCTCGACATGTTGGGCAGAGTGCCGCTTCTTACGTGTCACCGGCCGGACGGCGCCTTCTATGCCTTCCCCGGCGTTGCCGCATGTTTGGGCAGGACGAGCGGCGGCGGCAGATTGTTGCGGGACGACACCGATATGGCACTCGCCTTGCTCGACGAGCAGCATGTCTCGACGGTGCAAGGTTCGGCATTCGGCATGAACGGCTATCTTCGTCTCTCTTATGCGTCTGACATGGATAGCCTGAAGGAGGCGTGTGCTCGTATCCAGTCCTTCTGCGCCGAACTTCGCTAGGGGGGTCCATGTTCACTCCGTTCCATGACAGCGCCGATCTGCCTCGTACACCCTACCGTAAGGATGGCGGCGCGCCGCTCGGATTGCCGCCCCTCAAGGAGGCGGTGGAGGCCGATATCGCGATCATTGGCGGCGGTATCGCCGGATGCTCTGCGGCACTGCACGCCGCAGAGGCCGGTGCCCGCGTGGTCCTGGTCGAGGGCCGCAGCATTGGTTGGGGCGCGTCCAGCCGCAACGCCGGGCATCTTCCGGCCGCGACCAAGCAGGAACCCGAGGAGATCCTGCGGATCTACGGGCGAGAAGCCGGAGAGCGCATCATCGACGCCAGCGAGAACGGCCCACAAATCGTAGAAGAGTTGGCGCGCCGCCATGGCATCGAGTGCGACTTGTCAATCCCCGGTATCATCACTGCTGCCCATACGCACCAGGCGCTCGAAGGACTGGAGCAGCGCGCGCGCTATTGGCAAGCCCGCGACCGCCCGCTCGAGATGCTGAACCGCGACAAGCTCGAGTCAATGCTGGGCAGTCGCCTTTATCTCGGCGGCGTGATCGACCGGCGGGGTGGCAGCATCAACCCACTAGCCTATGTGCGTGGACTAGCGCGCGCCGCCATCAAGACGCACGCTCAGGTCCACGAAAATACGCGCGCGACGTCGCTGACGCGCGACGGTGCCAAGTGGCGCGTTCAGACGCCAGAGGGCAGCATCAGGGCAGCCAATGTCTTCCTTTGCACTAATGCCTATACCGACGATCTATGGCCTGGCCTACGTCGCACCGTCATCCCGGTCCGGACGGTGCAATTCACCACCAAGCGGCTGTCGGACAATCTGCTGAAGTCGATCCTGCCTGGGCGGCAACCGATGATCGACACCCGTCGCGCGCTGATCTCGCTGCGCGTTCATGGAGATGGACGACTCCATTTCGGCAGCGGCCCATGGATGCAGGCGGGCAGCGCGCCGAGCTGGAAATACGCACTGGGCCGCGTCCAAGAGCTGTTCCCGCAGATGGGCGACGTCGAGATCGACGATTGGTGGGCCGGCTGGATGGCCTTTAACAAGGTCGATTCCTGGCAGATGCACACGCTGGCATCGGGCGTGTTCACGGTGCTGGGCTGTAATGGCCGCGGCGTGGCGTTGGCCACCATCTATGGTCGCGACCTGGCTCGCCATGTCGGCGGCGTACTGGCGGATAAACTCACCTTGCCGATGGCGCCGCTGCAGCCGATCGGTATGCACGCCTTCTCGGGCTTCGGCGCCGCCGCCATCACCAAATGGTACCGTCTGCGCGATGCTTTGGAAATGCGCGCCCTGCATACCGGGAACCGGGCGGCCGAGTAGTCCCGGCCGAAGGCCGCATTACGCTCCTAGAGGATGACCTCGATGAGGTAGGGGCCGCGCACCGAGAACCCGCGCTTGAGCTGGCGGACCAGTCCGTCGAGATCGGTGGCCTGCCCGGCTTCCACCCCATGCGCCTTGGCCATCGCCCGCCAGTCGAGGGTCGGCCGATCGAGGGTCAGCATGTCGATCGACCGGCGACCGGGATTGGCGATACCAACGCGCGGCAGTTGCGCGCGCAGGATCTGGTAGGCGCGGTTGGCCATGATCACCACTGTGATGTCGAGTTGCTCGCGCGCCATCGTCCACAGCGCTTGCGTCGTGTACATGGCGCTGCCGTCACCGGCGAGGCAGAGCACCTGGCGATCGGGGCAGGCCAAGGCCGCGCCGATGCTGACCGGCATGCCGTAGCCGATCGAGCCGCCCATGTTCTGTAGCCAGTCGTGCGGCGCTGCGCCCATCGTGAACTTGGCGAACCCGCGACCTGTCGTTACTGCTTCGTCAACGACGACGGCGTTGTCCGGCAGGAGCGCGGTGATGGCCTGCGCGATACCCTCCGGATGGAGCGCGCCGGTTGGCCGCTCGGGACGCGGCGGCGCAGCGATCGCCGGCTCGAAGCGGCTTATGCCGAGTGCGTCGGCTAGGGCCTCGAGTGTGCCCACAAGATCGTCATCGATCGTTGCGAGTTCAAAAAAGCGACAGCCGTTCGGCGTCAGCACGTTGGAGCGGTCGGGGAAGGCAAAGTTGGAGACTGGCTGCCGCGCGCCGCACAGCACGAGCCGTTGGACGCCCGCCAACGCCTTGATCGCCTCGTCTCCCGCGTACGGCACGCGCGCGATCTCGATGCGGCCCGCTCCCCGCGCGGTGCGAGCACTCGAGATCGGCGAGCGCAGCATGCAGCCTGTCGCGGCCGCGATGGCGCCCGCGACTTGTTTGCCGCGTTCAGTGAGTGCCGTTCCGCCTACCAGCAGCAGGCTGCTGGCACCCGCTCGCAGGGCCGTGGCTGCTGCGGCGATAGCGTCGGCCGAGGCGATGGCGCGCGCAGGGGGGGCGCGAACCGGGGTAATCTTCCCATTCCCGGCCGACCAGGCGATGTCCGCGGGTACGATCAGAGTCGAGATTTGTCCCGCGCCGTCGCATGCGGTGGCCACGGCTTCGGCGCCATCAGCGCTCAGCGTTGAGGCGCTCCGCGCGGTTCGCACCCAATGCGAGACGGGGCGGGCGATGCCCTCGATGTCGGCAGTCAAAGGCGCGTTGTAGGGTATGTGATAGGTGGCGTGTTCGCCGATCACGTTGACGATGCCAGATCCGGCCTTCTTGGCGTTGTGCAGATTGGCGGCACCGTTGGCGAGACCCGGTCCGAGATGCAGCAGGGTCGCGGCGGGGCGGCGAAGCATGCGGTAGTATCCATCTGCCGCGCCGCTCGCCACGCCCTCGAACAGGGTGAGCACGCATCGCATGCCGTCGGAATGATCGAGCGCGGCTACGAAATGCATTTCAGACGTGCCGGGATTGGCGAGGCAGAGATTGATGCCGCCGCCGATCAAGGTGCGGACGAGATCGTCGGCTCCGGTCGTGCTCGTTCCAGCGGTGTCCCAGCCAGGGCCAGCCACAGTCGGTGCGGGGGTCCATGTGGCGGCCATCTTCTGCTCCCTCGTTTGAACGGTGCGAATGATCCTTCGGCACGCGTGCTCTGTCTATGAAAATAGAACCATGTTCTTTTTTGTTGATGCGGCGCTTGCCATACGGTCTATTGTAATTCGGAACGGGGGCCCACCATGTATCTTCCGATCGAGGACGAGTCGCAGCTGCCTCGCACGACGTTCACTGCCGGCGCGAGCGATACACTCAACTTGGCGCCGCTTACCGACGCGCTGCAAGCCGACATCGTCATCGTGGGTGGCGGCATAGCCGGATGCTCTGCGGCTTTGCACGCCGTAGAGCGCGGTGCGCGCGTGGTTCTTGTGGAGGCCAATCAGATTGGCTGGGGCGCCTCGGGGCGCAATGCCGGCCATGTCGCGCCTGCGACCAAACACGATCCTGACCAGATTATCGCGCAGTACGGCGCCGTGGCCGGGCAGCGCCTGATCGACGCCGCCGAGCAGGGGCCGTCGGTGGTCGCTGAATTGATCGCGCGCCACAGCATAAAGTGCGATTATTCAGTACCCGGCATCATCATGGCCGCGCACACCGAGGCGGCTATGCGCGCCAACGCGAAGCGCGTGGAGTATTGGCAATCGCGTGGCCGCCCGGTCCAGATGCTCGACCGCCAGAAGGCGGCGGACATGATCGGAAGCGACTACTATCTGGGAGCCTGGATCGACGGGCGCGGCGCCAGCATCAACCCGCTGGCCTATGTGCGCGGACTGGCGCGTGCGGCCCTCAAGGCGGGCGCTCTGCTCTTCGAGGGCACGCGCGCGACCAACCTGGTACGCGACGGCGGCAAGTGGCGGCTCACCACGGCGAAAGGAAGCGTGCTGGCAGCTAATGTCTTCCTGTGCACCAACGCCTACACTGACGATCTCTGGCCGGGGCTGCGTTCCACAATCGTGCCTGTGCGTGCCTACCAGTTTGGGAGCAAGCCGCTCCGCGACAATGTTCGCAAAACGATTCTGCCCGGCGGTCAGCCGATGACTGACTCACGTCGTCTGCTCTCGGGCATTCGTTTGCACGCCGATGGGCGCCTGCAGTTCGGCGGCCAGGGGCCTGCCTTCGGTTCGCAGCGCGAGCCCGCCTGGCGTGCCACTCTCGATCGCCTTAAGGCGATTTTTCCGCAACTGGGCGACATCGAGACGGATTTCTGGTGGACCGGCTTCATGGCCATGAATGGTGATAATTCATGGCATATCCACGAATTGGCGCCAGGACTCCTGGCGATGATGGGCTGCAATGGACGTGGTGTAGCGCTGGCAACGATCTACGGGCGCGAGCTGGCCCGTTACGCGCACGGCACGCCGGCAAAGGAGTTTGTGCTGCCGCCATCTCCGCCTCGGCGCATCTGGCTATACCCGGTGGCACGACCGCTCGTGTCGGCGCTGATCAAATATTATGGAGTACGCGACGCGCTCGAGGTGCGGCGCCTGGAGCGCAGTCGGCCATCGGCGATCTGAGGGCTGTGTTCGAACAGTCCGGAATCTGAGCGGGAGGACAATGATGGCCGCGATACCGATGGACGATCCGGGCGGCATGCCGGATTCGTATTGGGCGGCAACGTCCGTTCCGGGGCCGGCGATCCCGCCGTTCGACGGGAGCGAGACGGCCGATGTTGTGGTGATCGGTGCCGGCTACACTGGCCTCTCCGCGGCCCTTCATCTCGCCGAGCAGGGCAAGTCGGTGCTCGTGCTCGACGCTCACGAGCCCGGTTGGGGGGCATCGGGGCGCAACAATGGTCAGGTCGTGGCCGCGCTCAAGCACGAGCCGCATGAGATCGAGGAGCGTTTCGGCAGGGAGCGCGGTGGCGAACTTATCCGCGTGGTCGGGCAGGGACCGGATCTCGTGTTCGGCTTGATCGAACGCTATGGCATGCAATGCGATGCTCGCCGCACAGGCATCATCACCGCAGCCCATTCGGCAGCCGGCCTCTCCGATCTTAAGCGTCGCGTCGATGTCTGGGTCGGGCGTGGCGCGCCTCTGCAGATGCTGTCGCGCACCGAGATCGAGCACAGGAGCGGCACGAGCTTCTACGCCGGCGGCTGCATCGATCCGCGCGGCGGCTCGATCAATCCACTGGGATACGCGCGCGGCCTCGCCGGTGCAGTGCTCTCGCAGGGGGGCAATATCCGTAGCGGCGCGCATGTGCGCGCTGTCGTCCGAACGGGATCGCGATGGACTCTGCGTCTCGACCGCGGCGCGATCGAAGCAGACACCGTGATCATCGCCACCAACGGTTATACTGGCAACTTCTGGCCGGGTCTCAAGAAGACCTTCCTGCCGACGCGCACGCCTCAGGTCGTGAGCCGTCCGCTCAGCGCCAACCAGCGCCGCACTATCCTGCCCGACGGTCAGATCATGTCCGACACACGCTACCTCACCGTCGGCGTGCGTATGCATCCAGATGGTCGGCTGCATCTCGGCGGTGGAGGCGCGACATCGGGAGCAGATCGCGACGCGCTCTATCGTGAGTTGCCGCGTCAGGGAAAACTGTTGTTTCCGCATCTCGGCGATCTCGAATGGGAGTATCGCTGGAGTGGCTTCATGGCGATGACGCCCGACCGTTACCCGCGTCTCTTCGAGCTGGCGCCTGGCGTAGGCGCCGCGCTGGGCTATAGCGGGCGAGGCATCTGCACCGCTACTATCATGGGGCGCGAGCTGGCACGCTGGGCGGTGGGCAACGCCGGCATCGACGAGCTGGCGTTGCCGGCGTCGACCTTCCGCAAGCTGCCGTACTACGCCCTGCGCGGCGCGATTGTCGAGGGAGTCATCCTCTTCCAGACGCTTCGCGACCGGTTAGTGCATGCGCCTTAATGCGGAGAGCTTGATATTTTCTAGGCGGCAAACACGGACCGACGCGCAGGCATTACTAAAACAGAATGGCAGTCCATTTTTTGTGTTGCCGCTTCGGTCTCAGCTGTTATCGTTCCTGGCGGCGCTATTGGCGACCAGGAATGGCGCTTGCGGCCGGCAAGGAGAATCTGGGACTCATGCCGTACGACTGGAATTTTTCAATCGTCCTGCGGTACCTGCCGAGATTGCTCGAAGGCGGGGCGTACACGATCGCGCTGTCCGCCTCGTCGATCGCAATCGCGGCGCCCATCGGGATCTTCTTCGGCATCGTGCGCCACCAGCGTATTCCTTACCTGCTGCCGATCGCCGTGATCTACATCGACTTCTTCCGCACCTCCGTCGCACTGGTTCTGATCTGCTGGTGCTACTATGCGCTGCCGGTGTTGCTGGGCATCAATCTCGACACCTTCACCGCTGTGACGATCGCCATTGGCCTGCAGAGTTCTGCCTACATGGCCGAGCTGATGCGGGCCGGGATGCAGTCGGTCTCGCTCGGCCAGTGGGAGGCGGCACGCGCGCTGGGTATGCCAGGCCATATCCGGCTGCGCTACATCATCCTGCCGCAAGCCGCGGTGCGCATGATCCCGCTATTTTTCCTGCTCGTGATCGAGGTGGTGAAGACCACGACGCTTGCAGGAGTCGTTACCTATCCCGAGATCGTGTACGAGGCGTTCCGTGTCGCCACCGACATCTACCGTCCCATCGAGACCTTCACCATCGTCGGACTGATCTGCTTTGTCTTCCTCTTCACGCTGGGCCGCGTCGCCCGCTGGCTCGAGCGGCGGTTCGCCGTGGTGGAACGGTAGCACTCGTGGCCTACATATGGAACTTCCACTTTCTGATCCAGCTCGGCCCACTCCTCCTGGCCGGCCTAGTTAACACGATCAAACTGTGGGCCGTGGCGCTTTCCTGCGGGCTGGCTATCGGCCTCGTCATGGGCATCTTCCGAACAGCGCCGTCAGCGATCCTGCGCGGTATCGGCGCTGTGTACGTCGAAAGCATTCGCAACACGCCGGGCCTTGTGCTGCTCATCTGGTTCTTTTACGCGCTGCCCATATTGACCGGCGTACAGAGCTCCGCCTGGCTTGCCGCCGTGGTCTCGCTCTCGCTCTATACCGGCGCTTATTCCGCCGAGATCTATCGCGCCGGCATCGCGTCTATCGAAGTCGGCCAATGGGAGGCTGCCCGCGCTCTGGGTTTCGGTTACGGCAACCAGATGCGCTATGTCGTGCTGCCGCAGGCTCTGATGCGCATGATCCCGGCCTTCGGCAACCGCGCGATCGAGTTGGCGAAGGCTACGACGCTAGCTTCCACCATCGCCTTCGGCGAGCTGCTCTACACTGCAAAGACGATCGCAGAGGACCAGATGCGCCCACTCGAAACCTATACGGTGGTCACCCTGATCTTCACCGCCATCCTGTTGCCGGTGAGTTACGCATGCGTCTGGCTCGAGCGACGCGTGGCTAACAGCAACGGAGGGACACCACGTGAGTGAGGTCCTGCGCCTTGAGGGGCTGACCAAATCCTACGGTCGCACGACTGTACTGAAGGGCATCGACCTCACCGTTCATCGCGGCGAGACGGTCTGCCTGATCGGCGCCAGCGGCTCGGGAAAGAGCACACTACTTCGTTGTGTCAACTTTTTAGGCTATCCGACCGGAGGTCGCGTGTACCTGGAAGGCAAGCTGGTTGGGCAGGAGGTCGCGGACCGCTCTGGGGCCAAGACGATGCGCTACCGCGAGTCCGAGCTCTGCGCGGTACGGACGCACGTCGGCATGGTATTCCAGCAATTCAATCTGTTCCCGCACATGACGGTCGAGGAGAACGTCATGATTGCGCCGATCAAGATTCGCGGGCTGAGCCGCGAGGACGCTCGCAAGCGCGCCGAGCTGCATCTCCAGCGTGTCGGCATTCCCGAGAAGGCGAAGGCATACCCGGGGCAACTCTCTGGCGGCCAGCAGCAACGCGTCGCCATTGCCCGCGCCCTCGCCATGGAACCGGCCATTATGCTGTTCGACGAGGCTACGTCGGCGCTGGATCCGGAGCTGGTTGGCGAGGTGCTGCTGGCGATGCGCAAGCTGGCCCAAGAGGGTACCACGATGCTGGTAGTCACCCATGAGCTGGGCTTCGCCTATAACGTGGCTCAGCGAATTGTCTACTTGCACGAGGGGACTATTCACGAAGAGGGGACGCCCGAGCAGGTCCTCGTCAATCCCCAGAAGCCGCGTACGCAGGAATTTCTGCGCGGCGTCACGACGTTCCGCATGCCCGAACCAAAGTTAGCGCCGGCCGAACAATCCAACAGAGGAGAAGAAAGATGACCGATTTATCGAGGCGTAGCATTGCCGGCGGCGCGACGCTGGCCGCAGTCGTGGCGACGACGGCAGCAAGCACGCTGCTCGCTAGCCGGACGGCTCGTGCCCAGCAGGGCAAGTCGACATGGCAGCAGATTGCCGACAGCAAGGTCTTGCGCCTGGGAGCGCCGATCTCCGAGCCGTTCGTCTTCAAGGACTTGACCAACAGCAGCGCGCCCGGCGGCGTCAAGATCGGCGACACGATATGGCGAGGCTTTTCGGTTGCTTGCGCCAAGGAATTTGCTGACGCGCTCGGCGTCGAGCTCCAGATGGTGGACACGACGTATGGCAACGCCGTCGCTGGCTTGCAGGCTAACCAATTCGACATGGTCTTCGCCTTGGACGGCACCGTGAAACGCGCCGCCGTCGTCGATTTCGTGCCGCAGGCCCTATTCATGTATGGGACCGCGATCTTGGCGCATAGTGGTGCTGACATCGCCACGTGGCAGGCCATTAACAGTAAGAAGATGAAGATCGGCGTGCCTGTCGGCACGACGATGGAAACGGAGATGATGCGTCGCGCGCCGGGAGCCCAACTTGAGCGCTTCCAGAACATTAATGAAATGATCGCCGCCTTTCAGGCCAACCGCGTCGAGGCAATATCGTCCTCACTCACTGGCATGACGCTTGCCAGCGCCCGTATCCCGAACTCTATCGTGGCGATGCCCTCTCCGCCTGCGCTTTTTCCAGCGACAGCAGCGATTCGCCAGGAGCTTGATCCGCGCTGGCGCAATTTTCTCACGACGTCGTTCACCTACTTGGCCTTCTCCGGCTTCGTGCAGACTGCACTCAATCAAGCCTATTCGTTCCGTGGAGTCGACACGACGAAGATCCAGCCAGTCGTCATCCGTTAATACGATGGCGCCTCCTCTCCGGAGAGGAGGCGCTTCGGCGGAACGCTGTCACACGGCGTCGTAAAGCGTCGCGCTAAATCGCTCTTCTTCGAACGTCTCGAAAGGCCAAGATCTACGGCAATCCCGAATCGATAGGCCATGGCCATCAAAAGCCGTACGGATAATCGTAGCTTACGGCGATCACGTTGTGATGGAGGAGACGCTCGGCGCAACGCTGGCGGCACTCTTCAAGGGAGCCGTTCCGTACCGACGGATCCCCCGGCCCACTCATAAAGCTGACCGGATGGTGTCTAGCCCAGATAGAAATGTCGCACGGCGTGCCATTTAGAAATGTCACCCAC
>JBEPUH010000044.1:0-35246 GCA_041691635.1 Hyphomicrobiales bacterium
CCCCCCCCCCCCCCCCCCCCCCCCCCCCCCCCCCCCCCCCCCCCCCCCCGGGGCCGCAACCGGCGCTGATCGAATTTGGCAGCGGCTCGAGCGTGAAGTCGCGCCTGCTGCTCGACGCCATCGGCGACCTCGCGGCCTACGCACCGATCGACATCTCGCGCGCGCATCTCGAGGCGTCCGCGGCGCGCCTGCGCCGGGACTATCCGGCGCTCAGGATCGAGCCGGTATGCGCCGACTACATGGCGCTGCAATCGCTGCCGCGCGTGGCCGAGAGTGGGCGCCGGCTCGGCTTCTTTCCCGGATCGACCATCGGCAATCTCGAGCCGGCGGAGGCCACGGCGTTCCTGCGGCGCGCGCGCGGCCTGCTGGGCGACGACGGCGGGCTGGTGCTGGGCGTCGACCTGCGCAAGGACGCGCGGCGCCTGCACGATGCCTACAACGACTCCGCGGGCGTGACGGCGGCCTTCACGCTCAACCTGCTGCGACGCATGAACCGCGAGCTGCATGCCACCTTCGACCTCGACGGCTTCGTCCACGAGGCCTTCTACAATCCGGCCGAGGGCCGCATTGAGATCTACTTCCGCAGCCTCAAGGACCAATCGGCCTCGGTCGCCGGCCGCTCGTTCGGCTTTTCCCGCGACGAGCGGGTGCACACCGAATATTCCTACAAGTACGATTTCCCCGGCATCGAGACCCTGGCCGCCTCGGGAGGCTTCCGGATCGGCGAGATCTGGACCGACGAGGCCCGGCTCTTCGCCGTGGCCTACCTGGAAGCGGCCTGAAAAAGTAAAGCCCGCCCCCGGCGAACCGGAGGCGGGCGTAGGGCCGAGCGGGGAGAACAACGTCGCGGAGCGGGGGGCAGGGGCGACGCCATATACCCGGCCATGCCCAATCAACGACCGTCCGGCAGCGAAAGTTGCCGGGAAAACCTAAAATTCAGGAAGCGGCCTTAAGCGCCTCATTGGCACGGGAAATATTGACCTCGTGCGACCGGAGCATCTCCCCGAGGTCGCGGTGCAGGGCGTCGTCCCGCACCTTGGGGATCATTTCCTTGAGCTTGCGGACGACCCAGCCCTGGCCGCGGTTGAGGAAGGCGATGCGCTCGGCCATGCCCTCGATCGCCAGGCATTTCTCCTGAAAGGCGCCGACCCGGGGCGAGGCGGGTTCGCCCAGCGCCTTGAGCTGCTTCAACAGCATGGCGCACCAGCGCGCCTCGTCGCGGTGGATGTCGCCCAGCAGGTCGGCATAGGGCCTGCCGCCGGCGGCCGCGGCACTCTTCAGCGCGACGCCGGTGCCGGCGCGCTCGGCTTCGAGCAGCTCGTTCAGGAAGGCCGCGATCTCCGCGCGCGGGGCGAAGCCCATGTAGGCGTCGTCGGCTTCGTGCGCGAGGCAGGCGGGCGAGCTCGGTTCGTTCGTCTTGTCACTCATGTCGTACACCTTGTCGCCGGATCATGCGCCGGATGGATGCGCCGGCCTAGTTGAATTTGGCGTGCGTCCGTCTAGTGTCGTGGCGCAACTGAACGTAAACGGATCGACGAATTGACCAGCCCTCGCCGCGCGATCATCACGCTCGCCACGACAAAGATGCTCTACGCCGAGATGGCCTTCGTTCTGGCGCGTTCCTTCGTCTTCTGGAATCGTTCCTCCGGGATCCCGTTCTACATCTTCACCGACATCGAATTCGACCTGCCGCGCGAGTTGCAGGGCCATGTCGAGGTGAAGCGCATGCCGCCGGGGGCGCTCGGCACCGGCTTCTCGCCCAAGCTCCACCTCGACAGACTGGCACCCGCGCCCCAGACCCTGTTCATCGACGCCGACTGCATGGTGATGGGGCCGCTCGATTCGATCTTCGACCGCTTCGCCGGCCGCGCCGTCTCGGTGTTCGGCGAGCGCATGACCGAGGGCATCTGGTGGGGCGACGTGGCGCAGATCCTGAAACGCATCGGCCGGCCGGCGATGTCGGGCTTCAATGGCGGTCTGTACTACATCGAGCCGGGTGAACTCGCGAACAAGGTCTATGCCCGCGCCCGCGAGGTCGAGGGCCTGTATGACGCCTGGGGCCTCGCTCGCCTGCGCGGCCGGCCGAACGACGAGGTCATCATGTCGATCGCCATGGCCGAGGCGGGCCTCGAGGCGGTCAAGGACGACGGCACGATCATGGTGCCGTACAACAGCTACCCGCTGTTCCGCGAACTCGACGTCTTCGCCGGCCGCTGCGCGATGGAAAATCCGCCGCTGCCCGACAAGATGCACCGGCCGGGTGTGCCCGTGCGGGTCGTGCATCCGGTGATCCCGCATTTCGTCGACACTTACACCCGGCACTGGCGCTACCTTGGCGAGGCCCTGAAGCTGCGGCTGAACATGGCGTGGGGCGTGCCGCAGTGGGCCGCCCGCGCGATCGCCTTCTGCACCGTCGTCGTTCCCGGCTGGACCCGCCTGAACGGCAAGGAGTGGCTGCGGCCGCTCTACCGCGCGCTGTTCGGCGTGCGCGCGGTCAAGCCCAACGAACGCGTCTGAGCCGGGTCTGAGCGGCGCCTAGGTCGGGTGCCACCAGCGCCCGGCCAGCACGACGCCGGCCGAGACCAGCCGCTTGTCGCCCATCATCCGCTCGCCGATCGAATCGGCGTAGTCGAACGTGCCGCGGGCGACGTCGATCACCGTGGCCTCGCCGACACTGCCGACTTTGAGCGTGCCGAGGTCGGGTCGCTTGATCGCTGCCGCGGCGTTGGAGGTTGCGAGCTTGATGACCGTCGGCAGGTCGACGCCCAGGCACAGGAACTTCGACATGGTGGTCAGCAGGTCGAATGCCGGTCCCTCGATCGAGATCACGTGCACATCGGACGAGATCACGTCGGGCAGGAAGCCCGCGGCCAGCATCTTGCGGGTCGTGCCGAAGCCGAACGAGCCGCCGCCATGGCCGATGTCGAAGATCACGCCGCGCGCGCGCGCCGCCAGAATTTCCTCGCGTACCCGCCCGTCGGCACGCACCGGGGCGTTGGGGAAGGGACGGAAGCAGTGCGTCAGCACGTCGCCGGGCCGGAGCCGGCTTACCACCTCGTGGCGCGACGGCGGCGGTGCGTCGAGATGCGCCATGATCGGCAGACCGATCTCCTCGGCGACGTCGAGCGCGATGTCGAGCGGCATGACGCCCGAGTCGCCGCTCGCCGACTTGCCGACTCTGACCTTGATGCCGAGCACGATGTCCTTGTTTTCGATCGCCACGCGGACGGCTTCACGGGGATCGAGCAGCCGCAGGTCGGCGCTCTCGCCCACCATCACGGTCTTGGAGAAGGCGAAGATGCCGGGGAACGACACGTTGAGGTAAGGCAGGATGCGCACCGGCGAGGGCTCGATCACGTGCTTGCGGAAACCATGGAAGTTGCCCGGCCCGGCGCTGCCGGCATCGATGAACGTCGTGACGCCGCCGGTGCGCGCCAGCAGCTCGGCCTCGACGCCAAGCGAGGTGCCGCCCCAGTAGACGTGCGTGTGCAGGTCGATCAGGCCGGGCGAGACGATCTTGCCGCCGACGTCGCGCGTGTCCTTGCCCGACAGGTTGTCGCCGATCGCGGCCACCTTGCCGCCGGCGAAGGCGATGTCGCACACCTTGTCGATGCCCTGCGAGGGATCGACGAGGCGGCCGTTCTTCAGGACAAGGTCATTCATCTACTCACGTCTCCTCCAGCTTTCGTGCCGTCCACATTCCTCTCCCATTAAACAAATGGAAATTTAATGAGAAGTCCGGCCGGGCGGGGCGTCCGCCGCGCACCATCATAGGCGCACCCGGCCAAATCGACGATCTTGGTCGTTATCACCTCTTTATCATTGCCCTGCCGAGCTTTCCGCTGCGCGGCAGGGACAGCTTTTCGAGGCCGAGCCAGTCCGCCATGAGGCGCAATTCGTCGCGTAGCGGACCGGCGACCGCGCCGGCATCGGCGCCTTCCTCGAGGTGCGCGGCATGGACCAGCAGGGTGCTGTTGGCGCGGTCGGCCTTGAGATCGACCCGCGCCACCAGCGCGTCGCCCAGCAGGAAGGGCAGCACGTAATAGCCGTGCACGCGCTTGTGGACCGGCGTGTAGATCTCGATGCGATAGAAGAAGTCGAAGATGCGATGCGTGCGGTCGCGCTCCCAGATCAGCGGATCGAACGGCGCCAGCAGCGCGCGCGCGTCGATGCGGCGCGGCTGGCGCGCGGCGGGATCGAGATAGCCCGGTTTCTGCCAGCCTTCGACCTCGACCTGGATCAGGTCGCCGGCGTCCACGAGCTCGGCCAGGCGGGCCTTGGTGTCGGCGACGCCCAGGCGAAAATAGTCGCGCAGGTCGGTCTCGGTGCCGACGCCCAGCGCACGCGCCGACAGGCGCATCAGTTCGCGCTGCGCGTCCTCGATTCCGGGCGTGGGCATCGCCTGGATGGCGGCAGGCAGCACGCGCTCGGTGAGGTCGTAGACCCGCTCGAAGGTGCCGCGCCGCGTCGCCGTGGTCAGCTCGCCGGCGAAGAACAGCCATTCGAGCGCCAGTTTGCCGTCGCTCCAGCCCCACCAGGCGCCGCGCCCGGGACCGGCGTTCTCGAGTTCCGACGCGGCCAGTGCGCCGCGATCGGTGACCTCGCGCCGGATCTGGTCGATGTACTTCTTCTTCTCGCGCCGGAAGGTGTGCAGCTTGCCCTTGCCGTCGCCCTCGTTGCGGGCCGCGCGATCCATCCGCCAGCGCCACAGCGGCTGGCTCGACAGCGGCAGCAGCGAGGCCTCGTGCGCCCAGAACTCGAACAGGCCGCGCCGGCTCTTGCGGCCCCAGGCGATGTCGTCGAGGTGATCGCTGTCGTAATTGCCGAGCCGCGAGAACAGCGGCAGGTAATGAGCACGCGTGAGAACGTTCACCGAATCGATCTGCAGGAGTCCCAGCCGGTCGATCGCGCGCTTCACATGGCCGACGTTCGCCACCGACTGCGGGCGTTCGGCGGCGAAGCCTTGAGCTGCGAGCGCGATGCGGCGGGCGGCGGAAGCGGAGACGAAGCGAGAATTGCGAGGCACCGAGACACTTAGGCCAAGCGCCTATCGTATCGCAATGATGGATATGGCGGGATGGTTGAGAGAATTCATTTACTCCCTTAACGCCGTCTCCGCCCGTTGCGCCATCGCCAGCAGCGGCCGGTCGTGCAGGCGCGGCGCCACGATCTGCAGGCCGACGGGCAATCCGTCGCGGCCGGTGCCGCAGGGGATGGAGATGCCGGGCGCGAGCGCGAGGTTGAACAGCGGCGTGAACGCCGCGTGACCGCGCGGGCCGACGGCGCGGTTCTCGATCACCTTGGGATAGACCTGCTCGACCGGCCAGGCGACGCAGGCCGAGGTCGGTGTCAGCAGGTAATCGTACTCGGTGAAGAACTGACCGACGGCACGGGCGCAGGCGTCGGCGAAGCGGAAGGCTGCGACCACGTCGGTGCCGGGCATGGTGCGCCCGCGCGTGATCAGGCTGGTGACGTTGTCGCCGAACAGTTCCTTGTCGACGGCTTCGCGCTCGCCGTAGAGCAGGGCGGACGCCGCGGCATTCACCGCGCCGAACGCGCCTTCGTTGGTGCCCTCGGGCCAGGTGACGTCGGCTTCCTCGATGCGCCAGCCGGCGGCGCGCAGTTTTGCCACCGCGACCTCGAAGGCCGACATCACATCGGCATCGACGGCGACATCGAGGCCCAGACGCGGGCTGACGGCGATGCGCGGGGTGGCGGGCGGCGGCACGTCGAGCGTTGCCACCGAATGGGGATCGCGCGGATCGGGTCCGGCCATCACCTCGAACGCGACCCGGGCGTCGGCGACCGAGTGACCCATCGGCGCCACGACGCCATAAAGAGGTCCATAGGCGCCGCCGAAGCCGAACGCATTGGGAATGGCGCCGGCCGAGGTCTTGAGGCCGACCACGCCACACAGTCCGGCCGGGCGTCGGCCCGAGCCGCCGCCGTCGGTGCCGAGCGCGATCGGCGTGAAGCCCGCCGCGAGTGCCGCCGCCGCGCCGCCCGACGAACCGCCGGGCGTCAGCGCCGGATTCATCGGATGGCGGGTCGGGCCATATACCTTGTTCTCGGTGTGGCCCTTGGCGGCCATCTCCGGCGTGTTGGTCATGCCGAGGAAGATGCCGCCGGCGTTCTTCAATCGCTCGACCGCCAGCGCATCGCGCGGCGGGAGGAAATCCTTGTAGAGCAGCGAGCCGTTAGTGACCCGGCGGCCCTGCACCCAGGTCGTGTCCTTCACGGTGTAGGGCACGCCCAGGATCGGCCCATCGAAGCCTTGCTTACGGCGGGCGTCGATGGCGTCGGCCGCGGCGCGGGCTTCCGCCGGATTGAAGTCGACGATCGCGTTTAGCACCTTGTTGCGCGCTTCGACCCTGGCAATCGCGGCTTCGGCGACGTCGCGCGCCCTGGTCCTGCCCTTCCGCACCGCCGCGGCGATGGCAGCCGCGCCCTGATCCAGTAATTCGGTCATTGGTTCCCGCACCTCTTCAAAGGATCGGGAGGGTACGCCGCGGCTGGCGGACTTGTCTAAGCCGTGTGGACGACGCGGATGGTGCCGGTGCGCGCCGTGACGTCGAGGGCGACATTGGCGCCGGTGCGTCGGAGCGCGACGTCGACCACGGAGCCCTTGAGGGTG
Source organism: Hyphomicrobiales bacterium (assembly GCA_041691635.1). Lineage (GTDB taxonomy): Bacteria > Pseudomonadota > Alphaproteobacteria > Reyranellales > Reyranellaceae > Reyranella. Next base: position 6,635 of record JBEPUH010000044.1, read on the forward strand.
AGCCGGCGCAGGGCGATCTCGTTCATGAAGTCGGGCAGGACCGGCTGGTCGAAGCCGATCTCGTTGCGTTCCACGTCGAAGCCGAGGCCGAGGCACGATTCGAGAAGCGACAGGGGGGTGGCGGCCGCCCACGCCTGCGGCGAGCAGGCGACGGGATAGAAGGTCGGTCCCTGTCCGCGCCGGCGGACGAAACCGCAGAACAGCTCGGGAAGGCGCCGCAGGTCGATGTAGCTCGAGGCCGAGAAGAGTCCCTGGAAGATCCGCGCCGCTTCGCCGCGATAGCCGTAGCGCGCGAAGCCCGAGGCGATCAGCGAGTTGTCATGCGGCCACACCGAGCCGTTGTGGTAGCTCATCGGATTGTAGCGGGCCTCGTTGGAGGCGAGCGTGCGGATGCCCCAACCTGTGAAGAAGTTGCTGTCCATCAAGGCGCCGACCACCGCCTTGGCGCGCTCCGGCCGCGCGATGCCGGTGAACAGCGCATGTCCGGCGTTGGACGCGCGCACACGGCACGGCTTCTTGGCGCCGTCGAGCGCCAGCACGTAGGTGCCCATCTCCTTGTCGAAGAACGCCTTGTCAAAGCGCTCGCGCAGCGTCTTGGCCTTGGCGGCATAGAGCGTGGCGAGCTGAACGTGGCCGAGGTCGCGCGCGATTTTCGACGCCGCGCGCCATGCGGCGTAGACGTAGCCTTGGACTTCGACAAGGGCGATCGGACCTGTGGCCAGCGCGCCGTCTCGATGGAAGACCGAGTCCTGGCTGTCCTTCCAGCCCTGGTTGGCCAATCCGTCGGGCGTGCGGCGGTAGTATTCAACGAAGCCGTCGCCGTCGGGATCGCCTTCGTGCTCGATCCAGTGCAGCGCAGCCTGGAGGTTCGGCCACAGGCGGCCGAGCGTGGCGATGTCGCCCGTGCGCTTCAGGTAGGCGCCGGCCAGCATGACGAAGAGCGGCGTGGAATCGACGCTGCCGTAGTAGCGGCGGAACGGCACCTCGCCGAGCTCGGCCATCTCGCCGTGGCGGACCTCGTGCAGGATCTTGCCGGGCTCGGCGTCCGATGCGGCGTCCGATGTCATCGCCTGGTTGGCGGCGAGATAGCCCAGCACGCCGCGCGCGATGGCCGGGTCCATCCACAGCGTCTGCAGCGCCGTGATCAACGCGTCGCGGCCGAACACGGTGCTGAACCACGGGATGCCCGCGTAGGGATAGGGGCCCTGCGGGGTTTCGGTCACCAGCATGGTGAGGTCGGCGACGCTGCGCCGGGCCGCCTCGTTGAAGGTCTCGTTAGAGGTCGCCACCGAGGCGGCGCGGGCGGAGGCCGTGTGCAGGGCGCGGCGCGCGTCGCGCAGGGCGGTGAGGAAGGTGCGCGGCATCGTCGTCTCAACGATCGAACTCTCGCTGCACCTGATCTCGATGAAGATCAGGTGGGTCTGGCCTGAGGCGAGATCGAGGTCGTACGACGCCTGTCCCGCCGCCAGGGCGGTGGGCGGAGGATCGAGGCGCACGGTGGTGGCGCGCGTGCGGGCGTCCAGACCGGTGTAGGACAGCACGACGCTGTCGGCGGCGATGACAGCCGGATGACTGGTCCCGTGGTGCTGTCGATGCGTGCCGCGGACCTCGAACAGGTCGACGAAGTCGGCGGCGAAGGAGATGCCAATCCGCGTGCGATGGGCGACGGTGTCGAAATTCTTGATCGCGATGCGCTCGAAACAGCTGTCACGCCACAGGAAGCGCGACCGGCGGATATGGATGAGGTCGTGCGACAGGACGAGGTTGCCCCGGGAATCGTGAAGGTCGGGGTTGGCGAGGTCGCAGGTCAGGATCGAATTGTCGTCGCTCAAGGTCGAGCTGAGCAGCACCGGGCGCACGCCGTCGATGGTCAGGTGCAATTCCGCGAGATGCCGCGTGTCGTGATGGTAGATGCCCTGCGAGCTGCCCGATCCGGCGACGGCGTCGCCGTTCTGGTCGAACACCCCGAACGTGTCACCCTGCTTCAGGATACGCGCGCGCGCCTGCGGAAAGGTTTCGGGGACGGGGATGGTGAAGGGCGCCGGCGGATCGCCCTTGTCGTCCGCCGCCGCGGGCGCGACGGCTGCGAATTGCTCTTGCATCGCTTCGTCCTCGGCTCTCACTCGGCGGCGCGCAAGACCAAAGATTCATCCGGCAGTATGCGAATGTCGGTCCGCACGCCGGGCAGGGAGCGATAGATCGCCAGATAATCGTCGGCCATCCTCTTGACGCTGAAGCGTCTGTCGAAGGCGGCGCGGATCGCGGCCCGATCGAGCGTCGCCACGCGCGAAACCGCTGTGACGGCCCGGTCGACGTCATCGACGATGAAGCCCGAGACGCCGTCCTCGATCACTTCCGGCACCGAGGCGGCGCGAAAGGCGACGACGGGCGTGCCGCAGGCCATCGCCTCGATCATCACCAGGCCGAAGGGTTCAGGCCAGTCGATGGGAAACAGCAGCGCGCGCGCATTGCCGAGGAAGGCGCCCTTCTGCCGGTCGTTGATCTCGCCCACGTACTCGACGTTGGGGTGGCGCGCGACCAGCGGAGCGATGGTGCTGTCCCAATAGGCGCGATCGACGGCATCGATCTTGGCGGCGATTTTGAGCGGCAGGCCGGCGCGGATGGCGATCTCGATGGCGCGGTCGGGGCGCTTCTCTGGCGAGATCCGTCCCAGGAAGGCGAGGTAGCCTCCCTTCGGCGCGGCCGCGGGCTCCGCCGTGAAAGGCAGCAGGGCTGCCGGCACGCCGTGATGGACGCGGCCGACCCAGTTCACCGGCGGCATCGGCAGGCGCTGGTGGTCGGAGATGGAGACCAGGGGAATCTCGGGGAAGGCCCGGTAGAAGGGGACGAGGTCGGGCAGGTCGAGCCGGCCGTGCAGCGTCGTGACCGTGCGATCGGCGAAGTCGCGGATCAGCGGGAACTGCAGCAGGTCGATATGGAAATGCAGGACGTCGAACTGAGCGGCGCGCCGGCGGACCGTGTCGATCATCGCCAGATGGTAGGGCATGTGGTCCCTGACCGCGGGATTGAGCCGGAGCGCCACGTCGGTGCAGGCGACCAGTTCGGCCGCGGTCTGCGAATCGCCGCTGGCGAACAGCGTCACCTCGTGTCCCTGGCGGACCAGTTCTTCGGTCAGGTTGGAGACGACGCGTTCGGTGCCGCCATAGAGCCGCGGGGGTACGCTTTCGGCGAGAGGCGCGATTTGGGCGATTTTCATGGGACTATGGGAGTACTGGGACTAGGGGAGTACAACGGGGGCCCTCTCGATAGGTTGCCCACAATCGACACCGCACCGTGAAGTGCTACGTTTCGCCTCGTATGTCGTTGGAAAGCGACCTCTATGCGCCGGTGAAGGCGCTGCTCGAGGGACAAGGCTACGCCGTCAAGGGCGAGGTGCGTGGCTGCGACGTCGTCGCGGTGCGCGGCCGCGAGCCGCCGGTCGTGGTCGAGCTCAAACGCGTCTTCGGGCTCGGCCTCGTCCTGCAGGGCGTCGACCGGCTGGCGCTGACCGATCAGGTCTATCTCGCGGTCGGCCAATGGCCCAAGAAAATGAAGGATGTGAAGAAGCTTTGCCGCCGCCTTGGCCTCGGCCTCATCGTCGTGGCGGGCGAGCGGGCCGACGTCGTGCTCGATCCGGCACCGTATTTGCCGCGCAAGAACAAGCGCAAGATCGGACGGCTGCTGGGCGAGCATGCGCGGCGCGTCGGCGACCCGAACCGCGGCGGCTCCTCGACCAAGGTGCCGATGATGACGGCCTACCGCCAGGAGGCGCTGCGCTGCGCGGAGTTGCTGCGCCGGGGCCCGATGAAGCTCGCCGACATGCGCGTCGCGGCCGACGTGCCCAACGCCGCAAAGATCCTGCGTTCCGATTATTACGGCTGGTTCGAGCGGATCGAGCGCGGCCTCTACGCCATCACGCCCGCCGGCCAGCGCGGGCTGAAGACGTTCGCGGCCTCGACCGCCTGAGGCGCGAAGCCTTTACTGCAACCTTCGCCGGTATCGGGCATTATGGGCCGTCATGCAGACGCTCGAGATCGTTCACCGGACCCGCTACGAATACTCCGAGCCCGTGACTCTCGAGGAATACCGGCTGATGTTCCGGCCGCGCGACAGCCACGACCTGCGGGTGCTGCACACCAGCCTCGTGATCGAGCCCAAGGCCGAGGTGCGCTGGATCCACGACCCGTTCGGCAATTCGGTCGGCATCGCGTCCTTCTTCGTCCAGGCGCAGGCCCTGGAGTTCGTCAGCACGATCCGGCTCGAACACTTCGGCGTGCCACCGAACCTGTGGCCGCTCGAGGGCTATGCCCTCAACCTGCCTTTCAGCTACGTCGCCGAGGAAGCGCCCGACCTCTCGCGCTGCGTCGAACGCCACTTCCCTGACGGGGGCCGGGTCAGCGGCTGGGCCAAGCAGTTCCTCGAGGGCGAGCGCGGGCCCAATACCTTCGCCACGCTGGTGCGGATGTGCCGCGGCGTCCAGCAGGGCCTGGCCTATGCGATGCGCTTCGAGTCGGGCACGCAGCCACCGGCCATGACGCTCGAGACCGCGGGCGGCACCTGTCGCGACTTCGCACTCCTGATGATGGAGGGCGCCCGCTCGCTCGGCCTCGCGGCGCGCTTCGTGACCGGCTATCTCCACGATCCGGGCTACGTCGGTCTGTCGGGCGCCACGGCGTCGCCGGCCTATCCGCATGCCTGGGTCGAGATCTACCTGCCGGGTGCGGGCTGGGTGGAATTCGATCCGACCAACGGCGCGGTCGGCGCGGAGCATCTGATCAGGGTCGCGGTCGGGCGCGATCCCGAGCAGACCATGCCGATCCGGGGAACGTTCAGGGGTGCGCGCAACGTCTCGATCACTTCTTCGGTCGACGTGCAGGTGCGACCGCTTCCGTCCGCCGCGTCGTGATCGCCGCTTCAAATTGCAGTGCAAGGGGCTTCTGCCGCCTTTGACATTGGCCGGCGGGAGGGCTGGAGTGTGCCGCGCATCTTGCGCGAAGGTTGGAGAAGAGTCCTGGCGGTCTTGGTAAATTGGCTTCTTCGGGGCCTGATGGTCCTCGGCGGAGTCATGCTCGTCTATCAGGGACTGCCGGTGGCGCGCGCTGCGTGGCACGCCCAGAAGGCGGACGCCGTGGTGATGAAGCTGCGCCGCGGCCAGACGATAACGATGGCCCAGGTTTCCGCCGGCATCTCCGCGCTCAATCGCGCGGTGGCCGACAATCCGGTGCCCGGCCGATACCTCCAGCGTTCCGAACTCGAAGGCGGCGCGGCGCTGACCGCGGCCCTCGATCTCAATGACGCGGGTCGCCTGGTCTGGCTGAAGAGCACGCGGACGGATCTCGAGCTCGGCCTGGCGCATGCGCCGGCGCGCAGCATCGACTGGATGCGCCTGGCTGCGATGCGACAGGCCATCGACGGTCCGGGGCGCAACGTGGTGCCGCCTCTGCTGATGTCGATCAAGACGGGACCGTGGCTGGAGCCGGTCTGGCCGGTGCGCCTGCGCCTCATCGTCGACAACTGGGGCTACTTCACCGACGACCAGAAGACCGAGATGACGGCCTACACGTCCGAGGTCTGGCGCCATGCCCCGGACCAGCGCTTCTTTGCTTTCAGCATCAACAATCCTGTCGACGAGCTCATCATCCGCAACCTGTTGCGCGACGAGCCGGGCGCTCAGGAGAGACTGACCAAATGGATTCTGACGTACCCGAAGAAGTAGAGCCCCGCCGGTCGGGGCGACGCCGGCGTCGGCACCGGAACCGGCGCGAGGAGGAAGCTGCGCCTGCGGCCGCGGTCGATGTCCTGTCGATCGTGCGCCAGCTCGCGGGCCTGGCGATCTTCGGCATCTTCTTTCTGCTGGTCCTGGCGGCGCCGCTGCCGATGGGCGGCAATCGCGATTGGGCGTGGGCGCCCATGGCGATCGTGATCGGCGTCCTGGGCGTTCTGTGCGCCACCGGACTCGGCGGGCGCGAGGCGCTCAAGGTTTCGGCCGAGGAGCGCGTGCCGCTGCTCGTGCTGGTCGCCTGCTTCCTCCTCTTCATCACCTGGGCGCTGTTCCAGATGTCGCCGCTCGCGCCGCTTTCGGGGAGCGCGCCTTACTACGCCAGGGCGGGCGAGATCCTCGGCCAGACGCTGGCGCCGATTCCCAGCCTGTCGGCCGATGCCTCGCGCGACGCTCTGTTGAAGTGCGGCGCCTGCGGCGTGATCTTCCTGGTCGCGCGCGTGCTGTTCCGCGACCCGCAATGGGCGCGGCTGCTGCTGATCGTCTTCGCCGTGAGCGCGGTCGCCGTCATCGTCTATGCGGTCTACATGTCGGTCACGACGCATAACTGCTACGTTGGCAGCTATCTCAAGAAGGCCGGCAGCTACATGGTGCAGAACGATCGCTGCCTGGCCTCCGGCACGTTCGTCGGCAGCAACAACTTCGGCTGCTTCTGCGGCATGGCCCTGGTGGCGGCACTGTCGCTGCTGAGCGACGGACGGCGCCCGCCGCGCGGCACCGATCCGGAATACGACGACGAGGAGGAAAGCACAGCCAGCATGATCGCGGCATGGCTATCCGGTCCGAAGTTCATCGTGCTGGCGCTGGCGCTGTTCTGCGTCGGCGGGCTGCTGTTGTCGGCATCGCGCGCCGGCGCCGCGGCGACCTTCGCCAGCATCCTGATCCTGGGATACCTGCTGATGCGGGGCGCGTCGCGCAAGGCCCGTGGCGGATTGACGGTCATCGCCGTCGTGGTCGGCATGATGATTCTGGTCCTCGCCGGCGGCGCCATGCTGCACAAGCTGTCCCTGATGGCGGACTCGGGCAATCTCAGCCGGGTCGTCATCTGGAAGGCCTCGCTCGCCGCGGTTCGCGAGTCGCCATGGTTCGGCTGGGGCCTCGGCAGCTATGCCGACATCTACGCAATCAACCAGCCGCTCGCCATCACCCTGCCCAACGACAAGGCGCATTCCACTCCGCTGGAGTTCATCGTCGAACTGGGTGTCCCGGGATCGATCCCGGCGCTCGCGGTATGCCTCATTCCATGGGGATACTGCCTCGCCGGCGCATTGAGCCGGCGGCGGCAACGCTATCTGCCGGCGGCCGCGTTCGCGGTCTCGGCGGTCGCCATCCTGCATTCGACCGTCGACTTCAGCCTGCAGATTCCGGGTATCGCCTTCGTCGTCAGCGCCCTGCTGGGGCTCGGCTGGGCACAGACGTTCGGGCCGCCCGATGAGCCGGAACGTTCCTTTGCTTCCGGCATTTAGATGAACTATATGTAGTCAGAGTGTAAATAGATTCGGGTAGTATGGGCCGGCGATTGCCGCACAGACCGGTGGCCAGCCGGGACGATCCCGGACACGGTGGTCGCGTATACAGCCCGGCCTTGTGGGAGGATGTTGATTTTGCGGAGAGCGATTCCGGCTGGAAGCGACCCTGCCGCCGGCAGGTCCGGGGCGAGCGACGTCCCGGTGATCCGCTCCGCTCCACAGCGTTTCATCGAGACCTGGCTTGATGCGGTCGGCGGCTTCCTGTTCTGCGTCGTGCTGCCGGTGCCGATCTACGCCACCGGCGAGCCGTTCGCGGCGGGCATCGGTGCGACCGAGCAGACGATCCTGTCGACGGCCTTCGCCTACGCCATCGTCTGGTATTGCGGCCGCCGGCTCGACGCTTTCCCGCGCGTGACCTTGCAGGGCAATCTGGGCTACGTCGCGCCGGTCGCCGCCATCGCCTATTCGACGATCGCCGTGATCCTGCTGCTGCTGCGCTCGGACTATTCACGGGTCCAGCTCTTCGGGTCCGGTGTGCTGGCCGTGCTGTGGATGACGTTCGTCGCCCAGTTGCGCGGGCGCTACCTGATCCGCAACTACGCGCTGATCCCCGCATCGCTGTTGGGGTCGATGCCGCAGTTGCATACCTGCCGCTGGTTGGGCTTCGAAAAGGTCGAGAGCGAGGGCGTGCGCGTCGACGCGATCGTCACCGATCTCAGCAGCGACCTCAACGAGCAGCAGGTTTCCGCGCTGGCGAGTGCGGCGATCGCCGGCGTCCCCGTGCTCGACCGGCGTTATATCCTCGAGACCATGACGGGTCTGACACCGCTCAGCGGGCTGACGCCCAACGAGTTCGGCGCGCTGCTGCCGTCGCGCCAATATCTCATCATTCGCCGGGCCATCGAGCTCGGGCTCACCGTCCTGGCGCTGCCCCTGCTGCTGCCGATGCTGGGCGTGGTCGCGATCGTCGTCCGGGCGACGAGTTCGGGTCCCGTGCTCTTCCTGCAGCAGCGGGTCGGCCGCCGCGGCCGCGTCTTCCGCATGGTCAAGTTCCGCACGATGCACCATGGCGCGACCGGGCCGAGCTTCACGACCGAGGGCGATCCGCGTGTGACGCGCGTCGGTCATTTCCTCCGCCGCTCGCGGCTCGACGAGCTGCCGCAGCTCTTCAACATCCTGCGCGGCGACATGAGCTGGGTGGGCCCGCGGCCCGAGGCCTTCGCGCTCGACCAGCAATACGTGCGCGACATCCCGCACTTCGCCCTGCGCGGCATCGTGCGGCCAGGCGTGACTGGCTGGGCCCAGGTCAACCAGGGATACGCCCACAAGACCGACGAGATGCGGTCGAAGCTGGAGTACGATCTCTATTACCTGAAGCACTGCTCGCTCTGGCTGGATCTCGTGATCGTGCTGCGGACTTTTGCCGTCGTCATCGGCGGCACCGGCGCCCGCTGACCGTCCGCTTCCTGAATTGACCCTTCCTGGCATGAGCGGAATCGCCGGCACATACGCCTATCTCGACGTTGCGCCGGCGGTTACCGACGGCGATTGGCGGTCGGCCGACGGCCGCGTCGGGCTTTCACGCGCCGGGCAAAGCGAAGACGGCGCGCTTGCCCTGACGGTCGCCGGCGAAATTGCCGACGCCGCGCGCGTGCTGCAACTCTATGTCGAAGAGGGGCCGGCCATGATCGCGCGCCTGCGCGGCGCGTTCGCCATTGGCCTGTGGGATGCCGGGCAACGCAGGTTGCTGCTGGCGCGCGGCGACGGCGGCCCGCCGTTGCACTATGCCGACGACGGGTGGACGGTCCGCTTCTCTTCGGCGCCGATCGCGGGGCAGGACAATCACGACGTGCCGGCCGGCAGCGCAGTCATCGCCGACGCTGCGGGTCCGGGCGCGCCGATGCCGCTGGCGGCACTTGCGCGCCATGCGGCCCCGGGCCGGACTTCCGGTCGGACACGCATCCTGGCGCTCGTCGCCGACTGCTATGCCGGCAAGGGCGGCATTTCCCGCTACAACCAGGACCTGTTTGAGGCGCTGGCCGAGGGCGGCGCAGAGATCCTGATCTTGCCGCGCCTCGACGATGCGCGGGGCATGGTGTTGCCCAAGGGCATCCGCCAACTCCCGCCGGTCTACGGGCGGCTGTCCTATGTCGCGGCCGCCGTGCGCGCGGCACTGGGGCAGGGGCCGTTCGACATCGTCTTCTGCGGTCACGCCTTCATGGCGCCGCTGGCATGGGCTATCGCGCGGCTGCTGCGCGTACGTTGGTGGATGCAGGTCCATGGCACCGACATCTGGGAAGATCGCCGAGCCATCGTGCGCCGCGCGATCGAGGCCTCGGACATGGTGACGGCGGTGAGCCGCGGCACGCGGCAGATCCTGATGTCGTGGGCCAGGCTCGCGCCAGACCAGGCGCGCGTCCTGCCCAACACCATCCGCGACCTGTTCGGCCCGGGCGACCCGTCGGCGGCGCTGGCGGCCCGCCTGCAGCTTGGACCGGGCCCGATCCTGCTGACGGTCGGACGCCTGTCGTCGACCGAGCGCTACAAGGGTCACGAGCAGATCTTCGCCGCTCTACCGGCGCTGCGCGCCCGCTTCCCGACGCTTCTCTATGTCGTGGCGGGAGACGGCGACGACCGGGCGTACCTGGAGCGCCGGGCAAGCGAACTGGCGAAGAACGGCGACGCCGTGTGCTTCCTGGGCTTCGTGCCCGACCACGAGCTTCCCGATCTCTATCGGCTCTGCCATCTCTACGTGATGCCCAGCACCCAGGAAGGTTTCGGCATCGTCTACCTCGAGGCGGCGGCCTGCGGGCTGAAATCGGTCGGCGGCGTGGGTGGCGGCAGCGCTGACGCCATTCCCGACGAGCGGATCGGCGTCATCGTCGATCCGGCCGACAATGCGGCCCTCGTCGAGGCGATTACGCGCCTGCTGGGGCAGGGAAAGGCCGATCCGGCGGCCGTTGAACCTTACCGGCGGCCGCATTTTGCCGCTGCCGCAAGGCGACTCCTCGCTCGCCTACAGGCACAGCCGCGTCGTATGAGAGGCGCATCATGAGTGCGACCGCCCATACCCCGCCGAACCGGCTCATTCTCGAGGCCGGGCGCGCCGACCGCCAGTACTGGTACGACCTGTGGCGCTATCGGGAACTCTTCTTCATCCTGGCCTGGCGCGACGTCGCTGTCCGCTACAAGCAGACCGTGATCGGCGTCGCCTGGGCATTCGTGCGGCCGTTCATGACCATGGTCATCTTCACCATCGTGTTCGGCCACATCGCCAAGCTGTCGGGCAACGGCGTGCCCTACGCCGTGCTGGTCTATGCCGGCCTGCTGCCGTGGACGCTGTTCTCCTCGGTGTTCGGCGATGCGTCGTCCAGCGTCATGAGCAACTCCAACCTGATCAGCAAGGTCTACTTCCCCCGCCTGATCGTGCCGTTGTCGACCGTGGTCGTCGCCCTGATCGATTTCGCCGTCAGCCTGTCGATCCTCGTGGCGCTCATGCTCTGGTATCGTGTCGTGCCGGGATGGCAGATCGTCCTGCTGCCCGGTTTCGTGCTGCTCGCGCTGCTGGTGAGCATCGGACCGGCGCTGTGGTCGGCAGCGACCGTCGTGAAGTACCGCGACTTCCGCTTCGTCGTGCCCTTCATCCTGCAGTTCGGCCTCTATGCCTCGCCCGTCGGTTTCTCGAGCGCGATCGTGCCGCCGGAGTGGCGCCTGCTCTACAACCTCAATCCGATGGTCGGCATCATCGACGGCTTCCGCTGGTGCATCGTCGGCGGCGACAGCCCGATCTACCTGCCGGGCTTCCTGCTGAGCCTCGTGGTGACGGCGCTCTTTCTGTGGCTCGGCATCTGGAGCTTCCGCCGCACCGAACGCGCTTTCGCCGACCTGATCTGAAGATGACCGACACCGTTATCCACGCCGAGGGAGTCGGCAAGAAATTCATCATCGGCCATCGCGTCGAGCAACACGCGCTGTTCCGTGACGCGATGGTGAACGGCGTGCGCCGCTTCTTCAGCATGGGCAAGTCAGTGCTGAAGGGCAGCGGTGGTATCGCCGGTGACGAGTTCGAGGAATTCTGGGCGCTGCGCGACGTCAATTTCGAGATCAAGCGCGGCGAGCTGGTCAGCATCATCGGCCACAACGGCGCGGGCAAGTCGACCCTTCTCAAGATCCTGTCGCGCATCACCGAGCCGACCGCCGGCCGCATCGAGATCGACGGCCGCGTCACCAGCCTGCTCGAGGTCGGTACCGGCTTTCACCCCGAGCTGACCGGCCGCGAGAACGTATTCCTGAACGGTGCCATCCTCGGCATGACGCGGGTCGAGGTCCGCCGCCGCTTCGACGAGATCGTGGCCTTTGCCGGCGTCGAGAAGTTCATCGACACGCCGGTCAAGCGCTACTCGGTCGGCATGTACGCCCGGCTGGCGTTCGCGGTCGCCGCCCATCTCGAGGCGGAGATACTGGTGATCGACGAGGTGCTGGCGGTGGGCGACGCGGAATTCCAGGCGCGCTGCCTTGACCGCATGTCCGAGGTCGCCAATAGCGGCCGCACCGTGCTGTTCGTCAGCCACAACCTCGCGGCCGTCACCGCGCTCACGCGCCGCGCGCTCGTGCTGCGCGCGGGCCAGCTCACCTTCGATGGACCTGTTCAAGCGGCGCTGTCGCATTACACGTCGAGCCTCGGCAAGTCGGCCCAGCGACTCCACTGGGGACGTGGCGGCGATTCGACCCTGATCTCCGCCGACCTGCTCGACGAGACCGGCAAGCCGACGGAACGATTCGTGCCGGGAACGCCGCTCAGCGTCCGCGTCGTCGTCGAGACCACCGGCATGCCGGGCCTGTGTATCGAGCTCACGATGCGCGACGAGCTCAACCTGCCGATCGCCTTCTATTCGGCAGGCATTTTCAACCATGTGTCGCTGCCGACCGAGATCGGCCGCTTCGAGTGCACGATCACGCTCGAACCGATGCTGCTTGCCGCCGGCCAGTACGCGATCGACGTCGCGACGTCCTTCACCAACGTGCATGCCGACCACGTCGTTGACAATGCCGTGCGGTTCTTCGTCGAGACCTGCAGCCCCGGTAAAATCTCGTTTAATTTCCGGCAGTCGCTCGGCACCGGCAGTCTCGCGATGACCCTGACCAAGCCGATAGAATTCAAGCCGTTGCCAGCCGCGTCGACGAGCTGACCGGACGATGCCCCGCAGCGTGTGCATCGTCGGTTCCGGCAACCTGGCCTCGAACCCGCGCCTGCTGAAGGAGGCCAGCGCGCTGCACGAGGCGGGATACCGCGTGACGACGGTGGGATGCGACTATACCGACGCCCTGCGCGCGACGGACGACGAGATCGCCCGATCGGTGCCGTGGCAGGTCCGGCGCGTGCCGCGGCCGGCGCTCGGCCGATACGCCAGCCGGGCGGCAAGTGCGCTTGCGGCCCTCTATGAACGGTCAGGTATCGTGCCCCCTGTCTCCCTCGCGGCCGAGGCCTATGGCGGTCCGACCCGCACGCTGCGAGGCGCGGTAAACGAGGTCGCGGCCGACCTTTATATCGCGCACTACGTGCCGTCGCTGCCGGCGGCCGCGGCCGCCGCCCGCCGGCATGGTGCGCTGCTCGGCTTCGATGCCGAGGACTTTCACTCGGGCGAGGGCACGGGCAGCGCCGGCGACGTGCTGCGCATGAAGATGGTGGAACGCATCGAGGCCGCGGCGCTGCCGTCGTGCGCCTACGTCACCGCGGCATCGCCGCTGATCGGCCGCGCTTATGCCGTGCGTTACGGCATCGACTTGCCGACGACCGTGCTTAACGTCTTCCCGTCGAGCATGCGGTCGGCGGCCGCAGCAGCGCCGGCGCGCGCGAGCGGAACGCCGCTGCGGGCGTATTGGTTTTCGCAGACGATCGGGCTCGATCGCGGACTTCAGTCGTTCCTTCAGGCCATGGCCGGCGCAACCGCCGAGGTGACGCTCGACATTCGCGGCAGCAACCGGTGGGATCACGGCGACATGTTGATGGCCATGGCGCGCGATCTCGGGATCGCCGGACAGGTCAAGATGCTGCCGCTCGCGCCACCCGAAGAGATGGTGAACCTGGCGAGCGCCTACGATCTAGGCCTGTCGCTGGAGACCGACGTCACGGAAAGCCGCCGGCTTTGCCTCACCAACAAGATTTTTACCTATCTCTTGGCCGGTGTGCCGGTGATGATGAGCGACACGCCCGCGCAACGCGCGCTGGCGCCCCAACTCGGCGAGGCGGCGGCGGTCGTGTCGCTGGCCGACGTGCCGGGAATTTCGGCGGCGCTCGATCGCCTGGGGGCGGCGCCCGCGCTGGCGGCGGCAAGGTCCGCGGCGGACCGGCTGGGCCGCGAGCGCTACAATTGGGACCGCGAGAAGCACGTCCTGCTGGCGGCAGTGGAGAGGGCATTCGCAGCCCGCGCCGGGGGATCGTCATGAAGACCCGGAAGCGGTTGATCGGGGAGTGGCTGGTGCAGGTGCTTGGGGTCAACCCCGAGACACTGTGGGCGGCATGGATCGAGTTGCGCGCGGCCTGGGTCCGCATTCGCGGCCGCATCGATCCGTCGTGGATCGTGCGCCGCCGCGGCCTGCTGCGGCGCCGGGGCGTGCTGGCCAACATCGGCTGCGGGCCGACCGGGCGTGAAGGCTGGGTCAATCTCGACTTGTTCGACGCGCCTGGCCTCACCATGCGCGTCGATTGCCGGCATCGCCTTCCGCTTGGCGACGGTGCGTGCCGGGGCATGCACGTCGAACACTATTTCGAGCATCTCGAGATCAAGATCGAACGGCCGCGTTTTCTTGCCGAATGCCGGCGCTGCCTGGAGGAGGGCGGGATCCTGCGCATCGTCGTGCCGGACGCGCGGAAGTTCATGGAGGCCTACCTCCAGCCCGGCTGGGGACCGATCAATGCGCTGGGCGGCTTCTACATCCCCGAGGAATTGTGCCGAGCCAAGATGGAGGTGCTGAACCACACCTTCCGCCAGGACGGCGATCACTTCGCGGGCTACGACACCGACTATCTGCGGATCGTCCTGGAGGACGCGGGCTTTCGCGACGTCGAGGTCGCGGCTTGGCGCGAGGGCCGGTTTCCTGGGGGCTGCATCGACATCGACCAGCATCGCGTATATTCGCTCTACATGGAGGCGCGTCTCTGATGCGCATTGTCCTCACAGCGGATCCCGAGATCGAGGTGCCGCCCCGGCTCTACGGTGGCACCGAGCGCGTGGTCGACGGTCTGGTACGCGGCCTGCGCCGGCGTGGACACCAAGTCTGCCTCGTGGCCAAGCCTGGATCGCAATGCGAGGCCGATGCCTTCCATCCCTGGCCGGGGCAAAGCTCGCTGTCGCTCTCGGACTCGCTGATCAATACCTGGACACTGTGGAAGGCGGTGCGCGCCTTCAAACCCGACATGCTGCACAGCTTTTCCCGGGTCGCCTACCTCACGCCGCATCTTCGCGGCCGGATCCCGGTCGTCATGACCTACGAGCGCGAGCCCACCGTGCGGACGGCAGCGATGGCGGTGCGGTTGGCGGCGCCGAATGTGCTCCACTTCACGGGGTGCAGCGACTACATCGCCGCCCGAGGCCGTCGCGGCGGCGGACAGTGGGAGGGCATACCGAACTTCGCGGAGTTCGATGCGCTGAAGTTCTCGCCCGTGGTGCCCGACGATGCGCCGCTGGTCTTCCTCAGCCGGGTCGAGAGCATCAAGGGTGCGGACTGGGCGATCGAGATCGCGCGTCGCACGGGGCGGCGCCTCGTCATCGCCGGCAACCATGCCGATACGGGTCCGGAAGGCGAATACTGGAAGACGAAGATCGCGCCGTGGATCGGGCGCGACGGCATCGAATACGTCGGGCCGGTCGACGATGTGCAGAAGAACAAGGTGCTGGGCGCCGCCTGCGCGATGATCGTGCCGATCCAGTGGAACGAGCCGTTCGGGATCGTGTTCGCCGAGTCGCTGGCCTGCGGCACGCCGGTCATCTCGTGTCCGCGCGGTTCGCTGCCGGAAATCATCCGGCCGGGCATCGATGGATTCCTCATCCACTCGATCGAGGAGGGCTGTGCCGCCGTGGAGCGTCTCGGTACGATCGACCGCGCTGGCTGCCGCCGTCGGGCCGAGGAGAACTACACGCAGGACGTGGTGGTCGAACGCTATCTCGATCTTTATCGGCGCGCGCAGGCCGCGCTGGCCGCGCGATGAGACGGCGGGTCGCCATCGTCAGCGGCCACTTTGCGCCCAGCAACCTGGTGGGCGCGCAGCGCGCGCGCCTTTGGTCGCGCTATCTTCCCGAGTTCGGCTGGGAGCCCATCGTCGTCGCCGGCGATCCCGCGATGTACGAGGAACGGCCCGATCCCGATCTCGAACTCCTCGTGGCGCCGGACCTGCAGGTGATCCACGCACGCACGTTCTCGACCAGGCCGGTCCGTCTGGTGGGGGACGTCGGCGTGCGCGCGTTCTGGGGGTGCTACAGCGCGCTATCGAAGCTGGCGGCGCGGAAAGAGATCGACTTCGTGCTGGTGACGATTCCGTCGAATTTCCTCGGCCCCGTCGGGCGCCTCATTCATCTGCGCCACGGCCTGCCGTTCGGCATCGACTACCAGGACCCGTGGGTCAATGCCTGGCCCGGCGTCGAGAAGCCGTTCACGCGGGCTTGGGGTTCGTATCGCCTCGCCAAGCTGCTCGAGCCCTGGTCGGTGCACGATGCCGCCCTGATCACGGCCATGGCGCCGGGGTACATCGCGGGCATGCTCGAGCGCAATCCGGCGGTCGCGGAGAAGGCGGTGGTTTCGTGCATGCCGATGGGCACTGCGCCAGAGGATTTCGAGCTGGTGCGCACGCTGCATCGGCCGCCGTTCCTGTTCCGCCACGACGACGGAAAGTTCCATATGATCTACGCTGGGGCGCTGCTTCCGGCCGGCGTCGTTGTGCTCGACGCCTTCCTCGCCGGACTGCGGGCGTTGCGCGAGGCGGTTCCGGCGGAAGCCGCCCGGCTGTGCGTGCATTTCGTCGGCACCGGCACCTCGCCCGACGATCCCGAGGGATATCGCGTGAAGCCACGCGCCGAACGGGGGGGCGTCGCCGACATGATCGACGAGCATCCGCATCGCATCGGTTACATCGACACGCTCAACCATCTCGAGCAGAGCGATGCCGTGCTGGTCATTGGATCGACCGAACGTCACTACACGCCGTCCAAGGTCTTCCAGGCGATGCTGTCGGGGCGGCCGATCTTCGCCATGCTGCATGCCGAAAGCACGGCCGTCGGCATGATCCGTTCGGCACGTGCCGGACAGGTCATGACCCTGACGGAGCGGGCAATGCCCGAGCCAGTGGCGATCGCCCGCGAGCTGAAGGCGTTGATGGCCGGCGCGCCCTCCGCCGCGATCGCGATCGACAGGTCGGGCTTCGAGGCGCTATCCGCCCGCGAATCGACACGCGCGGTGGCAGAGGCGCTCGATCTCGCGTGCGCGCGTCATCGGAAGGGGCGGCCGTCGCCCAGGCCTGGCACGTGAGTCTCCGCATCGGTTTCCTCATCAGCCATCCGATCCAGTACTACACACCGATCTTCCGCGAGCTGGCCGGACTGTGCGATCTCACGGTGTTCTTTGCGCACCGCCAGACCGCCGAGCAGCAGGCGCAGGAGGGCTTCGGCGTGGCTTTCGAGTGGAATGTCGATCTGACGTCCGGTTTCCGCAGCAAGTTCCTGGAGAATGTGGCGCGCCGGCCTTCGACCGAGCACTTCGGCGGGCGCGATACGCCCGGCATTGGGCGCGAGATTGCCGAGGGCCGCTTCGACGCCTTCGTTGTGCCGGGATGGGGTTTGCGCTCCTACATGCAGGCCGTGCGCGCGTGCCGGCGGGCCGGCGTTCCGGTGTTCGTTCGCGGCGACTCGCAGCTCATCGGCCAGCGCGGCGCACTTGTGCGTCTGGCCAAGGCGCTCGTCTTCGCGCGCGTGCTGCGGCGCTTCGACGGCTTCTTCTACGTCGGCAAGAGGAGCCGCGAGTATCTCGAGCACTACGGTGTGCCGGCCGATCGGCTGTTCTTTTCGCCGCATTGCATCGACAATGACGCCTTTCGGATTGCCAGCGATGCGGCCCGGCTGTCTGCCGCCGTGCCGGCGCGCGCCAGACGCATCCTGTTCGCCGGCAAGCTCGTCGAGCGCAAACGGCCGTTGGACGTGCTGGCCGCGGCAGCGCTGGTACGGAGTCGGGGCGGTTCGGTCGAAGTGGCCTTCGCGGGTTCGGGTGAACTCGAGGGCGAACTGAGACGCGCGGCCGAGGCCACGGGTGTGCCGACCGTCTTCCATGGCTTCGTCAACCAGCGCGAGATGCCGGCGGTCTACGCCGCCGCCGATCTCGTCGTCTTGCCGTCGGACGGCACGGAGACCTGGGGCCTGGCCGTCAACGAGGCTATGGCCTGTGGCGTACCGGCTGTCGTCTCGGACGCGGTTGGCTGCGGCCCCGATCTGGTCGAGCAGGGCGTGACGGGCGCGGTGTTTCCGCTCGGGGACGTGGTTTTGTTCGCCGCCGCGATCGAAACTGCAATTTCTTTGGACCGGAAGCAGGTCCGAAGGCATATCGCCGCTCGTATGGAGGTCTACTCGCCTCGACGCGCCGCGCAAGGTATACTGGAGGCGGCGGCCATCTTGGCGAAACAAGCCTAGCCTTAGGGTAATTTGCGTCCAGCCGATGCGTGACAATACTTCGACGTTGAATCCGGCGTTCGCGCCGCGCCGGTCGGTGGACACCAGGCTCGACTACACGACGCTCCAGCGCTTTTTCCTGGGCTTGGGCGTGTTCCTTGTCATGATCGCCGCCTTCTCGCGCGACCCGCTAGCCTTCGCCGTGTGCGGAATGCTGCCGTGGGTGATCTTGCGGTTGGTCGGCAGCGCCTACACGCCGGCGGCGGTTGCCTATTACATTCTCTGGCAGTGGCTGCAGTCAATCGCCCGCGTTGTGCAGGGGCTGGTCGACGGCGAGACCCTGGCGGGAGGTCTCTATGGGCCGTCCGTCGAGCGCGCTTTTTGGTATTCGCTGGCCAGCTTGCTGGTCATCGCGGTGGCGTTTCGGCTCGTTCTTCTCGCCCGGCGGCAGGCGCCCACGCCGGCAATGGTGACGGCGCACCGGTTCTGGCGCATGCGCGATCTCTTCATGTTCTACCTCGCGTCCGTCGTCTTTTCGTCGATTTGCGCCTTCGTGGCGCGGTCCGTTCCTTCGATCGAACAGCCGGTCCTGGCTGCGGGCTATTTGAAAGTGCTCGCCCTGGTGATGCTGTTCTCGAACGTGATGACGTCACGCGGGGGCAAGGGCTGGCAGATCCTGCTCGGCGTGCTCATCGTCGAAGTTCTGAGTGGCTTCACCGGATTGTTTTCGGATTTCAAGTCCGTCTTCATCTATCTCGCGGTGACGGCGGTGGCCTCCCGCATCAGATGGAGCGGAACGATGGCCATCGCCACCGTTGCCCTGATGACGGTGCTGATCGGGCTGGCGCTTTTCTGGACCTCCGTAAAAGGCGAGTTCCGGGAATACGCCACGGGGTCGTCGGAGTCGCAGGCGGTAAGGACGACGCTCTCGAGCCGATTCGAGTATCTCGGAGGCAAGGCGGCGGATGTTTCCGACCTCGATTGGACGACCGCGGCCTACGCCCTCCTGACGCGGCTGGCCTACATCGATATTTTCGGGTCGGTGGTTGGTGTGCAGGACGTGGCACCCGAACCCGGATACATGCGCCAATGGACGGATGGGCTGGAACACGTCCTGAAGCCGCGTTTCCTGTTTCCGGACAAGCCCCCGTTGTCCGACACGGAGGTGTTCGTCCGGCTGGCGCGCGGCGACGTGACGGAGTCGCTGCGCGGCGGCACCTCGATCAGCGTTGGCTACATGGCGGAAAATTACGTCGACCTTGGCTTTCCCGGCATGCTGGTCGGCGTCTTCGCGCTGGCCTGTCTGGTGGCGCTGGTCTGTCGATACTTCGTAACGCGCCAGGTGCCGTGGATGATGCGGGAAGGCGTGGTCCTCGCCATCCTCTATCAGATCGGCCACGACGGCGTCGAAATATCGCTGCCGAAGCTGCTGGGCGGCCTGCTCATGACCTTCGGGGTCTGGGCGATCATGGTTCGCTGGGGATTCCCCATCGTGTTGAAATGGCTCGGCCGGCCGGCGAGCGGCAGCAAGCCGCGGTTCGCTTGAGTTCCGTGGCAACTCCTTCGAGTCGCGCTGCATCAACACCGCCACGGGCGTGCCTGTCGCGCCGGTGGCAGCGGCAGGACTGAGCCCCCGTGCGCCTCGTGGCTGCCCGCGGCGAAATGACTGCGACTTTCCTGGCAGCGGATGCTGCGACGGTCCGGTTTGACTATGTCTTCCTCCGCCGTGCTTCTTTCGTCGTCGGGCTCATCCTGTTGTTCATGGCGCCGACCGCGCGCGACCCGCTTGCCTTCGCTGCCGGCGCGATTGTGCCATGGCTCATGTTTTCGATCGTCGGCACGCCGACGATGCCGGCCGCGATCTGCTTCTTCCTGTTCTGGCAGTGGCTCGAGGTGTTTACACGGGTAATCCTAACCTTCGTCGACGGTGAGACCCTCGGCGGCGGCCTCTACGGCCCGACGGTCGATCGAGCCTATTGGTACATGCTGGCGAGCCTTATCGTCTTCAGCATCGCCTTTCGCATCACTCTCGGCAGCGCACGCGACCCTGGTGCTTTCTATCGCAATGCTCATCGGCATTGGCGGCCTCAGGATCTGTTCATCTGCTATCTCGGGGGGTTGCTCGCGACGGTGATCTATCGCTACGGCTCCGGAGCCTTGCCCAGCCTGGATCAGCAGTTCGAGGCCGTCGGGCGCCTCAAGATCGTCGCGTTGTTCCTGTTGTTCACCTACGTGCTGTCGACGGGCAAAGGCCGGCAATACCTCGGGGCCGCGGTGCTATTCGAACTCGTGAGCGGCTTCGGCGGACTGTTCTCCGACTTCAAGAGCGTCTTCATCATGATCGCGATGGCCGCCCTGGCTGCGCGCATCAGGTGGACGAATACCCTGGCAGTCTCAGCTGTCGCCCTTTTGTCGCTTGGCGCGGGACTGGCATTGTTCTGGACGGCGGTGAAGACGGACTTCCGACAATTCGCCACGGGCTCCGACGAGTCGCAGTACGTCAAGGTCGGCTTGGCCGATCGCTACGGCTATCTCGGCGACAAGGCGAGTTCTTTGGGTAACATCGATTGGGATCTGGCAACCCAGATGTTGCTCAACCGGATTGCCTATGTCGACATTTTCGGATCCGTAATCGCGGTGCAGGAGAACTCGGGGGCTGCCGAGAAGTATCCGCGGCAATGGTCGGAGGCGCTGGAGCACATCTTCAAGCCGCGTTTCCTGTTTCCCGACAAGGGACAATTGTCGGATACCGAAGTCTATTCTCGCCTGGCGCTCGGCAACGTTTCCGAGGAGATGCGTGCGGGAACGTCGATCAGCGTCGGTTACATGTCGGAGAACTTCGCCGATTTCGGGTTTCCTGGCATGCTTGTGGGCATATTTGCGCTCGGCCTGATCATCGGCGCCATTTGCCGATACTTCCTGATGTGCCCGCTCCCGTGGTTTGCGCGAGAAGGTGTGGTGATGGCGTTCGTCTATACCTGCGCCAACACCGGCGCCGAGATCTCGTTGCCGAAGCTGCTCGGCGCTGCGGTGATGTTCACGATCATCTACTCGGTTCTGGTGAGGTACTTCATGACGCGGGTCTGGCAGTGGCTCGACGAGCGTGCCGGCTTCCAGGAAGTACGGCTTTCTTGACGCCCCGTTGGCGCCTCCGGACTCCCGACGCATGAGCCCGACCGGCGCGCTGAACCTGTTCTACGAGGAACCGGACCCGGATCGCTGGTTCCCGTTCGACCGCTATCCGAGGCGGCTGGTCAGGACACTGGTGCGGGGGGCAGCACAGCCACGGGGTACGCTGCGGGCGTTCCTCAACCTGGTCGGCGGCCTCGACCGCATCGGGGTCGCCTACAGGATCAACGACTATCGCCGGTTGCGGACCCATCGCCACGAGTTGGCCTGCGTCTTCGGCAAACCGCACGTGCTCGCCAAGATTCCGCTGGAGACGCCCATCCTGTTCGGAACGTCGATCTACAGCCACCCGAGCGACAATCCGGAGTTGCCGCGGCAAAGGGACATCAGGCAGGTGCTGGTGCCGAGCCCCTGGGTGAGCCGGATGTTCAACGAAGTGTGGCCGGGCCTCGTCACCGTCTGGCCCGTCGGCATCGATACCGAGCGCTGGAAGCCGGCCGCGACGGCAACGAAGGATGTCGACGTCCTGATCTACGACAAGATCCACTGGCGGCGCGAGCACTACGAGAAGGACCTGATCGGACCGCTGCACGCCGAGCTGCAGCGTCGGGGGATGAGGGTCGCAACGCTTCGCTACGGCCACTACCACGAGGAAGAACTTCTGGCGCTCAGCCGCCGGGCGCGGTCGATGATCTACCTCAGCCGGCACGAGACGCAGGGAATCGCCGCGCAGCAAGTGCTCGCGGCGGGCGTGCCGTTGCTGGCGTGGGACGAAGGCGGGCTCTGGCAGGATCCGGAATATTTCCCGCACGACGTGAAATTTGGGCCTGTGACGTCGGTACCGTACTGGGACGACCGCTGCGGCGTGAAGTTTCTCGGCGGTGGCGATTTCGTCGTCGCGTTCGACGGTTTCTGGCGAGGTGTCGAGGCAGGCGCATTCGCGCCCCGCGAGCTGATCGTCGAGAGGCTTACCCTCGAGAAGTGCGCGGCGGAATACGAAGCCCTCGCCCGGCGGTTCGGCTGAGCGGGCCGGGTGGCCGAGACCTTCCGTATCCGTCCTGTCGGCAATCCGGATTCGACCGGAGGTGGTGCAATTTTCTGTGTTGGTCGACTGTCGACACCCCATGGTAGAAGCGGCAGCTAACTTGGGCGCGAGCGGCGCCGACGATCAATGAACGGGCGGCGGCGACGGCTTCGTGCGGAAGCTGAAGTGTCGATAGGGGAGAGGCCGCCGGCTGCGTCAAGACAGCAGCGGGCGCGAGGGCAGAGTTTGGAATGATTCATATACCCGTCTACATCGCGCGCGTGCCCGTCGTGCGTGGCGTCCTGCGGCTGGTGCTGACGGCGTACTCGCACATCTTCAAGGGCCGCTACTCGATCGAACGACGCGAGGGTCTGCTGCTGTTGCTCGATCGCGACAATGCCATCGACTGGCTGCTCACGCTCTCGGGCGAATGGGAACGGCCGCATCTCACCAAGTTGTTCGAGCTGGCCCGGCAGCAATTGGCTCACGGCAAGAAGGGTGCAGTATTCCTCGACATTGGCGCCCATTGGGGGCTTTACGCCCTGAAGGCGCTCCAGAGCGGGATGTTCGACCAGATCATAGCCTTCGAACCGGACCCCCTGAACTACGCGCAGTTGCAGGCCAACCTCTTCCTGAACAGTGCGGAAGCCGGCATCAATGCCTATCAGCTTGCGGCGACCGACGCCGATCGCACGTTCACGCTGTTCCAGCGCAATCCCCACAACCGGGGCGCGACCCGGGTGATCGCCGCCGAGGCCGGGCAAAAGAGCGTCGTTCGCGGCACGACGGTCGACAGCCTGCTGGACGTGTCCGACACGCTGCTGATCATCAAGATCGACGTCGAGTCGCACGAGTTGGAGACGATCGCCGGAATGATGAAGCTGTTCGCCCGTAACAGGTTCGTCATCCAGATCGAGATCTGGGACACACCTAAGGAAGAGAACGAAAGACGCGTCAAATTCCTGTCGGAACTCTTCGCCGGGTTTGGCGCGAAGCTCGTCCATTCGATCGATCACGACTATTTCTTCGCCTCGGAGTTACCGAAGCAATAGTCGTCGGCCGACCTAGGCCCCGCCGGCTGTCGTCTGCGACCACTCCTGCCGCCAGTCCGTCACGGCGCCGTCCCGGCCAATGGTCCCGGTCGGGCCGGGGAAGAGACCGCGCGCGACCCAGCCGGGCAGGACGCGGCGCGCCGCCAGGCTCAGTCGAAGATAGGAACTGCCGAAATCGAAGGGCTGCCGCCACTCCCTTTCGAATTTCATCCGCACCAGCCGGTCTGGATAGGCGCGCGTGCCGACGAGCGCCGGTGCGTTCTGGCTCACGAAGCAGGCGAGCATCCGGCGCTTGGCATCGATGTCGGCGGGATCGAGGCGGAATTTGTCGACCGGGCGGCCGTCGATGCCGTCGGGTGGCCCATAATATGAAACCAGGCCGAACAACCAGCGCGTGCAGAGCGCCACGATGCGATGCGGCGTGTTGTCGACGGAGACGTAGGGGCTGTACTCGGGCGCCTCGAAAACGGCGAAGCGGTCGCTCGCCGTCACGATCCGGCCCAGCAGCGCCGCAAGCATGTCGTGATGCACGTGGCCGCCTTCGAACATCGGCACGACGACGATGTCGGGTTGGAATCCGTCGATGATCCGGCGCAGCTCGCCGGCCGCCGTGCGAAGCGTCTCGGGCGCTCGCTCGCGTAGCGGCGGCAGCAGGGGGGTGTGCTGAAGGTTAGACGGCGCAACTCCGGGAACCGCCCAGGCATCGCGGGCCTCGGCGGCACGAACTTCGGACAGTCCCGGTGTCTCGTCCGGCGCGAGATAGACGATGCGGGTCGTCCCGCCCAGGCGATGGTTGCGCGCCCCGACCCCGCCGGCGGAGATCGCGCAATCGTCCTCGTGCGGGGCGAGGATCAACAGACGCTGGGGTGCGTCCCAGGTCTGCCAGCGTTCGAGGACATGGATGCGCCACAGCGCCCATGCGCCGAGGGCGGACAGACCGGTATAGAAAAGGGCGGGGAGGACCAGCAGCGGCAATTCCAGCGCCGCGAACCAGAGGGCGACGGCGACGGCGAGCAACAGCAGGACGGCAAACGAGGGGCGGAAATAGATCCTAAGTTTCATCGAGCGTACGGATCGCCGCCACGTCGGACTTGTCAGCGTCGGTTGCCGGCATGCCGTAGAGCGCCATGTCCGACTGCTGGACCCGGCGGGGCCGCGATGCCTGCTTCAGCAGCCAGTGCAGCACGGTGAGGCCGCCGACCTTG
The DNA here is from genome assembly GCA_041691635.1 of Hyphomicrobiales bacterium. Lineage (GTDB taxonomy): Bacteria > Pseudomonadota > Alphaproteobacteria > Reyranellales > Reyranellaceae > Reyranella. Next base: position 30,945 of record JBEPUH010000044.1, read on the forward strand.
AGCGCGCCGCGGGCGATGAAGAATTTCAGCGAATGCCTCGGCGGATTGGACACGTAGTATCCCTTGCCGCCCCACATCCTGTAGGCATCGAGCAGGAAGGGCATCAACTCCTGCGCGTCGGGAATACCGGCCAATCCGATGAGGAGAGTCATGAAGCCGTTGCGCATCGCCTCGGCGCAAACCTGGTGCTCGGGATGCGACAGCAGCAGCTGCGACCATTTCAGGCGATAGCGCGCGGCCGACAGCAGGCTGCGCAGCGAGCCGCTGCCGGCGACGCGCTGACCGGCATGGGCACGATAGTAAGCCATGCCGACGGGCCGGCCGACGATCTGCGCGCCGGCGAGGACGGCGCTGCCGAAGAAGTCGACGTCGCCGTTCGTGAACAACTGCTCGTCCCACAGGACCGTCTTGAAGGTCGAGCGCGGCCATAATGCCGATGAGGTCCAGACCGAGCCTTCTCCCTGCGGTTCGAGAAATTCGGCGAGCGTCTCCATGCCCGGTCGGCTGGCTGGTGCGCACATCACCGGTCCGAGCTGCGTCCCGGTGGGCGTCGCAACAAATCGCCGCCAGCGCCCCGAGACGACGCAGTTGGGCGGCACTTCCTTGGCCGCCATGACGAGTTCCTTGACGTGCTCCTCATGGAGGAGATCGTCGTCGTCGAGGAACAGCACCCAGTCGCCGTCGCTGGTGACGATGCCGGCGTTTCGTGCGCCGCCCGGCCCGTGCGGCACGTCGTGCCTCACGACCTTCACCTCGGGAAATTCGCTGGTCAGCATCCTCGCCGTGCCGTCGGTCGACGCCTCGTCGACGACGACGATTTCGACGTTCGTCCACGACTGGGCTCGCGCGCTGCGCAGCGTATGGCGCAGGATGTCGCGTCGGTTCCTGGTTGGTACGATAATCGAGACTTTGTCGTTCAAGACGCCACGTTTCTTTCGTTCAGGCGGGAAGGAGGTCGAGGGTGGATTTCTGCAAGCTTACGACAAAAAGCCCCCGGCCGACTGCGACCATTCGAAAATACAGGTCGGGAAAATCGCGTTGCCATTGCCGGGCGATCTCGGATTCGCCGCCGCGCGCTGCATCGTCGAGCACGAGGACGCCGTTGTCCGAGAGATGGCGCCGCAGTTCGTACAGAGCGGGCAATCGCGCCAGACGATCGCCTTTCCACGCGGGCGGGCCATCGACGACGATCAGATCGAAGCGCGCATCCTTGTCCAAGCCTCCCAGATCGTACCATGGTGCGCGCCGGCCACCCGACGCGATCTCGACCAACGGCGCGACACGGACTTCTGCGAAGGCACCAAGGCCTTCCTGCTCGAGCGTGTCCGCTGTCTGGGTGGCCCATCGCCTGTCGTCGTCGAGCGACAGCACGCGGCCCGCGCCGACGCGTCGAAAGGTGTTGGCGATCAACAGCGTCGACAGGCCGGAACCCAGCTCCAGGACGCGCCGCGCGCCGAGCGCTGCGATCAGCAACTGCACGAGCGTGAGTGTCTCGGGCGTGATGGAATGCTCGGTCCAGTAGGTCGGAATGCCCTCGGCGGTCGCGGCAATGCCGATGGCGCTGCGCAGGTGGGACGTCTGCGCCTCGCCGCGCACCACGGCCTGGCGATGCCAGCGGCGGCCGAGCGCGACCACGATGCCAACGCCGCTGCCGACGGCGACGATGACGACGACGTTTGGCGAAGCCCCCAGCGCGGCGAGCAGGGCTCCGGGGATCATGGCGGCGATTGCCGCTAATAGTCCAAGTCGGAGGTCGCGGGTCATGCTCTGGAAGTCATTCGTCGACTATCTATGCTATTGAAATTGGACGAACTTCAAGCCTTGGACAAGCACTTGCGCCTTTTGCACGTCGTACCGACATATTTGCCCGCCGTAAGATACGGCGGAACAATTCTGGCGGTTCACGCCCTCTGTCGGGAACTTGCGGCGCGAGGCCACGACGTCCACGTCTTCACGACCAACGTCGATGGGCCGCTGGACAGCGCGGTGCCGCTGGGCCGGCCGGTCGATGTCGAAGGGGTCAAGGTGACCTATTTCCCGAGCCGGTTGCTGCGCCGCCTTTACTGGTCGCCCGCCATGCGGCGCGCGCTCTTCGACACGGTGGCAGGCTTCGACCTCGTCCATGTGCATGCCCTCTACCTGTGGCCGCCGTGGGCAGGCGGGCGGGCAGCCCGGGCGCGCCGACGGCCCTATGTGATCTCGCCGCACGGCATGCTCGTGCCCGAGCTTATTCGTCGAAAGAATCGCTGGATCAAGGCTGCATGGTTGGCGCTGATCGATCGCCGCAGCGTCGAGTCGGCGGCAGCCGTCCATACGGCCTCGACCATCGAGGCGCGCCATCTCGAGGGTTTCGGCTGGGCATTGCCGCGCGTGGCGACCATTCCGCACGGCGTCGACGATCCGCCTGCGGCCTCCGGCGCGGCTCTGACGCCCGACGTAGCGGCCGCCGTCGCTGGCGAGCCTGTCGTTTTGGCGCTTGGCCGGATCAGTTGGGAGAAGGGCCTCGACCGGCTGCTCGCCGCCCTGCCGCTGGTGCCTGGGGCCAGAGTGGTGATCGCGGGCGGCGATGCCGACGGGCACGCGGCATATCTCGCCGGCGTGGCGCGGCGCCTGGGCGTTTTGGATCGCGTGACCATCCTCGCGCGGTTCGTCGACGGCGCCGACAAGGAAGCGTTGTTCGCGGCGGCCGGCGTTTTCGCGATGACATCCTTGTCGGAAAATTTCGGCCTTTCCGCATTCGAGGCGATGCGGCGGGGCGTGCCGGTCCTGGCGACGCCGGATGTCGGCATGTCGGAGATCGTGCGCGAAGCGGGCGCCGGAGTGGTCGTCGATGCCTCGCCCGGCGGCATCGCCCAGGGCCTCAACGTCTTGCTGGGCGATCCCGCCGCGAGCCGCGCGATGGGCCGGGCGGGTCAGGCGCGGGTCGTCGCGGACTACAGCTGGCAGGCCGTCACCCGGCGGATGGAGGATCTCTATCGCAGCGTGCTCGCGGTGAAGGGATGAAGGCCGCAGAGACATGATCGAACTGTTGGAGCGCAGTACGTTCGATCCGGCGTCGGAACCCGAGATCGTGATCGTTGCCGATTGGCTGCCACCGGATTTCGGCGCGGTCGGGCAATACATGCAGATAAGGGCTCACGCGCTGGCCGCGCGCGGCCATGACGTTACCTTGATCGGCCTGTCGACTGCGTCGTCGTCTACCCGGCAGGAAGTCGTGGGCAAGGGGCGCGTTACCGAGATTCGCCTGGCAGCCCGGCCGGTACCGCGCGGTTCGTTGGCCAGTCGGCTGCTCTGGACGATCGTGACCAACCTGCGCTTGGTCGTTGCCGCATTCGGTCGATTGCGCACGGCATCCGGGATTATCTTCACGGGATCGCCGCCGTTCCTGATCCATCTGCTCGTGCCGTTGAAGCCGTTCTGGAAGGGCAGGCTCGTCTACCGCATCACCGACTTTCATCCCGAATGCCTCATTGCCGCGCAGCCGCGCCCGTCGCTGATGCTCGCGGCGTTGCTGCGCCTGACCAACTTCTGGCGACGCCGGATCGATCTGTTCGAGGTACTGGGCGAGGACCAACTGAAGCGTCTCAGCGAAGCCGGCATCGACAGAGGTCGTATCACGCTGGTGCGCGACGGATCGCCGGTTTCGTTCGACGCGGGGCAGGCCGCGGAGCCCTTGGCAGCCGACCTCTCCGAAGCGTGCGTGCTTCTGTACTCGGGCAACTACGGTATCGCGCATGAGGTCGACACTGTCGCCGAGGGCTATCGGCTTCACCACCGGGACGGGTCCGGCAGGGTCAGGCTGTGGCTGAGTGCCGCAGGAAGCGGAACTGAAGACCTCTGCCGACGCTTCGTGGCCGATGGCCTACCGTTCCACAGGTCGGCGCCGGTGGCGCTCGCGAAGCTGCCCGGGCTCCTGCTGTCGCCCGACGCCCATTTGGTAACGCTCAAGGACGCGTTCGTAGGGTTCGTCATGCCCTCGAAAATCTATGCCTGCCTCGAGTCGCAGAGACCGATAATCTTCGTGGGCAGCGCAAAATCCGACGTCGACCTGTTGGCTCGACGGGCAGGCGCCATCTATTGGCGCATCGACTGCGGGGACCCCGCAGGGTTTGCGGCCGCTCTGGAACAACTCGCCGATCAACGGCACAAATCCGTCCAAAGCCCGCTTTCGTAAAAGGGTAACCCAGGTTCTCGAGGGGGGTTTTGAAGGGACGGCGGCGTTTTCGGCGAAACAATTGTTAGGGTCCAAGGCGTTTGCTGGCTTGGAATCTCTCAAGAATTTCGGTATTTTACCTACAGATT
>JBEPUH010000045.1:0-34627 GCA_041691635.1 Hyphomicrobiales bacterium
CTAATTGCCGGTCAGCGCCTGGTAGACGAGGTCGCGCATCAGGTAGCGGTACGGCAGACGCGCGGTCTGCGACTGCATCATGAAGATCACGTACATCCGCTCGCGCGGGTCGTGCCAGAAATACGTGCCGTAGGCGCCGCCCCAGTAATAGTCGCCGGGCGATCCGGGCAGCGGATTGCGGCCCTGCTCCCTGCGCACCGCGAAGCCCAGGCCGAAGCCCTGGCCCATGGCGGCACTCGGCTCCAGCGCCTCGAAGCGGTACATGTCGTCACCCATCTTGATGTCGGGCGGCAGGTGGTTGGCCGTCATCAGGTCGATGGTCTTGCGCGAGAGGATGCGCGCGCCGTCGAGCTGGCCGCCGCCGGCGAACATCTGCAGGAAGCGCGCGTAGTCGGCCGCCGTCGACACCATGCCGCCGCCGCCCGACTTCCAGGTCGACTTGAAGGTGACGTCGGGGATCAGCGGCATCGCGTTCTTGGGCCCTTCCTTCTGCGGACGGGCGCCGCGCTCCTTCTTGTCGGGCGCGGCCTCGAACGCGGTGTCGCCCATCTTGAGCGGCCTGGTGATGCGCTCCTCGATGAACTTGTCGAGCGTCGTGCCCGAGGCGACCTCGATCACGCGGCCGAGCACGTCCATCGACATCGAATATTCCCAGTGCGTGCCCGGCTGGTAGAGCAGCGCCAGCTTGGACAGTTTCTCCACCATCTCGGCGTTGGTCTGGTCGGGGACCATGACCTTCATGTCCATGTAGGACTGCTTCACGACGTTGCTGCCGACCGCGCCGTAGGTCAGGCCCGATGTATGGCGCAGCAGGTCCTGCACCGTCATCGGCCGGGTCTGCGGCTCGAGCGCCATCTCGACCGTGCCGTCGGCGTTCGTCCGCTTTACCGAGACCTTGGTGTCGGCGAAGGCGGGGATGTACTTCGACACCGGATCGGCCAGCGAAAGCTTGCCCTCCTCCATCAGGATCATGGCGGCGACCGCGACCATGGGCTTGGTCATCGAGGCGATGCGGAAGATCGTGTCGGTCTTCATCGGCGCCTTGGCGTCCTTGTCGCGGTAGCCGTAGGCGTCGAACATCACGATCTTGCCGTTGCGCGCGATCAGCACGACCGCGCCCGGCAGCTCGCCCGCCTTGACGCCCTTGTTGATCCGCTCGCCGATGCGCTTCAGCCGGGTCGCGGAGAAGCCCGCTTCCTCCGGTGATTGCGCCTTGGGAATTCCCTGCGCCCACGCCGGCGTACAGATCGACAGCGCCAGGGCCGCAAGACCCACCGTCCGGATGATCGTCATGTCCCCTCCACGTTCTTCGGGTCATCAAAGCAAATGCGCCGCCCACTTGCGAGGCCAAACGACGAGGTCCGAAAACCGCCAGACCGTGCGTGCGTCGCCACCCTAGATGGCGACAGCGACACTGAAGGAGAATGAGCGATGGCAACCAACCGCCGCGAGCTGGCCCTCGACGCCCCGGCCGACAGGGTATGGGCCGCGATCCGCGACTTCGGCCAGGTGCACAAGAAGGTGGCGCCAGGCTTCCTGACCGGCCTAGAGATGCACGAGGGCGACAGGATCGTGACCTTCTTCAACGGCCTGGTGGCGCGCGAGCGGCTGATCACGTCGGACGATGCCGGCAAGCGCCTGGTCTATGCCGTGGTCGAAGGTCGCGCCGCCCACTACAACGCCGCCGTCCAGGTCGTGCCCGACGGCGCCGCGCGATGCCGCCTCACCTGGACGATCGACCTGCTGCCGAATGAGCTCGCGCCGGCGATCGCGGGGATGATGGATCACGCCGCCCCCTTCATGAGGAAGACGCTGGAGGCGTGATCCGCGATCCGGTGGCTAGGCAGCGTCCTGCTTGGGCAGGACGTCCTCGTACTTCTTGAAGCCCGGGAGCTTCTCGACCCGGCCCATCCACGCCGTGACGTTCGGGTAGGGCGAAAGATCGATCGCCGCTTCGCCGGCATAGGTCACGTCGCCATAGACGGCGACGTCGGCCACGGTGGCGCCGCCGCCGACCAGGAAGCCGCCCTTCGCCAGTTCGGCGTCGAGCACCTTCAGCGCGTCGTTCGCCATGCCGCTGTACATCGCGTAGACGCTGTCCTCGGCCTTCATGAAACCGCGCTTGATGGCGCGCGCGCGATAGACGTTCGGCGCCAGGCGGTCGTATTCCCAGAACAGCCACTCACGCACGCGCGCCTTCTCGTCCGGCATCGTGCCGCCCATCTTGCCGAACTTCTCGGTGAGGTAGAGCAGGATCGAGCCCGACTGGCAGAGCTTGAGGTCGCCGTCGACCAGTGCCGGCACCTGGCCGAAGCGATTGACGGCGAGGTGCTCGGGCTGCTTGTGCGCCCCGCCCCGCAGGTCGACGTGCTTGTAGGCGAAGGACTGCCCCATCAGCGCCATGGCCAGGCCCGCCTTGTAGGTCGGGCCCGAGAGCCAGATGCCGTGTAGAACCATCTTGGACATTTTCACTCCATAAGGATTTGACCCTACCGAATTAGCATGTATGACCGCAGCCATGAAGATTTCCGCACGCGACATCGATCATCTCACTGTGACCGCCGAGGCCGGCACGGTGGCGGCCAAGCTCGAGCAGGTCGGCTTCACCCTGACGCCCGACGGCGTGGAGCCACGCTGCATCTGCTTCCAGCCGGCCGAGGACGACATCCCCAACTACATCGAGCTGATCGACGGCCCGACGGCCTTCATGAACCTCGCCATGAACGTGACCGAGCTGAAGGGCGAGGAGCGCGACTTCGGCTGGGAAAGCGAGGACGGTTACCGGGTCGAGGCCGAGCTGATCGTTGGCGAAGGCGGCGGGCCGCTCCCCTGGCTGCCGGTCAAGCAGCTCGCGCCCGACGCCTTCATGGAGCCGGAATGGATCGTCCATCCCAACGGGGCGCTGGCCATGCTCTGCGTGCACGCCGTGTCGGACGACCCCAAGGACACCGCCAAGAAGCTCAAGGCCGCCTGGGGCGCCACCACCGAGGAGGTCTTCGACGGCTGCATGCTGGTGAAGACCGGCGCCGTCGAGCTGCTGATCTGGTCGCCACTGGCCTGGCAGCTCGAATACAAGGCGATCGAGATCATGGCGCCCAAGCAGAAGCCGTCGATCGTCGGCATCGCGATCGCCGTCGAGCGCGCGCGACCGCTTCAGGCGCTGCTGCGCGCCAACAACGTGCCGTTCGCCTTGACCGAGGGCGACCGCGTGCTGGTAGCGCCGGAGCAGACCGGCGGCCTGCTGATCGAGTTCATGCCGCAGACCTGACTTCCATCCATTTCCGCCACACCGGGCTCGCCAGGATGAGTTCGCTGAGGCGCTTGTAGCCACCCGCGCCGGGATGCGCGCCGTCGCCCGCGCGCGCCTCGTCGAGCCACACCGGCGTCTTCAGCAGCGCATCGAACACGGAGAGGAACGGCACGCCGAGCCGCTTGCAGAGCGGCGCGTAGGCCAGGTCAAGGGCGCGCGAGCGTGACTGCGTGCCCGCATCCGGCATGGGCACGACGCCCAGCATGAAGATCGGCCAGCGCCCCTTGGCTTCGGCCAGGATTGCCTCGGCGTCGGCCAGGGTGAGATCGGGGTCGCGCTCCTGGGCGGCATCGTTTGCGCCGAACGAAAAGACGACCCGGCCCTCGTACTCGGCCGGCAGGCGACGTTCGACTTCGCTCTTCCAGTGGGCGCGGACCTGGTCGGAGCGGTCGCGGCGAACGCCGAGATTGTAGCCGGTCAGCTCCGGCCACCGCTTGCGCTCGTCCCGCAGCACGCGGCCGACCCAGCCCAGGTGCTCGTGGTCTCCCGTGCCGTTGGTCATGCTGTCGCCGACAAAGCAGATGCGCATCAGAAGAGCGGCGCCGGCGCTTGCGGCACGTCCTTCCAGAAGTCGGGGTCGTGGCCGAACAGCAGCTTCGCCCCGCCCTTCTCCAGCGCCTCCAGCCGGTCGAGCGAGGCCAGCATCGCCTCGCGGTCGTAGACGAAGCGCGGCAGGCGGCGCTCGCGCAAGGTGCGGCAGAAGTAGCAGGCGTCACCGGTGAGGACGATGTCTCCCTTTTCGGTGCGCACCTTTAGCGACTGGTGGCCCGGCGTGTGGCCGTAGGTCGGGATCGTGACGACGCTGCCGTCACCGAACAGGTCATGCTCGCCTTCGACCTGCTTCACCGGATGGCCGTGGTCGAAGTCGGCTTTGTAGAAGCCGACCTTCGCTGCCGTCTCCGGATCCTGCGCGGCCTGCCACTCCGGTTTCTGCACGACGACGGTGGCGTTGGGCACCAGCTCGTTGCCGCCGGCATGGTCGAAGTGCAGGTGCGAGTTGACGATGTAGTCGACCTTGCGGGGATCGCGATCGATCGCCTCGAGCTTCGACTTCACGTCGTCGCCCGGCCCGTAGCCGGTGAAGCCAAAGATGCGCGCCACCCGCTCGCCGAGCCGGCCCGCCGGATCGGTGCGGCACTGCGGGTGCATGCCGGTATCGAACAGCGCGCGCCCCTTCGGATGCTCGATCAGGTAGGACGGGATCGGCAGGTCGGCCTCGCCCTCGCCGCCCTCGATCATGTCCTTGAGGCGTCCGGTCAATCGGCCGCAGGTCATGGCGTACAGCTTCACGGTCATGTCAGAAGCCTAGCATGGCGCCGGCCGGAACCGAACGGCAACACGGGCGTTGGCCCAGCGTGAACGCCCTGACAGTAAGTAAGTAAGACTGTGCTGGACTTCGGGGACGACGCGCCATGAGGATGTCGCCATGAGAACCCCGATCGAGGACTACGGCATGATCGGCGACTGCCGTACCGCCGCACTGGTCGGCAAGAACGGATCGATCGACTGGCTGTGCTGGCCGACCTTCGATTCGGACGCCTGCTTCGCGGCCCTGCTCGGCGGCCAGAGCAACGGCTTCTGGCTGATCACGCCGCACGAGGAGGTGAAGTCGGTCACGCGGCGCTACCGACCCAACACGCTGATCCTCGAGACCACCTTCGAGAGCGCGGCCGGAAAGATCACACTGGTCGACTTCATGCTGCCGCACGGCAAGTCGTCCGACCTGATCCGCATCGTGCGTTGCGACGAGGGCGAAGTGGCGGTGTGCATGGAGCTCGCGCTGCGCTTCGGCTACGGCGCCACCATGCCGTGGGTGACGCGCCTGGAGGACGGCACGATGCGCGCCGTCGCCGGCCCCGACATGGCGGTGTTGCGCACGCCCGCCCACTTCCGCGGCGAGAACTTCAAGACCGTCGCACAGTTCACGCTCGCCAAGGGCCAGTCGATGCCGTTCGTGCTGAGCTACGGGCCCTCGCATCTCGACGTGCCCGAGCCGGTCGACGCGGCAGAAGCCCTGGCGCTGTGCGAAAAATTCTGGTGCGCCTGGACGGCGACCACCAAGACCGACGGTCCCCACAGCGAGGCCATCAAGCGCTCGCTGATCACGCTGAAGGCGCTGGTCTACATGCCGAGCGGCGGCATCGTGGCGGCGCCGACGACGTCGCTGCCCGAGCAGTTCGGCGGCGAGCGCAACTGGGACTACCGCCTGTGCTGGCTGCGCGACGCCACGCTCACCCTGCTGGCGATGATGAACGCCGGCATCTACGACGAGGCCGCCGCGTGGCGCGACTGGCTGCAGCGCGCCGTCGCCGGCTCGCCCGACGAGATGCAGATCATGTACGGGCTGCGCGGCGAACGACGGCTCACCGAATGGGAGGTCGACTGGCTGCCGGGCTACGCCGACTCCAAGCCGGTGCGCATCGGCAACGCCGCCCACGAGCAGTTCCAGCTCGACGTCTACGGCGAGCTGATGGATGCCTTCGACCAGTCGCGCAAGGGCGGGCTGGCCGCGACCGAGGACGGCTGGGAGTTCCAGCGCACGCTGGTGGCCCACGTCGCCAAGATCTGGAACAAGCCCGACAGCGGCATCTGGGAGACGCGCGGCCCGCCGCGCCACTTCGTCTACTCCAAGGCGATGGCCTGGGTGGTGTTCGACCGCGCGATCAAGGGGGTCGAGAAGTACGGGCTGAAGGGCGACCTCGAGGCGTGGCGCAAGACCCGCGAGGAAATCCACACCGACATCTGCACCAAGGGCTTCGACGCCGAGCGCAACACCTTCAAGGCGGCCTACGACGGCGGCGACCTCGACGCCAGCCTGCTGCTGCTGGCGCAGACTGGCTTCGTCGAGGCGAGCGATCCGCGCTTCGCCGGCACGGTCGAGGCGATCGAGAAGGCGCTGCTGCAGGACGGCTTCGTGATGCGCTACAACACGCACGGCACCAACGACGGGCTGAAGCCCGGCGAAGGCGCCTTCCTCGCCTGCAGCTTCTGGCTGTGCGACGCCTACATGTCGGTCGGCCGTCTCGCCGACGCCGAGGCGATGTTCAAGCGCCTGCTCGCCATCCGCAACGACCTCGGCCTGCTGGCCGAGGAGTACGAGCCGCGCGAGAAGCGCCACCAGGGCAACTTCCCGCAGGCCTTCAGCCACGTCGGCCTGATCAACACCGCCTTCAACCTGACGCGCGCCGAGAAGCCCGCCGAACAACGCGCCGACGGCGACCGCGGCCTGCAGCCGGAAGACAAGCCGGGTGCCGGGGCAGATGCAAAGCGCGCCCAATCGCCGCCCGACCTCAGCGGTCGAGAGCCTTCTTCAGTAGATCGTTGACGATCTTCGGGTTGGCCTTGCCGCCGGTCGACTTCATGACCTGGCCGACGAACCAACCCATCATCGTGGGCTTGGCCTTGTAGGCCGCGACCTGTCCCGGGTTGGCGTCGATCACCGCCTTGATCGCGGCCTCGATGGCGCCGGTATCCGTTACCTGCTTCAGCCCGCGTTCCTCGACGAGCACCGCCGGATCCTTGCCGGTCTCTTCCATGGCCACGAACAGATCCTTGGCGATACGGCCCGAGATCGTGTTGTCGGCCTGCAGGTCCAGGAGCTTGCCGAGATGCTCCGCCTTGATCGGCGAGTCCGTGATGGCGAGGCCGCGCCGGTTCAGCATGGCGAAGAAATCGCCGGTGACGAGCTTGACCGCTTCCCGGGCGTTGCGGCCCTTGGCGACGGTGTCAAAGAACGCCGCCGTCTCCTTCTCCAATACGAGCACGCCCGCATCGTAGGGCGTGAGGCCGTACTCCCTGATGAAGCGTGCCTTCCGCGCATCCGGCAGCTCGGGCAGGGTCGCTTTGATACTGTCGACGAATTCCTGCGTCATCACCAACGGCAGCAGGTCGGGGTCGGGGAAGTAGCGATAGTCGTGCGCGTCTTCCTTGGAGCGCATCGAGCGCGTCTCGTTGCGGCCCGGATCGTAGAGCCGCGTCTCCTGATGGATCTTGCCGCCGCCCTCGATGATCGCGACCTGACGTCGTGCCTCGTGCTCGATCGCCTGCTTCACGAAGCGGATCGAGTTGACGTTCTTGATCTCGCAGCGCGTGCCCAGCGGATCGCCAGGCTTGCGCACGGAGACGTTGACGTCGCAGCGCATCGAGCCCTCGTCCATGTTGCCGTCGCAGGTGCCGAGGTAGCGCACGATCGAGCGCAGCTTGGTGAGGTACGCCGCCGCCTCGTCGGCGTTGCGCATGTCGGGCCGGCTGACGATCTCCATCAGCGCCACGCCGGAGCGGTTCAGGTCGATGTAGGTCTGGCTGGGATGCTGGTCGTGCATGGTCTTGGCCGCGTCCTGCTCGAGATGCAGGCGCTCGATGCGGATCGTCTTGGTGCCGCCGCCTTCGAGATCGATCTCGACTTCGCCCTCGCCCACGATCGGGTCCTTGAACTGCGAGATCTGATAGCCCTGCGGCAGGTCGGCATAGAAGTAGTTCTTGCGGTCGAACACCGAGCGCAGGTTGATCCTGGCGTTGAGGCCGAGCCCGGTGCGCACCGCCTGCTCGACGCAGCGCGCGTTGATCACGGGCAGCATGCCGGGCATGGCGGCGTCGACCAGGGAAACTTGTGTGTTGGGATCGGCGCCGAAGGTGGTCGGTGCGCCGGAGAAGAGCTTGGCTTCGGAGATGACCTGGGCATGGACTTCCAAGCCAAGGACGATTTCCCAATCGCCGGTTTCGCCTTTGATGAGTGACATGAGTGTTAATAAGGGGATGGGTTCATCGGGATCAAGCGGCGCATCGGTATGGTCGACCACCCCCTTTTAAAAAGCAGAAATATAAGCGTCACTTTTCGTAACCGGATTGCCTTGACTCAATATTGCGTATTTCGCAATGTTTGTCAAGGTATGATGGCGCGAGCGTCGACAAGCGGGGCTTCTCGTGAAGTGGCGGATTTGGGCGATCATCGTCGCGGCAATGGCACTCGTTGGATGGGTCGCGGGCGGTGAGTTCCGTCAGGGCCCTCGCCACAACTATGGATTCGGATCTGATTGGGAGTGTCGAACCGTGCCCATGGCCGATCCGTTTTGCATCAAGAAAGCCCCCGACCCGTCGGCACCGACGTATTTGAAGCCTGCAAGTCCCCAACGTTAGCTGTTCCCTACCCGAGGCCCTGAAGTAGTCTCGCGCCCCAAGAAGACAGGACAACAAGAACGGGGGGAACACCATGAAGCACCCAAGCGGCCGCTCGTTGTTTGTGGCCCTGTTCAGCTTGGTTCTTGCGGCCTGTGCGGCTCCGTCGACCACCGCGCCTCAACCGCCCGCCAATGAAGCCCGCACGGCAGCCTACCTTCAACAGATCCGCGATCGGCCGCCGTACCTCGACACCTTCCTGCGCCGCATGCCCAAGGGCGGCGACCTGCATAATCATTACTCCGGCGCCATCTATGCCGAGAGCTACATGCGCTGGGCAGCCGACGACGGGCTCTGCATCGATCTGTCGAAGCTCGCGCTGGCGAAGCCGCCGTGCCGGGCCCCGGACATGGTGGCGGCTGCCGATGCCAACCGCGATCCGGTGCTCTACGGGCGGATGATCGATGCGCTGTCGATGCGCGGGGTCCTGCCTCTCGCCGAAAGCGGTCACGATCATTTCTTCGCCACCTTCGCCAAGTTCGGTGCCAGCCAGGACAAGCGTTTTGGCGACATGCTCGCCGAGATCGCGGACCGGGCGGGCGCGCAGAACGTGTCCTATCTCGAGCTCATGGCCTCGCTCGGCATGGGCGCCGCCCGCAACATCGGCAGGACCGCGGGCTGGAACGACGATCTCGCGTCGCTTCGCGGCAAGGTGCTGGGCCCCGCGATGACCGCCGCCGTCGCCGAAGCACGCAGAGAAGTCGATGCCGCCGAAGCCGCGATGCGTCGGCAGATGCAGTGCGGCACCGAAGTCGCGCGGCCGGGATGCGCAGTCACCATCCGCTATCTCGCCCAGGTGATCCGCGCCTTTCCGCCGGACCAGGTCTTCGCCCAATTCGTCCTCGCCTTCGAACTCGCCAAGGCCGATCCGCGGGTCGTCGGCCTCAACCTCGTGGCGCCCGAGGACGAAAAGGTCGCCGTGAGAGACTACGACATCCAGATGCGGATGCTGGGCTTCCTGCATGCGCTTTCGCCCGAGGTGAAGATCAGCCTGCACGCCGGTGAACTGACCGCCGCGCTGGTGCCGAAGGAAGTCTTGCGCTCCCATGTCCGCAGCGCGGTCGAGGTTGCCGGCGCGAACCGCATCGGCCACGGCGTCGATATCATGGGCGAGGACGATGCGCCCGGCCTGCTGGCGGAGATGGCCAGGCGACGAGTCATGGTCGAAATCAACCTCACCAGCAACGATACGATCCTGAACGTCGTCGGCGCCCGGCATCCCTTCGAGGCCTATCGCCGGGCCGGCGTTCCGCTCGCGCTCTCGACCGACGACGAAGGCGTGTCGCGCATCGACCTCACGCATGAATTCGTGCGGGCGACGACGACCTACGCCTTGAGCTACGCCGCCCTCAAGACGCTGGTGCGAAACAGCCTCGAATACGCGTTCCTGCCGGGCGCGAGCCTATGGCGCGGAACGACGCCCTTCACGATGGCCGACTCCTGCGCCGGCGCGCAGGCTCCCTCGCCGGCCTGCCTCGCCTTTCTCGGCCACAGCGAGAAGGCCGCGGCGCAATGGCGACTGGAGACCGAGTTCGCCCGCTTCGAGGCCTCGACCTGGCCCGCGCCATGAGCTTCCGCTGCGCGCGCCCCTGAAGTAATCTCGCGCCAACAAAGACAAAAGTACCGGGAGGATTTTATGAGACACCTGCACCGCCGCGCGCTGCTCGCGGGCGCCGCCATCCTTGCCGCGCCGGCGATCGCGCGCGCCCAGGGCGCCGCCGATTGGCCCAAGGGCCAGATCAAGATCATCGTGCCCTTCCCGCCCGGCGGATCGACCGACCCGGTGGCGCGCATCCTCCAGGCCAAGATGATGGAGCAGACCGGCTGGAACATGCTGATCGAGAACAAGCCCGGCGGCACCGGCGCGGTGGGCTCGGCGGTTGCCGCCAAGTCGGCGCCTGACGGCCAGACCTGGATGCTGACCTTCGACAGCCACATCCTCAATCCGGCCTTTGCACCGGCGCTGCCGTACAAGGATTCCGACCTGTTCAACGTCATGCAGATCGGCCGCACGCCGCAGGTGATCGTGGCCCATCCCGACCGGCCCTACAAAACCTTCGCCGAAGTGGTCGCCGACGCCAAGAAGAAGCCGGGCAAGGTGAGCGTGGGCGTGCTCGGCGCCAGCCAGGCGCTGGTGCTGATGACCCTCATCAAGAAGGAAAACGACGTCGACCTGAACCTGATCCCCTACAAGGGCGGCGGGCCGCTCAACCAGGACATTCTGGCCGGCGTCACCGACGTCGCGATCGGCAGCCTGACCTCGCTCGCCCCGCACATCGCGGTCAAGAAAGTCCGCGCGATCGCCGTCACCGGCGAGGCGCGCACGCCGGCGCTGCCCGACACGCCCACGCTCATCGAGCAGAAGGTCAAGGCCTTCCCGTCCTATTCGTGGTGGGGCGTCTATGCCCCGACCGGCACGCCGCGGCCGATCGTCGACAAGATGCACGCCGCGATCAAGGCGGCGGTGAACGCGCCCGACGTGACCAAGCAGTTCATCGAGCAGTTCAACATGGAGATCCTGACGACCTCGCCCGAGGAGTTCGCCGCTTATCAAAAGAGCGAGCAGGACCGCTGGTTCAAGGTCATCAAGGAAAACGACATCAAGGGCGACTGACCGTGTACCGTCGCCTCCTCCTCACGGGGCCCCTTTACGCCGGTGTTGCGGCGGCGCTTACCGCGCCGTCCCTCGCGCGCGCCCAGACGTCTGACAAGGGCGCCGAGTGGCCGAAAGGCTCCATCCGCGTCGTCGTGCCCTTCCCGCCCGGCGGCACGACCGATCCGGTGGCCCGTCTCCTGGCGGCCAAGGTGAGCGACAACACCGGCTGGCAGACCGTGATCGACAACAAGCCGGGCGCCGCCGGCGCGATCGGCGCTGCCATCACGGCCAAGGCGCCGCCCGACGGCCAGACCTGGATGATCACCTTCGACAGCCATATCCTGATCCCGGCCTTCACGCCCAGCGTGCCCTACAAGGACAGCGAGCTCGAAAACGTGATGCTGGTGGGGCGCGCGCCGCTGGCCGTCGCCTGCCATCCCGACCGGCCCTACCAGAACTTCAACGACGTCGTGGCCGATGCCAGGGCGCGGCCGGGCAAGGTGAGCGTGGGCCTCCTCTCGGCCAGCGGTGCGCTGCTCACCACGGCCTACCTGCAGAAGGCCAACGGCTTCGAGCTCAACCAGATCTACTACAAGGGTGGCGGTCCCACGGTGCAGGACGTGCTGGCGGGCGTCACCGACATCACCGTCACGACGCTGGGCGCCCTGCAGCCGCATTTCCGCGCCGGCAAGCTGCGTCCGCTCGCGACCACGGGCGACAAGCGCGCGCCCACCTTGCCCGCCATGCCGACGCTCGCCGAGCAGGGCCTCAAGACCTATCCGACCTATTCGTGGTGGGGCGTCTACCTGCCGGCCGGCACGCCGCGCCCAATCGTCGACCGCATGAACGCCGAACTCGCCAAGGCGGCGCGCGCCCCCGACGTCGCGCAGAAGTTCAAGGACCAGATCGACATGGAGATCATCGCCAGCACGGCCGACGAGTTCGCCGCCTTCCAGAAGGCCGAACAGGAGCGCTGGTTCCAGGTCATCAAGGACAACAACATCAAGGCGGATTGATCGCCGAAGCGCGCGATCAACTCTGGTCGAGCACTTCCCGTACCTTGCCAGCGAGATCCTCGATCGTGAACGGCTTGCCGATCATCTGAACGCTGGAATCGAGCACGCCGTTGTGAACGACGGCATTGCGCGTGTAGCCGGTCGTGTAAAGCACCTTGAGATGCGGGAAACGGCGCCGCGCCTCGTCGGCCAGTTTACGGCCGTTGACGTCGGGCATGACGACATCCGTGAACAACAGGACGATCTCCCGATGCGCTTCGAGCTGGCGCAACGCCTGGGCCGCGCCATCGGCTTGAAAGACGCGGTACCCCAACTCTTCCAGCGCCGCGACACTGAATTCGCGCACACCGGGCTCATCTTCCACGACCAGTATGACTTCCTTGCTGTCACCCAACGGTACGGCCGCGGCGATGTCCGTGCCGCTTCGAGCTTCATCCTCGCCAATGAGACGGGGCAGATAGACTTTCACTGTCGTTCCCTGACCCGGCTCGGAATAGATCTTTACGTGTCCGCCGGATTGCCGGACGAAGCCGTAGACCTGACTGAGACCGAGGCCTGTTCCCTTGCCTACATCCTTGGTGGTGAAGAAGGGATCGAAAGCCTTGGCCATCACCTCTGGTGACATACCCATGCCGGTGTCGGTGACAGCGATCAACACATACTGGCCTTCGGGAACGCCGAGATGTGTCGCGACATAACGCGTGTCGAGATGGGCGTTCTGCGTCTCGATGGTGAGCTTGCCGCCGTCGGCCATGGCGTCGCGCGCATTGACCGCGAGGTTCAGGATCACATTCTCGAGCTGGTTGGGGTCGACGTTGGCACGCCACAAGCCGCCGGCGAAAGTCGACTCGAGCCGGATATCGGCGCCGAGCGAGCGGCGCACCAACTCCGTCATGCCCGACACAAGCTTGTTGAGATCGACCGACTCAGGCTGCAATGGCTGCTGGCGGGAGAAGGCCAGCAACCGTTGCGTCAAAAGGGCGGCACGCTTCGCGCCGTCCGTGGCGGCATCGACGAGTCGCTGTGCACGCTCGTCCACGCCGACGCGTCGCTTCAGTATTTCGAGCGAGCCCAGCACGATCGTCAGCATATTGTTGAAGTCGTGCGCGATGCCGCCGGTGAGCTGACCCACCGCCTCCATCTTCTGCGCCTGCCGCAGTGCTTCCTCCGCCTGAATCAACTCGCTGGTGCGGGCCTCGACTCTTGCCTCGAGCGTTTCATTGACATCGCGAAGGGTGATCTCGCTCAGTCGCAGTGCCGCCACGGCCCGGATGCGCTCGCTGGCGGAGCGAGAGCGTTCAGCGATCTCCTGGAAGAAACCAAGCTCGTCGGGCTGCCATTCCCGGGCTGCGGCATTGTTGATGAACAGGACAGCGACGAGCTTGCCTTGCTCGAGGATCGGAACGTTGGCGAACGAACCGGCGCTGCGTCCCTTGAGCGCCGCCGCTGCGCTCGCGGTGCGATCGTCCTTTTCGACATCGGCGATGGAGATGAACTTGCCCAGCTTCAGATCGTCGATGAACGAGCCGTAGTCGCGGAGATTGAGCGTTCCTGCCAGTGTCTCGACACCGGGCGCCAACCAATCCCGTTCGACCGTGAGCGTATCGGCCTTGGCGTCGATCGTACCGTAGCCGACCCGGCTGACCTGAAGCGTTTCGCCCAGGACCTTGGAGGCCGCGTAGAGGACGTCATCGGGATTGTCGAAGTCCCGGATCATGTCCGTGAGTCCTGCGAGTGCTTCGCGGAGCAGGTCGGCATGCCGCCGCCTTGTGACGTCGAAGGTCGTCCCCGGAAAGCGCAGAGGCTGGCCGTCGGCGCCGAGACTACAGCGGCCTTGAGCCATGACCCACCGGATCGAGCCGTCTTTCTGAACGAGGCGGTATTCCGAAACGAAGTCATCTCCAGTGCGCAGCGCTGCCGAGATCGCGGCCTCGACGGCGGGAACATCGTCCGGGTGCATCGCGCGGAAGAAGTCGGCGAGCGGCGCGCCTGTGCGGGCTTTTTCCGGATCGACATCGCAGAGCTGCGCAAAGCGGGCATCAGCCACGACGCGATCGTTGGGAACGTCCCAATCCCAGATGCCCACACCCTGACCGGCCGACAAAGCGAGCTGCAGCCGTTCGTCTGCGGCGCGCAATCGCGCTTCGCTTTCCCGGTGAGCCTGCTCGGCCGCCTTCTGGTCCTCGATGTCGGTGTTGGTGCCGACCCAGCGCACGATCTCGTTTGTCGGCCGGCGCAAGGGAACCGCGCGGGCGAGATGCCAGCGGTAGGCCCCGTCGGCGCGCTTCAGTCTGAACTGTGTCTCATAGGTTTCCCCCGAGGCGAGTGCGGTGCGCCAACGCTCCGCGGCGCCAGCGATGTCGTCGGGATGCACCATGTTTGCCCAGCCTTGGCCATCCAGCTCGCCGGGCTGGGCACCGCCGTACTCGTAGACACGATCGTTGAACCAATCGAGAAGACCGTTCGGCGCCGCCGACCAGACATGATTGGGCATCGCCTGAGCCAGCGTCTGGAACTGGTCTTCAGCCGCCCGGCGACCCGCATCGGCCGCGTGTTGCTCGGAGACGTCGGTATTGGTGCCGACCCAGCCCAGCACTTTGCCGTTGTTGTCCTTGAATGGGGAAATCCGCGTGAGGAACGGCCTGAACATGCCGTCCGCTCGACGCAGGGGAAAGGTCATCTCGAAGGACGCACCCGCCGCTATGCTGGCGGACCAGCGTTCGAGCACCGATGGGAGAATCGCCGAATCGTGGACGGACTGCCAGCCCCAGCCTTCCATGGCCTCGGGGGTCGTCCCGCAGTACTCGTGCCAGTGCCTGTTGTACCAAAAGATGTAGCCATCCGGGTCGGCCATCCAGCAGAGTCCCGGCATGTTTTCCGCCAGCGACCTGAATTGCGCATCGTTCAGGGACGCCACGGAGGCGCGCGGCCTTACGCCAGTGGATTTGAGGTCGCTATTCTCTGCCGACATACGGGAATTGTCGTCTTCTTATGCACTTCTCGGCCTGGTCATTTTGACCCCAGACGAATGCAACGTCTTCGTTATCAGATTGTTCCAACACTCGCACCGCTCATCAAGGACAACAACCTTAAGGCCGATTGATAGCGACGCCGGCCCCCAAGTCACCGTAAAGATCCCGCGCCGCGTATAGGGCGACAATCTTGCGCTGAGAAAGATTATTGCAAACCGCCCGGATACCCGTGGTCCGGCTGGATGATCGGCGCATCGCTGAAGACGGCCTGGAACACGTCCTGGAAAAGACGCGCGAGCGCGGGGTCGTCCGGCCCGGTTGCCAACGTCCGCCCGACCGCCTGTGACAGCGGCAGGTCGTTGCGGCAATACACGGCCAGCATGGCAATCCGGCCGGGCGTATGGGTCCCGGCGCGGGCGCTGCCCCGGCAGACGCCGCCCGCGGTGACGTCGTTGACCGGATCGAAGACCAGCGCCAGCCGGTAGGCCGGCGGCTGCGGTGCAACGGACGCTGCCACCGGCACGAACGTCAGGCGCGGGCGCGGCCGGTTGGCCTGCATCGCCGCCAGCAGCAGCCGGCCGGTCTCGTCTCGGCCGAGCTCGGGGAACGGATTGCCGACGACCACGACGGGGAAATCGCGGCCATCGCTGGCCGCCCGGAACTCGCTGTAGTCGTATTGGACGGCGTAGTCCTCGCTGCTCACGCTGCCACCGGCGGCGCATCCGCCGACCAGTGGCGCACTTAGCGTGGCCGTCACGATCAGACGCGCAAGAGCTCGGTTCATTCCTCTTGTACGCCGTCCGGCCGCGACGGGATCAGCCCCGGCCGCTAGCGCTTGGGCAGCGTGAAGCCATTGGCGCGCAGCTTGCGTTCGAGGACGGGAATGCCCCTGGCGAACTGGCCGGCGCTGCAGGCGATGGTCGCTTCACGGACCTCGAGATCGGGCTGGCCGCCGCCGTTGCTCGTGCCGCTGACGAGATAACGGTTGGCCATCGTCGACAAGGCCGAGCAATAGGCGCCGTCGTCGCTTTGCGCCGACGCGGCCAACGGCAGGAGCGCCGTGGCGAGTACCGCGAGGAAAGCGCGGCGCACTACGAGAGCGCCCGCTGTCCGCGGACCAGCCTGCCCGGCAGCGCGCCGGTCGCCTCGCCGTCGCGGTAGGTGACGGCACCGGAGACGATTGTCGCGCGATAGCCGGTCGCCTTCTGCAAAAGGCGCTTGCCGCCGGCCGGCAGGTCCCACTTCATCACCGGCGCCTCGACGCGGAGCTTGTCGAAGTCAATGACGTTGAGGTCGGCCTTGTAACCCGGCGCGATGCGCCCGCGATCGCTCAGCCCCACGGCGGCGGCGTTGTCCGCCGTGTGTCGCTTGACCAGCCACGACACGTCGAGCCGGCCGCTCTTGCGGTCGCGGCCCCAGTGGGCCAGCAGCGAGGTCGGGAACGAGCCGTCGGAGATCAGTCCGACGTGCGCGCCGCCGTCGCCGAGGCCGATCAGCGTGTGCGGGCTCTGCATCATCTCGCTGCAGCAGTCGAGATTGTAGGCCGCGAAGTTGGCGAACGGCGCGAAGATGAAGTTCTTGCCCTCGCCCTCGATCAGATAGTCGTACACGACCTCGCGCGGATCGCGGTTCTCGCGCCGCGCCTGCGCGCCCAGCGAGCTTTCCTCGGCCGGCTCGTAGTTCGGCGGATCGCCCAGCGGGAACATGCGGTCGTAGTCGGTGAGGCGTGCGGCCATGTCGGAGCGCAGCGGCTCGTGGCTTTCCTTCAGGAGCTGCGCGCGGAATGCCGGATCGCGCATGATCGCCAGCCGCTCGGCCACGCTCTTCTTCGCAATCGCCTTGTAGGCTGCGCACATCGAGAACGGGATGCGGCTCGCCTGCAGGCCCTGCAGCACGCCGATCGGCCGCGGCGCCACCTGCGCCTTGGCCGCGTGGCCCTTGGCCGCCAGCCCCTCGACCAGACCCAGCAACCGCCGCCAGCCGTCGGGCTTGCTGTGGCGCTGGGCCAGCGACACCGAGAACGGCCGGCCACTGGCGGTGAGCAGGCGGTCGATCATCTCGAACTCGCTCTCGGGACTGGGCGTGTTGAAGTCGGAGATGAACTCGATGACGCCGCGACCGGCATCCTTCATGCCAAGCGCGATGCCCAGCAGCTCGGCCTCCGACGCGCGCAGCGACGGCGTCGGGTCGCCCTTCACCGTGCGATGGTTGAGCGTGCGCGAGGTCGAGAAGCCGATCGCGCCGTCGCGCATCGCCTGGGCGGTGAGGACGCGCATCTGCGCCACTTCCTCGGGCGTCGCCTCTTCCAGCCGGGCCGCGCGCTCACCCATCACGAAGACGCGCAGCGCGCCGTGCGGCAGCTGGGCGCCCAAATCCATGTCGCGCGGCCGCGCTTCCAGCGCGTCGAGATACTGACCGAAGGATTCCCACGACCACGGGAGCCCCTCGTCGAGCGCAGCGCCCGGAATATCCTCGACGCCTTCCATCAGCTCGATCAGGCGCTGGCGGTCCTCGACCTTCACCGGCGCGAAGCCGACGCCGCAGTTGCCCATCACGGCGGTCGTGACGCCATGCCAGCTCGACGGCTGCAGGCGCGAATCCCAGGTCGCCTGGCCATCGTAATGCGTATGGATGTCGACGAAGCCCGGCGTGACCAGCAACCCCTTGGCCGCGATCTCCTCGGTCCCCTTGCCGGACACCGCACCGACAGCCGCGATCCTGCTGTCCTTGACCGCAACATCGGCCTCGCGCGTGCCGCTGCCCGTGCCGTCGGCGACCGTGCCGCCGCGGATGACCAAATCGAAGTCCGCCATGTGCTTCACTCCCGGTTTTGCCGGAGTTTACTGGCTGGGAGCGCGCCACTCCAGTGGCACCCAAGGCTGTGGACCGGCTCGTGGACCGCGGGCTTCCAGCCCGCTCAAGAGCCTGAAGCGGGCTGGAAGCCCGCGGTCCAATGACTCAGTATCCCGCAGCGCGTCCCTTGAACGCCGCCGCCTTCTCCAACGCGGCGCCCACCTTGAACACGGTCTCCTCGTCGAAGGCGCGGCCGATGAGCTGGAGGCCCAGCGGCAGGCCGTCCTTGTCGATGCCGGCCGGGACCGAGATGCCGGGCAGGCCCGCCATCGAGGCGGGAATGGTGAACATGTCGTTGAGATACATGGTCACCGGGTCGTCCATCTTGTCACCGGCGGCGAACGCCGACGTCGGCGCGGTCGGGGTCAGCAGCACGTCGCACTTGGCAAAGGCGTCCTTGAAGTCGCGCGCGATCAGGGCGCGGATCTGCTGGGCCTTCTTGTAGTAGGCGTCGTAGTAGCCGGCCGACAGCACGTAGGTTCCGATCATGATGCGCCGGCGCACTTCCTTGCCGAAGCCCGCGCCCCGGGTGCCCTCGTACATGTCGGTGAGGTCCTTGCCCGGCACGCGCAACCCGTAGCGCACGCCGTCGTAGCGCGCGAGGTTCGACGAGCACTCGGCCGGCGCCACGATGTAATAGGCCGGCAGCGCGTACCTGGTGTGCGGCAACGAGATTTCGACGGCGGTGGCGCCGGCGGCCTTCAGCATCTCCATGCCCTTGTCCCACAAGGCCACGATCTCGGGCGAGGTGCCGTCGACGCGATACTCCTTCGGGATGCCGATCCGCAGGCCCTTGATGTCGGGGTTGCGCGCGGCTGATGCAAAGTCCGGAACTGGTATTGGCGCCGACGTCGAATCCTTGGGGTCGTGGCCCGACATCGCCTGCAGCATCAGCGCCGCGTCCTCGACGGTGCGCGCGAACGGGCCGGGCTGGTCGAGCGAGCTTGCGAAGGCCACCACGCCCCAGCGCGAGCAGCGGCCGTAGGTCGGCTTCATGCCGACGATGCCGCAGAACGACGCGGGTTGGCGGATCGAGCCGCCGGTGTCGGTGCCGGTGCTGCCCGGCACCATGTAGGCCGCGACCGCCGCCGCCGAACCGCCGGACGAACCGCCCGGAACGAGCTTGCGGTTGTCGCCGCGGCGCTTCCACGGATTCTCGACGCCCCCGAAGTGGCTGGTCATGTTCGACGAGCCCATGGCGAACTCGTCGAGGTTGGTCTTGCCGACCATCGTGGCGCCCGCCCGCCACAGGTTGGCGGTCACGGTGCTCTCGTACTGCGGCACGAAGCCTTCGAGGATGTGCGAGGCGGCCGTCGTCTGCACGCCTTCGGTGCAGAACAGATCCTTGATGGCCAGAGGGATGCCTTCCAGGAGGCCCGCCTCGCCCTTGGCGCGGCGCGCGTCCGATGCCTTGGCCATGTCGCGGGCCTTGTCCGGCGTCTCGGTGATGAAGGCGTTGAGCGCACGGTGCTCGTCGAGTTTCTTGAGATGCGCGTCGGCCACTTCGAGGGCGCTGGCTTCCTTCTTGGCCATCGCCGCAGCCAGTTGGGCCAGCGTAAGATCGGTGAGGAAAGCCATCGCCTACTCCACGACCTTCGGGACGGTGAAGAAGCCGCCGGCGTTCTTGTCCGTCGGATCGATGTAGATTGCGCCACCCGGTGCATTCGCCAGCACCTTCTCGGCGATGCCGCCGTCGGTCACTTTGTCGGCGCGCATCGGCAGCGTCACGTCCGAGACCGACGACAGCGGCTCGACGTTGTTCGTGTCGACCTCGTTCAATTGCTCGATCCAGGCAAAAATCCCCGACAGCTCGCCCGCAAGAGTGCCGAGCTCTTCCTCCGGTACCTTCAGACGGGCGAGCCGCGCGATGCGCGCCACCGTGTCCTTGTCGAGCGACATTCGATAACTCCAAAACCCCGGAATCGGGCGAGATCGGCGCGGTTACTAGCCGGTTTGCCCCGGTCCGGCAACGCGGTCCCGCGCCTCCCAGGTCGACGGCGTGTCGGCGATGCGGCGCGCGATCACCGCCTCGATCTCCTTGCGCACCTCCGGCCGCCGGGCCAGCAGCTGGTTGAAGTCGCGCCGCGACAGCACCAGCAGGTGGCAGTAGCCGTCCGACACGACGTCGGCGTTGCGCGGCCGCGAGTCGAGCAGGCCCATCTCGCCGAAGAACTCGCCCTCCTTCAGCACCACCGGGCCGCTCGCCAGGCGCACCGTCACCTCGCCGGCGGCGATGAAGTACATGGCGTCGGGCGGCCCGCCGACGGCGATGATCTTCTCGCCCGGCATCGCCACCAGCGCACGCAGCCGCCGCCCGACCTCGCGCACGTCCTCGGCGTCGAGTGCGGCGAACAGCGACACCCGGCCGATCATCGAGGCGAGTTCGAGGCCGAGGTCGAGCGGCGGCCGCTGGATCACCGCATGGCGGCGCTTGCTGAGCTCGCTGCGCAGGTTGGCGTAGACCTCGCGGCTGATGATCGATTCGTCGAGGCGCCGCGAATATTCCAGCGACTCGAAGCGGATCGCCGCGCGCTCGAGCTCGCGCTGCTTCACCGACTCGGCGTAGCCCGGATACTGCAGCGACAGCGCCTTGAGCGCGCGGCTGACGAGCTGCTGGCGGTCGCGGATCACCGCGGCAAGCAGGCCCTCGGCCTCGCTGCCCAGCAGGTCGGCCACCGAAGTGCTGTTGAAGGCCGCGACATCGGCCAGCACGTCCTGCGATATCATGAGGATCTCGAAGCGGTCGGCGAGCTGCCGGGTGAGCGCGCGCCCGTAGCCCAGGCGGCGATGCAGCCACAGCGCCAGCCGGAAGCCCGCGCTCGGCAGCGCGAAGCCGTGCGAGACCTCCTCGTAGCCGGCGACGCTGCGGTCGCGCACGGCGTCGAGCAGCCGGTCGGCGCGCGCCGTCAGTATCGCCACCATGCGGCGCGACAGGGTCTGCTGGTCGAACAGCGCGAAGTAGAGGTCCTTCTCCTGCGTGCACAGCGTCAGGAGGCCGACAGTGAGGCGCTCGTTCATCCCGAGCGCGAGGTCGCCGGTCGGCGCCTCGATCTCGACCTCGCCGGCCGACACGGGATCGACGTCGAGCCCATCGACCCGTTCGTTGTGGCTGCGGATGATGGCGTTGATCTGGCGCTGGACGTTGACCCGCGACAAAGCCAACACGCGGTCGCGCAGCGCCAGCTCGACCGGCGTCAGCTTGTCGAGTCCGAGCAGATGCATCACCAGGCCGAGCGTCGTTGCATTGACGAACAGGGTGAAGAACACGAACAGCGTCGCCACTACGGCGGCGAACTGGCGGATATCCCCGGGCAACCGGTCGTCGCCCGAGGCGACCATGGCGAGCACGATGGTGACGGCGCCGCGCAGGCCGCCCCACACTAGGATGACCTTGTAGCGGTTGTCGACCGGTTGGACGAGGCGCGTGGCCTCGAGCACCGGCAGCATTCCGAACACCACCAGCGCGCGCGCCACCAGCGCGCCGATCGCCACGGCGGCGAGGCCCCAGACGTAGAGCCACTGGATGTGCGGCAGCACGATGGCCGACAGCATCGAGGCCAGAATGAAGATCAGGCAGTTGCTCCAGAACTCGAGCTGCGTCCACACCTGACGCAGCGCCGTCCATTGCTTGGGGTGGAGGTGCGTGGGCCCGTAGGCCGCCACCGTGAGCGCCGCCATGACCACGGCGACCACGCCCGAGATGCCGAGGTAGTGGTCGGCCACGACATAGCTGAGATAGGCGAGGCTCACCGTCACCGAGGCGATGGCAGCCTCCGAATCGTTGAGCCGCGGGAGGATGAACATCGCCAGCCGCGCGATCACGAAGCCGAACAGGATGCCACCGACGAACTCGCGCAGGAAATGGAGCAGCGGCCCGGCCAGGCTGGCGACGTGCTGGCTGGCGCCGGGCGCGGCGCGATCGACCAGGATCTCCATGAAGAAGGCGAAGACCGAGATGGCGACGGCATCGTTCAGCAGCGATTCGCCCTCGGCCAGGATCGACAGCCGCTTGGGCGCGCCGACGTCGCGGAAGATACCGATCACCGCCGCCGGATCGGTCGTCGAGACGATGGTGCCGAGCAGCAGGCAGACGACGAGGTCGAGGCCGGTCGCCTCGTGCACCACGGCGCCGACGACGCCGATGCACACCAGCACCGCCACGATGGCCAGCAGCAGCACGGCAAAGATCTCGTCGAGCAGGCGGCGCACGTCGATCGTCAGGCCGGCGTTGAACAGCAGCGGCGGCAGGAAGAGCGGCAGGAACAGGTCGGTCCTGACCTCGAGCCGCTCGAGGCCGGCAAAGACATCGTGCACCAGGCCGGGACTGCCACCGCCCGCCATCACCCACGAGCCGCAGAAACCCAGCGCCATGCCTGAGATCGCCAGCAGCACGGTGTGCGGCAGCCGCAGGCGCTCGGCCAACGGCACCAGCAGGCTGACCAGGGTCAGCACCATCGCGATGGCCAGCAGGGCGTAGACGAAATTGCTCACGGATTTCCCAGGAATTGCTAAGGGCGAACTTACCTTGCCTGATGCCGCTGTCAGCTTATAACCGCGCCTGATGGCGACCGTCGACTTTCCCGGGCTGAAAAACCTGCTGGTGCGCGAGGGACGGCTGATGGCGCTCGATGTCGGCAGCAAGACGATCGGCGTCGCCACGTCGGACGTCACGCGAATGCTGGCGACGCCACTGACGACCTTGAAGCGCGCCAGGCTCGCGGCCGATCTCGCAGCTCTGGCCGAGCTGGCGGCGAAATACGAGGTCAAGGCGCTGGCGATCGGCCTGCCGCTCAACATGGACGGCAGCGAGGGCCCGCGCTGCCAGTCGGTCCGCCAGTTCGCCGCCAACATCGCCAACCATGGCGCGTCGGCGCTGGCCGCCCTCCCCGTCGTGTTCCAGGACGAGCGCCTCAGCACCGCGGCCGTCACGCGCGGCATGATCGACGACTACGACATGAGCCGCGCCCGCCGCGCCGAGCGCGTCGATGCCGCGGCCGCGGCCTGGATCCTCGAAATCGCACTCGCCCGCTTGAAGTGAGCTACTTGGCGATGAGGTCGTGCGACAGCCGCTCGACCCGGCCGCCGGCGTTGACCTCGAAGCCGATCTCCCACGACCCGGCCGCATTGAAGGTCAGCCCCTCGACGCGATAGCGGCCGTTGGCACCGCGTACGATCCGGGTCTCTTCGATGATGTTGGCCTCGTCGAGCTGCGCATCGACCTTGGTGAGCTCGGCGGGCTCTCCGCCCTTGGTGCAGACGTTGAGGTGGAGCACGACCGGCTGGCCGACCTCGATGGCCGCCGGATCGGACCGGACGGCGAGGATGAAGTGCTCGGAGAAGACCACCAGGCCGGTACCGTGCCCGAGGTCGAGCGGGCAGTCGGCGGCGTGGGCGACAGGGGCGGCCGGCAGCGCGGCCAGCGTGAGGAGCACAGCGAGCGCCGCAGCCCTCACGAGGACCAGCCGTAGTTGAAGCTGATCGACACGCGCTCTCCCTTGTAATGCGCCGGTGGCACCTCGTGGCGCAGCCAGCTCTCGAACAGCAGCACGTCGCCGGCACGCGCCGGCACCGCGACATGGGCGCGGAACGACCGAGGCGCGTCGGGCCGCCGCGGCGGCGTTGCCATCAGCCGTGACAGCCGCGGGTCCTCGAACTTGAGCGCCCCGGCACCGCGCGGCACCGCAACGTAATAGGTACCGCTGATGAAGGACGTGGGATGAAGATGCAGCGAATGCACCACGCCCGTCGGCATCACGTTCACCCAGCAGTCGGTCATGGCCAGCGTCCGGCCCACGAGGTCGTAGTGCAGGTCGCGGGCGAAGGCCTTGGCGTGGCGGTCGAGGCGGCGGCGCAGGCCCGCGAACAGCGGCGACACCAGGTGCATGCGGTCGAGCGAGCCATAGGAGGTATAGCCGCCCAGGTAATGGCTGGCCGACCAGCGCCGGCCGGCGGAGTCCGAGGCCGCCAGCGCCTGGCATTCGTCGGCGAGGTCGCGGTTGAAGCGCGGCCAGCCGCGGCCGGCGAGCGAGTGCTTGTAGACAAGGGTCGGAAACAGGGCCCGGATCGCCATGGCTTGATTATCGGCGAAGCCGGCGGCTCGTGCTATGCTTTCGCATGCTTACTCCCCAGCAGATCGAGACCTACCGGCGCGATGGCTACCTGGTCATTCCGCGCCTGATTGAGGGCGAGCAGCTTGCCGAGCTGCGCGCGCTCACCGACCGCATCGTGTCGGAGGCCCGTGGCGTCGTCGCCAACGACGACCTCTACGACCTCGAACCCAGCCACAGCGCCACCCTGCCCCGCGTGCGCCGGCTCAAGCCCGCGATCTTCAAGCGCTACGACTTCTTTCGGGCGCTGACGCGCGATCCCAGGATCACCGCGATCCTGATCGGCCTGCTCGGGCCCGACATCCGCCTCTACGGCGGCAAGCTCAACATGAAGTCGGCGGGCTACGGCTCGCCGGTCGAGTGGCACCAGGACTGGGCCTTCTATCCGCACACCAACGACGACGTGCTGGCGACCGGCATCTATCTCGATGACTGCGATATGGACAACGGCCCGCTGATGGCGATCCCGGGTTCGCACCGCGGGCCGACCTACGATCATCACGCCGACGGCCGCTTCTGCGGCGCGCTCAACCCCGAGGCCAGCGGCGTCGACCTCGCCAAGGCGGTGCCGCTGATGGGCCCGGCGGGCTCGATGACCATCCATCACGTGCGGCTGGTGCACGGCTCGGCCCTCAACCGCTCCAATCGCCAGCGCCGCCTGCTGCTGCACGAATATGCCGCGGCCGATGCCTGGCCGCTGATGGGCGCCGGCAACTTCGACGACTTCAACGACCGCATGGTGCTCGGCGCCGCCAGCGTCGAGCCGCGCATCGTGCCGGCACCTGTGCGCATGCCGCTGCCCGCCGCCGACCACCAGGGCTCGATCTACGAGAACCAGCGTGGCGCGGGCGGCCACTTCTTCGAGACCTACGAGGAACGGAGCGTTGCCCGGTAGGGCATCCCGTCGTTTCCTCCTCACCGCGGCGGCCGCCTGCGTGGCGCCGTGGCCGGCGCTCGCCGAAGGGACCGAACTCACCATCGGCAGCGCGCACGGCACGCTCGATTTCTTCATCGGCGATTCCAAGATCTTTCGCACCACCGGCTCGTTCAAGGTCTGGAAAGGCCGAGTGAAGGTCGACGAGACCGACGTGGCACAAAGCACGGTCGACGTGGTCGTGCACATGCCCAGCATCGAGATGCTCGACAAGCAGCAGACCGAGATGCTGAAGGACGTCGAATACTTCGATGTCCGGAAATTTCCCGAGATGACCTACCGCTCGACGAAAGTCGAACGCACCGGCGACGCCACCTTGCGGATCGACGGCGAACTCACCCTGCGCGGCATCACAAGGCCAATGACGCTTGAGGCGTCCGTGACCAACCGCCATCCCGACGCTGCTCCCGGCAAGCGATACGCCACCTTCCGCGCCAAGGGCAGCCTCAAGCGATCGGAATACGGCATGACCAAGTACATCGACATCGTGGGCGACAAAGTCGATATCGCCATACGCACCGATGCGTGGCCCTGAGAGCTACACCTTGGTCGCAAAGGCGCTGCACTGGCTGAGCGCGCTGCTCGTGCTCGGCCTGCTGGGCGTCGGGCTGTGGATGACCGGCCAGCCACTCAGCCGGCTGAAGCTCGAGGTCTATGCCTGGCACAAATGGATCGGTCTCACCGTGCTAATGCTCGCGGTGCTGCGCCTAGCATGGCGCCGGCACGCACCGCCGCCCGCGTTGCCCATAACCGTCACCGCCTGGGAGCGCCACCTGGCACCCGTCGGCCATTGGGTGCTGCTCATCCTGGTGCTGGCGATGCCGGTCAGCGGCTGGCTGATGAGTTCGGCGGGCGGCGTCGCGGTAGTCTGGTTCGGCGTGCTGGCGATGCCCGACCTCGTGCCCCGGGACCAGAAGCTGTTCGCCCTGCTGCGCACGACGCACCATTGGCTGGCGTTCGCGCTGATGGGCACGATCGCGCTGCACGTCGTCGCCGTCGTCCGCCACGAGGTCCTGCGCCGCGACGGCATCCTGCGCCGCATGTGGTTCTGAGCCGGCCGCCTAGGACGGACGCGGACCGACGTAGTTCGACTGCGGGCGGATGATGCGACCACCCTTCTCCTGCTCGAAGACGTGCGCGCACCAGCCGGCGGCGCGGCCGACGGCGAACAGCGCGGTGAAGGCCTCGCGCGGAATGTCGAGCGCCTCGAGCAGCAACGCCGTGTAGTACTCGACGTTGGTGTCGAGCCGCCGGCCGGGCTTGTGCTTGCGCAGCGCAGCGATCGCGCCCTTCTCGACCTCGCTGGCGAAGGTCAGCCGTCCCGCCGTCGCCGGCAGGGCGGCCACCGTGTTCTTCAGCACATCGGCGCGTGGATCGCGCACTTTATAGATGCGGTGGCCGAAGCCCATCAGGGTCGTGCCTTTGGCGAAGGCGTCGTCGAACCACGCCTCGGCGTTCGCGGCATCGCCGATGTCGTCGAGCATGTCGAGCACCGGGCCCGGCGCGCCGCCGTGCAGCGGGCCCTTGAGCGCGCAGAGCGCCGCCAGCACCGAGGAGATCAGTCCCGCCGCCGTCGAGGCCACGACCCTCCCGGTGAAGGTCGAGGCGTTGAAACCGTGGTCGGCCACGGTCGCGAGATAGGTGTCGAGGCCCTTCTCGAACACCTCCCCTGCGCGCTGACCGCGGATCATGCGCAGCAGGTCCTGCGCCGTGGTGAGCGTCGGATCGGGCTCGATCGCCGACGTGCCCTTGGAGCGATTGAGCAGCGCCGCCAGGAACACCGGCAGCGCGCCGCACACCAGGTAATGATGCGGCAGCGGATCGGAGTCCGGCAGCATGCCGAGCCCGACGCGCAGCGCCTCGACGGGCGTCAGCCCCGCGGTCGCCGCGAGCAGCTTCGGTACATCCTGGAAGGCGCGCACGCGGGCCGCGGCCAATCCCTTGGTCACGGCGGCGGTATCGCCGCCGCCCTCGGCGTAGTCCGTCCACAGCAGAGCCGCGATGCCCTCGAAGCCGCGCGTGGCCACCAGTTCGGGCAGGGCGTGGCCGCGGACGACCAGCCGGCCCTCCTCGCCGTCGACCTCGCTCATGATGGTGTCGGCCACGATCACCCCGTCGAGGCCACTGTTCACTCGTGTCTGCAGCATTGGAAATCCCCATCGTTGTTCACGCCGAGAAATCGGACCACCAACATGTATTGTCAATATTGATTGAACATATCAATATCTGTGCATGAACCTCGAATGGATCAGTTCGGCGGAAGCCGCGCATCGGCTGGGCGTCTCGCCGGCCACGCTCTATGCCTATGTGAGCCGCGGCCTGCTCCGCTCGGAGGCCACGACTGGCCGCCGCGAGCGCCGCTACCGCGCCGACGACGTCTCGCGCCTGAAGCGCCGCCGCGACGTCGGCCGCAAGGCCGAGTCGATCGCGGCCAACGCGCTCGACTTCGGCACGCCGGTCCTCGAATCGTCACTGACGCTGATCGAGAACGGCCGTCTGTTTTATCGCGGCCACGATGCCGCCCGCCTGGCGCGTAGCGCCTCGCTCGAGCAGGTGGCGCATCTGTTGTGGGAGTGTGACGACCGGCCGTTCGACGCCAAAAACCTGCCGCCGCTGTCGACGGCGCTGCGGGCCGCGTGGGCCGCGACACCCACCCTGTCGACCGTCGATCGCTGCCTGATCCTGCTGCCGGCGGCGGCGCGCTGGGATCACCCGAGCTGGGTCGAGGATCGCACCGCCATGCTCGAGACCGGCGCGCGCATCCTGCGGCTGCTGACGGCGGCGGTGACGGCCGAGCCGGTCTCGGCGCTTCCCGTCCACGAGCAATTGGCCAATGCCTGGAACGTGCCGCCCGCCCGCGCGCCGCTGATCCGCGCCGCGCTGGTGCTGTCGGCCGACCATGAATTCAACGCCTCCGCCTTCGCCGCCCGGGTCGTCGCCTCGACCGGCGCTAATCTCTACGGCGCGACGATGGCCGGCCTGGCCGCCATCAACGGCCCGCGCCACGGCGGCCTCACCCGCCATGTCGCAGCCCTGCTCGACAGGCTGAAGCAGGCGCCGGACATCGAGGCCGAGCTGGCCCGCCTGGTCGACGACGGCGCAACCGTTCCCGGCTTCGGCCACCAGCTCTATCCCGATGGCGACGTGCGGGCCGCGACGCTGCTCGAAATGCTGCGCGAGATCGTACCGCAGTCGCCCGAATTGGCCTTCGCCGAGCGCGTGGCCGCCGCCGCCGAGCGCCTTATCAACCGCCGCGCCAACGTCGATTTCACCACCGTGGTCGTCGAGCGCACCCTCGGCCTGCCCAGGGATTCCGCCCTGGCGCTGTTCCTGCTCGGCCGCACGGTCGGCTGGATCGCCCACGCCCTGGAACAGGCCGCCCACGGCGCGCTGATCAGGCCCCGCGCCCGCTACACAGGGCCGCGCCCCACCACTTAATGGCTTATCCACCTAAACGCCGCCTTGCAGGGTCGGCATGTGCGTGCTTAACGTCGCGCTTTAGTGACAAAGAAAAGCGCGGGCGTGCCGAGGTTGCCCCACCTGCTCGGCATCGAAGGTCTGTCGCCTGAAACCATTTCGGGCTTGCTCGACCTTTCCGAAACCTACATCGACCAGAACAGGTCCATCGACAAACGCCGCGACAAGCTCGCGGGCCGCACTGTCATCAACCTGTTCTTCGAGAATTCTACCCGCACCCGCACCAGCTTCGAGGTAGCGGCCAAGCGGCTGGGCTCCGACGTCATCAACATGGACGTCGCCACCTCGTCGGTGAAGAAGGGCGAGACGCTCCTCGACACGGCAATGACGCTCAACGCCATGCGACCCGACGCCATCGTCGTGCGCCACAGCGAGTCGGGCGCGGTCAACCTTCTGGCGCAGAAGGTCAACTGCACCGTCATCAACGCCGGCGACGGCCAGCACGAGCACCCGACGCAGGCGCTGCTCGACGCGCTCACCATCCGGCGGCGACGCGGCAGCCTGCAGGGTCTCCTGGTGGCGATCTGCGGCGACATCATGCACAGCCGCGTCGCGCGCTCGAACATCCACCTGCTGCAGATCATGGGCGCGCGCGTGCGCGTCGTCGGCCCGCCCACCCTGATGCCGACCGACATCGATCGCATGGGCGTGGAAGTCCACTACAGCATGAAGACCGGCCTCAATGACGTCGACATCGTGATGATGCTGCGCCTGCAGACCGAGCGCATGCAGGGCTCGTTCGTGCCGTCGATCAGCGAATACTTCCGCTTCTTCGGCCTCGACCACGAGAAGCTGAAGGTCGCCAAGCCCAACGCGCTGGTCATGCACCCCGGCCCGATGAACCGCGGCGTCGAGATCGACTCCGAGGTCGCCGACGACCTCGACCGCTCGATCATCCACGAGCAGGTCGAGATGGGCGTCGCCGTCCGTATGGCCTGCCTCGACGCGCTGATCGGCGGCCGCCGCAACTCGCTGGGAGCCGTGGCATGAGGTGCGTAATGATCCACGTCGAGCGTCCGCCGGGCGCTGGCGCCCAGCCATGAGCGGCAGCGTCGTGCGCACCGCGCCACCGCACGCGGGTTCCACGGCCTATATCAACGCGCGCATCGTCGACCCGACGGCCGACACGGAATACACCGGCGCGATCCTGATCAGCGACGGGCGCATCGCCGATTTCGGTCCCAATCTTTTCGCCTCGGGCGCGCCCTACGGCATCCAGTCGGTCGATTGCGGCGGTCACTGCCTGGCGCCCGGCATCGTCGATACGCGCGTCCACACCGGCGAGCCCGGCGAGGAACACAAGGAGACGCTGGAGAGTGCCGGCATCGCCGCCGCTGCCGGCGGCATCACCTCGATGGTGCTGCTGCCCGACAACGATCCGCCGTTCGACGACGCCTCGATGATCGAGTTCGTGGCCCGCCGCGCACGCCAGATCAGGCTCACCAACATGTACGCCTACGGCGCGCTGACCGCTGGCCTCGAAGGCAAGGAACTGGCCGAAATAGGGCTTTTGGCCGAAGCGGGCGCGCTCGCTTTCACCGACGCCGATCACGCGATCGGCAATGCCCAGGTGCTGCGCCGCGCGCTCTACTACGCCAAGGCCTTCGACGCGCTGATCGTGCATCTGCCGCAGGAGCCGACGCTGTCGGGCGGCAGCATGACCAGCGGCGAGATGGCGACGCGGCTTGGCCTGTCGGGCAGCCCGCCGCTGGCCGAGGTCATTATGGTCGAGCGCGACATCCGCCTGGTCGAGATGACCGGCGGCCGCCTGCATCTCGCCAAGATCTCGACCGCCGAGTCGGTCAAGGCAATCGCCGCCGCCAAGGCGCGCGGACTGAAGATCACCTGCGATACCGCCGCGCCCTATTTTGCGTTGAACGACCTCGCGGTCGGCGACTACCGCACCTTCGGAAAGCTGATGCCGCCGCTGCGCTCGGAGATGGACCGGCTGGCCGTCGTCGCCGGGTTGGCCGACGGCACGATCGACGCCATCGTCTCGGACCATCGGCCGCAGGACCAGGACAGCAAGCGCGTACCCTTCGCCCAGGCGCTGCCCGGCGGCATTGGGCTGGAGACGCTGTTGCCGGTGTCGCTCGAGCTGGTGCACAACAAGCAGCTCACCCTGCCGCAACTGTTCCAGCGCCTGTCGTCGGCGCCGGCGCGGCTGTTCGGCCTGCCGGCCGGCAAGCTCGCCAAGGGTGCGCCGGCCGATCTCGTGGTGTTCGATCCCGACTTCGCCTGGAAGATCGATCGCGCCGATTTCTGGAGCAAGACCAAGAACTCGCCGTTCGACGAACGGCCGGTGCAGGGCCGCGTGATGGCAACCATCCTGGGCGGCCGCACGATCTATCGCGACGACGCTTTGGGCGGCGAGGCCGCTGCAGCCTAGCTGCGCCGGTCCGACGGCATCGAAGGGCCCGATTTGCCGCCTCGAAACCGCCACTTCGTCTGTTATGGTTCCGGTCCCCGCACAGCAAGGCCTTCGACGATGCTTCGACACACTCTTCTTATCGGCACCGCCCTCGCAACCGTCGGCGTGCTCGCGGCCGGCGCCAGCCAGGCCCAGCCCCGCAAGCAGACGCGCGAGGATCTGCTCGACGCGCTGAGCACGCACATCCAGATCTGCGCGGAGATCGGCGACAACCAGGCGCGGCTGGCCTGCTACGACAAACTTCAGACCAAGGTGGGCGACGTGCAGGCGCCGCCGCCCTCGCCGACGCCGCTGCGCGCCGCCAATCCGCCTCCGCCGCCTGCCCAGCTGGGCGGCGCGCCTTCCGGCGGCGGCTCGATGCAGCCCACGCCGCTCAACCCACCCTCGCTTTCTGTTCCCGGCGGCGGCGTCGCCACCCTGGGCGGCGGCTCGCAGGTCCAGTCCGGCAGCCTGGCGCCGCCCAACAGCAATCCCGACGCCGCGTTCGACACGCGCGACTCGACCGCAGGATACCGTCCGCCCGAGGGCGCGATGCCCAAGCCCCAGCCGGCGGTACGCCGGACCGGGCCGCGCCCGGTGCCGAACTTCTCGACGCCGGTGTCGCTGGTCACCCTCAGCGCCACCAACCTTACCTACGGCGAGGCGCGCTACTGGCAGGTCAGCATCGCCATCACGTCGAACACGCCACGCACGCTCACGACCCAGATCCAGTGCACGTTCCTCAACGCCGGCCGGCCGGTCGGCGACGCCTACTTCGGCCCGACCGACATCGCTGCCGGCGAGCAGATCACGACCGAGCTGATCGGGCCGCCGACCACGGCCTTCGTCGATTCGACGAGTTGCCGGGTGCTGAGCCCGTAGGCGCCGACGATGTGGTACGCCATCCATGTCGTCGTGCCGTTGGCCTTCGGCTTCCTGTTGGGCTCGATCCCGTTCGGCCTTCTGCTGACGCGCGCCGCCGGACTGGGCGACATCCGCTCCATCGGCTCGGGCAACATCGGCGCCACCAACGTGCTGCGCACCGGCAACAAGAAGCTGGCCGCTGCCGTGCTCGTGCTCGATGCGTTGAAGGGCTTTTTGCCGGCGCTGATCGCATCCTTCTTCGGCCCGATCGCGCCCGCCGCCGCGGCGCTGGGCGCCGTGCTCGGTCACATGTTCCCGCCATGGCTGGGCTTCAAGGGCGGCAAGGGCATGGCGACCGCGATCGGCGTCATGTGGGGTCTGTCGTGGCAACTGGGCGCCATCGCCTGTGCGGCTTGGCTACTGGTGGCGATCCTGTTTCGCTACTCCTCGCTCGCTACACTGCTCAGCATCGCCGCGGCGGCTGTGGCGTCATGGTGGCTGCTCGATCCGCGCGCGGCGGCGGTCGTCACTCTCCTGGTGCCGCTGGTCTGGATCCGCCATCACGAGAACATCCGCCGCCTGCTCGCCCGCACGGAATCGAAGATCGGTCAGAAGGCGAAGGCCTCTTAGTTCTTCTTCGCCGCCTTGCCTTCGTAGCGACGAGTCCACTCGGCGAGGATGCGCGCGCGATTTTCCGAGGCCCAGGCGAAGTCGTTCTTGATCATCGATTCGGCGACCCCCGACGGGTAGTCGGGAATGGCACTGCTCACGCCCGGCATCGCGACCTGGCTGACGAAGGTGGCGTAAAGCTCGTTGGCCTTGCGCGAGGCGGCGAAGTCCATCAGCCGCTGTGCCGCTGCCAGGTTCTTCGTACCTTTCAGGATCGCGGCGGTGTCCATCTCCCAGCCGCCGCCCTCCTTCATCAGCAGCCCCTCGACCGGCGCGCCCTTGTGGCGCGCGTCGGCGGCGGAAATCTCCGCCGAGATGCCGACCGGAAACTCGCCGGTCGCCGCCTGCTTGCAGGGCTGCGAGCCCGAGTGGTCGTAGACGGCGATGTTGTCGTGGAGTTTGTCCATGAAGGCCCACGCCTTTTCCTCGCCCCACATCTGGATCCACGCCGAGACATGGAAGTAGCCGGTGCCGGACGAGGCCGGATGCGGCATCGTGAGGTTGCCCTTGAAGCGCGGGTCGAGGAGATCGAACCACGAGGCCGGCTTGGGCAGGCCGAGCTTCTGGCCCTCGATCGTGTTGAAGCACACCGCGGCCACCCAGCCTTCCATGCCGGTGTAGGACGGCGGATCGGAAGTATCGCGGAACGAGGCCTTGAGCGCCGCGACGTTCTTCGGCGCATAAGGCTCGAGCATACCGCGCGCTTTCAACTGCATCGTCGAGGTGACGGCCAGGCCCCAGATCGCATCGCCGCGCTGGGCATTCTGCTCGGCCAGGATCCTGGCCGTGACGACGCCGGTCGAATCGCGCAGCCACACGATCTCGACGTCGCGGTTCTCGGCCTCGAAGGCTTTCTTGAAGTCGTTGATGTTCTCGACCTCGAGCGTCGAGTAGACCTGCAGGCGCGTGCGCTGCTGCGCCGACGCAGGCCAGGCCACGGTGATCAGAGAGACGGCCGCCAATGCGGCCAGTGCAATCCAGCTTCTCATTCCCGAGCCATAGCACAGTCGGTCGCGTCGTTGCTCCTGCGATTGCCGGCCGTTAGGGTTCGCCCCACGTGAACGCCGGCATCGACATCAAGATCGAGCGCGCAATGCCGTGGGCGTTGATCGCGGCTGCGTGCCTTGCCTGCTTCGCGGCCTCCTGCAGCGGCACCACGCGGGCGCCGCTGCTGCTGGCGATCTCCGACGACCTCAGCGTGTCGATGCCACTGGTGGCCAATCTCGTGTCGCTGAGCTCGGTGGCCTGGGGCACCGCCTCGGCGCTCGGCGGCTGGATGTCGGACCGCCTCGGCCGGCGCGTCCTGCTGATCGTGGCGCCGCTGGTGCTGGCCGGCGCCATGGTGCTGCAGGCGCAGGCAGCGGACTTCATGTCGATGGTCGCGTGGGCAGTGGTCGGCGGCGGCGCGGCCGGCACCTTCATGGGCGTGCTGTTCGCCGAGGTCGCTGCCCATGTCGTCGATCGCCAGCGCGGCCGCGCACTGGGCTGGGTGATGAGCGGCCAGTCGTTCGCCCTGGTGCTGGGCGTGCCGCTCGCCGCCGCGGTCGGCTCGCTGATCGGCTGGCGCGGCTGGTTCGTGTGCGTCGCGGGCATCGCGCTGGTCGCCAGCGTGGCGCTGCTCGCCACGGTGCCGAAGAGGGCCGCGCATGTGCCCGGGACCCAGCGCGCCACCCTCAAGGGCGCGCTGTCGGCCCGGGTCTGGAGCCTGCTCGGCTGCGGCGTGATCGAGCGCGTCTGCTACGGGCTCGCCGCGGTCTACTACGCCACCTTCCTGCAGGTGACCTACAACCTCTCGCTGGTCGGGCTGGCGATCCCGCTGCTGGTGTTCGCGATCGGCAACGTCGTGGGCACCATCCTGGGCGGCCAGCTCGCCGACCGGCTCTACGACCGGCTCTTCACCTTCGCCATCGCCATGGCGGCCTCGGGCTTTTCCGCGCTCGTGCTCTTCCTCTGGCATCCCGGCCTGGCGGTCTCGGTGGCGCTGGGCTTCGTCTATGTGTTCCTGAACGCCTGCGGCCGGCCCTCGCTGATGGCGACCTACGCCGCCGTGCCCGACCAGGTGCGCGGCACGGTGATGGGCCTGACCGGCGCCGCGGCCAGCGTCGGCTGGGTCGGCGCCGCCGGACTGGGTGCCGCCATGATCAGCCTCGGTGGTTTCGACGGCTTCGGCCCGCTCGGCCTGGTGCTGGGCTTGCTGTGTGCGGCGGGGGCGATGTGGTGCCGCAAACGGAATACAATTTGAGG
>JBEPUH010000046.1:0-33653 GCA_041691635.1 Hyphomicrobiales bacterium
CGATCTGCTTGGCGATCAGGTGCTTGCGGGCGATGGCGATCTTCTCGTCCTCGGTATAGCCGGCCAGCCGGATGATCTCCATGCGATCCATCAGCGGCTGTGCCATGCGCAACGAGTTCGCCGTGGTGATGAACATCACGTTCGACAGGTCGTAATCCACCTCGAGATAGTGGTCGTTGAACGCCGAGTTCTGCTCCGGATCGAGCACCTCGAGCAGTGCCGACGACGGGTCGCCGCGGAAATCCGCGCCGAGCTTGTCGATCTCGTCGAGCAGGAACAGCGGGTTCGACGATTTCGCCTTCTTCATGCTCTGGATGACTTTGCCCGGCAGCGAGCCGATGTAGGTCCGGCGATGGCCGCGGATCTCGGCCTCGTCGCGCACGCCGCCCAGCGACATGCGCACGAAGTTACGGCCGGTCGCCTTGGCGATCGACTTGCCGAGCGAGGTCTTGCCGACGCCCGGCGGGCCGACGAGGCACAGGATCGGGCCCTTCATCTTGTCGACCCGCTGCTGGACGGCGAGGTACTCGAGGATGCGTTCCTTGACCTTCTCCAGGCCATGGTGGTCCGCGTTCAGGATCTCCTCGGCGTACTTCAGGTCCTTGATGATCTTCGTGGGCTTCCTCCACGGAATCGACAGCAGCCAGTCGAGGTAGTTGCGCACCACCGTCGCCTCGGCCGACATCGGGCTCATGGTCTTGAGCTTCTTCAGCTCGCCATGCGCCTTCTCGCGCGCCTCCTTGCTGAGACGCGTCTTCTTGATGCGCTTCTCCAGCTCGGAGACCTCGTCGCGACCGTCCTCGGTCTCGCCAAGCTCCTTCTGGATCGCCTTCATCTGCTCGTTGAGATAGTACTCGCGCTGCGTCTTCTCCATCTGGCGCTTCACGCGGTTGCGGATCTTCTTCTCGACCTGCAGGACGCCGATCTCCCCCTCCATCAGACCGAGGATCCGCTCCAGGCGTTTGGACACCGAGTCGAGCTCGAGCAACTGCTGCTTCTCGGCGACCTTGAGCGCCAGATGCGCGGAAATCGTGTCGGCGAGCTTGGCCGGCTCCTCGATCTTGTTGATCGAGACGACCACCTCGGGCGGCACCTTCTTGTTCAGCTTCACGTAGTTCTCGAACTCCGAGACCACGGTGCGCGCGGCGGCCTGAACCTCGGCCGGATCGCCGGAGGTCTCCTCCATCTCGATGGCGCGCGCCTCGAAGAACTCGGACTTGTCGGTGTAGCCGGTGATGCGCACGCGCTTGCCGCCCTCGACCAGTACCTTGACGGTGTCGTCGGGCAGCTTGAGCAGCTGCAGCACGGTGCCGAGCGTGCCGATGGTGTAGATGTCGTCGGAGCCGGGATCGTCCTGGCTGGCGTTCTTCTGGGCGATCAGCAGAATCTGCTTGTCGTCCTTCATGACGTCTTCGAGCGCCTTGACGCTCTTCTCGCGGCCGACGAACAGCGGAACGATCATGCCGGGAAACACGACAATGTCGCGCAACGGCAGGACGGGATAGACGGTTCCTTCGATGGGGGCGTTCATTTGGTGCCTCGCAATACGCTGTTAGAGCTACCTCGCGCCCCGGCCGGGATCCCACATATGGGCGATCCGCGTCCTAAGGCCACGCGCACTCACTTGCAAAGATTGGCTTGAACAGGGCTCCGTTCAAGACCCGCCGGGGGATGCCGGTGGCGAACGCCGCCGGCACAGCAAAAACTACGCCGGGGATGCGGCGATTCCTTCTTTGCGCTCTCCGTGCACATAGAGCGGTTGGGCCCGCCCTTCGATGACTTCCCGGTTGATGACGACCTCTTCCACGCCGTCGAGCGACGGCAGGTCGTACATCGTGTCGAGCAGCACGACCTCCAGGATCGAGCGCAGGCCACGGGCGCCAGTCTTGCGCAGGATTGCCTTCTGGGAGACCGCCTTGAGGGCGTCGTCGGAGAACTTGAGCTTCACGTTCTCCATCTCGAACAGCCGCTGGTACTGCTTCACCAGCGCGTTCTTGGGGCGCGTGAGAATCTCGACCAGCGCGCCCTCGTCGAGGTCCTCGAGCGTGGCGACCACCGGCAAGCGGCCGACGAACTCGGGGATCAGGCCGTAGCGCAGCAGGTCCTCGGGCTCGAGGTCGCGAAGGATCTCGCCGGTCCGGCGGTCTTCCGGACCGCGCACCTCGGCGCCGAAGCCGATCGACGTGCCTTGGCGGCGCATCGAGATGATCTTCTCGAGGCCGGAGAAGGCGCCGCCGCAGATGAACAGGATGTTGGTCGTGTCGACCTGGAGAAATTCCTGCTGCGGATGCTTGCGGCCGCCCTGCGGCGGGACCGAGGCGACCGTGCCCTCCATGATCTTCAGCAGCGCCTGCTGCACGCCCTCGCCCGACACGTCGCGCGTGATCGACGGGTTGTCGGACTTGCGGCTGATCTTGTCGACCTCGTCGATGTAGACGATGCCGCGCTGCGCCCGCTCGACGTTGTAGTCGGCCGATTGCAGCAGCTTCAGGATGATGTTTTCCACATCCTCACCGACATAGCCCGCTTCGGTGAGCGTCGTGGCGTCGGCCATCGTGAACGGCACGTCGAGCATGCGCGCCAGCGTCTGGGCGAGCAGGGTCTTGCCGCAACCCGTCGGGCCGATGAGCATGATGTTCGACTTGGCGATCTCGACGTCGTTGGCCTTCCCGCCATGGCTCAACCGCTTGTAGTGGTTGTGCACTGCAACCGCGAGGATGCGCTTGGCGTGATCCTGGCCGATGACGTAGTCGTCGAGGATCTGGCGGATTTCCTTGGGCGACGGGACGCCGTCCTTGGACTTCACCAGGGTGGTTTTGCTCTCCTCCCGGATGATGTCCATGCAGAGTTCAACGCATTCATCGCAGATGAATACGGTGGGACCGGCGATAAGCTTACGGACCTCGTGCTGGCTCTTCCCGCAAAAGCTGCAATAGAGCGTATTCCGGGAATCGCCCCCTGATTTGGCGGCTGGCATGTCTGTAACGCACCTCCGCTTGGGGACCCGCTACCTGCGGGCCGCACACAACACTATGTTAAACGCGCCCTATGGATCGCTACAACATCAAAATATGGTGTGTCGGCCTGCGAACGGCAAACAATTGGTCGCAAGGGCCCCCCCTAGGAGGCCGCCGCCTGGACCGACGGGACCGGCCGATTCTCGAGCACATCGTCGATCAGGCCGAATTCCTTGGCCTCGGGAGGCGAGAAGAAGCGGTCGCGCTCCATGCCGTGCTGGATCTCCTCGATCGTCCGGCCGGTGTGGTGGACGTAGAGCTGGTTCAGCCGCGACCGGGTCAGCAGGATTTCCTTGGCGTGGATCTCGATATCCGTCGCCTGGCCCTGGGCGCCGCCCGAGGGTTGGTGGATCATGATGCGGGAGTTGGGCAGCGAGAACCGCTTACCCTTGGCGCCAGCCATCAGCAACAGCGAGCCGGCCGACGCGGCCTGGCCGAACACCAGGGTCGAGATCTGCGGGCGCACGTACTGCATGGTGTCGTAGACCGCCAGGCCCGACGTCACCACCCCACCCGGCGAGTTGATGTAGAACGAGATGTCTTTGGCCGGATTCTCCGACTCAAGATAGAGCAGCTGGGCGCAGATAACGCCGGCTACGTTGTCCTCGATCGGTCCGTTCAGGAAGACGATGCGTTCCTTGAGCAGCCTCGACCAGATGTCGTAGCCGCGCTCGCCGCGCGCCGACTGCTCGACGACCATGGGAACATAATAGTTGTTGTAGACTTCAAGCGGATCGCGGTCGCGACTCATCGCGGGGCCCTTTCGTGATGCATCGATGGAAAGTGGCAGCGACGGCGACCCGGTTCAAGGCCGCCGGCTCTGTATCGATCAGGCCGCTGAGGGCGCCGCGGACGGCGCCGCTTTTGCCGGCTTGTCTTCCTCGGCCTCGCGGGCAGCCTTGAGCAGTTCCTCCGGCGTAACCGACTTCTCGTTGATCTTGGACAGCTCGAGGATGAAATCGACCGTCTTCTCCTCGAAGATCGGGGCGCGCAGCTGGTCCTTCAATTCGGCGTTCTTGCCGTAGAACTCCAGCACCTGGCGCTCCTGGCCGGGGTAGCGCATGGCCTCGCGCATGACCGCCTGGTTGAGCTCCTCGGGCGTCACGTCGATGGCGTTCGAGCGGCCGACGTCGGCCAGCAGAAGACCCAGGCGAATGCGCCGCTCCGCGATCTCGCGATAGTCCTTGCGCATCTTCTCCTCGTCGTCCTCGAGCTTCTCGCCGTTCTTCTTGGCTTCCTCGACCCGCTGCCAGATGGCGTTGAACTCGTTCTCGACGAGGCCTTCGGGCACCTGGAACTTGTGGGCGTCGGCCAGCTTGTCGAGAAGCTGGCGCTTGATCATCGAGCGCGAGACCTGGGCGTAGTCCTGGCCGATACGCTCGGAGACCGCCTTGCGCATCGCCTCGAGGTTCTCGAAGTTGTTCTTCTTCGCCAGCTCGTCGTCCGCCGGCTTGTCGACGTACTCGCGGATCTCCTTCACCGTGCACTTGAACACGGCGTCCTTGCCGGCGAGCTCCTTGGCGCCGTACTCGGCGGGGAACGTCACCTTGACCTCGAGCGGCTTGTCGAGTTCGGCGCCGACCAGCTGGTCCTCGAAGCCCGGGATGAACGAGCCCGAGCCGAGATCGAGGACATAGTCCTCAGCCTTGCCGCCGGGGAATTCCACGCCGTCGACCGAGCCCGCGAAGTCGATCTTGAGCGCGTCGCCCTTCTGCGCCGGGCGCGGCGGCTCGACGGGCTTCTGCTCACGATTGGCTTTGGCGATGCGGTCGAGCGCCTCGTCGATGTCCTTGGCCGGCACATCGGCCTTCAGCCGCTCGAGCTCGATGCCCGAGAAGTCGAGCTTGCCGATCTCCGGCAGCACCTCGATCGCGACCTCGAACTCGACGTCCTTGCCCTCTTCCAGCGTCTTGAGGTCGACCTTGGGCTGCAACGCGGGCTTGAGCCCACGATCCTCGATCGCCTTGGCCGTGCTCTGGTTGACCGCCGCCTCCAGCGCCTCGCCGTAGAGGGCTTGGCCGTACTGCTTCTTCAGCAGGCCGACCGGCACCTTGCCGGGGCGGAAGCCCGGCATCGACGCGGTCGCCGCGAGTTCCTTCAGGCGCTCATCGACCTTGGTCGAGAGCTCGCCCGCC
Source organism: Hyphomicrobiales bacterium (assembly GCA_041691635.1). Lineage (GTDB taxonomy): Bacteria > Pseudomonadota > Alphaproteobacteria > Reyranellales > Reyranellaceae > Reyranella. Next base: position 5,153 of record JBEPUH010000046.1, read on the forward strand.
GGCACGACGATCTTGAACTGGCGCTTGAGGCCTTCGGACGACAATTCCGTAACTTGCATTTGCTCACTTCCATTCATTCCGACTGGTGCGGGCGGAGGGACTTGAACCCCCACGCCTTGCGGCACGAGAACCTAAATCTCGCGTGTCTACCAATTCCACCACGCCCGCCCGACCACCTTCGGGCCGTGCCGTAAGGGCCGAATCGCGGGCCTCTTAGCCCGCGCTCGCCGGGCGGTCAATCAACGCTCTTTAATGTCGGGCTGTGGCGGTGAAATCGCGCGCTCGAGCGCCTCGGGGATGAGGCCCGGCAGATCCTCGGCGATCAGCCCGGGCCGGCGGAAGCGAAGAGCGCTCTCGCCATGCAGCCAGGCCGCCGCGGCGCCGGCGGCCATCGGCGCCAACCCCTGGGCCATCAGGCCGCCCGCCATGCCGGCCAGCACGTCGCCCGAGCCCGCGGTGGCCAGCCCTGGCGTGGCGTGCCCGTTGATCACGGCGCGGCCGTCGGGCGAGGCGATCACGGTGTCGGGCCCCTTGAGCAGTACCGTGGCGTTGCTGCGCGCGGCCGCCTGCTTGGCGCGGTCGACCTTCGAGGGCAGCGCCACGAGATCGGGGAAGAGCCGGCGGAACTCGCCCTCGTGCGGCGTCAGCAGCACCGGCCCGGCGATCGACCCGAAGAGTGCCGCCGGTTGATCGGCAAAGGCGGTGATGGCGTCGGCGTCGAGCACGACGGCCCGACGCGAGGCGAGCGCCGCCAGCACCGAGCCGCGCGTGCGGTCGTTCACGCCGGCGCCCGGGCCGATCACGAAGGCGTTGCGCCGCTCGTCGGCCAGCAGATGGGTGAAGGCGGCGTAGTCGTCGGCCTCGGCCACCAGGTTGCCGGGCTCGGCCATCTGGTAGATCGTCATCGCCTCGCGGGGTGCCGCAATCGTGGCCAGCCCCGCGCCGACGCGGCGGGCCGAAATGGCGGCCAGGCGCGCCGCGCCGGTGGCGCTCGCCCCACCCAGGATCGTGACATGGCCGCGCGCGTATTTGTGGTCCGCCCCGGTGCGCTGCAGCAGCGCCACCCATTGCGCCGGATCGTTGCGCCAGGCGCGCGGCACGACCGTGTCGAGCACCTTGCTCGGGATGCCGATGTCGGCCACGCGCAGCGACCCGCAGCGCCGCAGCCCCTCGGCCGAATAATGCCCGAGCTTGGCGCGAAAGAAGGTGACGGTGAGCGCCGCCGAGAACGCGGTGCCCATCACCGCGCCGCTGTCGCCGTTGACGCCGCTCGGCATGTCGACCGAGATCACCGTCAGCCGCTCGGCGTTGACCCGACCGATCAGCCCCGCCGCCGCGCCCTCGATCGGACGGTTGAGGCCGGCGCCGAACAGCGCGTCGACGATCAGCGGCCGGCCGGCGAGCGAGGTCGTGGCAAGCTCGCCCATCGGGCCTTTCCACAGGCGGGCGGCCCACGCGGCGTCGCCCTTCAGCGTATCGGGCGTGCCCATCAGGGCCACGCGCACCGACCAGCCGGCCGACTTCAGCAGGCGCGCCACGACGAAGCCGTCGCCGCCGTTGTTGCCCGGCCCGCAGATGACGATCATCGGTTGCGGGCGATAATGGTCGGAGATGGCGGCCACCACCGCCCGGCCCGCCGCCTCCATCAACTCGGTGCCGTAGGCACCGCCGGCGATCGCCGCGGCATCGGCCCTGGCCATCTCCGCACAGCTCAGCAGCGCGTACTCGTCGCGCAGGACCACGTCCAGGTGGGGGGCATTTTCGGTCATGAGGACTTCACAGGGCAGGCTTCGCAGAAGAGAACAAGGGCGATTGGGGCGGCCGACCGGAATTGAACCGGCGACATCCAGAATCACAATCTGGCGCTCTAACCAACTGAGCTACGGCCGCCATCGTGGATCGCTCCCGCGAAGCGGGCCTGTCTACGCTGGGTCGCGTAAAGCGTCAAGAAACAGCCGAGGTCGGCGGCAGCAGGGAATCCAGCGCCATCACCCAGGTGGCGCAGGCCTCGTCGAACGACAGATCGAACATATCGCGCATGCGGTCCCAGCTCTCGAACTCCGTCAGCGCCTGGATGGCGATCAACGTATTGCGCCGCTCCTTCTCGTCCAGCGTCGCCAGCTCGGGCGCGAACACCGCCTCGATGCGGCGCATTCCCAGCTCGCGGATGGTCTCCATGCGCGCCGCCAGCTCGGGCGACCGCTCGGGCTGCATGGCCATGACCCGCCACAGCGGCAGCCACCGCTCGCGGTTGTGGGCGCGGGAGTCGACTTGGATGCGCAACCGGTTCGCGCGGTCGAGATCGAGCGCCTGGAGGGCTGCATCCGACCGGCCCTCGACGATCGCCTGGTCGACCACGGCCAGACGCAACTCATTGAGGTCGGCGAAGCGCTCGAACACCGAGCGCACGGAATAGCCGGCGTGCTCGGCGATCTCGGCCGCCGTCGGCGCCCGCCCGCGCTCGCGCACCAGCGTCACATAGGCCTCGACGATGAGTTGCCGCGTCCGCTCACTGCGCAGCCGCCGGCCGTCGATGCCGGGCTTCGACGCCGGTGCTCGCCCAGGTGCAATGCTCACGGCTGCGGTGTCGGTGGCAGCAGGCGATCGATGGCGCCGATCCACAGCGCGCACGAATCCTCGAACGACATGTTGTGGAATTCGCGCATGCGCGCCCAGCTCTCGAAGTCGGTCAGCGCCTCGAGGGCGACCAGAAGCTGCTTGCGCGCCACCGCGTCGAGGGCCGCCAGCTCGGCTGGGTACATCTGCTCGATGCGGTCGATGGTGCGCTCGCGCCCCAGCCGCACGCGTTTCTTGAGCTCGTCCGAATCCTGCTGGAACACCATCAGCATGCGCCACAGCTTGAGACCGCGCTCGCAGGTGCCGGCCCGGGTCTCGACCTGCGAGCGGATGCGCGTCGCCCGGTCGCCGTCGACGTGGCGCGCCGGCGCGAGGGCCGCGGACTGCGACATCGAATAGTCGGTCGCCATGACGCGCAGCGCGTGCAGGTCGGGGAAACGCTCGAACACCGAGCGCACGGAATAGCCGGCGCGCTCGGCGGTCTGGGCCGCCGTCGGGTTGCGGTTGTCGTCGCGCAGCAGGGCCAGGTACGCCTCGACGATCAGCTGCTTGGTGCGCTCGCTGCGCAGGCGGCGGCCGTCGATGCGGCCCGACTTTCGCGGCACCATCGCAGAGCCCTGGTTTGTCGCGTCGCTCATGCCGCCGTCCGCCTCAGGAAGCTGCCGGCGTCGGCGGCAACAGGCGGTCGATCGCGGTGATCCAGACGGCGCAGGATTCCTCGAACGACAGGCCGAACATCTCGCGCATGCGCGCCCAGCTCTCGATATCGGTCAGCGCCTCGAGCGCGATCAGGAGATAGCGGCGCTCGTTGTCGGACAGGGTCGAAAGCTCCGGTCGGTACATCAGCTCGAGCCGCGCCACGGTGGTCTGGCGCGAGCGTGTGATGCGTAGCGCCAGCTCGCCCGACGTATCGTCCGACGACAGGATCACGCGCCATAGCGCGATACCGCGCTCGCACGTCCCCGCCCGCGTCTCGACCTGGGATCTGACCCGGCTGACGCGGTCGGCGTTGACGTGGCGCGCCGGCGCCAGCGCCGCCGCCTGGGCCAGCGCATAGTCGGCCGCTGCCACCCTGAGCGCGATGAGATCGGGAAAGCGTTCGAAGATGGAGCGCACGGAATAGCCCGCCCGCTCGGCGATCTGCACCGCCGTCGGCATCGCAGGCGCGTCGCGCAGCAGCGCGAGGAAGGCCTCGATGATCAACTGCTTCGTCCGCTCGCTGCGCAGGCGTCGGCCATCGATCCGTCCCGGCTTGCGGACAGGCGGTGAGGGAGTGACGGTTTCCATCGGCCCTAGTGTGACCGTTTCGTGAGAGTTGAGTTCATGCACGGCTCATGACTGCAGAAACATATATTGCCATCTGACTGCAGTAATATAAGGCAGGCAAACAACGGTGTCCGCAAGATTCGAGAGTAAATTGCAATCCCTTAGGGATAATCCGGTTAATCCGGCCTAGCGCCGGAAATGCCGATCCAGCCGCTCGATCGCGGCATCCAGGGTCGCGTCGTGCTTGCAGAAGCAGAACCGCGCGAAGTGACGCGGCGCCTTCCCCGGATCGTCGTAGAACGCGCTCACCGGGACCGCCGTCACGCCTGCCTCGACGGTGATGTGGCGGCAGAAATCCTCGTCGGTCCCGTTGAAGCCCAACGGCCGGAAGTCGGTCGTCACGAAGTAGGTGCCGTGCGCGGACAGGACGGCAAAGCCGATCCCGGCCAGCGCGTCGGCCAACCGATCGCGCTTGCGCTGCATGTCGCCGGCCAGGGTCGAATAATAATCGTCGCCCAGCCGCAACCCCGTCGCCGTGCCCCACTGCAGGTTGGGCGGCGTGGTGAAGGTCATGAACTGATGCGTCCTGGCGATCGCCTTCATCATGTCGGGCGGCGCGGTGACGTAACCCACCTTCCAGCCGGTGACGCTGAAGCTCTTGCCGGCCGAGCCGATGCGCGCGGTGCGTTCGCGCATGCCGGGCAAGGTCATGATCGACTGGTGCCGGCGGTCGTCGAAGATGATGTGCTCGTAGACCTCGTCGCACACGGCATAGGCATCGTGCTTGAGGCAGAGGCCGGCGATGAATTCCAGCTCCTCGCGGTCGAACACCTTCGAGCACGGGTTCATCGGCGTGTTGAACAGGATGAGCTTGGTGCGGTCGCTGAACGCCTCGGTCAGCTCCTGGCGCGGCAGGCTCCAGTTCGGCGGCTCGAGTCGCACCAGCCTGGGAATGCCCCCTGCCCGCCGCACGATCGGCAGATAGGAATCGTAGAGCGGCTCGATCAGCACGACCTCGTCGCCCGGCTCGATCAGGCCGAACAGGCAGTCGCCCAGCGCCTCGGTGGCGCCCGAGGTCACCAGCACCTCGCTCTGCCAATCGACGTCGAGGCCCTGGAAACGCCTGGCGTGCTCGGCCACGGCCTGGCGCAGCTCGGGAATGCCCATCATCGGCGGGTACTGGTTGTGGCCGTCCATCAGGTATTCGGCCGCCGCCCGACGCACCTCCTCCGGTCCCTTGTCGTCGGGGAAGCCCTGGCCGAGGTTGACCGATTGGTGCTGACGGGCGAGCCCCGACATCACTTCGAACACCGTCATTCCGAGGCCGGACATCAGCGAGTTGGCGGACTTCATGGGTCTTTCCAATAGTGGTCTGTTTTTGAGCTGATTTTTGCCTAAAACTTCAGCCGTTCGCTCAATTAACAGACAGGGAGAGCCGGATTTTCCTATTCGGTGCTGTGGGTATCTTTGGCATGGAACCTGCTTCCTCGGGGGAACTCGGGCTGCCCTGGTTGGCAGCGCCGAAACTGGTGTCTGGAGTATCGCAAGCAAATGAAGAAGATCGAAGCGATCATCAAGCCCTTCAAGCTCGACGAGGTGAAAGACGCCCTCAACCAGATCGGCCTCAAGGGCATCACGGTGCTCGAGGCCAAGGGCTTCGGCCGCCAGAAGGGTCACACCGAGCTTTACCGCGGCGCCGAATACGTCGTCGACTTCCTGCCCAAGGTGAAGATCGAGCTGATCATCGAGGACGAGATGGTCGAGAAGGCCGTCGAGGCGATCCGCAGCTCGGCGCACACCGGCCGGATCGGCGACGGCAAGATTTTCGTGTCGGCCATCGAGGAAGCAATTCGAATTCGTACTGGCGAGCGCGGTGACGCCGCCGTATGAGAAACGGCCCCCGGGGGCAGGATCACCAGGTCTTTAGAAGAGGGACGATCGACAAATGGACGCCAAAGCAGTTCTCGCGATGATCAAGGAAAAGGACGTGAAGTTCGTGGACTTCCGTTTCACCGATCCGCGCGGCAAGTGGCAGCACACGGCCCGCATGGCCTCGGCCACCGAGGAAGACTCCTTCACCGACGGCGTGATGTTCGACGGCTCGTCGATCTCCGGCTGGAAGGCGATCAACGAGTCGGACATGATCCTGATGCCGGATCCCTCGACCGCCGTGCTCGACCCGTTCACCGCGCAGACCACGCTGATCGTGACCTGCGACGTCGTCGAGCCCTCGACCGGCCAGCTCTACGCCCGCTGCCCGCGCTCGACGGCCAAGCGCGCCGAGGCCTACATGAAGTCGTCGGGCATCGGCGACACCGCCGTGTTCGGCCCCGAGCTCGAGTTCTTCGTGTTCGATGACGTGCGCTTCAAGGTCGACATGTCGGGCAGCTCGTTCTCGATCACCTCGAGCGAGTCGCCGTGGAACTCGAACACCGAGTACGAAGGCGGCAACATGGGCCACCGTCCCGGCGTCAAGGGCGGCTACTTCCCCGTCCAGCCGGTCGACAGCATGAACGACCTGCGCGCCGAGATGATGACGGTGTGCACCGACATGGGCCTGACCATGGAAATCCATCATCACGAGGTGGCGCCCAGCCAGAACGAACTCGGCTTCCGCTTCGACACCCTGGTGAAGACCGCCGACAACGTGCAGAAGTACAAGTACACGCTGCACAACGTCGCCCACAGCTACGGCAAGACGCTGACCTTCATGCCCAAGCCGCTCTACGGCGACAACGGCTCGGGCATGCACTGCCACCAGTCGATCTGGAAGGACGGCAAGCCGCTGTTCGCCGGGTCGGGCTACGCCGACCTCTCCGAGACGGCGCTCTACTACATCGGCGGCATCATCAAGCACGCCAAGGCGCTAAACGCGTTCTGCAACGCCAGCACCAACTCCTACAAGCGCGTCATCCCGGGCTTCGAGGCGCCGGTGCTGCTGGCCTACTCGTCGCGCAACCGCTCGGCGTCGTGCCGCATCCCCTACGTGTCGTCGCCCAAGGGCAAGAGGGTCGAGGTTCGCTTCCCCGATCCGTCGGCCAACCCGTACCTCGCCTTCTCGGCCATGCTGATGGCCGGCCTCGACGGCATCCAGAACAAGATCCATCCGGGCGACCCGATGGACAAGAACCTCTACGACCTGCCGCCGGAGGAACTGTCGAAGGTCCCGACCGTCGCCGGCTCGCTGCGCGAGGCGCTCAACTGCCTCGACGCCGACCGCACCTTCCTCACCAAGGGCGGCGTGTTCACCGACGACCAGATCGACGCCTACATGGAGCTCAAGTGGGAAGAGGTCTACAACTGGGAACACCAGCCGGCCCCGGTCGAGTACAAGATGTACTACTCGATCTGATCTTTTCCGATCTTTCGGATCATGGAAGGGCCCGCTGTTGCGGGCCCTTCTTTTATCGGACACTCGCGCTCTGTCTTCCTCCTCTCCCCCACTCGGGGGAGAGGTTGGGATAGGGGGTTGCGCACGGCCTTCGACACCCCCTCTCCTAGCCTCTCCCCCTATCGGGGGAGAGGAATATGAGTTGAGAGGAAATGCGATGGGCTGGATGGATGACGCGATGGTCGATCTGCGGCCCTGGATCGGGCGCGTGCGCACGGTCGAGGACGATATCGGCATGATGGCGGTGCGTCGCGTTGCCGCGACCTTCGACGTCGATCCCGACAGCCTCAAGCCCGGCGATCCCCTGCCGCCGCACTGGTTCACGGTCTTCTTCGGCGAGACGATCGTGCAAAGCGAGCTCGGCCCCGACGGCCATCCGAACAAAGGTCTCGTGCTGCCCCCTATTCCCATGCCGCGCCGCATGGGCGCCGGACGCCGCGTCCAGATCATGGGCCGCCTGCGTGCGGGCGAGCCCGCCGTGAAGAAGGCCGAGGTCGCCGACATCGTTCCCAAGTCGGGCCGCTCGGGCGACATCTTCGTGCTCACCATGCGCCACACCATCGAACAGGCCGGCAAGACGGTGGCGATCGACACGTTCGACGCGATCTACCGCCCCGCCGTCCCGCCCGGCCAGAAGACCACGGCGACCGTCGGCACCCCGGCGCGCAGCGACCACAAGTGGAGCGAGGTCACCCGGCTCGCCAACACGCTCAACTTCCGCTACGGCGCGCTGACCTGGAACGCGCACCGCATCCACTACGACGGCGACTATACGCGCGGCGAGGAAGGCTATCCGGCGATCGTCTCCAACGGCGGCCTGTCGATGCATCTGATGATCAATGCCGCGCTGAAGCATGGGCGCGGCGAGCTCACCGGCCTGACCGCCCGCCTCGTCCATCCGCTATGGGTCGGCGAGCTGATCGACGTGCGCGGCGAGGAACCGAAGGGCGGCAAGCTCAAGATCTGGGCGGCCAACAAGGACGGCGTGCTGTGCGGCGAGATGGACCTGGAGTTCAAGTCGTGAGTGCCAAGGGAGCTGGGGGCCCTCTGTCGGGCATCAAGGTCGTCGACCTCACCACCGTCGTCGTCGGGCCGATCTGCGCGCGCACCCTGGCCGACTACGGCGCCGACGTGATCAAGGTCGAGGCGCCGGGCGGCGACCTGCTGCGCACCATGGCCGAAGGTCATCGCAACGTCGGCATGTCGGGCAAGTTCATCAACTTCAACCGCAACAAGCGTTCGATCGGCATTGACATCAAGAAGCCCGAGGGCCTCGCCGCCCTCCTCAAGCTGATCGCGAAGGCCGACGTGTTCGTGAGCAACGTGCGACCTGAGGGGCTGGCGCGCGCCGGTCTCGACCACGCGAGCCTCGCCAAGGCCAACCCGCGGCTGATCCACTGCCAGATCCTGGCGTTCGGCCGCGACGGCCGGTACTACAACCGCCCGGCCTACGATCCGGTCATCCAGAGCCTGTCGGGCGTCGCCGGCACCATTGCGCGCGCCACCGGCGAGCCGCGCTTCGTGCCGATGGTGATGAGCGACCACACCAGCGGGCTGATCGCCGCGCAATGCATCGGCTTCGCGCTCTATCGCCGCGAGAAGACCGGCAAGGGCGAGGCCATCGACGTGCCGATGCTCGAGAACATGGCGTCGTTTGTGAGCAGCGAACATCTCGGCGCCGCGACCTTCGATCCGCCGGTCGGCCCGACCGGCGACGGCCGCCTGCTCAGCCCCAACTATCGGCCGGTGCCGACCAAGGACGGCTACGCCACGGTGCGGCCCAACACCAACGCACAGGCGTTTGCCTTCTTCGACGCCATCGGCCGACCCGAGCTCAAGACCGATCCGCGCTTCGACAGCGCCGCCACGCGCACCAAGCACGCGAAAGAATACTTCGAGGTCCAGGCGACCAGCCTCGGCGGCAAGACGACCGACGAATGGGTCGAGTTGTTCGACAAGCTCGACGTGCCGGCGGCACGCTACAACACGATCGACGATCTGATGACCGACCCGCATCTCAATGACGTCGGCTTCTTCAGGGAAGAGCAGCACCCCAGCGAAGGCAAGCTCCGGCGCACCAAGCCCGCCAACACCTTCTCCGGCGGTATGCGCGAGGACCAGGGTCATGCCCCGCTGCTCGGCCAGCAGACGCGCGAGATCCTGGCCGAGATTGGCTACACCAAGGCCGAGATCGACGCGCTTTTGGCCAAGGACGCAGTACAGGAAAGCCAGCAGAAATAGGCTTTTGGCGTCGATAATGACCAAGATAGGTGTTCCGCCGCAACGCGCCTAGACTCGCGCGAAGATGCACGCCTGTTGCCATCCCAAGTTACAAAAAGTGACGTATTTAATTGCTATATTAAAAACATCACTTTTGGTAACTGCCCCAGAACGGGCCCTAGAACGGCCGATCGCCCTCGATCAGGACGCGCTGCATGACGCGCTTCTCACCCATCGGGTAGTCGACGTCGACGCGATGCATGGTGGCGCGGTTGTCCCAGATCACGGCGTCGCCGACCGACCATTTATGGGCGTAGTGGAACTCGGGCTTGCGGGTGTGCGCGGCCAGCTCGTCGAGCAGCGCGTCGCTCTCGGCGCGCTCCATGCCGACGATGCGATCGAGGCGGTTGAAGTTGAGGTAGAGCGCCTTGCGGCCGTTGTCGGGATGGGTGCGGACCAGCGGATGCTCGGCGTCGGGCGTCTCGGCGATCTCCTGGGCGGTGCGCGCCGACGGCCGGTTGCGCGCCCGCGCGGTGTCGTAGGCGTGGATGGCGCGCCGGCCGTCGATCTTCTGCTTCGTCGCCTCGGGCAGCGCCTCATAGGCCGCGCGCATATTGCAGAACCAGGTGTTGCCGCCACGGCTCGGAATGTCGATCGAGTGCAGCAGGGTCGCCTTGGCCGGCGTCTGGAAATACGAATCGTCGGTGTGCCAATCCTCCGAGCGCAGTGCCGTCTTGTCGGTCGTGCCGTCGGCCATGAGCGTGCTCACCATCACCGAGACTTCCGGCACGTCGCCCGAACGCTTGTAGCGCAGCAACTGCGTGCGCGGCGTGCCGAAGGCGGCGGCGAAATCGCGCGTCTGCTGCAGTGTCATCGGCGCGCCGGGAATTTCGAGCAGCAGATGATCGCCCAGCGCCTTGTGCAGGAGAGCCGCGATCTCGGGCCGGGCGATTGCCGTGCGGTCGAGCCCTTCGACGCGGGCGCCGAGGGCTGCTTTGGTCGGAACGATGCGGGGCGTGCTCATCCCCGAAGCTTAGAGCATATTCCGTTCGGCTGGAATCAGCCGGACGGAATGCCCGGTGCCAACTAGGTCTGCCGCCGAAGCGTTTCCGCTCGGATGGGACCGCAAGCGGTTCCATCCGAGCGGAAACGCACTAGCGCGCGAAAAGACCGGAAACCAATCCCGTGAGCCACAGCCGCGTGCGATCGATCGCGGCCTTGGCCTTCTGCCAGGCGGGCAGCGCGCGCACGAAGGCATAGGCCTGGTCGCGCCAGTAAAAGAACCAGGTGTCGGCGCGCGCGAACCAGCCGATGGTCATCAGGGTCGGCCGCAGCACGACGTAGAGCCGCGCCACGATGGCCGTCGCCAGCATCTTGCCGATGACGACGGCGGCGAGCGCCTCAACGAAGCGATGGTGCGCGGCAAAGAAGATGGCCGAGAACTTGATCGGCAGGATCAGGATCGACGGCATCACGAAAGCCGGCAGCGCGATCCACGGCGGCTGCTTCACCAGCCACGCCTCTATCGCGGCAATCGGGCCCCAGCGCGCGACCGCCGCCGTGATGACGTTCAGCATGCGGATCAGCGTCTGTTCGATAAAGACGATGGCCGCCGCGAGCGGAATCACGAGAAGTTCGAGCCCGCGCTTGAGGTGATGCTTCATGCCGCCTGAATGTAGGGCCCAATCGCGGCGATTTCAGGGGGATAACGGCGATCCCGGCGGCGTATTCCGGAAAGACCACTGCTTTCCGGTTCGCTCACACCCCCTGAGGAGTCCATGGCCATCAAGAAGGCTCTCGCCGTCGCGTCGCTGCTTTTGCTCGCTTTTGCCCTCGTTCCCGTGGCCTACGCCCAGAACGACGGCGACGGCGTCACCACCGCCCGGCCGCACAAGGTTCTCGACCCCGCCCAGCGCGCCGCCCGCAAGGCCAAGCGCCAGCACCGCCGCGAGATGCGTCACGAGGCCCGGATGCGGCGCCAAGGTGGCCCGTCCGCGCCGTCGGTCACGGCCCCCGCGCCGAACTGACGACCGTCCGTCTTTTGCCGAACGCTCCTCGTTCGGCAGGGCGCGGCTAGGCCGTCTTCACCAGCTCCGCGATGGCGGCGCCGACCGTCTTGGTGTCGCCGTTGCCACCCAGGTCCTTGGTGCGCGGGCCGCCCTCGACCAGCGAGGCCGCGATCGCGCGCTCGATGCACTCCGCCGCCTCGGGATAGCCGAGGTGGCGCACCATCATCGCACCCGACCAGATCTGGCCGATCGGGTTGGCGATGCCCTTGCCGGCAATGTCGGGCGCCGAGCCGTGCACCGGCTCGAACATCGACGGGTACTTGCGCTCGGGATTGATGTTGCCCGACGGCGCCACGCCGATCGAGCCGGTGAGTGCGGGGCCCAGGTCGGAGAGGATGTCGCCGAACAGATTCGAGCCGACCACGACGTCGAACCAGTCCGGGTTGCGCACGAAATGCGCGGTCAGGATGTCGATGTGATACTGGTCGGCCTTGATGTCGGGATAGTTCTTCTTCATCGCGTCGAAGCGCTCGTCCCAGAACGGCATGGTGTGGATGATGCCGTTCGACTTGGTGGCCGAGGTCACGTGCTTCTTCTTGCCCTGGCGCGCGAACTCGAAGGCAAACTTCATCACCCGGTCGCAGCCCTTGCGCGTGAACACTGCTTCCTGGACCGCGAACTCGTTCTCGGTGCCCTGGAACATGCGACCACCCAAGGTGCTGTACTCGCCCTCGGTGTTCTCACGCACGACCCAGAAGTCGATGTCGCCCGGCTTGCGGTTGGCCAGCGGCGACGGCACGCCTTCGAACAGGCGCACGGGACGGAGATTCACGTATTCGTCGAAGTCGCGGCGGATCGGGATCAGCAGGCCCCACAGCGAGACGTGATCGGGCACGCCCGGCCAGCCGACGGCACCCAGGAAGATGCTCTCGAAGCCCTTGAGCGTCTCCATGCCGTCGTCGGGCATCATCTTGCCGGTCTTGGCGAAGCGGTCGCACGACCAGTCGAAGTCGGTGAATTCCAGTTCGAAGTTGAAACGCCGCGCGGCAGCTTCCAGCACGCGCACGCCCTCCGGCACGGTTTCCTTGCCGATTCCGTCTCCCGGAATGAGGGCGATCTTGTGCTTGGCCATGGGTTTCCTCTCCTTGCGTCACACGACGTATACTGAACGGGCATTCAGGAGCAAGTCATGAGCTTTGACCTTAAGATCGCAGGCGGCACCATCGTCGACGGTACTGGCAAGCCGGGCTTCGTCGGCGACATCGGCATCAAGGACGGCAAGATCTCCGCCATCGGCAAGGCCGACGGACCGGCGACCACCACCATCGACGCCACGGGGCGGGTCGTGTCGCCCGGCTTCGTCGACGTGCACACCCATTACGACGCGCAGATCCTGTGGGACCGCATGCTCACCATCTCGCCGTGGCATGGCGTGACGACCACCGTGATCGGCAACTGCGGTTTCGGCGTCGCCCCCACTCGCGCCGCACACCGGAAACTCATTCTGCAGACCCTGGAGAAAGTCGAAGGCATGAGCCTCGACGCACTGAAGGCGGGCCTGGGCGACGACTGGTCGTTCGAGACTTTCCCGCAGTATCTCGACGCCGTGGAGAAGCGCGGCTCGGCGATCAATGTCGCCGCACTGTTCGGCCACACGCCGCTGCGCATGTACGTGATGGGCGAGGAATCGACCGAGCGCGCCTCGACGCCCGACGAGCTGGCGGCGATGAAGAAGCTGATGCGCGAGGCGATGGAGGCCGGCGCGATCGGCTTCGGCACCTCGGTGTCGATCAGCCACAACGGCTACGCCGGCAAGCCGGTGCCGAGCCGCCAGGCCACGCCCGAGGAGATGGATGGGCTGGTCTCCGTAATGGGCGAGATGAAGCGCGGCCTGATGCAGATCACCATCGGCCGCGAATTCTCGACACGGCACATGGCCGAAGTCAGCCGCAAGCACGGCGTGCCCGTCACCTGGACGGCGCTGCTGTCGCACATGTACGGGCCGGGCGGCCATCGCAAGCAGCTCGATATCGCCGCCGAACAGCGCAGGTCGGGCGCGATGGTGATCCCGCAGGTGAGCTGCCGGCCGCTCAACTTCGAATTCACTTTCGCCGAGCCGTTCATCTTCGACGTCATGAAGTTCATGAACGAGCTGGCGATCGCCGATGCCAAGTCGCCCGGCGCGCGTCGCCGCGCCTATGCCGATCCGGCATGGCGCGAGAAGCTGCGCAGCGAGGTGACGCCGCTCTTCCAGCGCTGGTGGGAGCGCGTGGTTATTGCCTGGGCGCCGTCGGCCAAGGAACTCGAGGAGATGCCCCTCGTCGCGGCCGCCGCCCGGCTCGGCAAGGACCCGGTCGACCTCGCGCTCGATCTTGCGCTGGCCAACGACCTGCAGGCGCGCTTCCGCATGGCCGTGATGAACTTCGACGAAAAGGAAGTGGCCGAGCTGATCACCGATCCGAACACGATCATCGCACTCTCCGACGCCGGCGCTCATGCCAGCCAGCTCTGCGACGCCTGCTATTCGACCTACCTGCTCGGCCACTGGGTGCGCGACCGCAAGGTCTTCACCGTCGAGCAGGCCGTGCACAATCTCACTCAGCGCCCGGCCGAGATGTTCGGCATCACCGACCGCGGCGTGCTGGCCGAGGGCCGTCCCGCCGACGTCGTGGTGTTCGATCCCAAGACCGTCGGTCCGGGACCGCTGAAGCGCGTCCACGACATGCCGGCCGGCGCCGACCGGCTGGTGTCGGAAGCCAGCGGCATCGACGCCGTGATCGTGAACGGAAAGCTGATCCGCCGCGACAACAAGGACGCCGTCGCCGCCAACGACAGGTTGCCCGGCCGCCTGCTGCGCGGCGGCAAAGCGGCCTGACCATCAACAGGGAGAAGACCATGATCCACGTCATCGCCATCATCACCGCCAAGCCCGGCAGGCGCGACGAAATCCTCAAGAACTTCAAGGCCAACGTGCCGGCGGTCCATGCCGAGAAGGGCTGCATCGAGTACGGCGCCACGGTCGACACCGATGGCGGCCCGTTCGCCAAGTTCGGCGCCGACAGCTTCGTGGTCATCGAGAAGTGGGAGAGCATGGACCATCTCAAGGCCCATGGCGCTTCCGCGCACATGAAGGCGTACGGCGAGAAGAACAAGGACCTCGTCGCCAGTCGCGCCGTTCACGTGCTGCAGAACGCTTGACCGCCGAAGCCGCCGACGACGCCACCGCCGCCGCTTACGACCGCGACGGCGTCGCCTGCCTGCGCGCGGCCTTCGATGCGCCGTGGATCGAGCGCATCCGCACGGCGATCGAGCGTGATCTCGCCGCCCCCGGCCCCAACGCGACCAATTTCGCCGAGGGCAGCAGCGCGGGGAAATTCTTCGGCGACATGTTCATGTGGAAGCAGGACGACGGCTTTCGCGCCGCCGCGCTCGAGTCCCCCGCTCCCGCCATTGCCGCATACCTGATGGGCTCGGCGCGCGCCGACTTCTTCTACGACCAGCTCTTCGTCAAGGAACCCGGCACCGCCCATCCGACGCCGTGGCACCAGGACCAGCCCTACTGGCCCGTCAAAGGCTGGCAGATCGCGTCGGTGTGGATCGCCCTCGATGCCATCGACCGCAGCAACGGCGCCGTCGAGTTCATCGCCGGCTCGCACAAATGGGGCGTCAACTATCGCCCGACGCCGTTCCGCAAGGGCCACGAGATCAGGTTCACCTCGAGCGACCTCATGCCAATCCCCGACATCGACGCCGATCGGTCGAAGTACGACATCAAGTCGTGGCAAATGGCGCCCGGCGACTGCCTGGTGTTCCACGCCATGATCGTGCACGGCGCACCTGGTAACGACACGCCGGGCGCCCGCCGGCGCGGCCTGTCGCTGCGCTACACCGGCGACGACGCGCGCTACGATCCGCGGCCAGGCACCTTCCAGTTTCCGCATAAGCCCGACCTCGAGTCGGGCGCGCCGATGACCTGCGCGCTGTTCCCACAGGCCTGGCCGCAGACCTAGAGGCTTTTCGATCGTATCCGGTTCGAGCCGATGTTGGATTTCTCCAACTCGACGTTCCCCGAGGCTCGAATCTCCCGGTGAGAGAACGTATCGGTTTCAAGCCCGCCGGGATTTTATTCCCGATAACGACCAAGATGCGCGATTCCGTAAAGTGCTTCTATGGTGAATGGACAATGTTACTCGCTGGAGTTCGAGATGTCCGACACCACAGACTCTTCACCTTCCCCGGTTCGCCGGATCAACGGCTGCTTCGTCAAGGGCAATCCCGACGGCCCGGGACGACCGCGCGGCTTTGTCGTCCGGCGCCACGCCGCGCCGCAGCCGATCGCGTGCATCGTCGTGCCTGAGCCGGGGCGGGACGGCGACTGCGTAGAGCTCGACCGCCGACGTCGGATCACCGCCATCGAGGCAACCGTGCGCGATCTGGAGCGCCAACAGGTAAAATGCCGACAGAACGGTTTTCGACGGTTTAGCGACGGTTTCGGGCGGTTTCCACCCGGGCATCGCGCTCGAAAAAGCCAGCAAACACAGTCTTATTTCGAATCGATGGGCACTCCGGCGGTTTAAAAACCGTGAAAACCGTGAAACCGGTACGACGCTGGAAGGCCGGCAATATTTCCTCCACCTCACGCTCATCTCTAGGGTAAGCAGACGGCTCCCGCCGCCGCGACACCGGCATGCCACGGGCCGCCGCAGGTCCCAAAACGTCCCACTTTTTGCTGTGCCCCCATACCAAAAGTTGCGGGCGGTGGCCATTTTTTTTAGGAAATGCGACCCTCGGCGGTGTGGATGTCATCGGTGCGCGACGCGCTCACGACGACGACGATCTCGATGCCGCGCACGATGTCGTCGACCGCCATCGACGGCGCGCCGCCCAGCCGCGCCGCCTGCTCGGGCACGTAGGGGATGTGCAGGAAGCCACCGCGCATCGGCGTCGGCTGGGCCCGGATGATGTCCATCAGCGAGTAGAGGATGTGGTTGCACACGAAGGTGCCGGCCGTGTTCGACACAACGGCCGGCAGACCCGCCTTGCGCATCTCCGCCACGCAGGCCTTGATCGGCAGAGTGGCGAAATAGGCCGCCGGGCCGCCGGCCACGACGGGCACGTCGATCGGCTGGCGCCCGTCGTTGTCGCGGATGCGAGCGTCCTGGACGTTGATCCCGACCCGCTCGAGGCAGAGCTCGGTGCGGCCGCCGGCCTGGCCGACGCAGAGCACGATGTCGGGGCGAACCTTGTCGATCGCCGCTCGCAGCGCCTGGGCGGACGTTTCGTAGGACGTCGGAAGCTCGGCCGTCGCCACGACGACGTCGCCGATCCTGTCTTTCAACCGGCCGACGGCCAGCGACGAGGGATTGACCCTATCGCCGCCGAACGGATCGAAGCCTGTCACCAGCGCTCGCATGTGTCCTCTCCTCAAAAGAAAGGCGCCCCATCGCGGGGCGCCCGACGTTAGTCCTTTGCGGACGATGGTTCTGCTTGGCGTTCTACTTGTTGGCGGCGTCGACCGCGCGGCGCGCCATCACACCCACCAGATGCGCGCGGTACTCGGCGCTGGCGTGGATGTCGCTATTGAGGTCTTTCGCCGGGATCTTGATGTCCTTGATCGCGGCAGACGAGAAGTTCTTGGCCAGCGCCTCCTCCATCGCCTTCACGCGGAAGACGCTGGAGCCCGCACCGGTCACCGCGACCCTCACGCCATCCTTGGTCTTGGCGACGAACACACCGACCATGGCGTAGCGCGACGCCGGGTTGGGGAACTTCATGTAGGCGGCCTTCTCGGGCTTGGGGAAGCTGATCGAGGTGATCAGCTCGCCGTCCTTCAGCGCCGTCTCGAACAGGCCCTTGAAGAAGCCGTCGGCGGCGTGCTTGCCCGTCGTGGTGTTGATGGTGGCATTGAGCGCCACGACCGCCGCCGGATAGTCCGCCGCCGGATCGCTGTTGGCGACCGAACCGCCGATCGTGCCGCGGTTGCGCACTGCCGGATCGCCGATATGGCCGGCAAGAGACGCCAGCGCCGGAATGGTCTTCTTGACGTCGGCCGAGGTCGACACGTCGTAGTGCTTGGTCATCGCGCCGATGGTGACGCCCGAGCCTTCGGCCTTGATGCCGGCGAGTTCCTTGATGCCGCCGAGATCGACAACGTCGCTCGGCTTGGCCAGCCGCTGCTTCAGGGTCGGGATCAGGGTCATGCCGCCGGCCATGACACGGCTCTCGTCCTTGCCCTTCAACGCGGCGGCCGCGTCGGCCAGGGACTTCGGTCGGTGATAAGCAAAATCGTACATCGTCGTTTCCTCCAGTTACTCGGCGGCCGCGCGATGGGCGCCTTGGATCGATTGCCACACGTTGAGCGACGTGGCCGGCATTTCCACGTGCTTGACGCCGAGAGGCGCCAGCGCGTCGTGGACCGCGTTCATCACGGCGGCAGGTGCGGCGATCGCACCGGCCTCTCCGCATCCCTTGACGCCCAGCGGATTGTGCGGGCAAGGCGTGACCTTGTAGCCGAGCTTGAACGACGGCACGTTGTCGGCGCGCGGCATGGTGTAGTCCATGTACGAGCCGCTGATGAGCTGACCCGTGCCCTTGTCGTAGACCGCGGCCTCGAGCAGCGCCTGGCCGACGCCCTGGACGATGCCGCCATGGACCTGGCCCTCGACGATCATCGGATTGATGATGTTGCCGAAGTCGTCGACGGCAGTGTGCGCAACCACCTCGACCACGCCGGTATCGGGGTCGATCTCGACCTCGCAGATTTGCGTGCCGGCCGGATAGACGAAGTTCGCCGGGTCGTAGAAGGCGTTTTCGTCCATGCCCGGTTCGGTATCGGCATGCGGGTAATTGTGCGGCACGTAGGCCGAGAACACGACCTGGCCCAGCGGCACGCTCTTGTCCGTGCCCGCCACCTTGAAGGTGCCGTTCTCGAACTCGACGTCGGCCACGTCGGCTTCCATCAGATGGGCCGCGACCTTCTTGCCCTTGGCGATGATCTTGTCGGTGGCCTTCATGATCGCCGAGCCGCCGACGGCCAGCGAGCGGCTGCCGTAGGTGCCCATGCCGAACGGCGTCGTTGCCGTGTCGCCGTGGACGACCTCGATCTGATCCATCGGCACGCCGAGCTTGTCGTGCACGAGCTGCGCGAAGGTCGTCTCGTGCCCCTGGCCATGGCTGTGCGCGCCGGTCATGACCTGCACGTTGCCGGTCGGGTTGAACTTGATCTGGGCCGATTCCCACTGGCCGACGCCTGCGCCCAGCGAGCCGACGACCTGCGAAGGCGCCAGGCCGCAGGCCTCGATGTAGGACGAGAAGCCGATGCCGCGCAGCTTGCCGCGCGACTTGGCCTCGGCGCGGCGGGCTTCGAAGCCCTTGTAGTCGGCAATTTCGATCGCCTCGTCGATGATCGGGGGGTAGTTGCCGGAGTCGTACTGCAGCGCCACCGGCGTCTGGTACGGGAAGGCCGTCGAGGGGATGAAGTTCTTCCGGCGCAGGTCGGCCGTATCCATCTTCAGTTCCGTCGCCGCCTTCGACACGATCGTCTCGATCACGAAGGTCGCCTCCGGCCGTCCGGCGCCGCGATAGGCGTCGACCGGCGCGGTGTGCGTGACCGCGGCCTTCACGTTGGCGTAGATCAGCGGCGTCGTGTACTGGCCCGCCAGCAGCGTCGCATAGAGATAAGTCGGCACCGCCGTCGAGAAGGTCGACAGGTAGGCACCCATGTTGGCGATGGTCTCGACCTTGAGGGCCAGGAACTTGCCGTCCTTGTCGATCGCCAGCTCGGCGTGTGTGACGTGGTCGCGGCCGTGCGCGTCGGTCATGAAAGACTCGGAGCGCTCGGCGGTCCACTTGATCGGGCGGCCGACGCGGCTCGCCGCCCAGCACACCATCGTCTCTTCGTTGTAGCAGAAGATCTTGCTGCCGAAGCCGCCGCCCACATCGGGCGCGACCACGCGCAGCTTGTGCTCGGGAATGCCGAGCACGAACGCCGACAGGATGAGCCGCAGCACATGCGGGTTCTGCGACGTCGACCACAGCGTGTAGTTGCCCGTGCCCTTGTCGTATTCCGCCGCGGCCGCGCGCGGCTCCATGGCGTTGGGGATCAGGCGGTTGTTGACGAGATCGAGCTTGGTGACGTGCGCGGCCTTGGCGAACGCCGCATCGACGTCGGCCTTCACGCCGATCTCCCAGTCGTAGATCAGGTTGCCCGGCGCTTCCGGATGGACCTCGGCGACGCCCTTGTCCAAGGCGCGCGCCAGGTCGACGTTGGCCGGCTTCACCTCGTAGTCGACCTTGATCGCCTCGGCGGCGTCCTTGGCCTCGTCTATGCTGTTGGCGATCACCATCGCCACCGTGTCACCGACATAGCGCACGGTATCGAGCGCCATCACCGGATGTGCCGGCGCCTTGTGCGGCTCGCCATGCTTGTCCTTGACCACCCAGCCGCAGATCAGGCCACCCATCTTGGCGTCGGCAGTGTCCTTGCCGGTGAAGATCTCGACCACACCCGGCATCGCCTTGGCCGCCGTCGTATCGATCTTCTTGATCTTCGCGTGAGCATGCGGGGAACGCAGGAAATACGCGTAGGTCGCCCGCGCGAGGGGCAGATCGTCGACATAGCGGCCGGTGCCGGTAAGGAAGCGCTTGTCTTCCTTCCGCCTGACCCGGGCGCCAATTCCGGTTTCGGCAGTCATGGCGTTACACCCCTGCTGATTTCATGGCTGGCGCGGCGGCCAGAATTGCCTTCACGATGTTGTGGTAGCCGGTGCAACGGCAGAGGTTGCCTTCGAGCTCGCGGCGCACCGTGGCCTCATCGAGCTGGTAGTTGTTGCGCTTCACCATGTCGATGGCGCTCATCACCATGCCGGGCGTACAGAAGCCGCACTGCAGCGCATGGTTCTCGCGGAACGCCTCCTGCATCGGATGCAGCTTGTCGGCGCTCGGCGCCAGGCCCTCGATAGTGGTGACCTTGGTACCTTCGGCCTGGACGGCCAGCATGGTGCAGGACTTGATCGACTTGCCGTCGACGTCAACGACGCAGGCGCCGCATTGGCTGGTGTCGCAGCCGACGTGGGTGCCGGTCATGCCGAGATTCTCGCGCAGGAACTGGACCAGCAGCGTGCGAGCTTCGACCTTGCCGGAAACGGCCTTGCCGTTGACGGTCATGGCGACGGAAAATGTCATCACTCTTCTCCCTGGAAATTCGTTGCGTCGCGGCGCGTTGACGCGCGCCGACCGGGCGTTGAAAGGGACTCTCGCGCGCCGTTCAGGCGCCGGTCAAGCGAATTACGAATGCGGAATAACGGTCTGCGGCCGGGCCCTATCGCCGCAGCAGGAAAACCACGACCAGCACGGCCACGACGATGCCTATGATCGTCCAATGACGGAAGCCCCGCTGCACTGCGGCAGGCGAAACCCGAGATGACGGATCGTTCGGCGGGGACATCAAGCCACCGGAGTCGGCGGCGGCGCGCCGACACTCTCGGCGAACTTGCCGAAAAATTGATCGGCCAGTTTCTTGGCGGTGCCTGCGATCAGCCGCGCGCCGACCTGGGCGATCTTGCCGCCGACCTGGGCATCGACGTCGTAGGTCAGCAGGGTATCCCCGCCATCCTCGGTCAGCTTGACCACGGCGCCGCCCTTGGCGAAGCCGGCGACGCCGCCCTGCCCCTCGCCGCTGATCCGGTAGCCGTTCGGTGGATCGATGTCAGACAGGGTAACCTTGCCCGAGAAGGCCGCACTCACCGGACCGATGCGCAGGCGGACCTTGGCCGTCATCTCGGTGTCCGAGAGCTTCTCCAGAGTTTCGCAGCCAGGGATGCACGCCTGGAGCACGGCCTGGTCGTTGAGGGCCGCAAACACCTTGTCGCGCGGCGCCGCGATCTTGTACTCGCCCTTGATTTCCATGCTTGCTCTCCGACTCTCAGGCTACCACTTGCTGGTATACGAATCCGGCGGCAGGTCCGCCAGCGGCTCGCGTATCGACACATATATAGTGGCCAGATAGGGCACCGCCATCAGGACCGAGAAACCCGCGAACCAGTTCGCCTGGCTGTTCCAGAACAGCGTCCGGATGACCCACCGCCCGCCATCGGCCGCCACGAACCCCCCGGCACCGCCGTCGTAGAGCTTGATCGCCCCTTCCGTGACCATCATCACGGCCGCCCAGAAGATCAGCAGCGCCGCCAGGGCGATCTCGGGCAACACCGGCCGCAGACGGCTGAACGAGCGGTTCATGTGCACGAAGCCGGCACTGCCGTCGTAGCCGAGCAGGCGGCCGAACGACAAGGCCCGCATCAGCCGCTCGGGCCGCGACACCTTCTCTTTGCGCAGCACGGTCATCACCTTCCATGCCATCAGCGCGACGGAGGGCAGCGTGAAGCTCCAGATCGGGAAGTCGCGGTAGCGGCCGTCGATAGCGATCTGGCGGAAGAAGTCGCCGATGCGGATGACACCGTCGTACCAGTCGATGGTGATGACCACGAGGTAGAAGATGCACAAGACCGTGAGCGCCAGGTAGAGCATCTGCAGCATGAGATCGACGCGCTGGAAGACGCGCAAACGCGGCAACGCGCGCCAAGCCCGCCACGCCTCGCCCACCCGGGCGCCGAACAGCGACGAGTCGGTCATGCGACCGGTCAGGCTGTCGGCGATCCCACGCAAAAGCGCGTAGGCGAAGGCCGCGAGCAGCACCGCCCAGAACACGACGCCCGCCATGCGCTCGAAATAGAACATGCGCGACAGGTCGATCCAGACGGACTGCACGTAACAAGTCGCCACGAGCTGGGCGAACAAGGCGAAGATGGCGATCTTCTTGCCGTCCGCCCGGCGCCGCCAGGCCGCGAAGCCCAGGACGGTGAGTGCGGCGGCCAGCGTCGACAGCGCATACAGGATACCCCAATGCGGCTCGGCGACGACCGGCTTGCCGAGTTGGAATTTTTCGTTGCGCTGAGCGTCGAGCAGGCCCCAGGTCGCGCCGACAGTGCCTTCCTGGCGCGACTTCCAGTATTGGTCGAAGGCCTCGACGATGTTGTAGTCGAGGTGCTCGCGCTCGGCGATCGCACGGAAGATCGAGAAGTAGCGAACCTGCTCCACGCGGCCCGGCCGCGCGTCGGAGCGCATGCGGCCGTCGCTCGGCCAGCCGGTCTCGCCGATCACGATCTTCTTGCCGGGGAAGCGCGCCTGCACCTTATGGACGATGTCGAGAATGTGCTTCTCGATGCGCAAGGTGCCGTCGGCCTCGCGCCGGTCGAGGCCGATCGGCTCGTCCTCCCAATAGGGCAGCAGGTGAATGGTGATGAAATCGACGTCGTCGGCCAGGCCGGGATTGCGCAGCCAGAACTCCCACACGTCGGCATAGGTCACCGGTTGCTTCACCCGCTGCTTGACCTGCCGGATGTAGCCGCGCAACTGCGCCACCGTCAGGTCCTTGCGCAGCAGGACCTCGTTGCCGACGATCACCCGTTCGATGGTGTCGGGATACTTGTTCGCATGGTCGATAAGCAGGTTGATCTGCTCGAGGTTTTCCTTGTCGTTGTCGTTCAGCCAGGCGCCGTGCCAGACCTTGAGCCCGTACTTCCCGGCCCGCTGCGGCACCGTCTCCAGGTTCTCGCCGGCCGAATATGTCCGCACCGCCCGGACCCTGCCCTTCAGGCGCGCGAGGTCCTGCTCGATCTGGTCGGGCGTGGGAAACGTGCGGGTGAGCGGGCTCTGGCCGGGCCGATAAGGCGCGAACGACACGCTTTGCAAGGGTGCGTCGGTCCAGCCGGCGATCTCGACCGGCCTGTTGGGCCACCACCACCAGAGAAGATTGAGCGCCGCCACGATCACGACCGCGAGCAGCGCCATCAGGGCACGCATGAGGGCTTTGTAGCAGGATCGATCGCGGACGAATGGCTTCTTTTTTGGGCTTGTCCCCAGAACCTAAAGTGCCCCTAAGCCGCTTTCGCCGCTATGTCGGCGAAACGGCGTACTGCACCCCGGCGATGGCCTGGCGGACGAGCTGATGGCCGCGAAACAGCACGGCTTCCTTCCAGTCGTCGGTATCGGGATAGAACTGTCGCCGCATGGCCGCGCGCACCGGTCCCGCCTCCTTGCCCAGCGGATCGCCGTACTTGTGCAGCCAGTGATCGGCCCGGAAAGCCTTCTGGCCGCGGTCGCGGTCGAAGGTGCCGTACTCGAGGGTGCACATGGTGAGCCGCGTCTCGGGCTCCTTCAGCACGCGGTTGAGGCCGTAGTGTCCCAGCCCGTCGCGCGCCTGGGACGCCGTCTGGCCGCGCTTGGACTCGGTCACCGACTCGCCCCAGAAGGCGCGCACCCGCCGTGAGCCGCCGCTGTCGATGTCGTAATGCGTGATCGGTTCGCCGTAGCCGTAGGGACCGAGGCCGGTGTGGAAGTCGATCACGGCCACGTCGCCCCGGCCCTTCAGGTAGGTGTCGGCGATCGCATGCAGCGTGCGGTTGGACCAGCTCGGACCGCCGCCGCCGTAGAACATGCCGTCGGGATGGCTGTACTGGCCGCCCGACACCGCGCGGAAATAAGGAACGTCGCCGACCTGCTTGCGATATTCGGCGAGCTTGGCATCCGCGGCCTTGAGACCGGTGGCGCTGAAATCCGACGGCACGAGATAGTCGGCGATGGCGAGATAGCCTTCGTTCACCGGATAGGATTTGCCGTGATCGACGTAGTTGCGGTTGAGGTCGTTGCCTTCCTCCGTCACGCGCCGCGTCCAGGCAAAGCCATAGGGATTGATCGCGTGCACGAAGACCGCCGCCGTGTCCTTGGGCAGGCCGGCCGCGCCGATCTCGGCCAGCCAGTCGACCTGGATGCCCGAGCCGCAATAACCCTCGACGCCATGCGTGCTGGAGATGGTGACGACGACCTTAGAGGCGTCTTCTGGACCGACGCGGGCAACGTCGGTCGACAGCGCCTCGCCCTTCGGGCCCTTGGTGGGATTGTCGTAGCGCCGGGTCGCGGCGCCGGCGATCCGGGCGGCCGACAGGAACTTGTCGCGCGCCTCGCTGTAGTCCGCGGCAAAGGAATGAATATTGGTCATGTCTTTTCCTATGTCCTGAGCGTCAGGCCGCCGTCGACCACCAGCTCGTGCCCAGTGATGAAATCGGCGTCGTCCGAGGCCAGCAACATGGCGCCGCGGGCAATATCGATCGGCTGGCCCAGGCGGCGCAAGGCCGCCTTCTTCTCCCACACCTCGCGGATCTCGGGTTTGTCGAAGTTGGTCTGCGTCATGCCGGTGTAGATCGCGCCGGGGCAGACGTAGTTCGCCGTGATGTTGAACTTGCCGAGCTCGAGCGCCAGCGTGCGGGTGAGCCCGCCCACGCCCGCCTTGGAGGCGCAGTAGGCGGCCAGCCCATAGTCGGTGTCGAAGGCCATCACCGAGGCCGTGTTGACGATGCGCGCCCGGCCTTTCTCCTTGGCCCGCCGCTTCAGCGCCGGAATGGCCTCGCGGCACAGCCGGAACATGCCACGCACGTTGACGCCGTTCACCCGATCCCACTCCGCATCGGTCATCTCCTCCACGAAGGCGCGGCCGCTGACGCCGGCATTGTTGAACAGGATGTCGATCGCGCCGAAGGTCGACAGCGCCGCGGCGACGATCCCGCGCGGCGCGTCGTCGCCGGTGATATCAGCGGCGAAGGACGCGATGGCGGCATTGCCGGCATGCACCGTCGCGATCGTCGACTCCGGCCGATCGACCGCAAGCACCTTGGCACCCTCATCGGCGAACAGCTTGGCTGAGGCGGCTCCGATGCCAGACGCTGCACCCGTGACGATCGCAATCTTGCCTGCAAGCCTGCCCATGACCGTCTCCTTCATTCGACCCTGACGCCGGACGCCAGCGCCACGCGTTGCCACAAGGCCAGGTCCTGGCGCAGAACCTTGGCGAACTCCAGCGCGCCGAGCGATGCCGTGAAGCGCCGCCGACCGATGCCTCGCCTTGTCATCGCGGCCTCAGGCAATCGTGAGGACGACCTTGCCCGTCGCCTTGCGCGAGAGCAGCGCGTTCATGGCGTCGGCGCTTTTCTCCAGGGGAAAGCGCATCGAGATGTGCGGCTTCAGCTTGCCTTCGGCGTACCACGCCAGCATCTCGTCGAAGTTCTTGCGCGCTTCCTCGGGTTCGCGCGCACGCCAGGCGCCGTAGAAAACGCCGCGCACGTCGCAGCTCTTCAGCAGCGCGAGATTGGCGGGCAGAGACGGAATGCGGCCGGCCGCGAAGCCGACCACCAGCAGGCGGCCGTACCAGGCGATGCAGCGCACGGCCTCGTCGAACGCATCGCCCCCGACGGCGTCGTAGATGATATCCGCACCGTTGCCGTGGGTGAGTTCCTTCACCTTGTCGCGCATCTTGTCCTTCGTGTAGTTCACGAACATCGACGCGCCGTACTTCTTGCAGATCTCCATCTTCTCGTCGGAGCCGACGGCGGCGATCACCTTGAGGCCCATCCGGGCGCCCAGCTCGACGGCGGTGAGGCCGACGCCGCCCGAGGCACCGGTCACCAGGAGCGTCTCGCCCGCCTTGTAGCTGCTGCGCTGCTTCAGCGCGTAGTACGAGGTGCCGTAGGTCATGGTGAAGGCCGCACCATCCTCGTAGCTCATGTTTTTCGGCATCGGCAAAAGCGCGATCTGGTCGGCCACGACCTCGCTGGCATAGCCGCCGTGTCCGATCGCCGCGATCACCCGGTCGCCGGTCTTGTACTCGGTGACACCCTCGCCCACTTCGGTGATATCGCCCGCGACCTCGTGACCCGGCGCGAAGGGCCGCGGCGGTTTGAACTGATACTTGTCGGCGATGATCAGCGTGTCGGGAAAGTTCACGCCCGCAGCCCGCACTGCAATGCGGACCTGACCCTTGCCCACCGGCTTGGACGGCAGCTCCATCAGCTTCAGGCTCTCCGGTCCGCCCGGCGTCTCGCTCATCATCGCCCGCATCGCTCGCTCCCCGAAGATCGGCTGTTCCGTCCTGTGGCCGCATTGATACGATGACCGCCCGGCAGCGTCTATCTGTGCTAGGAAAAGGCACTTTCGCAGAGGAAAAGATGGCAGGTCTCTATTTCGAGGAATTCGCCGTCGGACAGTCGTTCGACCACGCCTGGACGCGCACCGTGACCGAGATGGACAACGTGCTGTTCAGCTCGCTCACCATGAACGTCCAGCCGCTGCACCTCGACGAGGAGTTCGCCTCGAAGACCGAATTCGGCCAACGCATCGTCAACAGCCTGTTCACTTTGGGCCTGATGATCGGCATCACCGTCAACGACACCACGCTCGGCACGACGGTCGCCAACCTCGGCATGACCGACGTGCGTTTTCCCAAGCCGGTGTTCCACGGCGACACGCTCAAGGTGAAGACCAACGTGCTGTCGATCCGCGAGAGCAAGTCGCGTCCCGACGCCGGCATCGTCGAGTTTGGCCACGCCGCCACCAACCAGCGCGACGAGATCGTCGCGGAGTGCAAGCGCCAGGCGCTGATGCGCAAACGCCCCAAAAACTGAGGTCACCATCATGCGTTCCTTCCTGTTCGTTCCCGCCGACTCCGAGCGCAAGCTCGCCAAGGGTCCCACGTCCGGCCCCGATGGCCTGATCCTCGACCTTGAGGACTCGGTCGCCACCGACCGCAAGAAGCTCGCGCGCGACATGGCCCAGGCCTATCTCAAGTCCGCGAATCGCCCGGGCCCCAAGCTCTACGTCCGGGTCAACGCGCTCGACACCGGACTGACGCTCGGCGACCTCGCCGTGGTGATGCAGGGCCGGCCCGACGGCATCGTCTTCCCCAAGTGCGTGGGCCAGGCCGATCTCGACCGGCTGGCGCTGTGGCTCGATGCGTTCGAGGCGCGCGAAGGCATCGAAGCCGGCACCACGCGCATTCTCACCATCGCGACCGAGAGCGCCGCCGCGGTGCTGGCCCTGACCGCCGCAACCGTCAAGCATGCACGGCTGATGGGCCATTCGTGGGGCGGCGAGGATCTGATGGCCGACCTCGGCGCGTTGGCCAAAGGTCCCGCCCCCGGCGTCTACGACGACACCTTCAAGCTCGCGCGCACGATCAACCTGATGGCCTCGGTGGCCGCCGGTGTCACCGCCTACGACACGGTCTATCCCGACATCAAGAACATCGACGGATTGCGCGCCGAGGCACAGGACGCGCGACGCATGGGCTATGGTGGCAAGATCGCCATCCACCCCGACCAGGTGGCGATCATCCACGAGGTCTTCACGCCGAGCGCCGCCGAAGTCGATTGGGCAAAGAAGGTGGTGGCCACGTTCGAGAGCAACCCCGGGGCGGGCGTGCTGACGCTCGACGGCAAGATGCTCGACAAGCCGCATCTCGTGCTCGCCCGCCGCCTTCTCGCCCGAGTCTAGTGACGGAACGCGTCACCCTGCTGGCGACCCTCGATCGCCTGTTTGCAGGGCCGCGCGAATCGGTTCTCACTGTCGCGGACTTCCTGCGCGGACTGGAGACGCGGTCTTACGCCTTCGCCGTGGCGGCGCTCGACCTGGTGAACTGCCTCCCGACGGGCATCCCCTGGCTGTCGACCGTGACCGGCGTGCCGATGGCGCTGCTGGCGGCGCAGTATTTCATGCGCCGGCCGGCACCGAACCTGCCCGATTTCATCGGTTGCCGCGGCCTGCCGCGCGGACGGCTGCAGGATTTCCTCGGGCGTGCGCGATCCCACATCGCGTGGCTGGAGAGCACGATCCATCCTCGCTACGAGGGCTGGATATCGGGCCTGCCGCGACGGCTGCTGCAGGCAGCGTGGATTGGCCTCATCCTCCTGCTTTCCCTGCCAATCCCGTTCGACAACTTCCTGCCGGCGATGGCGATCCTGTTCTTCTGCCTCGCCCTGATCGAAGGCGACGGCCTCATGGCGATGCTCGGATGGCTGTTCACGCTACTGACGGCAGTGTGGACGGCGTTCCTGCTGGTCGTCGGCCCGTTATTCGCACTCCACCTCGTGCGGTCGCTGTTCTAGGGTGAAAACCCAATAAATATCTTGCCAGAGGAATCGGTTATCGATTCTCT
>JBEPUH010000047.1:0-31903 GCA_041691635.1 Hyphomicrobiales bacterium
CGGATGTTGGCGAAGGTGCCGCGCATCATGACCTCATGATTGCCGCGGCGCGTGCCGTACTGGTTGAAGTCCGCGGGCCCCACGCCGTGCTCCATCAGGTAGGCGCCGGCGGGGCTGTCCTTCTTGATCGATCCGGCCGGCGAGATGTGGTCGGTCGTGATCGAATCGCCGAACTGGCCGAGCGGACGGGCGCCGGCGATGTCGCTGAGCTTGCCCGGCACCTTGCCCATGCCGTCGAAGTACGGTGGGTTCTGCACGTAGGTCGAGTTGTTGTCCCAAGCGTAGGTCATTGTCGGCTTGGTCTTGATCGAGCGCCAGAACCTGTCGCCCTTGAAGACGTCGGCGTAGCGCTTCTTGAAAGCCTTGGCGGTGACGTACTTGTCGACCGTCCTGGACACTTCCATGTTCGAGGGCCAGATGTCCTTGAGGTAGACCGGCTTGCCGCCCTTGCCGATGCCGATCGGATCCCTGGTGATGTCGATCTTCATCGAGCCGGCCAGTGCGTAAACCACGACCAGCATCGGCGAGGCGAGGTAGTTGGCGCGAGTCAGCGGATTGACCCGGCCCTCGAAGTTGCGGTTGCCCGAGAGCACCGAGCAGACCACGAGATCGCCGTCGCCGATCGCCTTGGTGACCGGATCGCTGAGCGGGCCGGAGTTGCCGATGCACGAGGTGCAGCCGTAACCCACCAGATTGTAGCCGATCTTGTTGAGATCCTTGGTCAGGCCGGCGGCGTCGAGATACTCGGTCACGACCTGCGAGCCCGGCGCCAGCGAGGTCTTGACCCACGGCTTGACCTTGAGGCCGTGCTTCACGGCATTGCGCGCGATCAGGCCGGCGCCCAGCATGACGTAGGGGTTCGAGGTGTTGGTGCACGAGGTGATGGCCGCGATAACCACGTCGCCGTGGCCGAGATCGTAGTCGGTGCCCTCGCACTTCACGCGCTTGCCGGTGTCCTTGCGATCGAACTCCTTCTCCATGTTGGCCGCGAACTCCTGCGCGGCGGCGCTGAGCGACACGCGATCCTGCGGGCGCTTCGGTCCGGCGAGGCTCGGCACGACGTCGCCCATGTCGAGCGATAGCGTGTCGGTGAACACGGGATCGAGCGACTTCCTGGAGCGCCACAGGCCCTGCTTCTTGGCATAAGCCTCGGCGATCTTGGCGGCGTTGCCGCGGTTGGTCGTCTTCATGTAGCCGAGCGTGATGCCGTCGATCGGGAAGAAGCCGCAGGTGGCCCCGTATTCCGGCGCCATGTTGGCGATGGTGGCGCGGTTGGCGAGCGGCATCTCGTCGAGGCCTTCGCCGTAGAACTCGACGAACTTGCCGACCACACCCTTCTTGCGCAGCATCTGCGTGACGGTGAGCACGAGGTCGGTCGCGGTGGCGCCTTCCGGCAGCTTGCCGGTCAGCTTGAAGCCCACGACTTCGGGAATCACCATCGGCTGCGGCTGGCCGAGCATGGCGGCCTCGGCTTCGATGCCACCGACGCCCCAGCCGAGCACGGCGAGGCCGTTGACCATGGTGGTGTGGCTGTCGGTGCCGACCAGCGTGTCGGGATAGAGCGTCGTCTCCTTGCCTTCCTTCTTCGACCACACGACCTGCGAGAGATACTCGAGGTTGACCTGGTGGCAGATGCCGGTGCCCGGCGGCACGACGCGGAAATTGTCGAACGCCATCGCGCCCCAGCGCAGGAACTGATAGCGCTCGAGATTGCGTTCGTACTCGAGCTTCACGTTGGCGCCGAACGCGGCGCTGTTGCCGAAATTGTCGACGATCACCGAGTGGTCGATCACGAGATCGACGGGCACCAGCGGGTTGATCTTCTTGGGGTCGCCGTTGAGCTTGACCATGGCGTCGCGCATCGCGGCGAGGTCGACGACGGCGGGCACGCCGGTGAAGTCCTGCATCAGCACGCGGGCGGGGCGGAAGTTGATCTCCTTGGTCGATTTGCCGCCGTTCTTCACCCAGTCTGCGAAGGCGGCGATGTCGGCCTTCTTGACCGTCGTGCCGTCCTCGTGGCGCAGCAGATTTTCCATCAGGACGCGCAGCGAGAAGGGCAGGCGGCTCAAGTCGCCGACCTCCTTTTCGACCGCCTTGAGGCTGAAGTAGGTGTAGCTCTTGCTGCCAATCTTCAGAGATTTGCGGGCCTTGAAGCTGTTGGGATGGGCGGCAGCCATGGTGGTACTCCTAGGATCGGATTTGTGCGGTCGGGGCAAAATAGGAGCATGGACCGGCACAGGCAATCGACGGATGCGGCCCGCGGTGCGGTGTGCCAGATTGCCGTCATGCGACGCGAAATTCTTCTTCTTTTGGGGGCTTTTGCGGCCCTCACCACGTTCGCCCTGGTGGTCCCGGGAGTCGCCCACGCCCAATTGCATGGCGGTCCGGAATGGGACAGCGGCGCGCGCAACCCATCGTCGACGCCCTTACCCAGCATCACGCCGAACAACCAGAACGCGACCCTCGATCAGCTCAACAAGATCCTGCGGGCGTCGCAGCTTTCGCCCACCGACCGCACCTTCTACCTCAGCGTGCGCGCCTTCCTGCTGAGCCGGCTCGGCCGTGAGGCCGAGAGCCAGAAGGACATCGCCGAGATGGACAAGGTCGCGCCCAAGACCTGGCCGATCATGCTGTGGAGCACGATGCCCGGGTTGGCCGGCGGCGGCGACCGGGCGGCGGCGCTGCGCACGCTCGACCACGGCCTGGCGCGCAAGCCCAACGACTCGTGGCTGCTGGTCGCCCAGGCTCAGGTGCTGATGCAGATCGCCGACTTTTCCAGGGCGACGGGCATGCTCGACAGCGCGATCGCGGGCGCGACCGGGCCGATCGACCGGCGGCTGGCAGTGTTCTACCGCGGCCACGCCAATTTCAATCTCGGCAACTATCAGCAGGCGGCCGAGGATTTCGACGTTTCGCTGGAAGGGTTGACCACGGCCAAGACGCGCCTCAACGGCGACCTCTGGCGCTACGCCGCGCAGGTTCACACCAAGCAGGATGCGCGCGGGGTGCTGAACAAGGATATCGGCAACGAGAACCTCTACGAATGGCCGGGGCCGATCGCCAAGTTCCTGCTCGGCAAGATGCCGGCCGGCGAACTCGAGGTCGCCGCGGAGTCCGACGAGACGGCCAAGAAGACCAACGGCAAGTGCGCGGCCGCGTTCTTTGTCGGCATGGATGCCGTGCGGCGCGGCGACAAGCAACGCGCGCGCGAGCAGCTCCAGCTCGCCCAGGCGCGCTGCCCGACCGTGTCGCAGTACAATTGGGCCGCCTCGAGCGAGCTGAAGCGCCTCTGAGCCCCGGAAAGTGACTTCCCGCCAGCGCAAGATTGTTGCGTGGGGGGAGGGGCGAGAAATGAGAAGATTGGCCTAAAAGGCTTATGCCATCGGCATCGAAGGTCTCTCACGGTCGTGAGAGTCCACGACATCTAAAGGGCTTTAGCCAGCGAGGGCGAGGGGCGCCACGAAGCGGGCGATCTCCGACGCGAGGTGGGCCGGCTGCTGCAGGTGCGGACTGTGGCCGCAGCCCGGGATTAGCCGGGTCTCGCAATAGCCGCTCACCTTGCCCGCGATGATGCCGAGCTGCAGCTCGCTGCCGTAGTCGTCGTCCTCGCCCTGGATCGCCTGGACCGGCACCTCGACGCCGGGCAGGCGGCCGTTGGCGTCCATCGGCTCGAAGCCCGGCGCCACCCATGCGTCGGACCACAGGCGGAACGCGCGGTCGACATTGTCGCCGTGATACTTGAGCAGGCGCTGGCGCAGGTCGCCCGACGCGAAGGCCTCGCGCGCGCGATGGATGGCGGCGATGCAGACCGGCTCGTTGATGGCGTGCGCGGCGATCGTCACCACCGCGCGCAGCGGCTCGGGGTCGGCGGCGGCGTAGTTGAGCGCGATCGTGCCGCCGTCGCTGTGGCCGACCAGCACGCAATCCTCGACTCCGGTCGCCGCGAGCAGGCGCGGCAGCACGACGTCGGCTTCGAGCTCCATGTAGGCCACGCCCGGGTCGGCAGGCCACGGGCTCGAGCGGCCGTAGCCGGTGCGATCGTAGACGATGCCGTGGCAGGCGGTGGCGTCGCAAACCGCTTGCGGGAAGTCGCGCCACATCTCGATGCACCCCAGCCCCTCATGCAGGAAGATCAGGGTTGTGCGGTCGAGGCCGTCGCTGCGGGCGGGCGCGAGCCGGCGCAGCCGCAGCGTGCGGTCGCCGAGATCGATGAACTCGTCTTTGGCGGTCACCCTTCAGGTGTAGCCGGCCGCTGTCGCCGTGAGAAGGTGCCAATCGCGGCCGGCAGGACGGTGAGGAAGAGGAACGGCGCCAGCAGCATGCCGCCCACGATCACGATAGCGAGCGGGCGCTGGACCTGGCTGCCGATCGCCGTCGAGAAGGCGGCTGGCAGCAGGCCGACGCAGGCCGCCACGCAGGTCATGAGCACGGGCCGCATCTGCTGCTCGCAGGTGAGCGCCAGCGCTGCCTCGCGCTCCAGGCCGGAGGCGACCAGGCGATTGAAGCAGCCGACGACCATGATGCCGTTCATCGCCGCGATGCCGAACAGGGCCACGAAGCCGATGGCGGCCGAGATGCTGAACGGCATGCCGGCGAATGTGAGCGACAGGATGCCGCCGATCAGCGCCATCGGAATGGCGCTCGCCGCCAGCAGCGTGTCGGTGAGCGTGCCGAAGCTCACGTAGAGCAGCAGGAAGATGAGCGCGATCGCCACCGGCACGGCGATGGCCAGGCGGTCGATGGCGTTCTGGAAGTTCTCGAAGTCGCCGGCCCATTCGAGGCGATAGCCGCTCGGCAGGACGACGTCATGGGCGACCTTCTGCTGTGCCTCGAGCACGGCGCCGCCGAGGTCGCGGCCGCGCACCGAGAACTTCACCGGCACGAAGCGCTCCTGCTGCTCGCGGTAGATGTAGAAGGCGCCCGCCGCCAGGCCGATATTGGCGACCTCGCCCAACGGCACCTGGACGATGCCGCCGTCGGGGTTCTGCGCGCCGATGGTCAGGTGGCGCAGCGACTCCATGTTCTGGCGATACTGCGGTGCCAGCCGGACCAGCATCGGGAAGTGGCGGTCGCTGCCGTTCTCGTAAAGGTCGCCCGCCGCCTGGCCGCCGACGGCGGCCTGGATGGTGGCGTTGATGTCGCCCGGCGACAGGCCGTAGCGGGCGGCGCGATCGCGGTCGATGTCGATGCGGATCGTCGGCTGTCCCACCAGCGGCGGCACGGCGACGTCCTTGATGCCGCTCACTTTCTCGAGGACGTTGCGGACCTCGATCGAGAGCTTGTGCAGGCGGTCGAGGTCCGGCCCGATGATCTTGATGGCGTTCTCCGCGTCGATGCCGGACGCCGCCTCCTGCACGTTGTCCTGGATGTATTGCGAGAAGGCGTAGTTCACGCCCGGCACGGCCTTGCGCAACGCGTCGGCCATCTGCGAGATCAGCGTCTCCTTGTCGAGGCCCTTGCGCCATTTGTCGGCCGACTTCAGCGGCACGAAGAACTCGCCGTTGGAGAAGCCGTCGGGATCGGTGCCGTCGTCGGGCCGGCCGTGCTGCGAGACCACGGTTTCGACCTCGGGGAAGCTCTTGACCACACCGCGCATCTTGTTGAC
This sequence comes from Hyphomicrobiales bacterium, assembly GCA_041691635.1. Taxonomy (GTDB): domain Bacteria; phylum Pseudomonadota; class Alphaproteobacteria; order Reyranellales; family Reyranellaceae; genus Reyranella. The sequence goes on from JBEPUH010000047.1 coordinate 5,606, forward strand.
GTAGACGTTGGCTTCCTCGAGCGACACCGAGGCGGGCATCGTCGCCCGCATCCAGATGTTGCCTTCCTCGAGCTTGGGCAGGAACTCGAGGCCGACGGTGCTGCCCGCCAGGATGGTGATCGCCACGAGGACGCCGCCGGCGCCCAGCGCCCAGCGCCGATGATCGAGGATCGCCGCGATCAGCCGCCGATAGCTCCGCCGCAGGACGCGCACGACAACGGTCTCGACCTCGGAGACCTTCTCCGGCAGCAGGAGTGCCGCAAGCGCGGGCGAGACGGTGAAGGTGGCGAGCAGGCCGCCCGACAGCGCGTAGGCGTAGGTCCTGGCCATCGGCCCGAAGATGTGGCCCTCGACGCCCGACAGGGTGAACAGCGGCAGGAAGCCCGCGATGATGATGGTGGCGGCGAAGAAGATCGCCTTCGTCACCTCGCCGGCCGCCAGATAGATGACGCCGATCTTGCCGGTGAGGTCCTTCGGCGGCTCGAGGGTGGAGGGCCGGTGACCGGCACTCCTCTCCGCAAGATGACGGAAGATGTTCTCGACCATGATCACGGTGGCGTCGACGATGATGCCGAAGTCGATGGCGCCCATCGACAACAGGTTCGCCGACTCGCCGTTCAGCACCAGGACGAGCACGGCGAACAGCAGCGCGAACGGAATGGTCGCCGCCACGATCAGCGCGCTGCGCAGGTCGCCCAGGAACATCCACTGGATCAGGAAGATGAGCGCGACGCCCATCAGCATGTTGTGCAGCACGGTGCGCGTGGTCACGTCGACCAGCACCCGGCGGTCGTAGATGCGCTCGATGTGCACGCCGGGCGGCAGCAGATCCGAGCGGTTGATGCGTGCGACCTCGCGTTCCACGGAACTGAGTGTCGGCAGGGTTTGCGCGCCGCGCCGCATCAGCACGATGCCCTGGACGATGTCGTCGTTGCCGTCCTGGCCGGCGATGCCGAGCCGCGGCTCGAAGCCGACCTCGACCGTGGCGATGTCCTCGACCAGGACCGGCGCGCCGTTGCGCACCGTCAGCATGGTGTGGCGGATGTCGTGCATCGAGCGGATCTGGCCGACCGAGCGCACGACGGCCGACTGGGGTCCGAGGTTCACCGTGTTGGCGCCGATGTTGATGTTGGCGCCGTTCAGGCTGTCGAGCACCTGTTTCAGCGTGAGGCCGTAGGCCTGCAGGCGATCGAAGTTGACCGTGATGTCGTAGGTCTTGAGCTTGCCGCCCCAGCCGGTGACATCGATCACGCCGGGGATCGACTTGAAGCGCCGCTCGAGCACCCAGTCCTGCAGGGTCTTGAGGTCGGTCACCGAATAGCCCGGCGGTCCGGCGAGGCGGTAGCGGTAGATCTCGCCGATCGGACTGGTGGCCGAGAGCGTGGGCTGCGCGCCGTTGGGCAGGGCGCCGAGCTGGCTCAGCCGGTTGATGACGAGCTGCGACGCCTGCTGGTAGTTCACGTCGTATGTGAATTGGACCTTCACGTCGCTGAGGCCGACCAGCGAGATGGTGCGGATCGACGTGACGTAGGGCAGCCCCGACATCTGCACTTCGATCGGGATCGTGATGTAGCGCTCGAGTTCTTCGGACGACTGGCCGGGATTTTGGGTGACGATCTCGACCAGCGGCGGCACCGGGTCGGGATAGGCCTCGATGTTCAGCTTCTTGTAAGCGAACAGGCCACCGGCAATCAGCGCAACGCTGAGAATGATGACCAGAACACGCTGTCTTAGTGCAGCTCCAACCAGTGCCTGCATCGCCGCCCTTCCCGGGCGCAACTAACACATACTTCGTACAGTCACACTAGCGCTGGGTTTGCACTATCTCTGCGAGGCAACGACCTTCGGTGCGACTGCAACGGGCGGCGCCGGCGGCCGGCAGCGCAGTCGATCTGCGTCGCTCGCGCCGGTGTCGCGATTCCACCAGCCACCACCCAATGCCTGGAACAGAGCGGCGGTGTCGGTGTAGCGATTGGTCTGCGCCTGAACGCGGGCCAGCAGCGCCTGCTGGTAGAGCAGCTCGGCGCTCAGCACGAAGACATAGGTCGTGTCGCCGAGGTCGAGGCGGCGGCGCGCAATGTCGAGGCTCGTGGCGGCGGCGCGCTCGGCGGTGACCGAGGCCTTGAGCGCCAGCGCATCGTACTCGAGAGCGCGCAAGGTGTCGGCGACGTTGCGGAATGCCGTCAGCACGGTCGAGCGGTATTGCGCGTCGGCCTGGTCGAGGCTGGCGTAGGCCGCCTTCTTCTTGGCCGCCAGCGCGCCGCCGTCGATCACGGTCTGCAGCACGTTGAAGCCGACCGTGGTGGCGAGCAGGCCGGGTCCGAACAGCGTGCCCAGGGTCAGCGCCTGGCTGGCAAAGCCGGCGTTGAGCGTGAGCTGCGGCAACTGATTGGCGGCGGCGACGCCTACCAGCGCGCTGGCCGAATGGACGGTGGCCTCGGCGGCACGCACGTCGGGCCGCTGCTCGACCAGCCGCGACGGCAGGCTGAGCGGCAGCTCGTGCGGCAACACCAGGTCGTTGAGGTCGAAGCGCTCGGCCAGCGCCTGGCTTGGCACGCGGCCCGACAGCGTGGCCAGCAGGTTGCGCTGCTGGGCGAGCACCTTCTGCAGCGGCGGCAGGCTGGCTTCGATCTGGGCGAGCGCTGCCTGCTGAGTGGCGACATCACCGCCGGGAATGGCGCCGAGGCCGGACTGGCGCTGCAGGATGTCGAGTGTCTGGCGTTGCGCGGCGATGATGCGCTGGACGGCGTCGATCTGGGCGCGCAGCGAGGCTTCGGTGATGGCCGCGGCGACGACGTTGGAGGCGAGCGTGAGATACGCCGCCTCGAGCTGGAAGCACTGTTGCTCGGCCAGCGCGTCGAAGGATTCGACCTGGCGCCGGATACCGCCGACGGCGTCGACCGTGTAGCTGACGGTCACGCCTGCGGTGTAGAGGCTGTAGAGTTGGGCATTGTCGGCGGTCGGCGACTGCAGGCTGGCCGGCACCTGGTTCTGCGAGGCGCCGGTGTTGATGCCGAGGGTGGGAAAGAACGACGCGCGCTGGGCGCGGGCATTGGCCTGGGCGACGCGCAGCGCCGCCGACGCCGCTTGGATGTCGGGATTGGCCGTCAGCGCGTGCTCGATCAGGCTGTTGAGCGGGCGCGACTGGAACACCTGCCACCACTGGCCCGGGATATCGAGGTTGCGCACGATGGTCTGCGCCTCGCCGCCCGGGATGTCGGCGGCGACGAACTCGGTCGGCGGCGTGTCGGGCAGATAGGCGTCGGTCTTGGGCGCCTCGGGCCGCTTGAAGTCGGGGCCGACCGCGCAGCCGGACAGCAGAGTGCCGAGCACTGCGGCGAGGGCGGCGACCGGACGCATTGGGGACCGCGCCGTCGTCATCGCGGCGCCTCGGCGGCATCGACCGTCGCGACAGCGGGAGGTGCTGGTACCCGCTGCCGGCGCCGCGAGAACACGCCGATCGCAGCCGGCAGCACGGTCAGGAAGAGGAAGGGCGCCAACAGCGTGCCGCCGACCACGACGATGGCGAGCGGGCGCTGGACCTGGCTGCCGATCGCGCTCGAGAAGGCGGCGGGCAGCAGGCCGACGGCGGCGGCGATGCAGGTCATCAGCACGGGCCGCATCTGCAGGGTGCAGGTCTCGCTGAGCGCCTGCGCGGGCGGCTGACCGGCGTCGATCAGCCGGTTGTAGCACGACAGCACCATGATGCCGTTCATCGCCGCGATGCCGAACAGGGCCACGAAGCCGATGGCGGCGGAAATGCTGAACGGCATTCCCGTGATGAACAGCGCGAACACGCCGCCGGTCAAGGCCATGGGGATGGCGCTGCCCGCCAGGAGGGTGTCGCGCACGGTGCCGAAGCTCACGTAGAGCAGCAGCAGGATCAGCGATATGGCGATCGGCACGGCGATCTCCAGGCGCTGCAGGGCGCTCTTGAGGTTGCCGAACTCGCCGACCCATTCGACGCGGTAGCCGCCCGGAAGCTTGACGTTCTCGGCGACCTTCTGCTGCGCCTCGAGCACGGCGCTGCCGAGGTCGCGGCCGCGTACCGAGAACTTCACCGGCACGTAGCGCGACTGCTGCTCGCGGTAGATGTAGAACGCGCCCGAGACGATCTGGACACTCGCGACTTCCGACAGCGGCACCTGCGCCACCGAACCGCCGTCGCCCTGCACGCCGATCGGGATGCGGCGGATCGCCTCCAGATTTTCGCGATAGCGCGGCGCCAGGCGGACGATCATCGGGAAGTGCCGGTCGCTGCCGTTCTCGTAGAGGTCGCCCGCCGCCTGGCCGCCGATCGCGGCCTGCACCGTGGCGTTGATGTCGCCCGGCGCCAGGCCGTAGCGCGCGGCCTTGGCGCGATCGATGTCGATGCGGATGGTCGGCTGGCCGAGCGAGGCCGAGACGGCGAGGTCCTCGATGCCGGGCACGGTGGCGATCGCGTTCTTGATGTCGTCGGCCACCTTGGCGAGCGTCTCGAGGTCGTTGCCATAGACCTTGACCGAATTCTCGCCCTTCACGCCCGAGGCCGCTTCCTGGACGTTGTCCTGGATGTACTGCGAGAAGGTGAACTCGACGCCGGGGAAGGCCTTCTTCAGGGCGTCGCTCATCTCGGTGACCAGCGCTTCCTTGTCGAGGCCCTTGCGCCACCGTTCGATCGGCTTCAGCGGCACGAAGAACTCGGCGTTGAAGAAGCCGGTCGAATCGGTGCCGTCGTCCGGCCGGCCGTGCTGGGAGATCACGGTCTCGGCCTCGGGGAAACCCTTGAGCAGCTTGCGCATGCGATTGGCGTAGTCGTTGCCGGCCTCGAGGGAGATCGATGCCGGCATCGTGGCGCGGACCCACATGTTGCCTTCCTCGAGCTTGGGCAGGAACTCGAGCCCGATCGTGCTGCCGGCCAGGATCGCGACGACCAGCGCCGTGGTGCCGACCAGCAGGGTGGCGTGGCGGCGGGCGAGCACGGTGTCGCGCACGCGCGTGTAGAAGGTGCGCATCGCGCGCACCGCCCGGGTCTCGACGTGCGAGACCTTCTCCGGCAGCAGCAGCGCCGCGAGCGCCGGCGAGATGGTGAAGGTGGCGAGCAGGCCGCCCGACAGGGCGTAGGCGTAGGTCCTGGCCATTGGCCCGAAGATGTGGCCCTCGACGCCCGACAGGGTGAACAGCGGCAGGAAGCCCGCGATGATGATGGTGGCGGCGAAGAAGATCGCCTTCGTCACCTCGCCGGCCGCCAGATAGATGACGCCGATCTTGCCGGTGAGGTCCTTCGGCGGCTCGAGGGTGGAGGGCCGGTGACCGGCACTCCTCTCCGCAAGATGACGGAAGATGTTCTCGACCATGATCACGGTGGCGTCGACGATGATGCCGAAGTCGATGGCGCCCATCGACAGCAGGTTCGCCGACTCGCCGTTCAGCACAAGGATCAGCACGGCGAACAGCAGCGCGAACGGGATGGTCGCCGACACGATCAACGCAGAGCGCAGGTCGCCCAGGAACAGCCACTGGATCAGGAAGATGAGCGTGACGCCCATCAGCATGTTGTGCAGCACGGTGCGCGTGGTGATGTTGACCAGCGCGCTGCGGTCGTAGATGCGCTCGATGTGCACGCCGGGCGGCAGGACACCGGAGGCGTTGATCTTGTCGACCTCGGCCAGCACGCCCTGCAGGGTCGGCATCGTCTCGGCGCCGCGCCGCATCAGCACGATACCCTGGACGATGTCGTTGTCGTCGTTCTGGCCCGCGATGCCGAGCCGCGGCTCGTTGCCGACGGCCACGGTGGCGATGTCGGAAACCAGCACCGGCGTGCCGTTGTGCGCGGCCGCCAGCGTGTTGCGGATGTCGTCCATCGAGCGGATCTGGCCGACCGAGCGCACGATCGCCGACTGCGAGCCGATGTTCACCGTGTTGGCGCCGACGTTGATGTTGGCGTTGTTCAGGCTGTCGAGGACCTGCTTCAGCGTGAGCCCGTAGGCCAGCAGGCGGTCGAGATCGACGGTGATGTCGAAGGTCTTGGTCTTGCCGCCCCAGCCGGTGACGTCGATCACGCCGGGCACCGCCTTGAAGCGGCGTTCGAGGATCCAGTCCTCGATCGTCTTGAGGTCGGTCACGGAATAGCCGGGCGGTCCGACGACGCGGTAGCGGAAGATCTCGCCGATCGGGCTGGTCGGCGACAGCACCGGCTGCACGTTGTTGGGCAGGCTGCCGATCTGGCCGAGGCGGTTGATGACGTACTGCGAGGCCTGCTGGTACGTGACATCGTAGGTGAACTGGACCTTCACGTCGCTGAGGCCGAACAGCGAGATGGTCCGCACCGCCTGGACGTAGGGGATGCCGGCCATCTGGATCTCGATCGGGATCGTGATGTAGCGCTCGATCTCCTCCGACGACTGGCCGGGATTCTGCGTGATGATGTCGACCAGCGGCGGCACCGGGTCGGGGTAGGCCTCGATGTTCAGTGTCTTGTAGGCGAACAGGCCACCCACCATCAGTACGACGCCGAGGATGATCACCAGGATGCGCTGCTTGAGCGCGGTGGCAACGATGGCATGCATGGCGGGATCGCTGGGGGCTTGAGGGGTCGCGTCAGTCGCGGGCGGCGGCGCGGTCGATGAACAGGGTGCCGCTGGCCACTACCGTCTCGCCGACCTCGAGGCCTGTGCGGACCTCGACCAGGCCGTTGACGGTGTCGCCGACTTCGATCGAGCGCGTCACCACGACCTTCTGGTCGGGGCGGGCGACCCACACGCGGGCCTGCGCGCCCTCGTAGATCACCGCATCTGCCGGCACGGCCGGCTTGAGGCGCGCTTCGCCGGAGATGATGCGGAAAGTGGCGAACATCTCGGGCAGCAGCTCGCGTCCGGGGTTCTTGATCTCGGCGCGCACCGGCAGGCGGCGCGTCGTCGGATCGAGCGCCGGCGCCACGTAGGACAGCTTCGCGTTGAACGTGCGGTTTGGATAGGCCAGCACCGAAACCTCGACCGGCTGGCCGACCTTCATGCGTGGCGCGTCCGATTCGCGGACGTTGGCGATCAGCCACACCGTGTCTAGGCTGCCGACCGTGAACACCGGATCGGAGGCGCCGACGTTGATGTACTGGCCGAGGCCGACCTTGCGCTGGATGACGGTGCCGTTGATCGGCGCGTTCACCATGGTCTCGGCGCCGATCTTGTCGACCTTCTCGAGGCGGTCGATTTCGGCGTCGGAGCGGCCGAGGATGTGCAGGCGGTTGCGCACGGCGGCGAGTGCGATCTCGGCGGAGCGCATGTCGCCCTGCGCCGACACGAGGTCGGACTGGGCCTGCTCGAGGTCCTTGAGCGCGCCGCCGCGGATGGCAAGCAGCTCGCGCTGGCGCGCCTCGATCGTCTTGGCCAGTGCCAGCTTGGACTTGGCTTTCTCCATGCCGGCGACCGCGGTCACGAGGTCGTTCTGTCCCTGCACGAATTCGCTCGCCTCAATGGCGAACAGCGGCTGGCCGGCCTCGACGGAATCGCCGGGCCTGGCGATCAGCCGGCTGACCCGGCCGGAGTAGGGCGAGTAGACCGGCGTGGTCGTGTCATCGTTGATGGCGATCTTGCCGTCGGTCGCGCGCTCGTCGCGGAAGGCGACCTGTCGCACCGGCGTCAGCCTCAGGCTGCCCCACTGCGTGTCGGACGGGCGGAAGGCGCCGTCCGCCTCGGGCGCCACCTTGTCGGGCCGCGCCACGGCATTGCTCGGTCCGCCGTCGAAGACCCACAGTCCGGCGCCGATCACGGCCACGAGCACCGCGCCCACAACGAGCAGGCGGTGATGCTTGAGGCGCGTCATCAACGAAGGGTTGGAGTCGATGGTCATGGGGACCGCGTTTGAACAGGTAAGGCGCAGGTGCGCTTGACCCTCAAACTATGCTCTTCCTCTTACATCTACCTGACGGGACGGTTTCGCAGGAGCCGTGCTAGGCTGGGCCGCTTAGTTCGCAAACCGGTATGGGCGCCTACCAATGCGAGTGCTGATCGTCGAGGACAATCCAGAGCTTGTGTCTCTGTTGATCAAAGGGCTCGGCCACGGCGGTCTTTCCGCCGATTCGGTGGGCACGGTGGGCGATGCGTTGCACGTTCTTGCAACGATGAAATATGCCGCGGTCGTGCTCGACCTCGGCCTCCCGGACGACGATGGCCTGACTTTGCTGCGCGACATGCGCCGACGCGGCGATTCGACGCCGGTGCTGGTGCTGACCGCGCGCGACGGCGTCACCGACAGGGTGACGGGGCTGCGCGACGGCGCCGACGACTATCTCGCCAAGCCGTTCGCCATGGAGGAGCTGGTGGCGCGGCTGCAGGCGCTGCTGCGCCGGCCCGGCAATCTGCTCGGCCGCCTGCTCAATTTCGGCAACATCTCGCTCGACACCGACGGGCGGCAGGTCTTCGTCGACGGCGCCCCGCGCGCGTTTCCGGCGCGCGAGACCGCGGTGCTCGAAATCCTGCTGCGGCGCGGCGGCAACGTGGCGCCCAAACGGCTGTTCGAGGATCACCTGTTCGGCCTGTCGGGCGACGTCGGCTCGAACGCGGTCGAAGTCTATGTCCATCGCCTGCGCAAGATGCTGAGCGACGCCGGTGCCACGGTGAAGATCCATACCGTGCGCGGCGTCGGCTATCTGATGGCGGAGGAAAAGGCCGCCGGCCGATGATCCGCTTCCGCTCCATCATCACCCGCATGGTGGCGCTGCACGTCTTGGCGATCGGGGTGACCTCGATCCTGATGCCGCTCGCGCTCTACTGGCTGCTGAACGAGGCGGCCAACAACCTCCATCGCGACGCGCTGCGCAGCCAGGCCTTCACCATCGGCAGCTTCCTGCGGCCGCAGCCCGACGGCCGGGTGCTGCTCGACATTCCGCCGGAAGTGCGGCCGCTCTATTCCGGCGGCTACGGCCTCTACGCCTACGCCGTGCTCGACACCGACAACAAGGTGCTGTTCTCCTCGCGCCTCGACGGCGGGGCCCTGTTCACGCCCGACGAGCAGTCGATGCGCGACTGGTTCATCCGCCGCGGCAGCAGCGGCGCGGTGCTGTTCGGCGTCAGCGTGCCACGCCCGATCGGCGAGCACGTCTACTGGATCCAGGTCGGCCAGGACCTGGCGCACCGCGACGTCATCATCGACGACGTCGTGGCGTCGTTCTTCCCGCGCGTCGCCTGGATCACCTTCCCGATCCTGCTGCTGCTGCTGGCGTTCGACATCATGATCTTCCGCCGCGCGCTCGATCCAGTGCGCGAGGCCTCGATGACGGCGGCGGCGATCGGGCCGCAGCGCACCGAGCTGCGCCTGCCCGAGCAATCGATGCCGGTCGAGATCGCGCCGCTGGTCCACGCCGTCAACCAGGCGCTCGACCGCCTGGAGACCGGCTACCGTGCCCAGCGCGACTTCACCGCCGACATGGCGCACGAGCTGCGTACCCCGCTGGCCATCGTGCGTGCGCGCGTCGATTCGATCGAGGCCGGTGCGGTGCGCGACGCGCTGCGCGCCGACATCGTCAACATGACGCGCACCGTCAATCAGGTGCTCGACATCGCCGAGCTCGAGAGCTTCATCGTCGCGACCGACGCGCGCGCCGATCTCCACGAGGTGTGCGCCGACGCCGTGGCCTTCATGGCGCCGCTCGCCGTCGAGATGTCGAAGACCATCGCGCTCACCGGCGAGGCCGCGCCGGTCTGGGTGCGCGGCCATGCCGAGGCGCTGTTCCGCGCCGTGCGCAACCTGATCGAGAATGCCATCCGTCACACGCCGGCCGGCGTGGCCATCGAAGTCGAGGTGGCGGCCGACGGCGTCGTGCGCGTGAGCGACGACGGGCCGGGCGTGCCCGCCGCCGACCGCGAGCGCATCTTCCGCCGCTTCTGGCGCCGCGACCGCGCCAAGGGCGACAGCCGCGGGCTCGGGCTCGCCATCGTGGCGCGCGTCGCCGAGGCCCACGACGGCAGCGTCGCCGTCGACAATGCGCCCGACGGCGGCGCCGTGTTCACGCTTAGGCTGCGGCCGGTATCTTCTTCGGCACCGGTGGCGCAAAGCGGTAAGCCGCTCCCAGGCGGTTCCAGGCATTGATGTTGGCGATGGCGACGCTGAGCCACATCAGCTCGCTCTCGCTGAAGTGCTGGCGCGCCCGGGCGTGGACCTCGTCCGACACCGATGTGCCGGGCAGGTAGGCCAGCGCCTCCGCCCAAGCCAGCGCTGCGCATTCCTTCTCCGAGAACAGGCCCGCCTCTTGCCAGGTGGCGACGAGGTCGATCTTCTCCGGCGCGATGCCGAGGCGGCGGGCGGCGTTGAGGTGGATCTGCAGGCAGAAGGCGCAGTTGTTGATCTGCGAGACCCTGAGCTTGGCCAGTTCGACGATCGCCTTGTCGGGGCCGGACTCCTCGACCGCCTTGCCCATGGCGAGCAGGGCGGCGTGGGCCGCGGGGGCGGCCTTGGCGAAGGCGTCGTAGCTGAGGCGCGGTCGGGACATCGCAGGCTCCTGAAAGATATTCGAGCTCTGATATGTGACGGTCGGCGTTGCTTGGCAAGGCGGGGAGCCCCGTCTACGTTGGAAAAAACGCGAGGAAACATATGCCCGGCCATTACGATACCTTGGAGACGCGCTCGCCGGCCGAGCGCGAGAAGGCGCTGATGCAGGCCCTGCCGCAGCAGGTCGCCCACGCCAAGGCCAACGCGCCTTTCTTCGCCAAGTGGCTGAACGACGTCGATCCCGCGTCAGTCACCTCGCGCGCGGCGCTCGCCCGGCTGCCGGTGCTGCGCAAGTCGATGCTGGGCGAGGTCCAGAAGAAGGACCCGCCGATGGGTGGCCTCATCACCCTGCCGATCGGCAAGGCGCGCCACGTCTTCATGTCGCCCGGGCCGATCTTCGAGATCGACACCGACGAGCCGGATTACTTCCGCGGCGCGCGCGCGATGTTCGCCGCCGGCTTCCGGGCGGGCGACGTGGTCTACAACACCTTCTCCTATCACCTGACGCCGGCCGGCCTGATGATGGAGTCGGCCCTGCGCGCGCTCGGCTGCGCCATCGTGCCGGGCGGCGTGGGCAACACCGAGCTCCAGCTCGACGCGATCGCGGCCATCCGGCCCAAGGGCTACGTCGGCACGCCGTCGTTCCTCAAGATCCTGATCGAGAAGGCAGCGGAGCTTAGCAAGGACATCTCCTCGCTGAAGCACGCCTTTGTCGGCGCCGAGGCCTTGCCGCCGTCCTTGCGTCAGATGTTCGTGGACGCCGGCATGAGCTGCCAGCAGAGCTACGGCACGGCCGACGTCGGCACCATCGCCTACGAGTCCGAGACGCCAGATGGATCCATTTTGGGCATGACGGTCGACGAGGGCGTGATCGTCGAGATCGTGCAGCCCGGCACCGGCGACCCGGTGCCCGACGGCGACGTCGGTGAGGTCGTGGTCACGACCTTCAACCGGGCCTATCCGCTGATCCGCTTCGGTACCGGCGACATGTCGGCGGTGCTGACGGGCCCGAGCCGCTGCGGGCGCACCAACATGCGCATCAAGGGCTGGATGGGCCGCGCCGACCAGCGCACCAAGGTCCGCGGCATGTTCGTCGATCCCGAGCAGATCGCCGAGATCGCCCGCAAGCATCCCGGCCTCGGCCGCCTGCGCCTGGTCATCGACTGGGTGAACCAGGCCGACACGATGACCCTCGAGGTCGAGGCGTCCTCGCCGTCGCCCGATCTCGAGAAGGCGCTCGAGGGCACCATCCGCACCGTGTGCAAGGTGGGCGGCAAGGTGGCATTCGCAGCGCCCGGCGCCCTGCCCAACGACGGCAAGGTGATCGACGATATCCGAAAATACACCTAGGTGAGGCGGCTCGCGGTCGTCCTGGCACTGCTCGCGCTGCCGGCGCAGGCGCAGGCGCAGAGCGTGACGATCACGGATGGCGACAAGATCGACATCGGTGGCGCCGGGTATCGCCTTGCCGGCATCGACGCGCCCGATCCCCGCCAGCTTTGCGACGACGGATATCCGGCCGGTCAGGAAGCCATCAAATCCCTGATCGGCCTGATGAAGGGGCGCACGATCGCCTGCGACGCCAGCGGACGCGATCCGTCCGGCCGGACGCTGGCGATCTGCCGCGCCAACGGCCGCGACCTCGGCGAACAGATGGTGCGCGCCGGCATGGCCTGGGCCGATCCCAAGAGCGGCCGCGCGTATCAGGCCGTCCAGCGCGATGCTGAGGTCGACCGCCTCGGCGTCCACGACCACAGTTGCATGCTGCCTTGGGCGTGGCGCGCCAATCCGCGCTGAGGCGCGCCTAGTATCCCGTCTTCGGATCGACCGCGTGGATCAGCGGCTGGCCGGCGCGCAGGCGCTTGATGTTCTCGATCACGCCCGGCGCCGCGGTGCGCGGGTTGGTCGAGCCGGCGACATGCGGCGTCACATGCACCTTGGGGTGCGTCCAGTAGCGATGGTCGGCCGGCAACGGCTCGGTGTTGAACACGTCGAGCGCCGCGCCGCTCAGGTGACCGGAGTCGAGCGCGGCCAGGAGATCGTCGTCGACCACGTGGCCGCCGCGCGCCATGTTGATCACGTAGGCGCCCCTGGGCAGGGCGGCGAAGGCCTTGGCATCCAGGATGCCGTGCGTCTCGCGGGTCAGCGGCACGACGACGACGAGGATGTCGCTGCGGGCGAGGAATTTCGCCAGGCCCTCGGCGCCATGGAAGGTCTCCACGCCGGGCAACGTCTTGGCGGTGCGGCTCCAGCCCGCCGTCGGGAAGCCGAGGGCCGCGAATTTCTTCGCCGTGTCCTGGCCGATCGTGCCCAGTCCCATGACGCCGACGCGGCGATGGATGGTGTCGAAGAACTCTTCCGGCTTCCACGCCCCGGCGTGCTGGCTGGCCGAGTACCGGTCGATGTCGCGATGATGGCGCAGCGCCCAGTAGATCGCGTACTCGCTCATCTGGCCGACCAGCCCGTCGTCCATGATGCGCGTGATGGCCACGCCCGCGGGCAGCCTGTCGTCGGCCAGCAGATGGTCGACGCCCATGCCGAGCGACACGATCATCCTGAGGTTGCGGAAGGTCGCCAGCAGGCCGCGGTCGGGCTTCCAGGCGAGCGCGATCTCGATCTCGTCGGTATTGCCGAGGCCGCCCTTCAGGGTGCGGAAGTCGAGCGGTCCGAGTGCGGCCTCGAGGATCTTCTTCCACTGCACGCCATCGGTGTCGCGGCTGATGTAGGCAATCGCCCCGGCCATGAAATCCCCCGTCTACGCTACCGTCTCGAGATTGAAGGCCGCCGCGATCAACGCCTTGGTATAGGGCGTCTGCGGACGGCCGAAGACCTGCTCGGCCGGCCCGCGCTCGACCACCTTGCCGTCGCGCAGCACGACCACCTCGTCGGCGAGCGCGCGCACGACCTTGAGGTCGTGGCTGATGAACAAATAGGCGAGCTTGTGGCGCTGCTGGAGATCGCGCAGCAGGTCGACGATCTGGGCCTGCACGCTCATGTCGAGCGCCGAGGTTGGCTCGTCGAGCACGATGAAACGCGGCTTCAGCACGAGCGCGCGCGCGATCGCGATGCGCTGGCGCTGGCCGCCGGAGAATTCGTGCGGGTAGCGCTCGCGCACCCCGGGAGAGCGGACAGGATCGAGCCCGACTTCGCCCAGCGCCGCGTCGATCATCTTCGAGCGCTCGGCCGGCGTGCCGATGCCGTGCACTTCCAACCCCTCGCCGACGATCTCGCCCACGGTCATGCGTGGGCTGAGGGAGCTGAAGGGATCCTGGAACACGATCTGCATCTGGCGGCGCAGCGGCCTCAGCGTCCGCTGGTCGAGCTTCTGTAGATCCTTGCCGTCGAATTCGATACCGCCTTCGCTCTTCTCCAGCCGCAGGAGCGCCAGTCCCAGCGTCGTCTTGCCCGATCCCGACTCGCCCACCAGGCCGATCGTGTGGCCCTCGCGCAGCGCGATGCTGACGCCGTCGACGGCCTTCACGTAGCCCACCGTGCGGCGCAGCACGCCGCGGCGGATCGGGAAGTGCACCTTGAGGTCGTCGAGCCGCAGGATCTCCGGCGCGGCGGGATCGGCCGCCGCGGGCCGGCCCTTGGGCTCGGCCGACAGCAGGTGTTTCGTATAGGCATGCTGGGGATGGTCGAACACCTCGGCGACCGGCCCGTGCTCGACGATCTCGCCCTCGGTCATGACGCAGACCCGGTCGGCCACTTTGCGCACGATGCCGAGGTCGTGGGTGATGAACAGCAGCGCCATGCCGTAGCGCGCCTGCAGCGCCTTCAGGAGGGTGAGGATCTGGGCCTGGATGGTGACGTCGAGCGCCGTCGTCGGCTCGTCGGCAATCAGCAGGTCGGGCTCGTTGGCGAGCGCCATGGCGATCATCACCCTCTGGCGCTGGCCGCCCGAGAGCTGGTGCGGATAGGCGTCGAGCCGCTCGGCGGCCTTGGGGATGCCGACCTGCTCGAGCAGTGCCAGCGTGCGCCGGCGTGCGGCGTCGCGCGACAGCTTCTTGTGCAGGATCAGCACCTCGTTGACCTGCCGCTCGATCATGTGCAGCGGGTTGAGCGAGGTCATCGGCTCCTGGAAGATCATCGACACGCGATTGCCGCGCACCGCGAGCAGCTCGCGCGCCGGCGCGCCGATCAGCTCGCGGCCCTGGAAGCGGATCGACCCCTTCGGGTGGCGCGCCAGCGGATAGGGCAGCAGTTGCAGGATCGACAGCGCCGTCACCGACTTGCCCGATCCCGACTCGCCCACCAGCGCCACCGTCTCGCCGCGCTTTATGTCGAAGCTCACACCCTTCACCGCGGCGACCGAGTTGGCGCCTGCGCCGAAGGTCACGGCGAGGTCGCGGACCTCGAGGAGAACGGGCTCGCTCATGCCACGGCCTTGCGCGGGTCGAAGGCATCGCGCACCGCCTCGCCGATGAAGACGAGCAGCGACAGCATCAGTGCGATGGTGAAGAAGGCGGTGAAGGCGAGCCAGGGCGAGTCGAGGTTGTTTTTGCCCTGCAGCACCATCTCGCCCAGCGACGGCGAACCCGGCGGCAGGCCGAAGCCCAGGAAGTCGAGCGCCGTGAGGGTGGTCACGGACCCGGCCAGGATGAAGGGCAGGAAGGTCAGGCTTGCGGTCATGGCGTTAGGCAGGATGTGCCGCATCATGATGTGCACGTCCAGCATCCCGAGCGCCCGGGCGGCGCGCACATAGTCGAAATTCCGCCCGCGCAGGAATTCCGCCCGCACGTAGCCGACCAGCGCCATCCAGCTGAACAGCAGCATGATGCCCAGCAGCACCCAGAAGCCGGGCTGGATGAAGCTCGCCAGGATGATCAGCAGATAGATGGTCGGCATGCTCGACCAGACCTCGAGAAAACGCTGGAAGGAGAGGTCGATCCAGCCGCCGAAATAGCCCTGCACTGCGCCGGCGCCGATGCCGACGACCGAGCTCAGGATCGTCAGGGCGAAGCCGAACAGGACGGAGATGCGAAAGCCGTAGAGCAGTCGGGCGAGCACGTCGCGGGCCAGGTCGTCGGTGCCGAGTGGATGCTCGAACGACGGCGGCAGCAACGCCTTGCGTTTGTCGCCGGTGAGGATGGTGTCGTAGCTGTAGGGGATGAGCGGCCACAGCATCCAGCCCTTGGCTCCGATCGAATGCCGCAGCTCCTCGTCGGAGTAGACGGTGTTGGTCGGCAGGTCGCCGCCGAAGACGGTCTCGGGATAGTCGCGGAAGACCGGCGAATAGAAGGCGCCATCGTAGCGGATCAGGATCGGCTTGTCGTTGGCCAGCAGTTCGGAGAACAGCGAGATCGCGAACATCGCGGTAAACAGCACGAGCGAGATCATGCCACGCCGGTTGGCGAGGAACCGATCGAGCCGGCGCCGGTTCATCGGCCGCATCAGCCGCGCGCCTCGAAGTCGATGCGGGGATCGACGACCGTGTAGGCGATGTCGCCCACGATGCCCATCACCAGGCCGATCATGCCGAAGAAATAGAGCGTGCCGAACATCACGGGATAGTCGCGATTCAGCGCCGATTCGAAGCCGAGCAGGCCGATGCCGTCGAGCGAGAAGATCACCTCGATCAGCAGCGAGCCCGTGAACAGCACGCTGATGAAGGCCGACGGAAAGCCGGCGATCACGATCAGCATGGCGTTGCGGAAGACATGGCTGTAGAGTACGCGCGTTTCGCTCAGCCCCTTGGCGCGCGCCGTCAGCACGTACTGCTCGCCGAGTTCCTCGACGAAGGAATTCTTGGTGAGGAAGGCGAGGCTGGCGAATCCGCCGATCGTCATGGCCACGATGGGCAACGCCATGTGCCAGAAATAGTCGCCGATCTTGTGCAGCAGGTCGAGCGAGCTCCAGTTGTCCGAGTAAAGGCCACGCAGCGGGAACCACTGGAAGTAGCTGCCGCCTGCGAACACCAGCACGAGCAACACGGCGAACAGGAAGCCGGGAATGGCGTTCAGCACGATCAGTACGGTCGAGGTCCAGAGATCGAAGGCCGAGCCGTCGCGCACGGCCTTGCGGATGCCGAGCGGTATCGACACGAAGTAGATCAGCAGCGTCGTCCACAGGCCGAGTGACAGCGACACCGGCATCTTGTCGAGCACGAGATCGACCACGCGACGGTCGCGGAAGAAACTGTCACCGAAGTCGAAGACGGCATAGTCCTTCATCATCAGCAGGAAGCGCTCGCCGATCGGCTTGTCGAAGCCGTACATCTTCTCGATACGCTTGATCAGCTCCGGCGGCAGGCCGCGCGCGCCGCGATAGGAGCCGGTGCCGCCGCCGCCGGACTCGGTGTTGCCGCCGCCGGTCTTCATCAACTCGCCCGACGAGCCGCCGCTGAAGCGGTCGGTGGCGCCCCGGGCCGTGCCTTCGATCTTGGCGATCATCTGCTCGACCGGCCCGCCGGGAGCGGCCTGCACGATGAAGAAGTTCAGCAGCATGATCCCGAACAGCGTCGGGATCACCAGCAGCAGGCGGCGCAGGATGTAGGCGAGCATCAGGGGGTGGCGCCGGTCACGTCTTGTCGCCTCGTTTCAGGACCTTGTCCTTGGCCTCATCGACCCACCAGGTGTCGAACGATAGAGGCGCGTACCTGGCGGGCTTCTGCGGCCGCGAGAAGCGGTTCCAGTAGGCGACCAGGTCCTTGTCCGAGTTGAACTGCGGCACCAGGAATTCAAGCCATTGCAGCACGCGGTCGAGGCAGCGCGTGCGCACGACAAGATCCTCGCGCGTGTCGGCCGAGATTACCAGGTCGCAGAGCTGGTCGACGGCGGGGTCCTTGAGCCCCATCGAGTTCTTGGTGCCCGACCGATCGGCCGCCTTCGAGCCCCAGAACTCGCGCTGCTCGTTGCCGGGCGACAGGGCCTGGCCCCAGATGTCGATGACCATGTCGAAGTCGAAGCTGTCGGTGCGGCGGCGATACTGCGAGGTGTCGATGGTGCGTACGTTCATGTCGACGCCGATGCGATCGAGGTTCTGCTTGAAGGGCAGCGCCCCGCGCTCGAAACCCGCATCGTTCAGGATCAGCTCGAAGGCGAACTTCTTGCCGGCCTTGTCGGTCATCTTGCCGTCCTTGATCTCCCACCCGGCCTGCTTCAGTAGCCCGATCGCCTTGCGCGCCTGCTCTCGCACGTTGCCCGAGCCGTCGGTCTTGGACGGCTGGTATTCGGTGGTGAAGACCTCGTCGGGGATCTTGCCGCGCAGCGGCTCGAGGACGTTGAGCTCTTCGGGCGAGGGCAGGCCTTTGGCTTCGAGCTCGGAGTTGCCGAAGAACGAGCGCGAGCGCTTGAAGAAGCCGTAGCTCAGGTTCTTGTTCTGCCACTCGAAGTCGTACATCAGCCCGATCGCCTCGCGGACCCTGCGGTCCTTGAACAGCTCGCGGCGCAGGTTGAAGACGTATCCCTGCATGGGTTGCGGCAGTTCGTCGGGCATCTCCTCGCGCTTCACCCTTCCATCTTTCACCGCGGGGAAGTCGTACTTGGTCATCCAGTTGCGGCCGGAGTTTTCCCGACGGATGTCGGCGTCGCCGGCCTTGAAGGCCTCGAACAGCACGTCGTTGTCGCGATAGTAGTCGTAGCGCATGGTTTCGAAATTGTTGCGGCCGCGGTTCATCCAGAGGTCCTTCGCCCACCAGCCCGGCACGCGGCGATAGGTGATGGAGCGGCCGGTGTCGTAGCTGTCGACCTTGTAGGGACCGCTCGACAAGGCTACGTCGAGCGTCGCCTTCTCGAAATCCTTGCCCGCCCACCATTTCGACGGCAGCACCGGAAGCTGACCCAGGATCAGCGGCAGTTCGTGGTTGGTGGCGCCGCGGAAGGTGAAGAGCACCTTGCGGTCGCCGGTTTTCTCCGCCTTCAGCACGTCGGCGTAGTAGGAGGCGTAGTTCGGTGGGCCCTTGGCCTTCAGCGTGTCGAAGCTCCAGATCACGTCCTCGACCGTGATCGGCGAGCCGTCGATCCATTTGGCCTGCGGCCGCAAGGTGAAGGCGACCCACGAGCGGTTCTCCGGCACTTCGATCGTTTCGGCGATCAACCCATAGACAGTGAAGGCCTCGTCGGGAGCGTTCCAGCAGAGCGAATCCCACAGCAGGCCGGCCCCGGCGGCGGCCACGCCCTTCAAGGTGAAGGGATGCAGCGAATCGTAGGTGCCGAGGGCGGCGAACTTGACCGCGCCGCCTTTCGGCGCGTCGGGATTTAGATACTCGAGCGCGACCGGCGCGGGATGAAGCGGCTCGCCGTGCATGGCGAAGCCATGGCCGACATGGATCTTGGGCTGCGCCCGCACGATCGCCGGTGCGCCGACCAGGAGGGCCGTGGTGCCCGCGAGTATGCCGCGCCGTCCGATCGTCGAGTCGTGCGCCATGCCGTGCGCTCCCAGGAGTGTCGCTCACTTCTATATAGCGCGCCGAACTTGGGCCGCACTATGGCTGCATCGGCTTGTCTCCCGCGTGGTTCGCCGCTACGACCTCGGGTGCTATGAGTTCTCAGCCCACCATCCTCGCCAAGCCGCAGGAATGCGGTCTTTCGCTCAGCCTCGCTCTCGATCCCGGCGCCGATCCGGCCAAGGCGCTGAAGCGCCTGGCCAAGGACTTCGACGTGACGTGTGGCACCTTCGCTATCGGCGAGCCGATGACCCGCGCGCTCCACAAGAACGTGCCCGGCCTGGCGACCTTTCCGGCCATGTCGGCACCTGGCGCCGGCGTGCCGTCGACCCAGCAGTCGTTGTGGCTGATGCTTCAGGCCGCGACCCAAGGCGAGGTCTTCGCCACCCTGCAGCGACTCAAGACCCTGTTGCAGCCCGGCCTCGTCATTGTCGATGCAATGCCGACGTTTCACAACGCCAGCCGCGACCTGACCGGCTACGAAGACGGCACCGAGAATCCCAAGGGCCGCAAGGCGGTGAAGGCAGCGATCGTCGCCTCTGGCGCCGGCCTCGCCGGGTCGAGCTTCGTCGCGGTCCAGCGCTGGGTGCACGATCTCGACCACTTCAACGGCCTGTCGCCGGGCCGGCGCGATGCCGCCATCGGACGCCGCCGCGACACCAACGAAGAGATCGAGACGGCGCCCCGGAGCGCGCACGTCAAGCGCACGACGCAGGAGGACTTCGAGCCGAACGGCTTCATGCTGCGCCGCTCGATGTCGTTCGCGACCGACCGTGCGCAGGGCCTGGAGTTCATCTCCTACGTCGCCCACCTCGACACGTTCGAGCGCCAGATGCGGCGCATGGCGGGCCTCGACGACGGCATTGCCGACGCGCTGTTCACCTTTTCGCGGCCGGTGACCGGCGGCTACTACTGGTGTCCGCCGGTGCGTGGCGGCCGGGTCGATCTCGGCGCGCTCGGACTCTGATCAGTCGGCCTTGAAGCCGGACGCGCGGATCACCGGGCCCCACTTCGCGTCGTCCGACTTCATGATCCGGGCGAGCTCGGTCGGGCCGTAGCCGGTCGCTTCCAGGCCGATCGGCTCGATGCGCGCCTTGAGGTCGGGCTGGTGCGCGGCGTCGACCGCGGCGGCGGCCAATTTGTCGACGATCTCCTTGGGCGTGCCGGCGGGCGCGAACAGCGCGTACCAGGCCGAGCCCTCGATGTCGTAGCCGCTCTCCTTGAAGGTCGGCACGTCCGGATATTGCGGCGAGCGTTGGGCGCCCGCGGTCGCCAGGATGCGTGCCTTGCCGGACTTCGCCAGGGTTCCGAGATCGGCGATCGGCAGCACCGCCGCCGGAATCTCGCCGGCGACCAGAGCCTGCAGGACCTGGGCTGTGCCCTTGTAAGGGACGTGTGTCAGGTCGAGACCGGCGGTCTTGGCGAACAACAGGCCGAAGAAATGCGGCAGGCTGCCGACGGCGGCAGAGGCGAAGTTGGCGTAGCGGCCGCCCTGCTTGGCCAGCGTCACGTACTCGGCCAGCGTCCTGGCCGGCACGTCGGCGGCGATGCCGAAGGCGATCTGGAAGGCCGCCACGTGCGCCACCGGCATGTAATCCTTGAACGGATCGTAGTCGAGCTTGGTATAGGAGTGCGGGAACGCCACCATGTTGGCCAGCGGCGTCATCAGCAGCGTGCTGCCGTCGGGCGCCGCGCTCTTGACCGCGAGGTTGGCGATGATGCCGGCCGCGCCGGGTTTGTTCTCGACCACCACAGGCCGGTCGAGCGATACGCGCATCTTCTCGGCGATCAGGCGAGTGACGGTGTCGCTGCTGGCGCCGGCGGGATAGCCCAGCACGATGCGCAGCGGCCGGTCCTCGGCGCGAGCGGTCGTCGTGGCCAGGGCAGCCGCGCCGGCCAGGACGGTGCGGCGGGTGAATGTGTGCACGAAGAACCTCCCGATTTTCGCTAAAGCTAGGGCTTGCCCGCGAAATTGTCACTTCGCTGCAAATTGACTTCGCCGCCGCGGAGTCTCACTTTTGGCTCATGACCGATACGATGAATTTCGCGCCCGAATTCGATGCGCCGATCGACTACATGCGGCGCACGCGCGACTACTATCTGGCGCTCGGCTACGACAATCCCTATCGCTGGGCGCACTATGTCGACGCGCCGTTCCAGCCGCTGAAGAAGCCGCTGAAGGACAGCACCCTGGCGCTGATCAGCACCGCGGCGCCCTTCCAGCCCGACAAGGGCGACCAGGGTCCCGGTGCGCTCTACAACGCCGGCGCCAAGTTCTATTCGGCCTACTCCGGCGACACGTCGGTCGATCACGACACGCGCATCAGCCACATCGGCTACGACCGCAAGCACACGACGGCGAAGGACAGCGGCACCTGGTTCCCGCTGCCGCTGCTGCGCGAGTTCGAGGCCCAGGGCCGCTTCACGCTCGCCAAGCGCTTCCACGGTGCGCCGACCAACCGCAGCCAGCGGGTCACGCTCGAGACCGACGCGCCGGAAATCCTGGCGCGCTGCCGGCAGGACCAGGTCGACGCCGCGCTGCTTGTCCCTACGTGACCCGTCTGCCACCAGACCGTGAGTCTGGTCGCCCGATATCTCGAACGGCACGGCATCCCGACGGTGGTCATGGGTGCGGCCAAGGACATCGTCGAATGGACGGGCGTGCCGCGCTTCCTGTTCAGCGACTTCCCGCTCGGCAATTCCTGCGGCAAGCCGCACGAGCCGGACACCCAGCGCTTCACGCTCGACCTGGCGCTCAAGGTGCTGGAGAGCGCGATCGGTCCGCGCACGACCGTGCAAAGTCCGCTGCGCTGGACCGAGGACGGCGACTGGAAGCAGGACTACAACAACCTCGCGCGCATGCCGCCCGAGGAAGTCGCCAAGAAGCGCGCCGAGTTCG
Source organism: Hyphomicrobiales bacterium (assembly GCA_041691635.1). Classification (GTDB taxonomy): domain Bacteria; phylum Pseudomonadota; class Alphaproteobacteria; order Reyranellales; family Reyranellaceae; genus Reyranella. Next base: position 27,355 of record JBEPUH010000047.1, read on the forward strand.
ACAAGGTGAAGCAGGTCGCGCTGGCGCAACGCAAGCAGGCGGGTATCGCCTAGAACCCAAGCTAGAGTCGGTGACATGAGCAAGCCGTTTGCAGGCGTCAGGATCCTGGATTTCACGCGCGTGCTCGCGGGACCCTACAGCTCCTACCAGCTCGCCCTGCTGGGCGCCGATGTCATCAAGATCGAGAGCCGCGAAGGCGACGACATGCGCTACGGCAACCGCGCCGACGAATGGGAAAAGCGCGGGCTTGCAGCACCCTGGATCGCGGTCAATTCGGGCAAGCGCTCGATCACCATGGACTTGAAGAAACCCAAGGCGATCGAGGCGATCAAGCGGCTGGTCAAGAAGTGCGACGTGGTGATGGAGAACTTCCGTCCCGGCGTCATGACCAACCTCGGCATCGGCTACGACACCTTGAAGGTGATCAACCCGAAGCTGATCTACTGCGCCGTCTCGGGCTTCGGCCAGGTCGGGCCGCAGGCCAAGACCGCCGCCTTCGACGGCATGATCCAGGCAATGTCGGGCCTGATGTCGATCACCGGCTTTCCCTCGAACGGCCCGACACGCGTGGGCTTCGCCGGCGCCGACGTGATGTCGGGCGCGACGGCGGCGTTTGGCGTCGCTTCGGCGCTCTACCAGCGCACGCATACCGGCCGGGGCCAGCTCGTCGACGTCGCCATGATCGACGCGGTGATGGGCTACCTCGCCCAGCAGTTCACCGAGCACATGATCACCGGCCGCGTGCACGAGCAGGCGCAGAACCTGTCGGTGACGCGCAAGCCCACGGGCAACCTGTTCAAGACCACGGACGGCTGGATCGTGCTGGCGGTGATGACCGATCCGCAGTTCCAGCGCCTGATGAAAGTGCTGGGCCACGAGGACGCGCTCGCCGATCCGCGCTTCGTCGACTGGCCGACGCGCATCAAGAACAGTTCCGCGCTGCACGAGATCGTCGAGGCGGCGATGAAGAGCGAGGCCTCGGCCACCTGGATCGAGCGTTTCACCAGGAACGACATCCCGGCCGGCCGGGTGCACTCGATCCCCGAGACCGCCCAGCTCGATCTCTTCCAGCACCGCACCGTGCTGCAGACCGTCGAGACCGAGCACGGTCCGATCAAGGTGATCGGCTCGGGCTTCCGCCTCGAGCACGGCGGCGGCTCGGTCGACCGGCCGCCCGCCACGCTCGGCCAGCACACCGACGAGGTGCTGGGCGAGGCGGGCTATTCGGCCGCCGAAATCGCCGAGATGCGGACTGCGAAGGTCGTCTGAGACTTCATTGCTTCGGCTTAAGGACGGCCGGAGCCCTTGAACGACAATTCGTAGTTCAGGATGAGGCGAACTTCGTCGACCGTCGTGGCGTTGCCGTTCAGCCTCTGGTCGAGGTGGCCGTAGCGGCCGCGCAGCTGCAGCGGCTTCAGCCAGCCGGGTAGTGAGGTGGCGGCCAGGCTATAGGTCACGTCGAAATCGTACTCGTTGCTGGTCGGCAGGACGGCGCCGGTCGAGGCGGTCATCGCGCCACTGCCGAAGGTCGCCGAGGCCATGAGCTGGAGGCCGGGCAGGGCGATCCCGGTGAAATCGTAACCGAGACCGGCCTGGACGGCGCGCTCGTTGGCGCTGTCGAAGTTGCGCTCCATCTGGTGGGTGAAGCCCAGCCACTGGCCGTAGGGCGCGCGCCACGCTCCGCCGGCGCCGATCTGCGTCAGGGCGCCCCAAACGTCGATGCCGTGCCACAGGATGTCGCCGCGGCCGCCGACAGCCCAGGTCTCGAACGCGCCGGTGGGACGGCTCACCCCGCCGTCCTGGAACATCGCCTGGCCGGCAAACCTGAGGTGCAGTCCTTCGTCCAGGGCGAAGGTCCGCGCGACGTCGCCGTAGCTCGAGGTCAGGATGTCGGGCACGCGATACGCCGAAGCCCGCAGCCTGAGCGCGTCGAGTGAGCCGTATTTCAGGCTCACCAGTTCCATGCCGGCGTTGACGTTGGGCGCGCCGGCGCGCTCGGCCATGTTGACGAAGTCGGAGCTGTTGCGCGTTTTTATGGCGGCGACATAGCCCGCGAAGTAGCGCACGCCGCCCACGGCACCGCGCAACGCATAGGCCTCGAACGTGTTGGGCACCATGCGGCTGTCGTGCGGGTTCACCTCCAGCTCGTCGACCGACTGCCGGAAGCCGGTGAAGACCTGATCGTGCACCTTCAGCGATGCATAGGCCTGGCCCAGCGTCCAGAAGCCGTAGCCTCCCGGCTTCAGCGCCAGCGTGTTGCCAGCGCCGGCCGGCACCCACAGCGGCTGGGTGGTGTAGCCCACGGCGCCCAGCTGCAGTGTGTCGAACAGCCAGCCGCTCTCGTAGCCGAGCCAGCCGCCGCCCGCCCAGGCGACATTGTTGGGTGGCCGGGCGTTGGTGCGGTCGCCGTAGAAGCTGCGCAAGTGAACCGTGGCGACGGCGTCGTCGTGCAGGAAGCGCGTGAGCTCGGGCGCGCGCGCCTGGGCACGGACGCCCGGCGCCAGACAGGCCGTGGCGACGGCGATGGCGGCCGCGATCGAAGTTCCCCCGTGCCTCGCCATCCGTGCACCCCTCCCCAGGCCGGCACGGCAGTCTTGTACCCGCGAACGCAAGCGGCGTCAGCGGCGGCGAAATTCGTCCAGCCGGGCGGCGAACCGTCCTGGGTCGCATCAGAGCGCGCCGACGCTGCACTACAACGGCGGCCGTTTCCAGCAGGTCATGGCGCTGAAAGCAGCGCCCCTTGGTCCGATGTCGATCGGCGAAGGTTGAGTTTCGGTATCCACGGCGGCTCCCAGTTCGGATATTGCAATATACGCATTGACAAATAGTGTGAAAGTCGCAATATTCGAGACGCCGGACGTTGAAGTCTTTCAGCGTCGTCACGCCGCTGGGCGGTTACGAAAAGTACGCGTTAAATTTCCATTTGTTTAACGAGGCGGTTGCTGTCCCGAGCCTTGGGATTAGGATGGCTGCGTCCAAGGGGGGCCCCGCCAGGGGGCTGAGATACCGACCGCTCGCCAATGATTTCATGGCGGGCAGCGCGGTGACCCTTTGAACCTGATCCGGGTCATGCCGGCGAAGGGAACGGATATCCTTTGCACGACACTACCGGGTCTCCTTTTGTCGTTTTGCCACGGGAGATCCTCGTCATGGACAACATCATTTCGACACCGCTCGACCCCAAGGTCACTACCGGCCCGCTGCCGTCCTCTCACAAAGTCTACATCTCGCCCGAGGACGCGCCCGACCTCCGCGTCCCCCTGCGCGAGATCACGCTGTCGTCGGCGCTCGAACCGCCGGTGCGCGTCTACGACACGACCGGTCCCTACAGCGATCCCGCCGTCACCATCGACGTGCGCAAGGGCCTGGCCAACGTGCGGCGCGCCTGGGTGATGGAGCGCGGCGGCGTCGAGGAATATGCCGGCCGCCCGATCGCGGCGATCGACAACGGCAACGTCAAGGCCTCGGCGCTGCAGCCGTTCGCCAACACGCCCAAGCCGCTGCGCGGCGTCGGCACCATGCCGGTCACGCAGTACGAGTTCGCCCGCGCCGGCATCGTCACCAAGGAGATGATCTACGTCGCCGCGCGCGAGAACATGGGCCGCAAGAAGGTGCTCGAGGCCGCCAAGGAACGTCTCGCCGACGGCGAGAGCTTCGGCGCGGCGCTGCCGGAATTCATCACGCCGGAGTTCGTGCGCAGCGAGATCGCGCGCGGCCGCGCGATCATTCCCTGCAACATCAACCACGGCGAACTCGAGCCGATGATCATCGGCCGCAACTTCCTGGTGAAGATCAACGCCAACATCGGCAACTCGGCGGTCTCGTCCTCGATGGAGGAGGAGGTCGAGAAGATGGTGTGGTCGATCCGCTGGGGCGCCGACACGGTCATGGACCTGTCGACCGGCCGCAACATCCACGACACGCGCGAGTGGATCGTGCGCAACTCGCCGGTGCCGATCGGCACCGTGCCGATCTACCAGGCCTTGGAGAAGGTCGGCGGCGATCCGACCAAGCTCGACTGGTCGGTGTTCCATGACACGCTCGTCGAACAGTGCGAGCAGGGCGTCGACTACTTCACGATCCACGCCGGCGTGCGTCTGGCCCACGTTCCCCTAACGGCAAATCGCATCACCGGCATCGTCAGCCGCGGCGGTTCGATGATGGCGCAGTGGTGCCTGACCGAGCATCGCGAGAGCTTCCTCTACGAGCACTTCGGCGACATCTGCGATCTGATGCGCAAGTACGACGTGTCGTTCTCGCTGGGCGACGGCCTGCGCCCGGGCTGCAACGCCGATGCCAACGATGCAGCACAATTCGCCGAGCTCGAGACCCTGGGCGAGCTCACCAAGGTCGCCTGGGACAAGGGCTGCCAGGTCATGATCGAAGGCCCGGGCCATGTGCCCATGCACAAGATCAAGACCAACATGGACAAGCAGCTCAAGGAGTGCGGCGAGGCGCCGTTCTACACCCTGGGACCGCTCGTCACCGACATCGCGCCGGGCTACGACCACATCACCTCGGGCATCGGCGCCGCCATGATCGGCTGGTT
>JBEPUH010000048.1:0-31796 GCA_041691635.1 Hyphomicrobiales bacterium
TTCCTGACGCTGTCGCTGATCCCGATGCTCAACCACCAGATCTCGCACATCAACAACGTGCGCAACGGCATCAACTACGGCTGCAACAAGGTGCGCTTCACCAGCCCCGTGCCGGCCGGTTCGAAGGTGCGCGCGCGCGCCAAGCTGATGTCGGCCGACCCGATGAAGGGCGGCGGCGTGCGGCTGACCAACGAGATGACCGTCGAGATCGAGGGACAGGAGCGGCCCGCCTGCGTGGCCGAGACCATGTCCATCGTCTACGGTCTCTGAGGAACCCCGACGTTGCTCCAGCGCGATGACCTGAATTCCGAGCGGATCGAGCAGATCGTCGCTGACGCGCGCAAGGCGGGCTACGACTTCTTCCTGACCCAGGAAGAGCGCGAGGCCAGCCTCAAGGAAGCGCTGGTGCGCTACGCGCCGGGTGAGGAGGCGTGGGTCTTTGCCTACGGCTCGCTGATGTGGAACCCCGCGCTCGAATTCGCCGAAGCCTCGCCCTGCCATGTCGAGGGCTGGCGTCGGTCGTTCTGCTTCTGGATGCCGCTCGGTCGCGGCACGCCCGAGCTGCCCGGCCTGATGCTGGCGCTCGAGGGCGGCGGTAGCTGCGAGGGCATCGCCTATCGCCTGGCGCCCCATCAGGTGCGCAGCGAACTGGCCATCCTGTGGAACCGCGAGATGCTGTCGGGCATCTACCAGCCGCGCTGGGTGCCGGCGAAACTGCGCGACGGCCGGGTCGTGACCGCCGTCACCTTCGTGGTCGACACCGGCCACTGCCAGTATTGCGGCGACCTGCCGATCGAGCGGGCGGCCCACCACATCGCCTTCGCCGAGGGCCGCCGCGGCGCCTGCCGCGACTATCTCGCCAACACCGCGGCCCACGCCCGCGCCCTCGACATCCACGATCCCTATATCGAGCGGATGGTCGACCTGGTGGCCGGTCTGCGTGGCGGCGCGTGCGAACCGTCGGTCCCGGCAGGCGGAAATCCCGCTCTCATCGCCGTTCCGGGCGGCGGATAAGCTCGCCCGGGTAAGCTCCCCGTGCGTCTTTGCAGTCGGCATGACATAGTGCCGACGTGTTCTCCCCGTTCGCTTCTTCGCTGATCGCGCGCTGGTCGGCGCTTACGCCCAACCTGCGCGGCATCCTCTGGGTCGGCCTGTCCGGCGTGTCGTTCGCCCTGCTGAACGTCTTCACGCTCATCCCCTCGCAGCACCTCAACCCGTACGTCATGGCGTTCATGCGCTATCTGTTCGGGACGTTGATGCTGGTGCCGATCGTGCTCAAGCTCGGCATCCACCGCACCATGGACACCAAGCGCCTGCCGCTGCACCTGTTCCGCGGCGCCATCCACGCCGGCGGCATGTTCCTGTGGTTCATCGGCCTGCCGCTGACGACCCTGGCCAGCGTGACGGCGCTGGGCTTCACCGGCCCGATCTTCGTCACGATCGGGGCGGCACTCTTCCTCGGCGAGAAGGTCCGCATGCGGCGCTGGATGGCGGTGCTGGTGGGGTTCGCCGGGGCCATGATCATCGTGCGGCCGGGCGTCGGCGACATCGGCTACGGTGCGATCTGCATCCTGATCTCGACGCCGATCTTCTCGGCCTCGAACATCATCTCCAAGGCGCTGGCCCGCACCGAGAGGGCCAACACGATCGTGGTCTGGCAGCACCTGACGATCGTGTTGTTTGCCTGCCCCGTCGCGCTCTATTTCTGGGAGACGCCGGCGCCCAGCGACCTCGTGTGGTTCGTGGCCGCGGGCCTGGCCGGCACGCTCGGCCACATCTGCCAGCAGAACGGCTACCAGTTGGCCGACATCACATTGCTCCAGCCGATCGGCTTCCTGTCGCTGCTGTGGAACGCGCTGCTGGGTTATTTCCTGTTCTTCCAGCAGCCCGACGTCTGGACCTTCGTCGGTGCTGCGGTGATCTTCGCCAGCGCGCTCTACATCTCCCACCGCGAGGCGGTGCGGCGGGCGGCGATCAAGTCGGCGGATACAACCAGCGGCCTGGCGACGGAGGTCTAGCCTCCCAGCTCAACCAACAGGCTCAGCCGCCGGTCACGCTCATGTGGCGGCGTACCGCCGGCGTCGTATGGCGGCGGTCGATGATGAAGTCGTGGCCCTTGGGCTTGCGCGCGATCGCGGCGGTAATCGCTTCGTCGAGAATCTCGTCGCTCTCGGAGGCGCGCAGCGGCGCCCTGAGGTCCGCGGCATCCTCCTGGCCCAGGCACATATAAAGAGTGCCGGTGCAGGTCAGCCGCACGCGATTGCAGCTCTCGCAGAAATTGTGGGTGAGCGGGGTGATGAAGCCTAACCGCCCGCCGGTCTCCCCGACGGTGAAGTAGCGCGCCGGACCGCCGGTGCGATAGTCGCTCTCGGTGAGCGTGAACTGGCGCGCGATCTCGGTGCGGGCGAGCGACAGCGGCAGGTACTGGTCGAGCCGCGCCTCGCCGCCGATCTCGCCCATCGGCATGACCTCGATCAGCACCAGGTCCATGCCGCGGCCATGGCTCCAGCGGATCAGCCGGTCGAACTCGTTGTCGTTGACGCCGCGCAGCGCCACGGCGTTGATCTTGATCTTGAGCCCGGCGTCCTGGGCGGCGTCGAGGCCGCGCATCACCTGGTCGAGATCGCCCCAGCGCGTCAGCTCGCGGAACTTCACCGGATCGAGCGTGTCCATCGACACGTTCACGCGTTTCACACCGACCGTGGCCAGTTCCTTGGCATACTTGGCGAGCTGGCTGCCGTTGGTGGTCAGGGTGAGTTCGTCGAGCGCGCCCGAATCGAGGTGCTTGCCCAGTCCACGGACCAGCGACATCACGTTCTTGCGCACCAAGGGCTCGCCGCCGGTCAGGCGCAGTTTGCGCACGCCGCGGCGGATGAAGGCGCTGCACAGCCGCTCGAGCTCTTCCAGCGACAGGACTTCCGCCTTGGGCAGGAAGGTCATGTCCTCGGCCATGCAGTAGACGCAGCGGAAGTCGCAGCGGTCGGTCACGGAGACGCGCAGATAGGAAATGTGTCGGCCGAACGGATCGATCATGTCGCCCGGATAATGGGCATCCGACATAGGCCCTGCAAGGGGCTAATACCCGCTATGAATCCATGGACGTAACGGGCAAACGCCCCGACTTGACGGCTTTTTGCAGGGTCGCGTGGTCCTGCTCGGTCTGCCTGGCATAGGCCATGGCGAAACCGCCGATCGCCTCGTCGAACGAGGCGCCCTTGCCGAGATACGACGCGAGCAAGACGGCGTCGGCGGTGCGGGCGTGGGCGCGCGCCAGCACCTCGCCGCAGGTCGCGGCATAGCGGCGGAAATGCTTGGCCGACATGGTCTCCAGCATCGGCTTGATCTTGGCGTCGCGGAGCTGGCGCACGTAGATGTGACGGCCGGCCGGACCCTCGGCAAAGCCCAGCAGGATATCGCTGGCGGCCTGCAGCAGGCGTTGGCCGCGCACCACCCGTTCGCCATGGTGCGCGTAGGGGCTTGCGCCGGCATGGGCCTCGAGCACCGAGCGCGCCGCTTCCTTGAACTGCAGGTTCAGCACTTCGCCGCTGCCCGAGACCATCAGCAGCACGCCGCACAGCGTGCCGACCGAGCCGACGCCCACGACCTTGTAGGCGCCGTCGGCCAGGCGATAGCGCTCGACCAGCGTGCGCCGCTCCGGCACCAGCGAGGCAAGGTAGTCGGCCAGCATCGCCTCGACGCCGGCACGGAAGGCCGCGGCCTCCGCGGCGGGCGGATGATAGACCAGTGGCGCCGCCTCCTCGATCTTCGGGTCGGTCCCGACGGCGGTGCGATGGCGCAGGTCGACGATGGCGGCGTGCGTCAGGAAGTCCTCGGCCTTGCGCAGTGCCGGCGCGCCGATGCCGATCGCCTCGGCGGTCTTCTCGTCGTCGAGCACCAGGCCGCGATACCAGGCGTCGAGCACGGGCGTCTGGGCCAGCGCCATCATCGTCTCGCGGTAGCTGGCGGCGACGCGCCGCGCGAGATCGAGGCGTGCGTCCTTGTCGAGCACGTCGAGCGTCGCCACGGCGAAGCTCGCTGCCAGGCGCTTGAGATCCCATTCCCACGGCGCCACTGCGGTCTCGTCGAAGTCGTTGATGTCGAACACCAACCGGCGCTCGGGCGTGGCGAAGCCGCCGAAGTTGAGGCAGTGGCAGTCGCCCGCCGCCTGCACGACAAGGCCGCTGCCGGGCGTGCCGGCGAGATCCTCGGCCATGACGGCGGCGCCGCCGCGCAGGAAGGCGAATGGCGAGACCTTCATGCGGGCGTAGCGCAGCGGCAGCAGGTCGGGCAGCCGCGACTGGCCCTGCTCGATCAGGATCTCAACGGGATCGCGGCGGTTGGCGGCCGGCGTCCAGGTCGCATGGCTCTTGCGATCGCACTGCTCGCGCAGCGCGCGGCCGAGCGCGATGCGCTCGTCGAGCGGTCTTGTGTGGGTCTGCGCGGGCAGGGCGCCGGAGGTCGTCTCGGGCATGCGTGCCTCATGGCACGAGGCGCAGCAGGTTGTCGACCGTGTCGGCTTCTGCCGCCGGCTTGTCAGTCCGTATGCGATTGATCCGGGGAAAGCGCAGCGAGACCCCCGACTTGTGCCGGGTCGAGCGCGCCACGCCATCGAATGCGACTTCGAGCACGAGTTGCGGCTCGACCTCGCGCACCGGCCCGAAGCGGTTGGTCGTATGGTCGCGCACCCATTTGTCGAGCCAGCGCAGTTCCTCGTCGGTGAAACCGAAGTAGGCCTTGCCGACCGGCGCCAGCTCGCGCTTGCCCTCAGGCGAATCGCGCCAGGCGCCGAACGTGTAGTCGGAATAGAACGAGCTGCGTTTTCCGTGGCCACGCTGGGCATACATCATCACGCAGTCGGCCAGCATCGGGTCGCGCTTCCACTTGAACCACGGACCCTTGGGCCGGCCGGCGAGATAGGGGCTGTCGCCGCGCTTCAGCATCAGCCCCTCGATGCCGTCCTGCTGCATCTCCTCGCGCAAGGCGGCGAGATGAGCCCAGTCGGTGAAGCGCACCAGGGGCGAGAGGTCGACGCGCGCGCGCGGCTTCTCGCCCATCCAGGCCTCGAGCCGCGCGCGGCGGGCGTCGAAGGAGAGCGCGCGCAGGTCCTCGCCCTCGAGCCACAGCACGTCGTAGAGACGCACATGTGCGGGATGCTCCTTCAGCATCTTGGGCGTCACGGTCTTGCGGTTGAGGCGTTGCTGGAGATCGTTGAACGGCGCGATCGCCTCCTCGCGACGCACCAGCAGCTCGCCGTCGAACACGCCCTCGAAATCGATCGCCGCGACGATGTCGGGGAAGGCCGCCGACACGTCCTCGCCGGCGCGGCTGTAGAGCCGCTTCCCGCCGCCCGAGGCGGCGACCTGCACGCGGATGCCGTCCCACTTCCATTCGGCGCGGAAGTGGGCGGGATCGAGTGTCTCGATCTCGGCTTTGTCGATCGGGTTGGCCAGCATCGGCGACAGGAACGCGCCGCCCTTGTTGGACTGCGGCTTGGGCCCACCCGCCGTCAGCCACTCGAACAGCGGGCGATAGGGGGCGTCGAGGCCGTGCCAGACTTCTTCTACCTCGGCCACTGGCTGCGCGCCGATGTTGGCCGCGGCCTGCTTGGCCAGCCGCGCCGAGACGCCGATGCGCAACGCGCCGGTCAGGAGCTTCAGCAGGGCCCAGCGGCCGGTCGAGTCGAGCGCGTCGAGCCAGCGCTTCAGGATCGCCGGCGTCTGCATCTTCGTGGCACGCTGCAGGGTCTCGACGACTTCGCCCAACGTGGGCGGCGGGCCGACGTCGGGTTTCGTCTCCCAGATCAGCGCCAAGGTCTCGGCCAGGTCGCCGACATAGTCGTAGGACAGGCCGAACAGTTCCTCGCCGATCTTCTCCTGACCGAAGGAGCGCAGCAGGGCGGGCTTGGCGGTGGGAAAGTCGAGGCCGCCGGTCAGCGCGGCCAGCGCCCAGCCGCGGTCGGGATCGGGCGTCTCGCGCAGATAGGCCTCGATCAGCCTGAGCTTGGCGTTGCGCGCCGGCTGGAAGGACAGCGCATCGAGCAGGCGGGCGAAGGCCTGCACTAGGCCTCGTCCTCTTCCTCGCGGCCGGCGAGATGCAGCGCCTCGGCGTCGATGCCGATCGAACGCGCGTAGGCGACCAGCGCCTCCTCGCGGCCGTGCGTTACCCAGACTTTCGGCGCGCCGACGTCCTTCAAGGTCTGGGTGAGTTCGCTCCAGTCGGCATGGTCGGAGATGATCAGCGGCAGCTCCGCGCCGCGCTGGCGGGCGCGCGCCCGCACGCCCATCCAGCCTGAGGCCATGGCGGCGATCGGATCGGCAAAACGCCGCGACCAGCGGTCGGCGATGGCCGAGGGCGGGCAGAGCACGACCGCGCCCTTGAAGGTCTCGAGGATGGCGTCGGACACCAGGGCGGTGTCGCCCAGCGCGACGCCGTGCTTCTCGTAAAGCGCGCAGAGCGGTGCCAGCGCGCCATGCAGCCAGATGCGCTTGTCGTAGCCTGCCGCGCGCAAAAGCTTGATGACCCGCTGGCACTTGCCGAGCGCATAGACGCCCACCAGATGAGTACGCTCGGGGAAGGTGGCCAGCGAGCGCAGCAGCTTGGCGATCTCGCCGGTGTCGGAGGGATGATGGAAGACCGGCAGGGCGAAGGTCGCCTCGGTGATGAACACGTCGCACGGTACGGGCTCGAACGGCGGGCAGGTCGCGTCCGGCCGGCGCTTGTAGTCTCCCGAGACGACGATGCGCTGGCCTTTATGCTCCAGCACGGCCTGCGCCGAGCCCAGGATATGGCCGGCCGGCACCAGTCTGAGTCCGACCTCGCCGATGGTGACGCTCTCGCCGTAGGTCAGCGGCTGCTGGACGGTGTCGGGCATGTCCTGGAAGCGGGCGCGCATGATCGCCAGGGTTTCGGGGGTCGCCAGCGCGTTCCTGTGGCCTGGCCGGGCGTGGTCGCCATGGCCATGGGTGATGACGGCGCGATTCACCGCCCCGGCCGGATCGATGTAGAAATCGCCGGGTTCGCAGTACAGGCCGCGCGCCGTGGGATAGAGCCAGGATCTTGGGTTCATGAGGGCGGGATTTAGGGTGTCTGTTGCCATTGCACGGGATGCATCCTACCCAATTGATATGGGGCTTCCCGACCTCTTTTCACGCTGGTTCGAAGGTCGCGGCTGGGCGCCCCGGCAGCACCAGCTCGATCTGATCGATCTCGCGGCCAAGGGAAAGAGCGCCCTGCTGATCGCGCCGACCGGCGGCGGCAAGACTTTGGCGGGCTTCCTGCCGTCCCTGATCGAGCTCACGGAACGGCGCCAAGCCGGGCAGGACCTGGCCCACGCCAAGGGCAAGGGCGAGTTGCACACGCTCTACATCTCGCCGCTCAAGGCGCTGGCGACCGACATCCGTCGCAATCTCGAGGTGCCGATTGCCGAGATGCAGCTCCCCGTGCGCGCTGAGAGCCGCACCGGCGACACGCCGCAGAGCCGCCGCCTCCGCCAGCGCGAACGGCCGCCGGATTTCCTGCTGACGACGCCCGAGTCGCTGGCCCTGCTGTTGAGCTATCCCGACACTGCGAAGTTCTTCGCCAACCTGCGCTGCGTGGTCGTCGACGAGCTGCACACCTTCGCCACCTCCAAGCGCGGCCATCACCTGGCGCTGTGCCTTGCCCGACTGGCGGCGCTGGCGCCCAAGACGCGCTTCGTCGGCCTGTCGGCCACCGTCGCCGATCCGCCGGAGCTGGCCGACTATCTCCGTCTGCGCCCCAATTCGGATAAGGGAGGCGAGACGGTCGAGATCGTGCACGGAGAGCCAGGTGCTGCGCCCCACGTGTCGATCATCGACGCGCAGGAACGCCTGCCGTGGGGCGGCCACATGGGCCAGCACGCGGTGCCCGAGGTCTTCAACATCATTCGCCAACACAAGACCTCGATCGTGTTCGTGAACACGCGCGCCCAGGCCGAGCTCACCTTCGACGGGCTGTGGCGCCTCAACGACGAGAACCTGGCGATCGGGCTGCATCACGGGTCGTTGGCCATCGAGCAGCGCCGCAAGGTCGAGGCGGCGATGGCGGCAGGCAAGCTGCGCGCCGTCGTGGCGACCTCCTCGCTCGACCTCGGCATCGACTGGGGTAACGTCGACCTGGTGATCCAGATGGGCGCGCCCAAGGGCGTGAGCCGCCTGATGCAGCGCATCGGCCGCGCCAACCACCGGCTCGACGAGCCGAGCCGCGCCATGATCGCGCCGGCCAACCGCTTCGAGGTGCTGGAGTCGCTGGCGGCGATCGAAGCCATCGAAGCACGTGAGCTGGACGGCGACCCGCCGCGGCCGGCCTGCCTCGACGTGCTGGCCCAGCACATCGTCGGCAGCGCCTGCGCCCAGCCGATCGACCGCGAGGCCTTCTTCCACGAGGTCCGCCGCGCCCAGCCCTATCGCGACCTGCCGCGGAAGGACTTCGACGATACGTTCGACTTCGTGGCGACTGGCGGCTATGCGCTGGCGGCCTACGACAAATGGCATCGGCTGAAGCAGTTGCCCGACGGGCGCTGGATGCTCGCTTCACCGCTGGTGGCGCGCCAGTTCCGCATGAACGTCGGCACCATCGTCGAACTGCCGCTGATCAAGGTGAAGCTGCGGCGCGGGCCGATGCTGGGCGAGGTCGAGGAGAGCTTCATCCAGGGGCTGGTGCCGGGCGACACCTTCGTCTTTGCGGGCCGCCTGCTGCGCTTCGAGGGCGTGAAGGAGCTGGTGGCACAATGCTCGTCCGCAACCACAGGCGATCCCAAGGTGCCGGCCTATGGCGGTGGCCGCCTGCCGCTGTCGACGTTCCTGGCCGAACGGGTGCGCGGGATCCTGCAGGATCCGTCGCGGCACCCGAAGCTGCCGGCCGAGGTCCGCACTTGGCTCGACATCCAGAAGTGGCGCTCGGGCCTACCTAAGAAGGACATGCTGCTGGTCGAGGGATTCCCGCGCGGCTCCAAGCAGTTCGTCGTCGCCTACTGTTTCGAAGGACGCAACGCGCACCAGACGCTGGGCATGCTACTGACGCGGCGCATGGAACGCATGGGGTTGAAGCCGCTGGGCTTCGTGGCGACGGATTACGTGCTCGGCATCTGGGGATTGCGGCCGCCCACCAAGGCGCAGCTCGGCCAGTTGTTCGACGAGGACATGCTGGGCGACGACCTCGAGGCGTGGATGGACGAATCGACCATGCTGCGGCGGTCGTTCCGCAACGTCGCGGTGATCGCCGGCCTGATCGAGCGGCGCTTCCCGGGCGAGGAGAAGTCGCGCCGCCAGGTCACCTTCAGCTCCGACCTGATCTACGACGCGCTGCGTAAGCACGAGCCCAACCACATCCTGTTGCGCGCCACGCGCCAGGACGCCGCGCACCAGCTCGCCGACCTCAAGCGCCTCGGCGATCTCTTGAGGCGCGCCAAGGGCCGTATCGAATACCGCCGCCTCGACCGCATCTCGCCGCTCGCCGTGCCGGTGCTGCTCGAGATCGGCCGCGAGCGCGTGCTCGACGGTACCGCCGAGGACGAGCTGCTCGATATCGCCGCACAGGAATTGATCGATGAGGCGACGCGCCTGGCCTAAGGTCGCGCCGAACGGGGGAACCATGGATATCGCCAGCACATTAAAAGCCGCCGTCGAGGCGGGCGACCTGCCGGGCGTCGCAGCGGCGGCGGCCACCGACAAGGGCGTGGTCTTCGAGGGCGGCGCGGGCGTCCTGATGCCCGACAGCGTCGTGTGGATCGCCTCGATGACCAAGGCGGTCACCGGCGCCGCTGCCATGCAACTCGTCGAGAAGGGCAAGCTCACGCTCGATGGGCCGGCGTCGGAGATCGTGCCGGAACTCGGCACCAAGCAGGTGCTCACCGGCTTCGGCGCCGCGGGCAAGCCCGAGTTTCGCAAACCCCGGCGGCCGATCACGCTGCGCCACCTGATGACCCATACATCGGGCCTGGGCTACGACACCTGGAACGCCGATATCGTGAAGTACCGCCAGGCCACCGGCGTGCCTGCCGTCGGTTCGTGCCAGAACGCGGCGCTGACCACGCCGCTGCTGGCCGATCCGGGCGAGCGCTGGGAGTACGGCATCTCGATCGACTGGGTGGGCAAGATGGTCGAGGCCGCGAGCCAGCAGCGGCTCGACCGGTATCTCACGGAGAAGATCTTCCTGCCGCTCGGCATGGCCGACAGCGGCTTCGCCATCGGCCCCGCGCAACGGCTGCGCAAGGCGGCGATGCACCGGCGCGACGCGACCGGCATCGCCACCATCGAGCACGAGATTCCGCAGACGCCGGAGTTCCACATGGGCGGCGGTGGCCTCTATTCGACGGTGCACGATTACCTCAAGTTCACGCGGGCGCTGCTGGCGGGTGGCGCGCCGATTTTGAAGCCGGCGACCGTGGCCACGATGTTCGGGAACTCGATGGGCGAGGGCGTGCTCTGCCGGCCGCTCAAGAGCCAGTTGCCCAACATGAGCGCCGACCTCGACTTCGTCGACGGCATGCAGTGGGGTCTGTCGTTCATGATCAACCCCACGGCGTTTCCCGGCCGCCGCTCGGCCGGCAGCCTGACCTGGGGCGGGCTGGCCAATTCCTACTACTGGATCGACCCGGTGAAGAAGGTGACCGGCGTGTGGGCCACGCAGCTCTTTCCCTTCTACGATCCGCGCGCGATCGCGGCCTTCGAGAAATTCGAGCGCAGCGTTTACGCCAGCCTCTAGTGGAAATCGTGTGAGGCGATCTTGATCTGCGGCCGGTCGAAAATGATGCGGCTGCGGTCGTAGGGCTTCTTTCCTTTATCGGGATCGTCGCGCGGATCGGGCGTCGACGAGTGCGCCTGGTCGCCACGACCCTGGTGCAGCTCGAAATGGCCGTCGAGGTCGGCGATGCGGTCGAGGTCGACCGACCAATCCCATAGCCGATCGGCCACGAGATGGATCACGCTTGCTCCAATGTTGTCCGTGCTGTCGACGCGCTGCACCTTGCCGGCGACGCCCAGCAGGCGCGAGCCCATGACGATGCGGCGGTGCGCCTCGAAGACCTTGGGCCAGACCACGAGGTTGGCGATGCCGAACTCGTCTTCCAGCGTCACGAACACCACCCCCGACGCGGTGCCGGGTCGCTGGCGGACCAGCACGAGGCCGGCCATCTGCAGGAAGTCGCCGTTGCGGGCCTCGTGCAGTTTCTGCGAATGCGCCATGCGCCGTTCCGACAGGGTCGGGCGCAGCAGCTCCAGAGGATGGGCGCGCAGCGACATCGAGATGCTGGCGTAGTCATCAACCACCTGCTCGCCCGTCGTCAGCCCCGGCAGGGCGACCGACGGCTCGAGATCGCGCACGGCCGGCCGCGCGTCGAGCAGCGGCAACGACGCCTCCGAGAAGGCCCGCACCGCCCACAGCACGTCGCGGCGCGACAGGCTCATCGAGGCGAAGGCGTCGGCGCGGGCCAGCGCCAGGATCTGCCGCTTGGTGAGCCCGCCGCGCCGCCACAGGTCGGCCGGATCGCGATAGGGTGTGGTCCGCTGTTCGACGACGCGTTTCATGTCTTTCTCGCCAAGGCCCTGCACCTGTCGGAAGCCGAGGCGCAGCGCGCATTTGGGACCGAGCGTCTTCTCCAGCGTGCAGTCCCAGTTGCTGGCGTTGATGTCGGGCGGCCGCACGTCGACGCCATGCTCGCGCGCGTCGCGCACGAGCTGCGCCGGCGCATAGAAGCCCATCGGCTGGGAGTTGAGCAACGCGGCGGCAAAGACCTCCGGGAAGTACCATTTCACCCACGACGAGGCGTAGACCAGGATGGCGAAGCTCGCGGCGTGGCTCTCGGGGAAGCCGTACTCGCCGAAACCCTCGATCTGCTTGAAGCAGCGCTCGGCGAATTCCTTCTCGTACTCGTTGGCGACCATGCCGTTGATGAAATCGTCCTTGAGCTTGTGGATCGTGCCGGCGCGGCGGAACGTGGCCATGGCACGGCGCAGCTTGTCGGCCTTGGCCGGTGGGAAGCCGGCGCCGTCGATGGCGATCTGCATGGCCTGCTCCTGGAACAACGGCACGCCGTGTGTGCGCTTCAGGATGCTTTCGAGCTTGCCCGGATAATAGATGTCCTCGGGCTTCTTTTCGCGATTCTTGAGGTAGGGATGCACCATGCCGCCCTGGATGGGGCCCGGCCGCACGATCGCCACCTCGACAACGAGATCGTAATATTTTCGTGGCTTGAGCCTGGGCAGCATCGACATCTGCGCGCGACTCTCGACCTGGAACACGCCCACCGAATCGGCCTTGCAGAGCATGTCGTAGACCTCGTCGTCGTCCGTCGGCATGTCGAGCGAGGGCTTCTTGCCGTAGTGCCGTTCGATCAGCACGAAGGACTTGCGCAGCGCCGTCAGCATGCCGAGCGCCAGCACGTCGACCTTGTAGATGCCCAAGGCGTCGAGATCGTCCTTGTCCCATTCGACGACGGTGCGATCTTCCATCGCCGCGTTCTGGATCGGAATCAGCTCGTCCAGCCGGTCGGCCGTGAGCACGAAGCCGCCGACATGCTGCGAGAGATGGCGCGGGAAGCCGATCAGGGTCGCCGACAGTTCGAGAGCCAGGGCCAACCGCGGATCGCTGGGGTCGAGACCAGCTTCGCGGACGTACTTGAGATTGAGGGCGCTGCCGCCGCTGCCCCACACTGTTCTCGCCATTACACCCAACGTATCGGGCGAGAGGCCGAGTGCCTTGCCGACGTCGCGGATGGCGCTACGCGTGCGGTACGAGATCACCGTGGCGGCAAGTGCCGCGCGTTCGCGCGTCCAGTTCCGGTAGATCCATTGGATCAATTCCTCGCGCCGCTCGTGCTCGAAATCGACGTCGATGTCGGGCGGCTCGTCACGCTCGTTGGACAGGAAGCGCTCGAACAGCACCTTGGTCTTCGTCGGATCGACCTCGGTGATGTGCAGGCAGAAGCACACGGCTGAGTTGGCGGCCGAGCCGCGCCCCTGGCAGAGAATGCCCATCTTGCGGGCCTGCTCGACGATCTCGTGGACCGTGAGGAAGTAGGGAGCGATCCCTTTGTGGGCGATCAGGTCGAATTCACGCTGGAGGATGTCGGCGACGTCCGATGGCACACCCTTGGGCAGGGGATATCGCTTGGCAGCGCCTTCCCAGGTGAGCCGCTTCAGCTTCTGCATCGGTGTCTCGCCATTGTACTCGATCGGATACTGATAGGTGAGATCGGCGAGCGAGAAGGTACAGGACTTGACGATTCGCTGAATGTTTTCGAGGGCGTGCGGATGCTTCTTGAACAGACCGCGCATCTCTTCGGGCGTCTTGAGATGCCGCTCCGCCGAAGCAAACCGCCGGAAACCCAGCTCCTCGACCGTGCAGGTGTGGCGGATGGCGGTGATGACGTCGTGCAGCGCCCGCCGCTCGGGCACGTGATAGTGCACGTCGTTGGTGGCGACGAAGCGTACCTTCATCTGCGTCGCGAGATTGTCGAGGTCCGCCAGCCGCTCTGCGTCATTGCCGCGAAACAGGAAATTGCCGGCGAGATGGCAGCGGTCGCCGAACAGGCGCGCGAGTTTGCGCAATCTCTCGTGAAAGGCCGGATCGTTTGGATTGCGTGGTGGCAGGACGATCGCGATCAGCTCTTCGGCATGCTTGGCAAGATCGTCGAAAGTAATGTCGCATTCTCTCCGGTTGACCGGATCGCGATTGCCGAGGGTGAGCAGGCGCGAGAGGCGCTTGTAGCCGGCGAGGTTCATGGGATAGGCGAGCAGCGAGTAGCCGTCCTTCGTCTCCAGCCGCGCGCCGACGATGAGTTTTATCCAACTCTCTTCCGGGATCGCCGTTTCTTCGTAGAATTCCTTCACTGCCGAATAGGCGCGCACGACACCGGCCAAGGTGTTGCGGTCGGCAATCCCGATCGCGTTATGGCCGAGGCTGGCCGCCTGTTTGACCAGTTCGCCCGGATGCGAACCGCTGCGCAGGAAACTGTAATTGGTGGTGATCTGTAGCTCAGCGTAGGGGAGTTCGGCGTACTTCATCGATGCTCACGCGCAAAACCCGTGCAGGTACCATTTGGCGGTGTTGAGCGAGCCGTCGCGGAACAGCCAGAAGCGGCCGCCATCGTCGTCCTCGACCCGGTAATAGTCGCGCACCGGCGGCACGATGTTGGCGGGCATCATCTTGCCGCCGGGGCGCGGCCGCCACCATTCGTCGGCGATCCTCTCGGGGCCTTCGACGCTCACGATGCGGTGGGTATGGCGATGCCACTGGAACTGCCGAGGTGGATCGTCGGGCAGGAGGGCCGTGACATTGACCTGTTCGGGCCGCTGCAGCAGTCGCGTCGGCCGCGTGCCCTTCATCGAGGCAAGCCGCGCCCACGCGCCTTCGGGAACGAATGTCGCGAGCGGGGCGGTGGTCTGCACTTTTTCGGGCAGGTGGCTGTCGCGCGGCATCAGGCGGATCACGTTCTCCACGCCCAGCCGGGTCGCCAGCCGGTCAGCGAGATCGATCGTGCCATCCTTGTGCCACGAGGATTTCGCCGAGGTGCCGGTCTCGGGCAGCGCATCCTGCGCGCCGGTCCATTCCTCGACTTCGGGCGCGGACAGGATCATCAGTTCGACGCCGAAACCGGGGTCGAGCTCGCCCAGCTTCTCGCCGAACAGTTTCATCAGCTTCGGATTGTCGCGATTGGGCCGGCTGGTGCCGATGGCGGTGCGGTCGACCGAGCCGTCGACCCTGTAGAGCGCGATCTCGAGCTTGCGCGCGCCGACGCTGGCCATCTCGAATTGCTTGCAGAGCGCTGCCAGCAAACGGCTGGTGGCGGCGGCGATATCCTTGGCCCGGCCGATCGGCTCGACGAAGGAGATGCGCGAGCGGAAGGCGGGCGGCGGCCGGCGTGGCTCGATCGGCTCGTCGACCCGACCCAGCGCCTGGTCGAGGCGCGTGAGCGGCTGGTCACCGAAGCGGCGCGATAAAGGCGCGCGCGGCAGCGGATAGAGATCGCCGATGCGGCGCAGGCCGAGCTTCAGGAACGTCTCGAGAGTGGGCGGATCGAGGCGCAAGCCGTCGACCGGCAAGCTCGCGAGGGCATCGCGCTGGCCGTTGCGCGGGCAGAAGAGAGTGGCCTGCTTCTCGGCATAGCGTGCCAGCGCCCAGGCGGCGCCCGCCGTGTCGGCCATGGCGGCGCGGCAGGTGAAGTCGTGGCGCGCCAGGCGCTCGACCAGATCGGCCAGCAGTGCGTGTTCGCCCGCTTCGCCTTGACCATACAAGTGGCCGCAACCGGTGACATCGAGCAGCAGGCCGGCATCGCCGCCGAAGCCGCCGGCGCTGCAAACCTGCGTCGCGTCTTCCTCGGCCAGTGCGGCGCCCAGCGGATCGACGGCGACCCACGGTGTGTAGCGATCGCACCAGCCCGCGATCGCTTCGATCAGGGCGCGGTCGGCCTGCGGCGCGCCCGCCGTCGTGACGAGATCGGGCACCAAGGTGCGCGCATCTGCCAGGCGCATGTGCACGCGCAGGCCGGCGGCGCGGGCGTGTGGATTGAGCGCGGCGAGGCGCGGGCAGCCGGCGCGCCAGACGACGGTAGCGGCGGCCCTAGCCTGCCAGTCTTTCTCGCCGGCCCGCGCCAAGCGATCCGTTGCGAGCTTGGGGAACCACAGCGAGATGATGCGTTTCATCGTTCCACTCCACGAGCCAGGTCGGCATCTCCTCACAGGACGGCGTACCGAAGCGGTTGCGCCGCAATTCGACCCGCCAGCGCGCCGCGCCGAGCATTTCGATGCCGGGCACCTCGGGCGAGGATGCCGAAGCCACGCGCCAGCGCGTCGTGCACACGCTTTGCGGCGGCGCGGGCTGTGGCCGCAACAGCAGCGCGGGCACGCCGTTCTTTTCGGCGGCGAGCGAGAGGCGGCGGCCGGCGGTCGGATCGGCGGCGCGGGTTTCGCCCATCACGGCGGCGATGCCGGGCGTGCGCAGCCCTTCCTCCATCGCCCAGAACAGATCCTCCTCGCGCCGCACGGTGACCATCAGCAGGCGCGCCGGATCGAACCAGGCGGAGAGGGTGGGGGCGTAAGGCGTCGCGTCGATGCCGATGAGCGGCTGGCGGCACCACAGGATCGTTCCCGGTACGAAGCGGCCCAGCATGTGGGCGGCAAAGCCCAGCGCGGCGCCATCGTGCGGCGCGACGCGGCCGGACGGCGTCGCGCCGGCCTCGATCTCGTGCAGGGCGCCGGTCAGCAGGCCGCCCTCCGGCAGTAGCGCATCGATCTCGGCGAGGCCGAGCGGCACGGCGCTGCGGCCGACGCGCTGGGCGGTGTGGGCGCGCTCCAGCCGGCGCACCTGCTCGCGCAAGGCGGCCGTGGGGGCAGCAGACGGCGGAGAAGCGAAGTCTTTCGGGGAAATGGCGGGCATTTGCCCCCTCAATTCAGGTATTTACGCGTTGGGGATAAATCGTTCTCTATTTGTTCTAACACGGGAATGGGAAGAGTCAACGGGAGTCTGAAGGGCCGCGCTGGCCCAGGGCCTGCTATCGTTTAAGCCCATGAACCGGCGCTTCTTTTCCGCTGTCCTGATCGCTGCCGCCGCTGGCTTGCTGGCGGCGCCGGCCCTGGCGCGCTGTTCCAAGAATCTGGTCGAGGGGCCGATTCCCGGCATCAGGTTCGCCTCGCTCGACGGCGCCGAGCTGGCATCTGGCGATTCGCCCAGCCGCGCGACCATCACCTTCGTCGGCCATGCGAGCTACCAAATCGACACGCCGCAGGGGGTGCGCGCCATCACCGACTACAACGGCAACAACGGCTTCGGCCGCCATCCCGACATCGTGACGATGAACAACGCGCACGACACGCACTACACCGACCAGCCCGAGGACGGCATCGCCTACATCCTGCGCGGCTGGCCCGACCGGCAGGGCGAGACCGAGGCCAAGCACGACGTCACCTTGAAGGACATGCGCGTGTGGAACGTGCCGACCAACGCGCGCGACTGGAACGGCGGCGTGCGGATCAACGGCAACTCGATCTTCATCTTCGCCATCGGCGATCTCTGCATCGCCCATCTCGGCCACCTGCACCAGCGGCTGACCCACGACCATCTCGAGGCGCTGGGCCGCATCGACGTGCTGATGGCGCCGATCGACGGCGCCTATACGCTGGGCGTGCCGCTGATGGCCGAGGTCATCAAGCAGATCGATCCCAGGGTGGTGCTGCCCATGCACTATTGGGGGCGGGGCCAGCTCGACCGCTTCATGGGCCTGATCGCGCCGTTCGAACCGATGTTCGTCCTGCCCGACCGACACACGATCGAGATCTCGAAGGAAGAGCTGCCGGAGAGGCTGACGGTGATCGCCGTCGCCGGCGAAGGCGGCGGCTGAGACGCCCTAAAGCTCGCTGCCGACGAACTGGGTGAACTCGGGCGTTCGCGGCCTGGCCAGAAGCTCGGCGGCGGGGCCGATCTCCCACACCTTGCCCTTGTGCATGAACACCACCAGGTCGGCGACGCGGCGGGCGAAGGCCATCTCGTGCGTGACGGTGATCATGGTCATGCCGCGCCGCGCGAGGTCCTCCATCACGGCCAGCACCTCGGCGGTGAGCTCGGGATCGAGTGCGGAGGTCACCTCGTCGAACAGCATGACCTGCGGTGACAGCGCGAGCGAGCGGGCGATTGCGACGCGCTGCTGCTGGCCGCCCGAGAGCTGCTCGGGGTAGGACGCGATCTTGTCGGTGAGGCCGACCAGGCGCAGCACTTCGGCGGCCTGTGTGCGGGCGGCGTCGCGCGGCTGTTTCTTCACCAGGGTGAGTGCCAAGGTAATGTTGCGCTCGACGGTGAGGTGGGGAAACAGGTTGTAGCTCTGGAACACCATGCCGACGTCGCGGCGCAGCTGCGCGCGCGGGGCGCTGCCCGGCCGGCCGACCTCGTGCCCGCACACCTCGATCGTGCCGCCCTGGATGGTCTCGAGCCCGGCGATGCAGCGCAGCAGGGTGCTCTTGCCCGAGCCGCTGCGGCCCACGATCGCCACGGTCTGGCCGCGCGCCACCTCGAAGCCGACGCCGTCGAGGACGCGCAGCGTGCCGAATTCCTTGATCACGTCGCGGATGCGGACAACAGCACCGTCCATGCCCTTATCGGCCGACATTGGTTTTCCTCTCGAGTGCGCGCGCGGCCAGCGACAGCGGATAGCACAGCGCGAAGTAGATGGCGCCCACGACGGTGAAGATGATGAAGGGCTCGAAGGTCGAGTTGTTGACGATCTGGCCGGCGCGCGACAGCTCGACGAAGCCGATCACCGAGGCGAGGGAGGTGTTCTTCACGATCTGCACCATGAAGCCCACGGTGGGCGGGATGGCCAGCCGCAGCGACTGCGGCAGCACGACGTAGACGTACTGCTGGAAGCGGTTGAGGCCCAGGCAATCGGACGCCTCCCACTGGGTCTTCGGCACCGCCTCGATGCAGCCGCGCCAGATCTCACCCAGGAACGCCGCGGCATAGAGCGTGAGCGACAGGCCGGCGGCGACGATCGGGACCAGCTTGTAGCCCATGATGCCGAGGCCGAAGTACGACAGGAACAGCACGATCAGCAGCGGCGTCCCCTGGATGAGCTGGATGTAGCCGCTCGCCACGAGGCGCAGGAGCCTGATCTTCGACACGCGCAGCAGCGCCAGCGGCAGGCCGACCACGGCGCCGCCGGCGAAGGCGATCAGCGACAGCAGCAGCGTCCACTTCGCGGCCTCGAGAAGGTAGACGAGGTGGTTGGCGTTGAGCTGGATCATAGCGGCGTGCCGAGCCGGCGCTTGCGCGCGAACAGCCCGAGGCCGATCAGCCAGAAGGCCAGGCGATAGAGTGCCGACAGCGCGAGGTAGACGACCGCCACGACGATGTAGACCTCGAAGCTGCGGTAAGTGTCGGACTGCACGAGGTTGGCGGTGGCGGTGAGCTCCTCGGCCGAGATCTGCGAGGTGATCGACGACGCCAGCATCAGCAGCACGAACTGGCTCGACAAAGCCGGATAGACGCGCTCCATCGCCGGCAGCAGCACGACATGGGCGATCGCCTGCAGGCGCGTCAGGCCCAGGCAATCGGCGGCCTCGAGCTGGGTGCGCTGGATCGACACGATGCCGGCCCGCATGATCTCGGTGGTGTAAGCGCCCATGTTGACGGCGAGGGCGATCACCGCCGAGGTCTCGGCCGACAGCTTGAGGCCGAGGCTCGACAGGCCGAAGTAGACGATGAAGATCTGCACCAGTAGCGGTGTGTTGCGGATCAGCTCGACGTAGAAGCCGACCAGCCGGCGCAGCAGCGGTCCGCCGTAGGCGCGCGCCACCGCGCAGGCTGTGCCGAGCACGAAGCCGAGCGTGATCGACACGACCGTGAGCTGGACGGTGAGCCACGCCCCGGCAACGAAGTCTGGCCACCTCTCGGCCAGGAACGAGAAGTCGAACTGGTAGTTCACCCACCGACCTTGAGGAGCTGCGCGGGGTCGATGTCGACGCCGTGGTACTTCTTGTAGATGGCGCCCAGCTTGCCGTTCGCGAGGTTGGCCCTGATCCAGCCGTTGACCCACTCCTTCAGCGCCGGCTCGTTCTTGCGCAGGCCGACGGCGAGATAGAACGTCTGCATCACGATCCGCGATTCGAGCGTGCGTGCCGGGTTCTTCTTGCTGATCGCCGGCAGCAGCGAGCGCGCCGTCGCCAGGATGTCGACCTGCCCAGAGGCGAAGGCCAGCGCCATGGTGGCGTCGTCCTCGTAGCGCACGAGCTGCGCGCCACGAGCTGCTCCGGTGAGGGCCTCGCGCGTGAGGTCGGTGTCCTGCGTCGTGGCGCGGACGACCGCCACTTTCTTGCCCACGAGGTCGGCGTAGCTGGCGAGCGGGATCGACTTCAGCGACGCCACGACCGACGGGTGGTCGGCATAGGGCAGCGAGAAGTCGATCACCTTGGCGCGGTCGGGCGTGATCGACAGGGTCGAGATCACGAGGTCGGCCTTGTCGGTCTGCAGCATCGGAATGCGGGTCGGGCCGGTCGTCGTCACGACCTCGAGCTCGACGCCCAAGTCCTTGGCGAGCAGCCGGGCGGTGTCGACGTCGGAGCCGGCGGGCTGCATCTTGTCGTCGGTCATGCCGAAGGGCGGGATGGCGAGATCGATGGCGATCCGCACCTTGCCGGCCTTCCTGATGTCCGCGAGCGTGTCGGCGCGCGCCGCCGTCATCGGCAGCAGCGCGACGGCGAGGCCCGCCAGGCCCCGCCGCGTCAGTCTGTTGGTCATGTCCGGCCTACTGTTGCTTGGTGATGAGCTCCGGCAGGTCGCTGCCGAAGTACTTCTGGTTGAGCGCATTCAGCTTGCCGCTCTTGATGTTGGCCAGGATCCACTTGTTGACCTCGGCCAGCAGCCGCTCCTCGCCCTTCTTCACGCCGACGCAGAGCTTGAAATTGTCGAGCACGAACTTGAGCTCGACCTGGCGCGCCGGATTCTTCTTGTCGATCTGCGGCACGATCATCTCGGCGGTCGAGAAGATGTCGACCTGGCCGCTCAGGAAGGCCTGGGCCTCGGTGGCGTCGTCCTCGTAGCGCACCAGCTTCATGCCCTTCGGGCCTTCCTTGGTGAGCTGCGTGTCGTGCGTGGTGCCGCGTACCGTGCCCACGGTCTTGCCGTCGAGGTCGGCGAGCTTCTTGACGACAGTGCCCTTGGGGGCGGCGATCACCGTGCGCAGCACGGCATAGCCCAGCGAGAAGTCGATCACCTTGGCGCGGTCGGCGGTGTAGGACAGGCTCGAGATCACGAGGTCGGCCTTGCCGGTCTGCAGTGCGGGGATGCGCGAGGCGCCGGTGGTCGGCACGTGCTCGAACTGCAGGCCCCAGTCCTTGGCCAGCATCTGCGCCGCCTCGACGTCGAGGCCGGTCGGCTTCAGCTGCGCGTCGGTCATGCCGTAGGGCGGCACGCCGAGGTCGATGGCGATGCGAATCTTGCCCGACTTCTTGATGTCGTCGAGCGCGTCGGCGTTGGCGGCATGGTTCACGCCGACCATCGCCACCAGGGCAATCGCGACGGCTGTCATCATTGTCTTCATCGTTTCCTCCGGTTGTCGTTTCCTGAAATCTTCAGCGTCCGGCATCCATGTCGGCGAGCTTGGCCACGCGGCGGCGGAATTCCTCCGCGGTCGAAAATCTGGCGTCGAGGTAGGCCGCGATCAGGTCCTTGGCGAGCCACGGGCCGACGATCTGCGCGCCGATGCACATGACGTTGACGTCGTCGTGCTCGACGCACTGGTGCGCCGAATGCACGTCGTGGCAGACCGCGGCGCGAATGCCCTTCATCTTGTTGGCGCCGATCGAGGCGCCGACGCCGGTGCCGCAGACCATCAGGCCGCGCTCGGCCTTGCCCGAGGTGATCGCCGCGGCGACCTGGCGGGCGATGTCGGGGAAGTCGACGGGGTTGGGATCGTGCGAACCGACGTCGAGCACCTCGTGGCCGCGCTCGCGCAGGAAGGCGAGCAGATCGGCCTTCATGGGAAAGCCCGCGTGATCGGAGCCGACGACGATCTTCATGAATTCTTCCTCTTGGGCTGGTAGGCGGAGATCAGGTTGCGGCGGCGCAGCTCGTCGCCGATGGTGAAATGGTCGCGCAGGCTGGTCTCGGCAGCGTCGGGATCGCGCTTTGCCAGGGCCAGGAAGACCTGGCGGTGGGCATCGACCAGGCCCGAGGTAATGGCGGGCTCGCGGAACGTGTCGCGCCGGCGCTCGACGTGGCTGCGCATCAGGAGCGGCGAGATCGCCTCGTAGATCTTCATCAGAGAGGCGCTGCCGCTCGCGCGCACGATGGCGAGATGGAAGGCGTAGTCGCTCTCGCCGCCGCGCTCGGGATCGTCGAGCGAGCCGACCAGCGTGTCGAGCGTGGCGGCAATCGCCTGCAGGTCGCGCTCGCTGGCGCGCTCGCAGGCCAGGCGGATGGCCTGGCACTCGATGGCGATGCGGGCCTGCAGCACGTCGTCGAGGATGTTGGGCTCGGGCGCCAGGCACAGCGTCAGCGCCTGGCCCAGCACCGAGGCGTCGGCTGCGCGCACGAAGGCGCCGCGGCCGTGCTGGATGTCGAGCAGGCCGAGCATCGCCAGCGACCGCAGGGCCTCGCGCAGCACCGGCCGGCTGACCGACAGCGCCAGCGCGAGCTCGCGTTCGGCCAGCAGCCGGTCGCCCGCCTTCAGGTCGCCCGACAGCAGGCGATCGCGAAAGAAGGTGAAGACGCGCGCCGCGCCGCTCTGGCTTTCTTCGGTGTCTCGTCGGGTAATTTCGAGCATTGGAATTTGGTCAATCCGTGGTCTGACCACTGTAGGCCAGACCCGGCCTCGATCAAGCAGCCGAAACGCCTAAAATCCGGGGCAAAGGGCAGCTAACGCCCGGCTTCGAAACCCGTCAGGAAGTGCACGAGATTGCGGCCGAGATCGTCGCTGAGATAGCCGCCTTCCTGAATCAGCACGGTGGGCAGGCCGAGGCCCGCGATCTTCCGGGCCATGGCGTGGAAGCCCGCGCCGGTGACCTTGAGGCCCTGCAGCGGATCGCTCTCGCTGGCGTCGAGGCCGAGCGCCACGACCAACGCGGTCGGCGCGAAGTCCGCGATCGCGGCCAGCGCCGTGTCGCCGGCGCCAAGCCACGGCGCATCGCCCGAGCCCAGCGTCAGCGGCAGGTTGAAATTGAAGCCCGTGCCCCGGCCGTCGCCGGTCTCGTGGGCGTTGCCCCAGAAGTAGGGATAGTAATGTGCGGGATCGGCGTGGATCGAGACGGTCAGCACGTCGTCGCGGTCGTAGAAGATGCCTTGCGTGCCGTTGCCATGATGGAC
The DNA here is from genome assembly GCA_041691635.1 of Hyphomicrobiales bacterium. GTDB lineage: Bacteria > Pseudomonadota > Alphaproteobacteria > Reyranellales > Reyranellaceae > Reyranella. Next base: position 22,807 of record JBEPUH010000048.1, read on the forward strand.
GTCGACGTCGAGGATCGCCACGCGCTGGTGCCTGTCGCGCAGGCGCTGGGCAGCGATCGCGGTGTTGTTCAGGAAGCAGAAGCCGCCGGCCATGTCGGCGAAGGCGTGGTGGCCGGGCGGGCGGCAGAGTGCATAGGCCTCGCGCGCGCCCGCCGTCACCAGGTCGGTCGCCGTGACCGCGACTTCGGACGAGGCCAGGGCTGCATCCCAGGTGTGCGGACCGATCGGGCAGGCCATGTCGGCCTGGTGCCAGCCGGCGCGGCCGGCCAGCGCCTTGGGGTACGACGCGTGCGCGCGCGCTGGATGCATGTTGGGCACGACCTCGTCGGAAGCGTCCGCCAGCTTCGCCCAGTCGCGCGCGGCGGTCTGCAGGAAGTCGATGTAGTCGGCAGTGTGCACGGCGGCGGCCGGCGCCGTGCCGTGGCCCGCGGGCGGATGGATCTCGTGGCCGGCGTCCCGGGCCGCGGCCAGCAGGCGGGTCGCGCGCTCGGGCTGCTCGGCGCTCCTCTGCTTCACGCCGCGCACGATGAAGGTCTGCGGATCGTGGCCCGCGTGACGATCGGAGTAGACGATTTTCATGGCGGGTATGCTAGCCGATCGCGATCGCCTTGGCGTCCTTCAAGGCGGCGATTTCGCCGTCGCTGTAGCCGACCTCGCGCATGATCTCGGCGGTGTGCTGGCCGATGCCGGGCGACTTGCGCCGCACCTCGGCCGGCACGTCCGACAGCTTGATCGGATTGGCCGCCGACTTCACCGGGCCGATGCCGGGGTAGTCGATCTCGAGCACCGCGCCACGCGCCTTTGTGTGGGCGTTGGCCACGACGTCGCTCACTCTATAGGCGGCCGAGCACGGCATGCCGGCGGGGATGAGCTTGTCGAGCAACTCGTCGGCGGTGTGCTGGATAAAGAACGCCTCGATCATCGGTTCGAGGACCGCGCGGTGGGCGACGCGATCCTTGTTGGTGGCAAAGCGCTTGTCGGACAGCCACTCCTTTTGATCGAGCGCGGTGCACAGCAGCTTCCAGAAGGCGTCGTTGGTGCCGGCCACGAACACCGGCTGCGTCCGGGTCGGGAACACGCGCAGCGGGCAGAGGATGGTGTTCGACGTGCCCATGCGCTCGGGGTTCTCGCCGCTCAGCCCGTGGTTGGTGATCCAGTGGCTCATCAGATGCATGCCGACGTCGAACAGCGACAGGTCGAGCCGTTGGCCCTTGCCGGTCTTGTGCCGGTGCAGCAGGGCGAAGGCGATGCCGCCGGCGCAGGCGAGACCCGTCGAATAGTCGATCGGCGCAGTGCCGACGCGGCACATCTCGCCCTGATAGGGGCCGGTCGCGTCCATCAGGCCGATCTCGGCCTGGATGCAGGGATCGTAGCCGGCGCGGTGCGAGTAGGGGCCGGTCTGGCCGTAGCCCGAGACCGAGGCATAGACGCAGCGTGGATTTTCCTTGGAGACGACGTCCCAGCCGAAGCCGAGCTTGTCGATCACGCCCGGTGTGAAGGCCTCCATGAACACGTCGGCCTTGGCGACCAGCCGCATCAGCACGTCGCGGCCGCCTTCGGTGCGCAGGTCGAGCGCCAGGCCGCGCTTGTTGCGGTTCATCGACGGGACCCACGCGCCGCCGAAATGCGGCCGGAAGTGCTCGCCGCCGAGCGGCTCGACCTTGATCACGTCGGCGCCCATGTCGCCCAGGATCTGGCCGGCGGTGGGGCCGGCGATGACTTGCGTGAGGTCGAGGACGAGGGTGTCGGATAAGGGAAGCATCCCCGACCAATAGCGGCGATGCCGACAGTCGGCCAGTGCTCGCCTAAGCGTTCAGCAGGCGTCTGGCCAGCAGTTTGCGCATGTCGCGCCGGCCATCGGCGATCAGGACCACGATCACATGCCGGTCGATGACGCGATAGAAGATGCGATAGGGCTTGAAGTGGATTTCACGGAAGTCCCGGTTTCCGAAGTCGAGCAACTCCCTGGGGTGAACGCCGCGATGGGGGAACGCTTCCAGGGCGGCCAGGCTCCGCTCGATTCCGGTAGCGATATCGAGCGCGTGCTCGATCGAGTCGTGATCGGCGATGAACGCAGTGATGTCGTCGAGGTCGAGTTCCGCCCCGGAGTCGATGGCGACGGTATATTTCTTCACGTGCCGGACTTGCGCGCCTTCAATTTTTTTCGAAGGTCGGTGAAAGCTGCTTTGGCGGGGCGATAGTGGCCTTCGGCGATGTTGCGGTTGCCGAGGGCCAGGATCTTGAGGAGTGCCAGCGTCTCCTGCGTCTGCTCGTAGGACGTGAAATCCTGGATGACGGCCGTTGCTTCGCCATTCTGGGTGATGATCATGGGCTCACCGCTTTCCGCGAGACCGCGAACGATCTCGGCGGTATTGGCCTTGAGGTAGCTGATCGGCTTGATCCGGGTGGCGTACTTCATGCTAGGCTCTTTTCTGTGTGTGGACTGAATTTAGTCCGTTAATGGTCCACTTTCAACCGGAGTGCCGCATGAAGACCGCCGAGACCAACCTGCGCATCGACCCTGACCGCCTGTGGTCGAGCCTGATGGAGCTGGGCCAGATCGGCGGCACGGAGAAGGGCGGCGTGTGCCGCATCGCGCTCACCGATCTGGACAGGATCGGCCGCGACCTGTTCGTGCGCTGGGCCAAGGAGGCGGGCTGCACCATCAAGATCGACCAGCTCGGCAACGTCTTCGCCCGCCGCGAAGGCAAGGACCCGTCGAAGGCGCCGATCATGACCGGCAGCCATCTCGACACCCAGCCAACCGGCGGCAAGTTCGACGGCGCCTATGGCGTGATGGCGGGGCTCGAGGTGCTGCGCGTGCTGCACGATTCCAATTACGTCACCGAGGCGCCGATCGAGGTTGCCGTGTGGACCAACGAAGAAGGCTGCCGCTTCGCCCCGGCCATGGTGGCGTCCGGTGTGTTCGGCGGCGCCTTCGAGCTCGAGTATGCATTGGGCATCAAGGACCGCGACGGCATCACCTTCGGCGAGGCGCTGAAGAAGATCGGCTATGACGGCAAGGAGAAGGTCGGTGGCCGGAAGATCGGCGCCTTCTTCGAGGCGCATATCGAGCAGGGCCCGATCCTCGAGCGCGAGAAGAAGACGATCGGCGTCGTCACCGGCGCTCAAGGCCAGCGCTGGTACGAGATCAACTGGACCGGCATGGAGAGCCACGCCGGCACCACGCCGATGGAAGGCCGGCGCGATGCGCTGGTGGGCGCTGCCGAGCTGATCGTGAAGTGCCGCGAGATCGGCAATCGGCCCAACGGGCGCTCGACGGTCGGCGTGATCGACAGCCTGCCGCAGTCGCGCAACACCATTCCCGGCCGCGTCTTCATGACGGTCGACTTCCGGCATCCCAACGACGACGAGCTGACGAAAATGGACGCCGAGATGCGTGCCGCCGTGGCCGACATCGCCAAACGCCATCGCCTCGAGGTGAAGATCGAGCAGATCTGGTATTTCCCGCCGTCGCCCTTCGCCAAGGAACTGGTCGACGCGGTGCGCCGCGGCGCCGAGACCGTGGGCTATCCGCACATGGACATCGTGAGCGGCGCCGGCCACGACGCCTGTTACGTCAGCCGGGTCGCGCCGACGGCGATGGTGTTCGTGCCGTGCAAGGACGGCATCAGCCACAACGAGATCGAGGACGCCTCCAAGTCCGACATTGGCGCGGGCTGCCAGATCCTGTTGCAGGCAATGGTCGAGCGGGCAAACGCGTGAGATCAGGCGGACTCGTCTCCGTCGCGACCGCTGCCCTGGTCGCGACCATCGCCGGCGTGGGCGGCACCTTGCCGGTGGTGTTGGCGGCGGCCCAGGCGGTGGGTGCCACGCCCGCCGAAGCGAGTTCCTGGGTGTCGGGTCTCGGCATCGCCACGGCGCTGAGTGCGCTCGTTCTCTCGGTGTACTACCGCATGCCGATCATCACCGCCTGGTCGACGCCGGGTGCGGCGCTGATCGCCTCGACGCAGGGCGTGCCGAGCTTCCGCGCCGCCGTCGGCGCCTTCGTGGTCGCGGCCGTGCTGATCCTGCTGACCGCCGCGATCCGCCCGCTCGGCCGGCTGATCGGCAAGATTCCGACCAGCATCGCCTCGGCCATGCTGGCCGGCATCCTGCTGCACCTGGTCGTGGTAATGGTCGAGCAGGTGCCGCTGCAGCCGCTGCTGGTGCTGCCGTTGCTCGCGCTGTTCCTGGTGGCGCGCGGGCTGGTGCCGACGCTCGCCTCGCTGGTCGTTCTGGTGGCGGGCGGCCTGCTCGCCTGGTCGCTCGGGCTGGTGAAGACGATCCCGCCGCTCGGCGTCTCGCACCTGGAACTCGTGGCGCCGGCGTGGGACGCAGCGACCCTGATCGGGCTCGGCGTGCCGCTCTACCTCGTCACCATGGCATCGCAGAACCTGCCGGGCTTCGCCGTGCTGCGCGGCTCGGGCTACCAGCCGCCGACCCAGGCCTGCCTCGCCGTTACCGGTGCCGCCTCGCTCGGCACCGCGTTCCTCGGCGCCCACACCTCGAACCTCGCCGCCATCTCGGCAGCACTCTGCACCGGGCCCGACGCCCACCCCGATCCCGCCCAGCGCTGGAAGACCGGGCCGTTCTACGCCTTCTTCTGGGGCCTGATCGCGCTGTTCGGCGCCTCGCTGGTCGGCCTGTTCGGCGCGCTGCCCCCGGCATTGCTGATGACCGTGGCCGGCACCGCGCTGCTCGGCTCGACGGCCAGCGCCATGGGCGCCGCCCTCGCGGTCGAAAGGGAACGTCTGGCCGCTGCCGGCACGCTCGCGGTTACCGTCTCCGGCATCACCTTGCTCGGCGTCGGCTCGGCCTTCTGGGGCCTGTGCTTCGGTCTGTCGATCCTGGGGCTTGAACGCCTGTTCAGGCGCTAGGAAATCTTGCCGCGTAACTCTCCAGCGGCAGGTCGAGCCCGCGGCAGAGGAAGCTGATCGTGTGGTAATAGCCCACCAGCGCGATCGTCTCGAGCATCTGCGCCTCGTCGAAGTGCTTGCGCGCCCGCGTCCAGGTTTCATCGGAAATCGTATGCCGGTCGACCAGATCGTCGACGACGGCGACCAGCGCCTGCTCGTGCGGCGCCCAGCACGCGGCATCGGCCGACCCGTGCACCGTGGCGTCGATCTCGGCCGCACCAAAATCGACCTTCGTCGCGAACAGCGCGACATGCACGCCCCATTCGTATTCGCACCTCAATCGCGCCGTCGTGCGGTCGATGACGATCTCGCGCTGGCGCAGCGAGAGAGATCCCTTGTCCAGCAGGCCGCCGGCGAACATCTTGCCGAAGACGCGGGGATTGAGCGCCATGGTGCGGAACAGCATCAGCGGCTCGAGGCCGGGCGGCATGACGCGGTCGAGCGCCTGGGCGATGGCGGGGTCGTAGGGCGGGGACGCCGGATCGATGCGGTTCATGCTACAGTTTATGCAGCAGCGTCCGGCATGGCGCTACATAAAGTGTAGCGACAGGATGAAATAGATGGTGAGGAAGAAGGTCCGCGGCTCGCAGACCGGCCGGCCGATCATGGCGCTGCTCGACCTGCTGGGACGGCGCTGGGTGCTCCGGATCGTCTGGGAACTGCGCGAAAAGCCCCGGCGCTTCCGCGAGTTGCAGGAACTGATCGGCGGCGCCAGCCCGACCATCGTCAACACCCGCCTCCGCGAGCTGCGCGCGGCCAGATTGATCGAGCTCGATCCGGCCGCCGGCTATCGCCTCACGGTGCTGGGAGCGGAGCTGCTGAAGGTCTTCCTGCCGCTCCACGTCTGGTCGGAGAAATGGGCGAAAGCGATCGGTTAGGACGATCAGGGAGCGTGGGCCATCCGCTCGTTGGCGTGGCGCAGGCGGCGCGTCAGGACGCGCATGATGCGGATGGCAAAGTAGGGCGTCCGCTCGATCATGCCGAGGAAGCGCCGCTGGTCGACGGCGATCACTTCGCTGGCGATCTCGGCGCGCACCCCGGCGCTGCGCGGCGCGCCGTCGACGATCGCCATCTCGCCCAGCACCTCGCCCGCCTTCACGGTCTCGAATACGGTGTCGCCGTCGTGGGCCTGCAGGCGGCCGCTGCGCACGATGTACATGGTGTCGGCTTTGTCGCCCTTGGCGAACAGGCTGGCGCCGGCGTCGAGGCGGATCACCTCGTCGTCGCCGCTGAACAGATTGAGGAAGTCGAAATCCTGCTCCAAGCTCATCCCCCCTTGACCGCCGCCAGGCAAAGCGTGCCCGGAACGTAATCGCGCCACCGGCGTTGATCGCCCGTGCGTGACCGCCCATGAGAAAGACGATAGGCCTCATCTTGTGTGCGATGGCAATCGCCACGGGCGCCAGGGCCGATGACGGCGAGAAGAAAGATGCCGAGAAATGGCTTGCCCCGTTCGGCGGTGCCTTCAACGCCAACTTTACCGCGACGTCCGACTACTCCTATGCCGGCATCTCCAACAATGCGCTGCAGCCCGCGTTCCAGCCCGGGCTCGACTACCGCACGCCGGACCTGCTGGGCAATCCCAAGGTCTGGCTCTATGCCGGCGTGTGGGGCAGCAATGTCGTGCTGCCGGCCGGGCCGGGCATTGAGATCGACGTGTCGGGCGGCGTGAAAATCAAGCCAATCGAGAAGTTGAAGATCGATTTCGGGTACGTCCGCGTCAACTACCTGGGCTTTGCCGGAGTGCTCGGCTACGACTACGGCGACTTCAACATGAACGTCGACTATGACTTCGGCTTCGCAACGGCGAGCGGCCGGCTGCGCTTCAGTCCGAATTCGTTCGCCAACTCGGGATGGGAATTCAACAAGCGGATGCTGCTGTCGGTACCGCTCGACTTCCCGAAGATCCGCGATTACGTGTCGTTCAAGGCCTATGGTGCGTTCGGCAACCTGTCGGTCGAACGCTACCTCCAGTACGGCATCCCCAGTCCGGACTACTGGTACTGGCAGTTCGGGCTTGTGACGTCGGCCTTCGGCCTCGACCTGACGCTGGCCTACACCGACACCGACATCGAGCCGTCGGGCTGCGCCAACACGAGCTACTGCGCGGGCCGTGTCTTTGCGTCGATCACCAAGACCTTCTAGCGCATTTGCGCTAAGGCCGGATGACCTGCGGCAATGCCGCCTGGAGCAGCGACAGCAGCGAGGGCCATGAATAGGGCTTGGAGATCCAGCCCAGCGGCCTGGCCTGCTCGGCGCGATCCCTGGTTTTCTGGTCGCCGTGCGCCGAGGCGAAGATCGATCGCACACCCGATTTTGAGAACAGGTCGATCGCGGCGTCGACGCCGTCGCGCAGGCCGGCCAGGCGGATGTCCATGATGGCGAGGTCCGGTTGCCGAGATGCCATTTCCACGGCTTCCTCGGCGGTCCGGGCAACGCCGACAACGGAAAATCCCGCCTCGCGCAGACGATGCTCAAGGTCGAGGGCGACAAAATAGTCGTCCTCCACCACGAGGATCCGCCCGGTATACCTGGCGTCGGTCAAGAGATGGGGCGCTCCGGGAATCGGACGATGCAACGCGCACCCGGCGCCCGCTCGACCGTGAAGGTGCCACCCAACTGGCGCGTCAAGCCCGCGACGAGGCCGAGGCCGGAGGAACGCTTGCGGGCTTCAACGAGATCGAAGCCTGCACCGTCGTCCTTGACGGCGAGAACGGCGAAGCCGTCATCACGCGTCAGGCTGATGTCGATGCGCCCGCCGACTGACCTGTTCACGCCATACTTCGCGGCATTGGTCAGGAGCTCGTTCAGGATGAGAGCCAGCGGCATCGAAACGTCGTTGGACAGATGGCCGTCCGCCGCATCGATGTGGACGGACACGTTTTCCGGGAAAGCCTGACGCGCGCTCGCGCTGACGGCATCGAGGAAATCGCCGATCGCGAAGCTGCGCGGCGTCTTGTCGGCGTAGAGAAGCTGTTGCGCCGCCGCCATGGCCGCCACGCGCTGGCTCGCGTCGCCAATCACCGCCTTGGCTTCCGCGCTTTCGGTCTCGCGCAGAGCCGCCTCGAGCAGCCCGTGCAGCATCTGCATGTTGTTCTTGACGCGGTGGTTGAGCTCGTCGAGCAGTATCCGTTGATGCGCCTCCGATTGCTTGCGCTGGCTGATGTCGATCAGCATGTTCACCGCGCCCACCAGCTCGCCCGCCTCGTTGTGAAGTGGCGTGGGGAACGGCAGGAAGGGAACGATCGTTCCGTCCGGCCGCTGGGCCAGCGCCTCGACACCGCGCACCGGCCGGTTCTCCTTGAGGGCCGTGGCCATCGGGCATTCCGCGTGGGACATCGGTTTGCCGTCCGGCGTGAGCAAGCGGAACGTCACGCACCATTCGTCCTCGCCGATCTGCGGTTCGCGTCCGGCGAGTTCGACGGCGGCCTGATTGTAATAGGTGATCTTGCCCTGAGCATCGGTCGTGTAGACGGCAGCCGGAAGGCTGTCGAGGATGAAGCGAATCTGCTCGTCCTTGGCCCGAAGCGCGTCGCGAACGTGCTGGAGGTCGCTGACGTCGACCGTGAAACATCGGGTGCTGACGAAATCGCCGTTGTGAAAGAGACCGCTCGAACTGATCTCGACATACTTGATGGATCCGTCGCGCGCGCGCAGGCGGGCGGCATATTTGTCCAGCTTCTCGCCTTTCTTCAGGCGGGCGAGGATATCTTCGAGGACCGGGCGATCGGCATGGAATTCTGAGATGTGATGACCGATGTATTCCTCGATCGGATATCCCAGCAGCTTCAGCTCGGCCTCGTTGGCGTGCAGGATCGTCCCGTCACCGCCCACCATATGGAGCGCGATCGAGCCGCTCTCGAAGAAATCCCGATAATCGGCTTTCCAATTCTTTAGCGCTGACGCGGGCAGAGCGGAGGCAATGGAAGCGAATTGGTCGGACACTTCGGCGCGCTCCGCATAAAGCCAGTTCTGATTATAGGGTCAAAATATACGCCGTTAGAGCGCTTAATTGAACGCTATCGGGAGGCACTCATTTCTGTATGGAACCGGACACTGCAGTGTGCGTTT
>JBEPUH010000049.1:0-31460 GCA_041691635.1 Hyphomicrobiales bacterium
TCGAACCTGGTCGGCATGGGCGTGCTGCCGCTGCAGTTCAAGCCCGGCATGACGCGCAAGACGCTGAACCTCACCGGCCACGAGACGTTCGACATCACCGGCATCGAAGCCGGCCTCAAGCCCGGCATGGACGTGCCGATGACGATCCATCGCCGCGACGGCACGTCGGAGAAGGTCGTCCTCACCTGCCGCATCGATACCGCCGAGGAGATCGAATACTTCAAGAACGGCGGCGTCCTGCAGTACGTGCTGCGCAACCTCGCGCACGCGGCCTAAGCGAAGCTTGGGACCATGGCGACGGGGTTAGTCAGCCACTTCCGCGCCATGGCCTACAACAACGCGTGGGCGAATCATCGGCTGCTCAGTGCTTGCGAGGCACTGACACCGGCCGAATTCGCCGCACTGCGCACAGGGTTCTTTCCTTCTTTGCGCGCTACGTTCAATCACATCCTGGCCGTCGATCAGTACTACATCGACGCCCTTGAGAGTTTTGATGCGCTGCGCCGTTATAGCGAGACCGGGCCGGACTTCGCTGATGCGACCGCAATGCGCGGTGCACAGGCGCAGAGCGACTGGCGACTCATCGACTTCTGTGAGCAACAGACTGAGGAGACACTGGGACGTGACTGTGTCCTGCCCAGACCCGACCGGAAGCCGCCGCCATCGCGTGTCTCTGCGATACTGGCACACCTTTTCCAGCATCAGATCCATCATCGAGGCCAGGCGCACGCCATGCTCGCCGGGACGGAAGTAAAGCCACCGCAACTCGATGAATTTTTCCTTGCCGGCGACGAACCGCTCCGACGCGAGGAGTTGCACTTCTTGGGTTTCCCCGAAACCTGATGAAGCCACGCTCGTCCTTCGCCGGCGCCGCGATCGAGGTCAGCGACCTCGCGCGTTCCGTCGCCTTCCATCGGCTGTGGCTGCCGACCCTGGGTTTCCATCGCGTGTGGGCCAGCCCCGACCGGGTGATGTGGTCGCGCGGCTACGATCACTTCGTCATGCGCCAGGCCAAGGATGGCGCCGCGCACGGGCCGGGCGCGCTGTGGCTCGCCGTCTCGGCCGAGAGCCGCGCCCAGGTCGACCAGGTCCACGCCGAGCTGCGCGACGCAGGTGCCGAGATACTGCAGCCGCCCAAGGAACTCGATTACTTCGCTCCCGGCTATTACTCGGTGGGCTTCCGCGATCCCGACGGCGTACCGATCGAGGTGGCGCATCGCTGGGAGGAGCTGCCCGACGTCGCCGACGCCGAGCCGGTGCGCGTGCCCGGCCATGGCGTCACCCTGGGCGGCTATTTCTTCAAGCCGCAGGCCGGCCAGCCGCCCTATCCGGCGGTGCTGCTGCTGCACGGCTTCGCCAGCCACGCCCACGCCATGACCGGCCTGGCGCGCGCCGCGACGGCCAACGGGTACGCAGCCCTTGCTTTGTCGCTGCGCGGCTGGCTGGGTTCGGAGGGCGAGAGCGACCAGGGCCTGCGCCAGCCGCTCGATGTCTTGGCCGCGATCGACTGGCTGGCGCGCCGGCCGCTGGTCGACCCCAAGCGCATCGGGTTGGTCGGCGCGTCGATGGGCGGTCAGGTGGCGCTGCTGACCGCCGCGCACAAGCCGCCGATCAAGGCCGTGGCCTCGTTCTTCGCGCCGACCGATCTCGCGGCGTGGCGGGCGGCCAATCCCTTCGTGCGCGACTATCTCGACGACCTGTGCGGGCCCGAGGGCCTGCCGGTGCGCTCGCCGCTGCTACGCGTGGCGCAGATCGACGTGCCGGTCCTGCTGATCCACGGCGACCGCGACGAGAACGTGCCGGTCGAGCAGACCTTGTCGATGGCCCAGTCGCTCAAGAGCCACGGCAAGGAGGTCGAGACCGTCATCGTGCCAGGCGGTACGCATTTCCTCACCGAGCAGCAGAACGCCGGCGCCCGGCGTAAACTGTTCGACTTCCTGCGTCGCCATCTCAACCGGAGCTGACCGTTCATGCGCGTGTCCGAAGCCGTCAATTCCCGCCGCTCGATGCGGGTGTTCAAGCCCGACCCCGTGGCCAAGGCCGATATCGAGTGGATCATCGAGACCGCCAACCGCGCGGCCTCCAACGGCAACCTCCAGCCGTGGAAGCTCTACGTCACCATGGGCAAGGCGCGGGTGCGGCTGTCGACGGCGATCCTGAAGGCACTCGATGCCAACGACACCGGGCCGGGCGGCGAGTACGACGTCTATCCGAAGGAATTCACACCGGTCTACGACGCGCGCCGCAAGCTGGTCGGCAAGCAGCTCTACACCCTGCTCGGCGTGCCGCGCGGCGACGCTGCCGGCATGCTGAAGCAGTTCCGCAAGAACTTCGACTTCTTCGACGCGCCGGTCGGCATGATCCTGTGCGTCGAGCGCCGCATGGGCAACGGCCAGTGGATCGACTGCGGCATCTTCCTCGATCAATTGATGTTGCTGGCACGAGAAAAGGGCCTGCACACCTGCCCGCAAGCGGCATTCAGTCGCCTCCAGCACGTCGTGCGCCGCGAGCTCGGCATTGCCGACGACCAGGTCGTGGTCTGCGGCCTGGCGTTGGGATATGCCGATCCTGATGCGATTCCCAACAACCTGATCACCGAGCGCGCGCCGATCCAGGACTTCACGACGTGGTTCACGGAATAAGAACGGCACGCGTCGAAATAGGCATGGCTGCCGCGTTCTGCGCGGCCGTCGGCGCGTATCAAGTCGCCTACGTTTCTTTCGCGTTCTGGGGCGGGCCGGCGATCGGCCCCTCTCTTCCCGTTCTGTTTCCCGACTTCCTCGTCTTTCACGCTGCCGCACGCGCTTGGATCGAAGGCAAATTGGCCCTGATCTACGACCTCGATGCGTTTACCCGGTTTCAGAACACGATCTACGCCGAGCGCCTGCCAAGCGATCAGTATTTCCGGCCTTTCCTCTATCCGCCGATATGGCTCCTGATGCTGTTGCCCTTCGGCCTCCTCGGTGTCGGCAAGGCCTATGGCACGTTCATGGCCACCGCCATTGCGATCGCGACGGCGTTCGAAGGACGACGCGACTGGTGGGGATGGCTCGCGATCCTGGTGTCGCCCGCCGCCATGTGGGTCGTGATCGCAGGCCAAAACACCTTCTTCAGCCTCGGCTTGTTCTATGGCGGTCTCCATCTCCTCAATCGTTCTCCAGCGGCGGCCGGAATCCTGCTGGGCCTGCTCGCCTACAAGCCGCAGATCTGGGTGCTGATCCCGGTCGCGTTGCTGGCGGCGCGGCAATGGAGGGCTCTCGCCTGGACAGCCGGGACCGTTGGAGCCCTGTCGATCGCCAGCCTCGGCCTGTTCGGCCTCGCGTTCTGGCACGCCTTCTTCGTGGCAGCGCGCGAAGCAAGCTCGACGGCCGCCGCCGAACGCATGTTCCAGGAGATGCATCTTCAAATGACCACCTTGCTGGCGGCCGCGCGCATGGTCGGCCTGTCGCCCGGCATCGCCGGCGCCGTCCAGATCGCAGGAGCGGGCCTGGCGGCGCTCGCCGTCTGGTTCGCTTCCGCCGCCGCGGACCTGGCGCGCCGAGGACGGCCGTGCTCGCCGCGGCAACCTTTCTCGTTTCGCCCTATACGCTGAACTACGACCTGCTGCTGCTGATGCCGGCCGTCGTGGCGATGTTCCGGCATTGTCGCGCAAACGGCTTCTACCCCGGAGAGCGAGTGCTCTATCCGCTGCTCTGGCTGATGCCGACCTTGGGATGGACCCTCAACGGCTTCGGCTATCCCATCGTGCCGCTGTCCATTCTGCTCTTTGGGGCAATTGCGTGGAAACATCTCGGTGCCCCGACCAAAGGTGAATTGCCGGGAACAGTGGCGGCGCGCTAGAACCGCGTGAATTCGGGAGGAAACCATGAGCGATGAACTGATCGCCGTAAGCCCAGACTGGGCCAAGCGCGCCTATGTCGACGAGGCCAAATACAAGGCGATGTACGAAGCCTCGGTCAAGGACCCGGTCACCTTCTGGGCCGAGCACGGCAAGCGGGTCGACTGGATCAAGCCGTTCAGCGCCAATGCCGTTCGCGACGTCGACTACACCGGTGACGTCCGCATCCGGTGGTTCCACGATGGCGTGCTGAACGTGTCGGCCAACTGCATCGACCGCCACCTCGCCAAGCGCCGCGACCAGGTCGCCATCATCTGGGAAGGCGACGATCCGGCGAAGTCGAAGAAGATCACCTACCGCGAGCTGCACGCCGAAGTGTGCCGCATGGCCAACGCGCTGAAGGAACTCGGCGTCAAGAAGGGCGATCGCGTCACCATCTACCTGCCGATGATCCCGGAAGCGGCCTACGCAATGCTCGCCTGCACGCGCATCGGCGCGGTGCACTCCGTGGTGTTCGGCGGCTTCTCGCCCGACAGCCTGGCCAACCGCATCGTCGACTGCGACAGCAGCATCGTCATCACCGCCGACGAGGGCCTACGCGGCGGCAAGCCCGTGCCGCTCAAGGTCAACACCGACGAGGCGATCAAGAAGGCCCCCGGCGTGAAGAAGGTGCTGGTGGTCAAGCACACCGGCGGCAAGGTGGCCTGGGAGGCCGGCCGCGACGTGTGGTGGCACGAGATCCGCGAAAAGGTCTTGGCCGACTGCAAGCCCGAGCCGATGGGCGCGGAAGACCCGCTGTTCATCCTCTACACCTCGGGCTCGACCGGAAAGCCCAAGGGCGTGCTGCACACCACCGGCGGCTATCTCGTGTTCGTGTCGATGACCCACCAGTACGTGTTCGATTACCACGATGGCGATGTCTACTGGTGCACCGCCGACGTGGGCTGGGTGACCGGCCACAGCTACATCCTCTACGGCCCGCTCGCCAACGGCGCCACGACCCTGATGTTCGAGGGCGTGCCCAACTATCCCGACTCGAGCCGCTTCTGGCAGGTAATCGACAAGCACAACGTCAACATCTTCTACACGGCACCCACCGCCATCCGCGCCCTGATGCGCGAGGGCGAGGCGCCGGTGAAGAAGACTTCCCGCAAGAGTCTCCGCCTGCTGGGCTCGGTCGGCGAGCCGATCAACCCCGAGGCGTGGCTCTGGTATTACAAAGTGGTCGGCGACAGCCGCTGCCCGATCGTCGACACCTGGTGGCAGACCGAGACCGGCGGCATCCTGATCACGCCACTGCCCGGCGCCACCGCTCTCAAGCCCGGCTCGGCGACCAAGCCGTTCTTTGGCGTCACGCCCGTGATGGTCGACGCCGAGGGCAAGGAATTGTCCGGCGCCTGCTCGGGCAACCTCTGCCTGGTCGATTCGTGGCCCGGCCAGATGCGCTCGCTCTATGGCGATCACCCGCGCTTCATCGAGGCCTACTTCAAGGCCTATCCCGGCAAGTACTTCACCGGCGACGGCGCACGGCGCGACGCGGACGGTTACTACTGGATCACCGGCAGGGTCGACGACGTGATCAACGTGTCGGGCCATCGCATCGGCACCGCCGAGGTCGAGAGCGCGCTGGTCGGCAACACCAAGGTGGCCGAGGCTGCCGTCGTCGGTTACCCGCACGACATCAAGGGCCAGGGCATCTACGCCTACGTGACCTTGAAGACCGGCCAGACTCCGTCGGAAGAACTGCGCAAGGAGCTGAATGCGTGGGTGCGCAAGGAGATCGGCCCGATCGCCACGCCCGACGTCATCCAGTGGGCGCCCGGCCTGCCCAAGACGCGCTCGGGCAAGATCATGCGCCGCATCCTGCGCAAGATTGCCGAGAACGACTTCGGCAACCTCGGCGACACGTCGACCCTGGCCGATCCGGCGGTGGTCGACGATCTCGTGAAGAACCGCACGAAGTAAGGAACACCGATGGCCAACCCGCAGGCGAATCCAACGATCCTTGAACTCGCCGCGGACCTGGCCGCCGGCCACATCACGTCGCGCAAACTCACCGAAGAAGCCTTCGCCCGCATCGAAGACCCCAGAGGCGAAGGCAAGCGCGTCTTCATCAGGACCTACAAACAGCAGGCGCTGGCCGCCGCCGAGGCGAGCGACCTGCAACGCAAGGTGGGCCTCGTGCCCTCGCCGCTGGCGGGCCTGCCGGTATCGATCAAGAACCTGTGCGATGTCGCCGGCGAGACGACGCTGTCGGGCTCGAAGGCGCTCGACGATGCGCCGCCGGCCAAGCACGATGCGCCCGTGGTGGCGCGGCTGCGCGCGGCGGGTGCGGTGATCGTCGGCAGCACCAACATGAGCGAGTTCGCGTTCTCGGGTGTTGGCTTCAACCCGCACTACGGCACACCGGGCAATCCGGCCGACCGCAAGCGGGTCCCCGGCGGCTCGTCGGCCGGTGCTGCCGTCTCGGTCGGCGACCGAATGGCGGTGGTAGCGCTGGGCACCGATACCGGCGGCTCGGTACGCATCCCCGCGGCCGTGTGCGGCCTCGTCGGCTTCAAGCCGACTGCGCGACGGGTGCCGATCGACGGCGCGATCCCGCTCTCGACCTCGCTCGATTCGATCGGGCCGCTCGCCAACTCCGTCGAAGACTGCGCCATCGTCGACGCGATCTTTGCTGCCCAGCCCATCCACGTGCCGGATGCCGCGCCACTGGCCGGACTCCGGTTTGCGATCCCCAAGCAATTCGTCATGGACGATCTAGAGCCCGTCGTCGCGGCGGCCTTCGAGCGCGCCTGCAAGGCGCTGGCGGCGAAGGGCGTCACAATCGAGCACATCGAGCTGCCTCAACTGAACGAATTGCCCGCCATCAACGCCAAGGGCGGCTTCGCGGCCTCGGAGGCCTTCGCCTGGCACCGGAAGCTACTCGCGCGCCGGGGCAAGGATTACGACCAGCTCGTTTATCCCCGCATCCTGCGCGGCAAGGACATGAGCGCCGCCGACTACATCGATCTGCTGGCCGCGCGCGCGGACCTGCAGAAGCGCGTCTCGGCGGTCACCTCGAACTACGACGCGGTGATCATGCCGACCTGCGCCATCGCCGCCCCGACACTCGACGAAGTCTCGACGCCCGAGGGCTTCACGAAGAAGAACATGCTGCTGCTGCGCAACACCACGGTCGGCAACTTCCTCGACCGCTGCGCCATCAGCCTGCCCTGCCACGGCGCGGGCGAACTGCCCGTCGGCTTCATGCTGATGGCCGAGGCGATGGCGGACGCGCGCCTGCTGGGCGTGGCGCGCTCAGTGGCGCCGGTCGTTCGCGGCTAGCACTCTTCCCCTCCCCATTCTTATAGGGAGGGGAAGGGATCCAATTACTGAAACCGCGGATCGTCGGGGCGGCGCAACTTCCAGACGTTCTCCGTCGTGGTGTATTCGCTGTAGCCCAGCCGCGCGACCGGCCTGAATGCCATCACGTCGACCCTTCCGTCCTTCAGGATCGAATCGTCGATGTGGACGCCGACGACCTGGCCGAACACCACCGAGCCGCGCTGCTTCTCGTGGCCGGGCTCGACCGGCAGCTCGATCGTCTTCCAGTACTTGCATTCGAGCGCCACCGGCGATTCCTTCACGCGCGGCGGCTTCACGAAGCGGCACGGCTCGGGCGTCAGGCCGGCGAGCTTCATCTCGTCGACGCCGTAAGCCACCATCGCGGTGGTGATGTTCATCTTTTCAGCCAGCGTGCCGGCCACCATGTTGACCACGAACTCGCCGGTCTCCTCGGCGTTCATGCGGCTGTGCTTGGTCGGGTTGTCGCCGTAGGTGCCGGTGATGGCGAAATAGACCATTGGCGGGAATTCGCTGACGCCGTTGTAGAAGCTGTAAGGCGCCAGGTTCACCCGGCCCTGGCCGTCGATCGTCGAGATCCAGCCGATCGGCCGCGGCACGATCAGCGACTTCAGGGGATCGAGCGCGAGCCCGTGGTCGCGCTTGGCGGCATCGTAGAACATCGTCTCTTCCCCTGACCTTAAACGACGAAGTGCCGGCGCGCTGTAGCGTGGGCCGCGTCGAAGCCCGCCTCGAGTTTCGCATTGAGCCCGCGACACGACCGCACCACCTGCTCGACCCACACGACATAGTCGCGCAGGCGCTGCTCTGTCCATCCCACGGGCGGGCTCTCCATCAGGCCGCGCAGGTTCGAGGTCTTGTCGGCGATCTTGAGCAGCCTGGCGCGCGTCGACTTCGACGCCGTCGTCTCGACCTGCAGGCGCTTGCGCACGTCCTTGGGCAGCGACTTGTCGTCGGTCACTTCCTGGACCAGCGCCGCCACCTCGGCGCCGAAGCGCTCGACCAGCTCGTCGTAGGTGGCGTCGGTGTCCTCGAGCGTATCGTGCAGCAGCCCACCCATCACCAGGATGGGATCGCGGCCCTCCGTCGCCTCAGCCAGCAGCGCCGCCACTTCCGTCAGGTGGTTGATGTAGGGCTCGGCGCGCAGGCCCTTGCGGCGCTGGGCGACGTGCTGGCGGGCGGCGTAGTCGGCGGCCCGTATCAGTTGGACGATTTCGGCGGTCATCACATCCCCTCACATCCCAGCGTGCGACCAGCGGTCCGGCTTGTCGAGACACCTTCGCGCCGTCATGGTGCCGCCATGTCTCGCACCATGAAGGGCCTGCTAGGCGTCTGGGTTGCCGTGCTGCTGGGCGCCGCCGGCTGGATCGGCTGGGACGCCTGGCAAGGCAACCAGCCCTCGATCGGCGGCCCGTTCAGCCTCACCGACCAGGACGGACGCACCGTCACCAGCGACAGCCTGAAGGGCAAGCCGACGCTCATCTACTTCGGCTATACTTTCTGTCCCGACGTCTGCCCGACCTCGCTGCTGCTGATGGAGACCGCGGTCGAGGAGCTCGGCCCCGACGCCACGAAGAAGGTGAACCTCGTCTTCATCACCATCGATCCCGAGCGCGACACCAGGGAGTTGATCAAGGGCTACGTGTCCAATTTCGGCCCGACCTTCATCGGCCTGACCGGCACGCCCACCGCGATCGCCGCCGCCGCCCGCGCCTATCGAGTCTACTACCAGAAGGTCCCGCCCAAGGAGGGCAGCCCCTACCTGATGGACCACTCCTCGATCGTCTACGTGCTCGACAGCCGCGGTCGGTTCGTCACCCACTTCACGCATGAGGCCAAGTCCGGCCAGATCGCGGTCGCCCTCAAGAAGCTGCTGTGAGGGCATAAAGAGCTTCAATCGGCTCACCCACCCTGCAACCTCGCGAAAGACGTCGCGTTTAGGTGGAATGCGCCCACGCTACGTCGCCCTTTATATCGCGCTCGGCATAGCCTTCGGGCTTTGCCTGCACATGGCCGGCGTCACTCGGGACGCCCAAGCCGAGCGCGCTGCCCCCTTTTCCCCCTACGTCCATGTGGGTCCGGTCTACGTCTGAAACCGGGGCCGTATCGGGTCTAAGCCTTTGACTCATAATGATTTGTGCACCGCAATAAAACCGTGACAAGGCTTAACCCTAGCGTACAATCGGCCCCCTGATGCTTTATTACGCTTATGAATTCCAGCGCCAGCTCGCCCAGCCCGTCAGGATGTGGGCCAGCGCCGTCGAGCAGGCCTATTCGAGTCCCTACAATCCCCTGTCCGACACCTGGTTTGGCAAGTCGATGGCCGCGGGCGCGGAGATCGTGGCCCGGCTCACCCAGAACTACGGCAAGCCGGCGTTCGGCCTGAAGGTCACCACGGTCGCGGGCGAGAGCGTCGCGGTCAACGAAGAGATCCTGCTGCGCAAGCCGTTCTGCCAGCTCGTGCATTTCCACCGCGACACGGTGAAGAAGGATCCGAAGGTCCTGCTGGTGGCGCCGATGAGCGGCCATTACGCCACGCTCCTGCGCGGGACGGTCGAGGCGCTGCTGCCCGAGCACGACGTCCACGTCACCGACTGGGCCGACGCCCGCGAGGTGCCGCTGTCGGAAGGCAATTTCGATCTCGACGACTATGTCGACTACATCGTCGAGTTCTGCCGTTACCTCGGCCCCGACGTGCACGTGATCGCCGTCTGCCAGCCGTCGGTGCCGGTGATGGCCGCCGCGTCGCTGATGGCCGAGGCCAAGGATCCGCGCCAACCCCGCTCCATCACCCTGATGGGCGGCCCGATCGACACAAGGCTCAGCCCGACCGTGCCGAATGATCTGGCGATGCGCAATTCGATGATGTGGTTCCGCCAGAACGTGATCTCGACGGTGCCGTTCAACCATCCCGGCGCGATGCGCCGCGTCTATCCGGGCTTCCTGCAGCTCACCAGCTTCATCTCGATGAACCTCGACCGGCATGTGAACGCCCACATGCGCCAGTTCGAGCATCTCATCCGGGGCGACGACGAGCACGCCGACGGCCACCGCGCCTTCTACGACGAATATCTCGCCGTGATGGACCTCTCCGCCGAATTCTACCTGCAAACCATCCAGGTCGTGTTCAAGGAACATCAGCTGCCGCGCGGCGTGTGGGTCAGCCGCGGCCGCAAGATCGATCCCTCGTTCATCGAGACCGCGCTGATGACGGTCGAGGGCGAGCTCGACGACATTTCCGGCGTCGGCCAGACAAAGGCCGCACACGCACTGACGCCCAACATCCCGGCCGCGCGTCACGTGCACTGGGAACAACCGAGGGTCGGCCACTACGGCATCTTCAACGGTCGCAAGTGGCGCGAGCAGATCCTGCCCCGCATCCGCGATTTCATCCGGGCCAACGACGCCGCCTGACGTCCCTCGTGATATGCTTCGCGTGAAAACGCGAAGGACAAGACGATGGGCGTTCTCGACGACTACCTGGTCAATCCCGACATCTCGCTATTGGACAAAACCCGCATCCAGGCTCAGGTCCTGGTGCCGGTGATGCATGCGCTCCGGGCCGAGTTCGGCCGGGAAAAGGCCGATGCCATCGTGGCCAAGGCCCTGCGCGACTGGTCGCAGCAGGTCTTCGCCGCGATCGGCGAAGGCATCGAGGGCGCTCCGGGGCGCAAGTTCGCCAAGATGGACAAGGCCTTGGCCGAGGCCACCCTGCAGGAGGTCACCGTCGACGTGCACCGGCGCGACAGGGAAGCGGTGGAATTCGACGTAACGAGCTGCCGCTTCGCCGACTTCTTTCGCTCGTTGAACGAACCCGAGCTGGGCGCACTGCTGGTTTGCCAGACCGACATCGACATCGCTGCAGCGGGCGCCGGCGACGTCAGCTTCAGCCGCAGCCAGACGCTGATGCAAGGCGCTCCGTCCTGCACGTTCCGCTACAAGTTCGCACCGCGTCGGGCGCCATGACCCTGCCCGTCGAGATCTCGCCGTGGAAGCCCGCGCCGTTTGCCGTGAACGGCGAGACGGTGTTTGCCGTCGGCGACATCCACGGCTGCCTCGACGAGATGACGGCGCTGCTCGACACGATGAAGACCCTGGCCGGCGAAAGTCGTGGATCGCGCCGGCTGGTCTATCTCGGCGACATGATCGACCGCGGGCCCAACTCGATCGGCGTGCTGAAGCGCTGGGCCGAGAACGCGGCCACGCACGGCGTCGACCGCATCGACCGCGTGATGGGCAACCACGAGATCCTCATGATGCTGGCGATCACTGGCGGACCGCGCACCGCGAAGGCCGGCGCCATGTGGCTGGCCGATCGCACGGGCGGCACCAAGGTGCTGGCCGAGATGCGCGCCGCCGCCGGAGATTCCGACGCGCCACTCACCTACAAACTCGCCGAGACGGCGTTCGGCGCCGAGGTCATGCGCCATCTCACGGCGCAGCACCCGCACGTTCGCCTCGGCAACACGCTGTTCGTCCATGGTGGGGTCGACGGCCGGACCGACACCGAGGCGTTCCTGGCGCCGCACTGGACCGACGGCACGGCGGCGCGCTGGGCGTGGATCACCACCGGCTTCCTCGACTGGCAGGGCGGCTTCGGCGGCACCCTGGTCGTGCACGGCCACACGCCGCCCAACAAGCACTGGCCGCTGGCGCGCATGGAAGACCCGCACCTCTTCCAGCATGACCGCCTCGGCCTCGACGGCGGCAGCGCGCTCACCGGCATCGTCGCCGGCGCTGAGATCCGCGACGGGCGCTATCGCATCCTCAAGGCCGGCCATCTCCGGAACCACCCGCGGCGAAACTAAGGCAGGCTGCAACCCGTCTTCCGGGGAATCGTTGAGCTTCGGTCACCTTCGCAGGAGATCGACCGATGCAGAACGTCAACCGTCGCGGCCTGTTCGGCGGCTTTGCCATCGCGGCCAGCCTTGGCCTCGTGGCGCTGCCGGCCAAGGCCCAGGAAATCATCATCACCCACGAGCCGCCGCCCCTGCGGCGCGAGGTGATCCCCGTCCTGCCGCACGAGCGGGCGGAGCTCGAAATCTGGCAGCCGGGCTTCTGGCGCTGGAACGGCCACGAGCACGTCTGGGTCGAGGGTCGCTACGTCGCCCGGCCGCGCCGCGGCGCGGACTGGGTGCCGGCGCACTACGACCGCCGTCCCGGCGGTTGGGTGTTCGTTGACGGCCACTGGCGATGAGACCGGCATCACCCTGAGCCCAGGGCGTCGCGACAGATGGGCCTCGAACAACAAATGACCAGCGCCACCAACGTCGTCGTGGCGTTGGTGGCGACCTATGGCTTCCGCGTCGTCGGCGCGATCCTCATCCTGATCGCGGGCTGGACGGTTTCGCGCGCGATCTATGCGGCCATTGTGCGCCTGTGCGAGCGCACCACGCGCCTAGACCGCACCGTGGCGTTCTTCATGGCCAACGGCGCGCGCTATGCCACGCTCGTCTTCACCCTCTCCGCCGTGCTCACGACCTTCGGGATCGAGACGACCAGCTTCGTGGCCGTCGTCGGCGCGCTGGGCCTGGCCATCGGCCTTGCGCTCCAGGGCACGCTCAGCAACCTCGCAGCCGGCATCATGCTGGTGCTGTTCCGGCCCTTCGGCATCGACGACCGCATCGAGGCGGGCGGCGTGATCGGCACGATCCGCGAGATCAATCTCTTCTATGGCGAGCTCGACACCGACGACAACGTGCGCGTCGTGGTCCCCAACAGCGAGCTGTGGGGCAAGGTCGTCAAGGTGCCGTCGCGCAACGACACCGAGAGGGTCGAGCTCAAGTTCACGCGGCCGCTGACCGACGACATCGGCCTGGCGATCGATCGCGTGAAGTCGATCGTCGAGCATGACCGGCGCATCGCCCACATGGCGCAAGTCGGCGTCGACACCGTCAACGTCGGCGATTTCGTCCTCGTCGCCCGCGTCTGGGTGGCGCGTCACGAGGCCATGCAGGTCCACTTCGAACTGAACCGCGCCATCAAGGAGGAATTCCAGCGCCGCCCGCCGGTCCTGGAGCAACCCGGCGTGGCCGAGCAGCCGAAGGCGGCGGAGTAGCCAGGCTGCGCAGTTCCGGCCCAACACTGTATCCGCGCGGCAGTTCCCTCAACCCTTGTGCGCGCGGACGACGTCCAGAAAAGCCGTACCGTAGCGTTCGAGCTTGGCATCGCCGATGCCATGGATCTCCCGCATCGCGGCCGGGTTCGCCGGACGATGGGTGGCGAGTTCGACCAGGGTGCGGTCGGAGAACACGACATAGGCCGGCACGTTCTGCGTCTTGGCGAGCTTCGAGCGCAGCGCCTTCAGCGCATCGAGCAACGCGCCGTCGGCATCGCCGATGACCGCCGAGGCGGCCGCCGTGCGCCGGTCGCGGCGTGAGCCCCCGCCGGACTTGCCCGCGGCGGAGGCGAGATCCTTGCGCAGCTCGATCCGGCCCTCGCCCTTCAGGACCTTCCAGCCCTCGTCGGTCACCCACCAGCGGCCGTGCTCCATCATGTCCTGCGCGATCAGGCCGACTGCCGAGATCTGACGGAAGATCGAGCGCCACTGCGCCGGCTTGCGGTCCTTGCCGACGCCGAAGGTCGGCAGTTTGTCGTGGTTGTACTTCAGCACGTTCTCGGTGCCATCGCCGGTCAGGATGGCGATCAGGTGCTCGATCCCGAAGCGCTCGCCGGTACGCACGATCGCCGACATAGCCTTCTGCGCCTCGACCGTGGCGTCGTAGCGCTCGACCCCCTCCAGGCAGAGATCGCAGTTGCCGCACGGTTCCGAGGACTCGCCGAAATAGGCGAGCAACGTCTGGCGCCGGCAGCGCGGCGCTTCGGCCAGCGCCAGCAGCGCGTTGAGGCGCTGGCGCTCGATGCGCTTGCGCTCGTCCGACGAATCGCCCTGCTCGATCTGCATGCGGCGAAGCTGCATGTCGCCCATGCCGTAGAGCGTCAGCGTGTCGGCCGGCAACCCGTCGCGGCCGGCGCGGCCGATCTCCTGGTAGTAGGCCTCGACGTTGCCCGGCAGGTCGGCGTGGCAGACGAAGCGAACGTCGGGCTTGTCGATGCCCATGCCGAAGGCGACGGTCGCGGTCATCACCACGCCGTCCTCCTGCTGAAAGCGGTCCTGGTTGGTGTCGCGCACCGCCTTGTCGAGGCCTGCGTGATATGGCAGCGCGTTGACGCCCTCCTTCTTCAGCGTCTCGGCCAGCTCCTCGACCTTGCGGCGCGAGGAGCAGTAGACGATGCCGCTTTCGCCGGCATGCTCGCGGACATAGGCCAGCACCTGCCTGGACGAGCGATCCTTGGGCTTGAAGGCGAGCCTGAGGTTCGGCCGGTCGAAGCTCCTCACGAAGGTGCGCGGCGGCGCCGCGAAAAGCTTGTCGATGATGTCGCCGCGCGTCGGTCCGTCGGCCGTCGCGGTGAGCGCCATGGTCTGCAGCCGCCCGCCGATCTGGCGCGCGAGGTTGCCCAGGGTCAGGTACTCCGGCCGGAAGTCGTGACCCCATTGCGAGACGCAGTGCGCCTCGTCGATCGCCATCATCGTGACATTGGCCTCGGCCAGCATCTCGACCGTGTCTGGCCGCGCCAGCCGTTCCGGTGCGAGGTACAGAAGCCTGAGCTCGCCGTTGCGCAGGAGAGAGAGGACGCGGGCATTCTCGGCCGGCTCGTTGCTCGAGTTGAGGCTACCCGCGGCGACGCCGGCGGCGGTAAGGGCGCGCACCTGATCGCGCATCAGCGCGATCAGCGGCGAGATCACGAGCGTGAGACCGGGCCGCACGATCGCCGGCAACTGGTAGCACAGCGACTTGCCCGACCCGGTCGGCATCACGGTCAGCACGTTCTCGCCGTCGAGCACGGCATGCACGATTTCCTCCTGCCCCGGACGAAAGGCGCTGAACCCGAAGACGGAATGCAGCAGGGCGCGTGCAGAGCTGAGGGCGTCGGACATTATTTTACCACCGACGATATCACGCGGGCACTGTGGATGAGACAAAGTACCAGCGACGTAACTGATGCCTCGTTGTCACAGCGTTTGGCCGTCACGCCGTTTCCAGGTTGATGCCGCCGCGGCGCCGCTATTCGCCGGCCTACTCCCCCGTACCCACCGAGACACCATCGTAACCGTTCGTGGAGTTTAGATATGAAATCGATCCGTATCGCGTCGCTGGCCGCGACCATCCTCGTCCTGCCGTTGGCGGCCCACGCGCAGAGCAACACCCGATGGGAAGGCTTCTATGCCGGTCTCAACGCCGGCGGCCTGTGGACCAACACCAACGCCACCATCGTCGAGAACAACACCTCCGGCGGCCTGAACGGCAACGGCGGCGGCTTCATGGGGGGCGCGCAGGCCGGCTACAACTATCTCCTCGGACCCGTCCTGCTGGGCGGTGAAGTCGATTTCCAGGGCTCGACCAACACCACCAACCTGACCGGCGGCGCCGGCCCCTCGAACATCAGCGCCACGTCGGCGATCCCGTGGTTCAGCACCTTCCGCGCCAGGGTCGGCTATCCGGTCGGCTCGGTGATGCCGTACATCACCGGCGGCGCCGTGTGGGGTCACCAGAACCTGTACGGTTTCGACCAGGCCGCGGGCGGTTCCTTCAGCGCCTCGAACAACTTCTGGACCTATGCCTTCGGCGCCGGCGTCGAAGGCCACATCGCCGAGGCGTGGACCGCCAAGCTCGAGTACCTGTGGATCGGCACCCCGGACACGGCGCTGTCGTCGCCCGCCAGTGCGAGCATCGCCGAACGGGCGATCGGCAACGTCGTCCGCGTCGGCGTGAACTACCACTTCTAGGAATTTCCCCGGAAGAGGCGAATTGTGGCGGAACCGTGTGCTTCCCCGGGTCGTTCCTTAAACGGAACGATTTTGGGGAACACACGGTGCTTATTTTCGAACTTGCCCTGGTGCTCGCGGTAGCCGGCGTTGCGGGCTTTCCCTGCTGGCGCCACAGCCGGAACCTGGGTTACGGCCCTAGCGTTTCCGCCGGCATCCTGCTGTTGGTGGTGGCGCTGCTGGCCATCGGCCACAGGTCCGACGCGCCGCTGATTGCGGGCCCCACCACTGCCCAGGAAGTCCAGAACGTGAAACTGGCGGCCGCGCCGACGATCGTGCGCAGCTTCATCGCCGACATCTCGCGCCCGCCGATTCCGCTGCGTCGCATGGCGACCCCGGATTAGACGTCCCTAGTGCTTGGCGGCCTGGCCGCCGTCCAGGGTCATCACCACGCCGCTGATGTAGCTGGCGCGCTCCGATGCCAGGAACACCGCGAGGTCGGCCACCTCGTCGGGCTCGGCGGCACGGCCGAACGGCATGTGCTGGGTGAGCTCCTTCCAGCGCCCGGCATCGCCCCACTTCTGCTGGGCGGTGCTGCGCAGCAGGGTCTCCATGCGGTCGGTCCGCGTGGCCGGCGGGTTGATCGCCACCACCCGCACGCCGTGTTCGACCGAGCGCGAGCCGACGGCGCGGGTGAAGGCCATGAGGCCCGCGTTGCCCATGGTGCCCGCGACGTAGTCGTAGTTGAAGCTCTCGCCCGCGAGACCGATCACGTTCACAACGACGCCCTTCTTGCGCGCGTACATCTTCTCGAGCATGGCGCGCGTAGCGTTGACGTAGCCGAACACCTTGAGCTCCCACGCCTCGCGCCACTTGGGCTCGGTCATGCCGAAGATATCGCCGCGCGGGATGGCGCCGGCGTTGTTCACCAGGATATCGGCATGGCCCACCGCCTCGACGACGGCACGCGCGGTGTCGCCCTTGGAGAAGTCGGCGGGATGGATCTCGACGGGCACGTTGTGGCGGGCGCGAATCTTGTCGCGCGCGGCATCGAGCGATTCCTTCGAGCGCGAGGCGATGTGCACGGCGCAGCCCTCGGCCGCGAAGCCCATGGCGCAGGCAAAGCCGATGCCGCGGCTGCCGCCGGTGACGAGCACGGTCTTGCCGGAAAGCTTCATGTCCATGGATCGATCTCCTAAAGGCGGTAGGTGCTGGCGATGGTGGCGTGACCGTCCTCGGTCTTGACCCGTCCGTCCTTCACCATCTGCACGAGATGCGCCAGCATCGAGCGGCCGGCGGCGGCGTGGAGGTGGAGCGGCGTGTCGGCATAGTTCTTGGCCACCATCTGCGGGACGGTCTGCGGGCCTTCCTTGAGGCGCGCGATGATCTGCGCCTCGCGACCCAGGCGATGCTCGATATAGGCGTTCACAAACGGCACCGGCTCGCGGATCTCCGCGCCGTGCGTGGGAATGTAGAGCGCTTCCTTGCGCGGCAGCAGCTTGCGCAGGCTCGCGAAATAGTCGGCCATGTTGCCGTCGGGCGGCGAGATCACTGCCGTCGACCAGCCCATGACATGGTCGCCGGAGAGCAGCGCATTGTCCTCCTTCACGGCGAAGCAGAGATGGTTGGAGATGTGGCCGGGTGTGTAGACCGCCTCGACGTTCCAGCCGTCGCCCTGAACCACGTCGCCATCGCCCAGCTTGATGTCGGGGGCGAACGCGAAGTCGCCTTCCTGTTCGGTGGCCACGCCTTCGGGCGGCCTGGGGTGGGGGCCGTAGCTGTAGACCTTGGCGCCGGTCGCCTTGGCGAGCGCGGGCGTCGCCGGCACATGGTCGATGTGGGTGTGGGTGACCAGGATGTGGGTCACCGTCTCGCCACGCACGGCACGCAGCACGGCGTCGATATGGTCCTGCTGGTCGGGGCCGGGATCGACCACCGCTACCTTGCCGTGGCCGATGATGTAGGTGCCGGTGCCCTTGAAGGTGAACGGACTGGGATTGTGTGCCACGACGCGACGGATGTTCGGCGTCACTTCCATCACCGTGCGGTAGTCGAACTTGAAGTCCTTGATGAACGGGATGCCGGGCATGGGACCTCTACGGCGCGGGAGGCGTCAGCTTGTAGAGCGCATTGCGACGGTCGGAGCTGACGTAGATGGTGCCCGACTTGGCGACGGCGACGCCGGTCGGCACCAGCGCCGGCGGCCCGCCGGGGTACGGCTCGAGGCCGATGTCGAGGTTGGAGGCGATCACCGTCTTGGCGCCGGTCGCCGGATCGATGACGAGGATGCGCTTCTGGCCAACCTCGGCGACATAGAGCTTGCCGTCGGGGCCGACGTCGATGCCCTCGGGACCGGCCAAGCCATCGGCCACGACCTTGCGTGCGCCCGAGCCGACGTCGATCTGGCTGACGACGCCGGCAGCGATCTCGGTGACGTAGATCAGGTTGCCGACGCCCTGCGCCAGGGCGACCGGCCCGCGCAACTCCTTGGCGACCGTGCTACGCTGCTTGCCGTCGGCGCTCACCTTCACGAGGTTGCCGCTGCCCAGCTCGGCGACGTAGAGCGTGCCGTCGGCCATCTCGATCGCGTCGACAGGGGCGGCGAAGTCGCCGAGCGTCGCCACCAGCTTGCCGGTCTTGCGGTCGACCTTCTCGACGGTGTTGGAGAACCAGCTCGACAGCAGCACGTTCTTCGGGCCGACCGAGATGCCGATCGGATAGTTGTGGGTGTCGCCATGCACGCGCAGCACGTCGCTCACCGCGCCGCTCTGGCCGTCGACCGTGCGATAGCTGAAGACGTCGGCCACGTGCACCGTCTCCTTGCCGTTCTCCGTCACGACGGCCAAGTCGGACGGGATCGCCAGCTTGCCCTCGACGACGGTCTTGGCCGCGCCGGTCTGCTTGTCGACGAGGTAGATGCCGTTGTCGGTCATCGACGTGACGAACAGTCGGCCGCGCGAATCGAAGGCGAGGTTGTCGAGGCCGGACTTCAGCGACGCCACCAGCTTCTTGGCCTTGCTGGTGAGGCTGACGCTCCACACCGCGCCGGTGCCGGCATCGACGACGTAGAGGTTGTCGGGGTTCTGCGGATCGAAGTTCGCCGCCGCCGGGGTCTTGAAGCCCGAGGCCACGACCGCGACCGCGCCGGTCTCGATGTTGATCTTCACCGCCTGGCCCTTGAACCACAGCGGCCCATAGAGGAAGCCGTCGGTGCGATGGATCTCGAAGCCGTTCAAGCCGCCCAGTTTTTCGGCCACGCGGCGCAGGTCGCCGCGCGCCGCCGACTTGAATTCCGGCTTGTCGACGTTCTTCAGGTCGACCTCGTAGAGCGCGTCGCCGAGGAAAACCTCAGACACGAACAGCCGCCCGTCCTTGGTGAAGGCAAGCGAGTTCGGGCCGGCCAGGCCGTTGGCCACTTCGATGGTCTTGCCGTTGGGCTTGCGGATATAGACCTTGCCCAGCAGGAACGCCGTCCACGCCATCGTGCCGTCGTCGGCGAAGGCGATGTCGTCGGCCATGCCGGTCGGCGGGCCGATCACGGTGTCGACCTCGCCGGAATCGATTTGCACGCGATAGATCGTCTGGCCGATCACCGAGCCCGCGAAGAGCTGGTCGTCCTTGTTGAAGGCGAGGCCATGGACGCCATGGAACCACGAGCCCGGGACGAGGAGTTGCTGGTTGTATTCCTTGGCCGCCGGAGCGACCGAAACCGCGGGAGCGGCGGACGCCGGCGCAGCGGCAGGCTGCTGCGCGAGCGCACTGCCGATCGTT
Source organism: Hyphomicrobiales bacterium (assembly GCA_041691635.1). Taxonomy (GTDB): domain Bacteria; phylum Pseudomonadota; class Alphaproteobacteria; order Reyranellales; family Reyranellaceae; genus Reyranella. The sequence continues at coordinate 19,722 of JBEPUH010000049.1, forward strand.
GCAAGCACGAGGGCTGCAAACGCGAACAACCGGCCCAATTCCATCCGCCTCCTCCGACCCATCACCCTTGGCGGCGCGGACTTTAGACCGGCCCCGGGGGATCGGCTACTATGATGGTCCGATGCGCCGGCTCCTCATCTTTTTTCTTCTGTTCTTGAGCTTCGCCATGCCGGCGGCCGCACAGGAAACCGTTCACTTCCCCTCGCTCGACGGCAAGGACGGCGCGCCGCCCACCCAGATCGACGGCTACCTGTTCCGCCCGACAGGGCCCGGCCCGGCGCCCGCCGTCGTGTTTCTGCATGGCTGCAGTGGACTGATCTCTGGCATCACGCACCGGATCGTGTCGCGTGAGGTCGAGTGGGCGCGGCACCTGAACGCGCAGGGCTATGTCGTGCTCATGGTCGACAGCCTGACACCGCGCGGATCGGGCGAGATCTGCTCGCAGAGCGGCTTCAAGCTGTGGCTCTATATGAAGCGGCCGGCCGATGCCTATGGCGCCCTGGCCTTCCTGCAAGCCCAGCCCTTCGTCGCCCGCGACCATATCGGCGTGATCGGCTGGTCCAACGGCGGTGGCGCCGTGCTGTTCGCCGTCGGCAAGCGCAGCCTCGGCCGGCCGGCCGCTCTTGCCGCACCCGACTTCCGCGCCGCGGTCGCCTTCTATCCGGGCTCGTGCGATGCCCACCGTCTCGGCAGCGATTGGACGACGGCAATTCCGCTCCTGATCCTGCAGGGCGAGAAGGACGTCTGGACGCCCGCCGGCCCGTGCAAGGCCCTCGCCGAGCAGGCAGCCGCCCTGGGCGGATCCGCCGAGTTCCATGCCTACCCCGGCGCCTATCACGATTTCGACTGGCCGAACCTCAAGCGCAAGGAGCTGACGGCCTACACCACCTCCAAGGGCGTGGTGCCGATCACCGCCGAGGATCCGGCGGCGCACGCCGACGCCGTCGATCGGGTGAAGGCCTTCCTCGCGCGCCATCTCTAGCTATACAGTCGTCCATAAGGCGACTTTGAATTTCGCAGGAGGGAAGTCATGGCGGGTCCGCTTTCGGGTCTCACGATCGTCGAACTGGCCGGTATCGGCCCGGGTCCGATGTGCTCGATGATGCTGGGTGACATGGGCGCCGACGTGATTCGCGTCGACCGCACCAAGAGCCACGTCATGGATCGCCTGGCCGATCCGAAGTTCGCCGTGCACAACCGAAGCCGCCGCTCGGTCTCGGTCGATCTCCAGACCAAGGAAGGCATCGAGGTCGTGCTGCGCCTGATCGACAAGGCCCATGGCATGACCGAGCCGTTCCGTCCCGGCGTCGCCGAGCGCCTCGGCGTCGGGCCCGACGTCTGCCTCAAGCGCAACCCGAAGCTGGTCTATGGCCGCATGACCGGTTGGGGCCAGGAAGGCCCGCTCGCCAAGGCGGCCGGCCACGACATCAACTACATCGCGCTCACCGGCGCGCTGCACGCGATCGGCTCCAAGGACAAGCCGATGCCGCCGCTCAACCTCGTCGGCGACTTCGGCGGCGGCGGCATGCTGCTGGCCTTCGGCATGGTGTGCGGCCTGCTCGAGGCGCAGAAGTCGGGCCAGGGCCAGATCGTCGACGCCGCGATGGTCGATGGTGCCGCGCTGCTGCTGGGCGGCATCTATGGCATGGCGGGTGCGGGCCTGTGGAACGACAACGACCGCGAAGCCAACATGCTCGACGGCGGCGCGCATTTCTACGGCACCTACGAGACCAAGGACGGCAAGCACGTCTCGATCGGCTCGATCGAGCCGCAGTTCTACGAGCTGCTGCTCGAGAAGACCGGCCTGAAGGGCGAGTCGCTGCCGGCGCAGATGGATCGCAAGGCGTGGGCCCAGCTCAAGAGTCGCCTCACGCACATATTCCACACCAGGACGCGCGACGAATGGTGCGCGATCATGGAGGGCACCGACATCTGCTTCGCGCCCGTGCTCACCATGAAGGAAGCCTCGCAGCATCCGCATGCCAAGGCACGCAACGCCTATGTCGACGTGCAGGGCTTCGCCCAGCCGGCCGCCGCGCCGCGTTTCTCGCGCACCAAGGAAGGCGTGAAGGGTCCGGCCGCCAGGCGCGGCCAGCACACCGACGAGATCCTGGGCGAGAGCGGCTTCTCGACCACGGAGATCGGCGAGCTCCGCGCCGCCGGCGTCGTCGGCGCCCAGTAAAGCGACCGGCGTGATCAGGGCCTTCGAGCTCGGCTTCGGCCAGCTGACCGATCCGAAGCTGCGCGGCGTGCTCTGGCAGTCGCTGCTGCTGTCGCTTGTCCTGCAGATCGCCCTCATCGCGCTGGCGTGGTGGGGGCTGCTGTCGTTCGCCACCTTCAAGTGGCAGTGGGTGAACGACACGATCCGCTGGCTGGGCGGCGGCGCCGTCGTGGTGCTGGGGCTGCTGTTGTTTCCGGCGAGTTTCGGCATCGTGGTTTCGGTCTTCCTGGAGAGGATCGCCGACATCGTCGAGGCCAAGCATTATCCCCAGCTCGGGCCGGCGCGCGGCATCCCGATCTGGACCGGCATCTGGACAGGCGTCGCCTTCTTGATCGCAATTGTGGTGCTCAACTTCCTGCTTCTGATTCCCTATCTCTTTGCCTTGATCTTTTTCGGTGCAGGCGCGGTTCTGTTCTATGCCCTCAACGGCTGGCTGACCGCCCGCATGTACTACGAACTCGTGGCCCTGCGCCGGCGCGACCCCGCCGATGTGAAAGCCTGGCGCCGGGCCAACTCGGGCATCCTCTGGCTGACCGGTATCGCCATCGTCTTCCTCGGCACCATCCCGGTGCTGAACCTGCTGGTGCCCGTGGTCGGCACGGCCGCCATGGTGCATGTGGCACAAACGCTCAAGGCCCCTGCGGCCCCGGGCCGGCCCTTTAATCCACCGGCGGGACAGCGCTAAGTTGCCGGCATGAACCGGCCCTCCCTCGCCGTCGCGACCGCCGCCCTGCTGCTCGGCGGCTGCGTCTCCAATGCGACGCCGCAATATTCGCTGACCGGCAACGAGACCGGAGTTTTCCGCACCGCCAATGCCGGCCGGCCGATCGCGGTGAGCGAGATCAAGGCGATGGACGAGCGCCAGCTCACGGCGACGTTCGGCGCCGCCCGACTCGACCGCAAGGATGCCGCCAGCCGCGTGCTGCGCTACCAGTCCGACGGCTGCACGATGTTCGTCTACTTGTCCGGCAGCCGTGCCCAGTATGTCGACGCCTACGATCCGCAGCTCAGGCCGCTGATCAACGTCGATGCCTGCGCCGGCTCCGTCGCCGCGCAACGCCGCGCGGTCTGACCTCGCGATACACGCGGCTACTTAGCCCCGCGATCCTCGCGCCACAGGTCGAGCTTCTCCTGGATCGGACGGTCGGAGAACGAGAACAACACCGACTCCGTCTTCGGCTTGTGCACGACCCTGGCCCAGCTCGGCACGACGAAGTGGTCGCGCTTCTTCCAGGTGAAGGTCTTGTCGCCGATCACGCTCTCGCCCTCGCCTTCGACCACCGAGAACACCGCGCCGTCGGTCGAGCGATAGGGCGCGGTCTCGAAGCCTTGGGGCAGGAGCTGCATGAAGGTGCCCATCGTGGCGATCGGCGCGCCGCCGCTTGCCGGGTTCACGTAGCGCAGCTTGTGGCCGTGGCAGGCATCCGGGGCGCCCGCCCGGACCAGGCCGTGCAGCGCCTCGCGCGTGCGCGCGTACGGGTAGTTGAAGATCGGCGACGTCTGCTTGGCGGGCTTCCAGTCGACCGGCAGGAGGCCGCTGGCGAACTTCGCGTCCGACGTGCCCTGGGGCGCGGTCACGGCCTGCTCGTCGCTCTCGCCGTTTTCGGCAAAGCCCGCGTTGAACATCGCCACCAGCGGGATATCGAGCCCGTCGAGCCACACCATGGGCCTGGACGAATCGTTGCCGTGGTCGTGCCAGGTCCAGGTCGGCGTGATCACGAAGTCGCCTTCGCGCATGATCGTGCGCTCGCCGTCGACGGCGGTGTAGGCGCCCTCGCCCTCGACGATGAAGCGTAGCGCCGACTGGGTGTGGCGATGGCTCGGCGCGACCTCGCCCGGCAGGATGAGCTGCAGGCCGGCATAGAGCGTCGGCGTGATGCAGGCGCTGCCCGGCATCGCGGGATTCTCGAGGATCAGCACGCGCCGCACCGCTTCCTTGGCGGTGATCAGCCTGCCGGACTCCATCAGGAACGGCCGCACCTTGTCGTATTCCCAGGCCGCTGCGACGTACTTGGGCGCAGGGCTCGGCGGCACGAGCTGGTGCAGCTGCTCCCACAGCGGCGCCATCGCCAGGCCGCCGATGCGTTCGTAGAAGTCGCGGCGTGCGTTGTTGCGGGTGGGAGTGCCATCCATGATCTTGCCTATTCGGCGGCGGCGCGCAGCGGCGGACCGAGCCGCGCCGCGGCCCGGGCGCGGCAGGCTTCGGCGAAGGCGCCGAACAATTTCATCGACACGGGATTTTCGACCGCACGGTGCTCGGGGTGCCACTGCAGCGCCAGCGCGAAGCCCGGCGCGTCGGGCACGCTGAAGGCCTCGACCTGGCCGTCCTCGGCCGTGGCCTCGAGCCGCGCGCGCGGCGCCAGGCGATCGACGCCCTGGGCATGCAGCGAATTCACCGTCACGCGGCGCTCGCCCAGCAGGCGATGCAGCAGGCCGTTCTCGACGATGTCGATGCCGTGCGCCGGCGCGTAGTTCACATCGCTGCTCGACGACTTCGGCGAACGGTGGTCGCGCCGTCCGTCGACCTCGTGCACGAGCTGGTGCAAGGTGCCGCCCAGCGCCACGTTGACCTCCTGCAGGCCGCGGCAGATGGCGATCAGCGGTACACCGTGATCGATCGTGTGGCGGATCAGCGGCAGGGTCGTGGCGTCGCGCGCGGCGTCGTGCGCCGTGCCGTCGCGGCTGGTCTCGCCGTCGTAGTGGTGCGGCTCGACGTTCGAGGGGCTGCCGGTCAGCAGCACGCCGTCGAGCGTGTCGAGCAGGCGGTCGAGCGCCTCGGTCATGGCGTTGTCGCCGAACTCCGGGCCGAAGGCGGGAATCAGCACGGGCAACGCGCCGACGGCGTGGATCGCCGCCTGTACGTACTTGTCGCTCACCGTGTGCGCCCAGCCGCCGCGGCCGTTGTCCTTCAAACAGGACGAAATGCCCACCAGTGGCCGTACGATCGTCCGATCCATCGCTGCGCCAAACCCTGTAAAAGTAAGGGGTTTATCATCGCCATTGGCCGGTCCCTTGGCAATTGCCCGGCGGTCGCACCTGCCCGCGTCTTGTGCACTGCAGCCCTGCATGGTACCGCCCGCCGCCCATACCCAGAAGGCAGACCATGACCGACACGCCGCCGCCCGCCGCCCCTGCTCCCGGCCAAGCCTCCCAGGGCCCGATCACCATCCACGGCCAGTACATCAAGGACCTGAGCTTCGAGAATCCGCGCGCGCCGCAGAGCCTGATCGAGCAGAAGCAGCCCCAGCTCACCCTCAACGTCACGGTCAACAACCGCCAGTTCGACGTGAAGACCTTCGAGGTCGCGCTGAACATCGAGGCGAGCGCCATGACGCCGGAAAAGGAGCCGCTGTTCATGCTCGAGCTGGTCTACGGCGGCACCGTGACCCTGGGCGACGTCCCGCCCGAGGCTTTCGGACCGCTGCTGTTCATCGAGACTCCGCGCCTGCTGTTCCCGTTCGCGCGCGCGGTCGTGGCCAATACCACGCGCGAGGCGGGCTTCCCGCCGCTCAACATCGCCCCGGTCGACTTCGCGGCGCTCTATCGTCAACGACTCGAGGCCCAGGGCGCCGGCGGCCCCGCGCCCACCGTGCCGGGCGGACCCGTCGGCCACGCCGACTAGGATGTGACGTCCGCCACGCCGACTAGGACGGGGCGCCGGCCTTCAGCCAGAGCGGGTCGCTGAGATTCTTCAGGAACGTCGCGTGCGCGTCCAGTTCGGCGGTGCTCGCGGCATGCGGCCGCGCCGGGCGCGCCGTGCTGGCAGCGATGCCCGCGGCCCGAGCGCGCGCGGCAATCTCGGGCGCCAGGCCCAGGTCGCGCTGCCGCCCGCCGCTCAGCTCGAGATAAACCTCAGCCAGCAACTCCGAATCGAGCAGCGCGCCATGCTTGGTGCGGCTCGAATTGTCGATGCCGAAACGCTCGCACAGCGCGTCGAGGCTGGCGCGCTGGCCCGGGAACTTGCGACGCGCCATCGACACGGTGTCGACGTAGGCGTTGGCCAGCTTGGGCCTGTCGATGCGCACCAGCTCGGCGTTGAGGAAGCCCAGGTCGAACTGCGCATTGTGGATCACGAGCTGGGCGTCGCCGATGAAAGCCAGGAAATCCTCGGCCATGTCGGCGAACATCGGCTTATCGGCCAGAAATTCGTCGGAGAGGCCGTGAATGTCCTGGGCGCCGGCCGGCATGATCATTTCCGGATTGAAGTAGACGTGGAACGTCTTGCCGGTGGCGACCATGTTCATGAGCTCGACGCAGCCCAGCTCGACCACCCGATGACCCGCGCCCGGGTCGAGGCCGGTGGTTTCCGTATCGAGGACGATTTCCCGCATGGGAACTTCTAGCCTATTTGCGGCCCTACTTGCGACGGGTGCGCGCGAGATGGCCTGTGAATTTCTCGCGCCACGGATGGGGTGGCCACGACCGCGCGGGCAGGCGCTTGAGCCGGTCGATCGCGCGCTGCAGGGCCACCCGCGTCGGCGCCAGGCCAAGCCCGGTCGGAATGACGACCGTGGCCTTGCGGCACTTCAGCGAATCGGGGACCTGCTGGCGCAGGATCCCGGCGAATTTCTCCAAGGTCATGCCGGGTCGCGCCATGACCCGGCGCCGCTGCAGGAACGACGGCGCCGTCACCACCAGGGTGGCATCGACCCGGCGCTCGCCGCGGCCCTCGAACAGCAGCGGGATGTCGAGCACGACCAGCGCCGCACCGTGCTGCGCGGCACGCTTCAGGAAGGCGCGTTGCCTGCGGGCGACCAGCGGATGGACGATCGCCTCGAGGCGGCGCAGCGCCTCCTTGTTGCCGAACACGCGAGCGCCCAGCGCCTGGCGGTCGAGCACGCCGTTCTTCACCACGCCGGGAAATGCCGCCTCGATCGGCGGCAGCGCAACCCCGCCCGGCGCCTGCAGTGCGTGCACGGCGGCATCGGCGTCGTAGACCGGCACGCCCATCTGGCGCAGCATCTTCGCCGCCGTCGACTTGCCCATGCCGATCGAGCCGGTGAGACCGACGATGACCATCAGCCGGCTGCCGGGATCAAGGCACCAGGATGGTCTGGCCGGTGGTCTTGCGGCTCTCGAGGTCGATGTGCGCCTGGCCAGCCTGGGCCAGCGGATAGCGCTGGTCGATCGAGATCTTGACCTTCTTGCTCTTCACCAGCTTGAACAGCGCCTTGGCCGAGGCTTCGAGTTCCTTGCGGTTGGGCGTATAGGAACCGAGGCTGGGGCGCGTGAGATAGAGCGAGCCCTTGGCGTTGAGGATACCGACAGGCTGCGGCGGCACGGGACCCGAGGCATTGCCGAACGACACCATCAAGCCGCGCGGCTGCAGGCAGTCGAGCGAGGCCGCCCAGGTGTCCTTGCCGACGCCGTCGAACACCACCGGCACGCCCTTGCCCTTGGTGATCTTCTTCACCTCGGCCACGATGTCCTGCTTGGTGTAGTCGATCACCCACTTGTAGCCGTTCTTCTTGGCGAGAGTGGCCTTCTCCGGCGACGACGTCGTGCCGATCACCTTGTAGCCGCGCGCCTTGGCCCACTGGCCGAACAGCAGCCCGACGCCGCCGGCGGCGGCATGGAACAGGATGGTGTCGCCCTTCTTGAGCCACGCCGCGGCGCAGCGGTCGACGAGATATTCCGTCGTCATGCCCTTCAGCATGATCGCCGCGGCCTGTTCGTCGCTCACGCCCTTGGGCACATGCACGAGCTGGTCGACACCCATCAGGCGCTCCTGGCAGTAGGCGCCCAGCACGCCGCAATAGGCGACCCTGTCGCCCTTCTTGAAGCCCTTGACCTTCGGCCCGACGGCCAGGATCACGCCGGCGGCCTCGCGGCCCACCGCGTTGGGCAGCGGCGTCGCGTAGAGGCCGGAGCGCGTGTAGACGTCGATGAAGTTGAGGCCGATCGCGGTGTGCTTGATCTTCACTTGGCCCGGGCCGGGCGCACCGACATCGACGTCGGCGATCTGCATCTTCTCCGGACCGCCGTTCTCGTGGATCAGGATCGATTTCGACATTTCAATTCCCCCGTTGCTCGGTTGCCGCTGGGCGACGTGCGCTGATTCAGCGACGGAACATCCCCCCGGTTGCGGGCGTCGAGTATAGTGGCCGTCCCTTCGCGCGCCAGCCTGTCAGGAGGGTTTATGGACCGGCGTCGTTTCCTAGTTGCTGCAACTGGCGCGTTTTTGGCCGCGCCGGCGGTCGTCCGCGCCCAGGAAGTCCTGAAGAGCGGCAAGGCCAGCTACCGGCTGGTCACCCTGACCCGCGGCCTCGAGCAGCCCTGGGGCACGGCCTTCCTCCCCGACGGGCGGATGCTGATCACCGAGCGGCCGGGCCGGCTGCGCGTGTTCGCCGACGGCAAGCTCGAGCCCGCGCCGCTCGCCGGCGTGCCCAAGGTCTATGCCAGCGGCCAGGCCGGCCTGCTCGACATCTGCCTGCATCCCGCCTTCGACACCAACAAGGTGCTGTACCTCGCCTACATCGGCGGCGCCGAGCGTCATTCGATGACCAGCGTCGCCCGCGCCGAGCTCGGCCCCAACGGCATCGCCAACGTGAAGACGATCTTCGAGGCCACGCCCGGCGCCGCCGGCAACCTCAACCTCGGCGCGCGCATCGTCTTCGATCGCGACGGGCTGATGTACGTGAGCATCGGCGATCGCTTCCAGATGAAGCGGGCGCAGGACCTGGGCGATCTCGCCGGCAAAATCGTACGGCTGAAGGACGACGGTTCAGTGCCGGCCGACAACCCTTTCGTCAATCGCAAGGGAGCGCGGCCGGAAATCTTCACCTGGGGCAACCGCAATCCGCAGGGCCTGGCGCGGCACCCGGTGACGGGCAAGATCTGGGAAGTCGAGCACGGACCCAAGGGCGGCGACGAGCTCAACATCCTGAAGGCCGGCGCCAACTACGGCTGGCCGTTGGCCACGCACGGCGTCAACTACGACGGCAGCAAGATCACCGACCACGCCAGCCTGCCCGGTATGGAAGACCCGCTGCGCTGGTGGGTGCCGTCGATCTCGCCGTGCGGCCTGTGCTTCTACACCGGCGACAGGTTCCCGGGCTGGAAGGGATCGATCTTCACCGGCGCGCTGTCGAACAAGGCGCTGTTCCGCATCGAGGTCGACGGCGAGAAATACACCGGCGAGGAGCGGCTGCTGGTCGACCGGCTGCCCTACATCCGCGACGTGCGTCAGGGACCTGACGGATTGCTGTACCTTGTCACCGAGAGCAATGATGGTGGATTGTACCGCCTCGAACCCGCGTAACAGCTTTTGCAGTCCATGGCCCCCGCACCCCAACTTGTTCTTGCCTCGACCAGCCCCTCCCGCCGCCAGCTCATGGCCAATGCCGGCCTCAGCTTCGAGATCGACCCGCCCGGCGTCGACGAGGAGGAAGCCACGCGCAGCCTGCTGGCCGGGCGCGCCTCGCCGCAGGAGATCGCCGAGGCGCTCGCGGAGATGAAGGCCTTGCGCGTCTCCTCCCGCCGCCCCGGCGCCCTGGTCGTCGGCGGCGATTCGACGCTGGCGAGCAACGGGCGCCTGTTCGACAAGCCGCCCGACCTCGCCACCGCGCGCAAGCAGCTGCTGGCGCTGCGCGGCCAGACCCACGAGCTGTTCTCCTCGGTCGTGGTCGCCAAGGGCGGCGTGCGGCTGTGGCACTGGAACGAGCGCGCGCGGCTCACCATGCGGCCGTTCAACGAGGCCTTCCTCGACGCCTATCTCGCGCGCGCCGGCGAAGCGCTGCTGACCAGCGTCGGCGCCTACCAGCTCGAGGGGCTGGGCGCGCATCTCTTCAGCCGGGTCGACGGCGACTACTTCACCATCCTCGGCCTGCCGCTGTTGCCGCTGCTGTCGTTCCTCGCCGGTCACGGCGTCGGGCTGGAACAGGCGGCGTGAGCGACGCCTTTACAGCGCTGGAGAAAGAGGCCGCCGGACGGCCATTCGCCGCCATCGTCGGCTGGCCGGTCGACCATTCGCGCTCGCCGGCGCTGCACGGCTTCTGGCTGAAGCAGCACCGCATCGACGGCCACTACGGCCGCCTGCCGGTCGAGCCGACACGGCCGACGCTGGAGGCGCTGGTCGCCTTCCTGCGCCGCACGCCCAACGCGCGCGGCTGCAACCTCACTTTGCCGCACAAGGTCGACATCATGCCGCTGCTCGACCGCATCCATCCCGCGGCCCGGCGCATCGGCGCGGTGAACACCGTGATCAAGCACGCCGACGGCTCGCTGGAAGGCCACAACAGCGACGGCTTCGGCTTCCTCGCCGCCCTCGTCGATGGCGCACCGCGCTGGACCGCCGCCAAGGGGCCCGTGGTCGTGCTGGGCGCCGGCGGAGCGGCGCGCGCGGTCGTCGCCAGCCTGGTTGACGCCGGCGTGCCCGAGCTGCGCCTGCTCAACAGAACGCAGGCCACCGCGGTCGCGCTGGGCACGGAATTCACGCCGGCCGACGGCCGCCGGATCGCGATCGAGCGCTGGGTAGACCGCAGCGCCGTGCTCGAGGACGCGACCCTGTTGGTCAACACGACGTCGCTCGGCATGAAAGGCCAGCCGCCGCTCGACATCGATCTTGCCCGCCTGTCGAAGGACGCCGCGGTCGACGATATCGTCTATGTGCCACTGGAAACGCCGCTGCTGGCTGCCGCCCGCGCCCGCGGCAATCGCTGCGTCGATGGGCTCGGCATGCTGCTGCACCAGGGCCGCCTGGGCTTCGAGGCGTGGTTCGGCTGCAAGGTCGCCGTCAGCGCCGAGCAGCGCGCGGCCGTGATGGCAGCGTGACGGCGGAGAGCGATCCGCCGAATGGCTTCAAGCCGCTGTTCCGGTCGAGCCCGTTCCTCGATCGCAACGGGCCGTTCTTCTTTCGCGAGAATGCCGACGGCACGTTCGGGATCGGCTTGCGCATCCAGCCCAAGCACGCCAACGGCCGGGGCATCGCCCACGGCGGCCTGCTGATGACGATGTGCGATATCTCGCTGGGCTACCGCACGACGCGCAGCCAGACGCCGTCACCGATGCTGACCACAGCCAGCGTCACGACGGATTTCGCGGGATCGGCGAAGATCGGCGACTGGGTCGAGGCCCATGTCGATGTCCAGAAAGTCGGCGGGCGTCTCGCCTTCGCCAACTGCTATCTGGTTTGCAATGGCGAACGCATCGTTCATGCGTCCGCCGTGTTTGCTCGCAGCGGGGATCGGGCGGCTTCTTAGTTATCTGGGACCGCGGGCCTCCAGGCCCGCCGCTTCATGTCTTTTCTGAACCGCGTGGGCTCTCGCACTTGATTACAAATGCTGCCGCCCATCCGCGCCTATGAAGGCGCGTTACTGATTCATCGACCCGAAGAAATCCTGATTGGTCTTCGCGGTGCGGAGCTTGTCGAGCAGGAACTCGATGGCATCGACGGCGCCCATCGGCATGAGGATGCGGCGTAGCACCCACATCTTCGACAGCGTCGCGCGGTCGACCAGCAGCTCTTCCTTGCGGGTGCCCGACTTGGTGATGTCGATCGCCGGGAAGGTGCGCTTGTC
>JBEPUH010000050.1:0-29192 GCA_041691635.1 Hyphomicrobiales bacterium
AGGTCAAGGTGCAGGGCTACCGCATCGAGCTGGGCGAGATCGAGACCGCGCTCGCCGCCCATCCCGACGTCCAACAGGCGGTAGTCACCGCCCTGCCCACGGCTGGCGACAAGGCGCTGCATGCCTTCGTCGTGCTCCGGCCCGAGGCGTGGGACCGCACGCGCTTCCTGCTCGAGCGCCACGGCCTGCGCCGAATGCCGGACGCACCGCGCCGCACCCTGCCCGCGCGACCCGAGGCGGAAGACTACGACCGCCGCCGCAGCGTGCGCCGCTTCACGTCCGACAGTGTGCGGAGCGACGACCTTCAGCGGCTGTCGGCCTCCGTGGGCACGACGCTCGGCGTGCGCATCCTGACACGCCGGGTCGACGGACAGGCGACCGGCACCCTGCCGGCCTACACCGTTCCCGACGCCGGCACGGCGCGCATCGCCGCTGCCGCTGCGTTCCTGATCGTGCTCGACGCGCCTGCGAACAAGACACCGCGCGCGGCCCTGCTCGAAGCCGGCGCCGCCGGCCAGCGCCTAATGAGGGCGGCGCAGGCGCTCGATCTCGGCCTCTGCCCAATCGGCGTGTTGCTGATCGACGGCGTAAAGATGCTGCACGCCTTCGCCGGCGGCGTGCCGGCCTCGGAGACCGCGGGCTTCGATCTCGCCAGCATGCTGCGCGAGCAGTGCGCCGCCCTGCTACCGCCGTGGATGGTGCCGCGGCAGGTCCATTTCATGCCGTCGCTGCCGCTCAGCGCCAACGGCAAGATCGACCGCGGCGCGCTCAAGCCGCCCGTCGAGAGTCCGGCCGCGGGAAGCGAGTCGAGCGACGCGCTGACCGGCAAGGTCGCCGCCCTCGCCGCCGAGGTGCTGGGCCAGCCCGTGCAGCCGCGGCAGAACCTGTTCGATTGCGGTGCGACCTCGCTCCACATCGTGCGCCTGCAGCGCAAGCTCGCCGAGCAGCTCGGCAGCCGGTTGGCCGTCGTCGACCTGTTCCGGCTGCCGACGGTCGCGGCCCTCGCCGCCGCCATCGCGGGCGAGGTTGAAGCCAACGCCGTCGATGCCGGGCTCGCGCGGGCCGCGCGCCGCCGCCAGATGCGCGCCCCGGTGCGCGCGCGCGGCGACGCAGGGGCCTCGCCATGATCGCGATCATCGGCATGGCCGGGCGTTTTCCCGGCGCCCCCGATCTGCCCGCCTACTGGGACATGCTGGCGAACGGCCGCGAGGGCCTGGTGCGGCTCAGCGACAACGATCTCCTCGCCTCGGGCGTGCCGCGCGCGACCTTCGGCGATCCGCGCTACGTATCGGCGGCGGCGCTGCTGAAGGGCATCGATCGCTTCGATGCCAATTTCTGGGGCATCAACGGCCACGAGGCGTCGCTGATGGATCCCCAGCAGCGCGTCATGCTCGAGCTCGCCTGGCACGCGCTCGAGGATGCCGCGATCGATCCGTCGCGCACCGACGCCTCGATCGGCGTCTTCGTCGGCACCGCGGTCAGCACCTACCTGATGTTCCAGATCCGCAACCAGATCAGCGGACCGAGCGCGCCCAGCCAGTTGCTGGCCATGGTCGGCAACGACAAGGATTACATCGCCACGCAGCTCGCCTATCGCCTCGACCTCAAGGGCCCGGCGATCGCGGTGCAGACGGCCTGCTCGTCGTCGCTGGTCGCCGTGCATCTCGCCTGCCAGAGCCTGCTGTCGGGCGAATGCGACATCGCCATCGCCGGCGGCGTCAGCGTGCGCGTGCCGCATGGCGTGGGCTACCTCTACGAAGCCGGCGGCATGCTGTCGCCCGACGGCCATTGCCGCAGCTTCGCCGACGATGCCGCCGGCACCGTGTTCGGCAGCGGCGCCGGGCTCGTCGTGCTGCGGCGCGCCGACGATGCCGGCCGCGACCGCGTGCGTGCGCTGCTGCTGGGCTCGGCGGTCAATAATGACGGCAGCCGCAAGGTAGGCTTCACCGCGCCCAGCCAGGATCGCCAGGCCGCCGTCATCGCCGAGGCGTTGGCCGTCGCCGACGTGCGCGCAACGGACATCGGCTGCATCGAGGGCCATGGCACGGCGACGGCGCTCGGCGATCCGGTCGAAGTGGCCGCCCTCGCCGCCGCCTGTCGCGGCGCTGCACCCGGCGCGATCGCGCTGGGCAGCGCCAAGAGCAACATCGGCCACACCGAGACCGCCGCCGGCATCGCCGGCCTCATCAAGACCGTGCTCATGCTCGAGCACCGGACGATCGCGCGCAGCCTGCACGCCGACTCACCGTCGACTCGCATCGGCTGGCAGGATACGCCGTTCCGGCTCGCGGCCGAGACGCGGCCGTGGACCGAGCGCCTGGTGGCCGGCGTCAGCTCCTTCGGCATCGGCGGCACCAATGCGCATGTCGTGCTGGCGCGCGCGCCCGACGTCAGGGCCGCAGTGACCGCGCCGCGCCTGGTCGTGTCGGCGCGCGACAAGGCAGCACTTGCCGCCCTGACTCAGGCCTATCGCGACCGCCTGGAGACCGCGCCCACGTCGTTCGCGGTGCTTGCCGGCGCGGCCACCCGCCGGCCGCAGCACCCGTGGTGGATCGCCGTCGAATCGGCCGACGCGTTGGCAAGCGCTGTGCCCACCGAAGGAACGCCGCCGGACGTCGAGGCACGCGGCGACGGCCCGGCGGCCGGCCTTCCGCTCTATCCGTTCCAGCGCCGGCGCTACTGGATCGAGTCCCGGCAAGACCTGATCGGGCCGCCGATCGCGACTCCGTTCGGCGAGACTGTCCATCAGATCGACATCGGGCCGGCGCGGCTGGCGTTGCTGGAACAGCATGTCGTCGACGGCACGCCATTGCTGCCCGGCGCCTTCCATCTCGCCGTCTTTGTGGCGGCAGCGTCGGGCGGGGCGCTGTCGGACGTGGCGATCAACCTGCCGCTGCCGCTCGACGGCGCGGGCGACCTGCAGCTTTGGTCCGCGACCGACGGCCGGCTGCGCGTCATGACCGAGCGCGACGGCGCGTGGCAAACCCTCGCCGAGGCGCGCACGACGACGGCCGCGGCGGCTCCCGCCGCCTGGGACTTTCAGCCCAGTGAAACGATCGACGGCGCCGATTGGGCCGCGACGCTCGTCGGCGCCGGTCTCACTTTCGGCGCCGCCTTCCACCTGATCCACCGCCTGCAGCACGGCGACGACGGCGTTCGGGCCGAACTCGATCCCGACCGCCCGCGCGACGTCGTGACCGTCCTTGACGCCGGCCTCCAGGCGCTCGGCGGCGCGGTGATCGCGGCCGGCGACGGTTTCCGTCCCTCATCGATCGCGCATTTCACGATCCATCGGTCGATCCTCGGCGTCAGTCGCATCCTGGCGCGCATCGTCGACGACACACCCGACGCCAAGACCGGCGAGTTGCTGTGGCTGGATGAGTCCGGATCAGTGCTGGCGGAAGCCCGCGGCGTCGTCTGCCGGCGCGCACGGTCGCCCGCCGAGCGCATGATCTACCGGCTTGCCGTGCGGCCCGACGAAGACCCTTCCTTGACTGCACCACATGCCGCTCTCGAGGTTGTCGCGCGCGCCTTCGCCCGCGATGCGCTGGCCGCGGTGCCGACACCGGTCCGACCCGCGCTCGCCGCTCTCCTCAGTCTGCACGCGGCGGCGGCCAATCCGGCGATGACGGCGCCTGGCGCCGCGATCGACGCGCTGCAGAAGGCGTACCCCGACCACTCGGTGGAGATCGCGCTGGTCGGCCGCTGCGGCCGCGCGCTGGCCGACGTGCTGGCGGGCAAGCAGGATCCGCTCGCCGTACTGTTCGGCCACGACGATGGCGCCCACGGCGCCTACCGCGCTTCGCCCTTCGCCCAACGCATCAACGACGTGGCCGCTGGCGTCGCAGCCGCCGCCCGCCCGCGTAGGATCGTCGAGATCGGCGGCGGCACGGCGGCGACGACGCGGGCGTTGCGCGCGGCCTTGCCCGACACGGTCGACTATCTCTTCACCGACATCTCGCCTGCCTTCCTCGCCGCAGCCCGGCGAGCCTTCTCCGATTGGTCCGGCCTGCGCACGGCGACGCTCGACATCTCGCGCGATCCCGTCCCGCAGGGGATCGAGACCGGCACGTTCGACCTCGTGGTCGCCGCCAACGTCCTCCATGCGACGCCCGACCTCGGCGCCGCGATCCGCCATGCCACGAGCCTGCTTACACCCGGCGGGCGCATGCTGCTGGTCGAGGGAACCGGACCGCTGGCGCGCCTGGACATCACCTTTGGCATGACTGAAGACTGGACGCGGCAGGACGATCGCGCGCTGCGGCCGCATCATCCGCTGGTCGGCGCCGAGACTCTGGCCCGCCTGGTGCGCGAGGCCGGGCTCACCGATCCAGTGATCGTGACCGAACGCGGCGGCCAGGTCGTGCTGACGGCTACCGCCGGTCCCGCACGATGGATCGCCGTCGGCCGGGATCCGGCGCTCGCAGCATCCGTCGGCCTCGATTTCTCACCAGTAGACGCGCCCCTGCCGCCCGGCCCGCTCGCCGGTGTCATTTGCCTGGCGGGCATCGAGGACCGCGGCGCCCCTCTGCCCGACCTGCTCGGCCTCAGCCAGGCGTTGATCGCGCGCACGGATGCACCGCGCCTGATGCTACCGCTGGCCGATCCGCCCTCGCCCGCGCAAGCGGCGCTTGGCGGCTTCCTCCGTACCCTGGCACGCGAGCACCCTGCCCTCCGTCCGCGGTCGATCGCTTTCGATACGCCCAACATGGCAAGCGCGATCGCGATCGAACGCGTGCTCGACGATGGCGAGGACAGTGTAGTCTGGCGCAGCGATGCGCGGCACATCGTTCGCCTCGAGCCGATGCCGCTCGCGGCACCATTGGCGCCCGTCCGCTCCCTGGCGCTCGACCTGCAGGTATTGCCGATCGCAAAGCCGGTGCCTGGGCCGGGCGAAGTGCTGATCCGCGTGCGCGCCGCCGGCATCAACTACAAGGACGTGCTCACGGCCGCGGGCCAGGTGCCGCCGGTCGGCGGCGGCCTCGGTAGCGAATGCGCCGGCGAAGTCGAGGCGATAGGCGCCGGCGTATCCAACGTCGTTGTCGGCGACCAGGTGATCGCGGTGGCACCAGGCGCGCTGGCCACGCACGTCCGTGCCGACGCGCGCCTTGTGCTCGCCAAGCCGGCAGCACTCGACTTCGCAGAGGCCGCGGCCATCCCGATCGCGGGCGCCACCGCGTGGTACGCGATCCGCGAACTGGCGCGCCTGCGCCGCGGCGACCGCGTGCTGATCCATTCGGCAACTGGCGGCGTCGGCTGGTTCGCCCTTCAGCTGTCGCGCACGCTCGGAGTGGAGATCGTGGCGACCGCCGGCAGCGAGCCCAAGCGCAAGCAGCTCGCGGCGTGCGGCATGCGGGAGGTCTATTCGTCGCGCGACACCGGCTTCACCGCGGCCGGCAAGGTCGATGTCGTGCTGAACGCGCTGCCCGCGCTGCAACGCGACGCCAGCCTCGCGATGCTGAAGCCGGGCGGGCGCTTCATCGAGATCGGCAGGATCGGCATCGCCACGCCGCGGGACGTGGCGGCCAGGCATCCGGAGGTCGCCTATCACGTCGTCGCCCTCGACGAGGTTCCGGTGCCCGCTTTCGCGGCACTGCTGAAATCGATCGTCGCGGCCGTCGCCGCCGACCGCACCTTGCTGCCGCCGGTCGGCACGATGGGCCTCGCCCACACCGCGCGCGGCTTCGCCGCGATGATGCGCGCCGAGCACATCGGCAAGCTGGTGGCGCTGCCCGAGCAGCCGGCCACGATCCGCGCCGACGGCACCTACGTCGTCACCGGCGGGTTGGGTGGCCTCGGGCCGTGGATTACCGCCTGGCTGAAGCGGCGCGGCGCCGGTGCGGTGATCCGCGTCGGCCGCACGGCGCCGGCTGACGCTCCAGCCGACGTCATCGTGGGCGACGTGGCCGATCCGGCGACCCTCGCCGCCGTCGACGCGCGCGTCCAGAAAGCTTCCTTGCCGCCAGTACGTGGCGTCATCCATGCCGCCGGCATTCTCGAAGACCGGCTGATCGCCGATCTTGACCGCGCGGCGTTCGACCGTGTCGCCACCGCCAAGCTGGGCGGCCTGCGCGCCATCGTCGAGCAGTGGCCGGACCTCGACCTGCTCGTGGGCTTCTCCTCGGCGGGCGCGCTCTTCGGCTCGACGGGCCAGGCGACCCACACCGTTGCAAGCGCCGCGCTAGATGCCGCGCTGGTTGCCCGTGCCGCGGCGGGCTATCCGGCCGTGACCGTCGATTGGGGTGCCTGGCGTGAGCACGGCGCCGCCGCGCAACGTGGCGTGATGGCCACGCTCACAGCCGGCATGGGCGCCATCGGCACGTCGGAGGGCTTCGCAGCCCTCGACCGGATCCTCGACGCGGGCCTGGCGCAGGCCGCCGTGCTGCCGATCGAGCCAGCTGCCATGCGCGCGACGCCGAACGTCCCATCGCTGCTGCGCGATCTGCTCGCCCCGCGGCCCCTTCCCGCCGTTGTCGTCGCGAAGACCGTCGCACCGGCTGGCCCCGAACTCTCCGCCGGCGACCGGCGGGCCGCCCTGCGCGACCGCATCGCCGAGGAATGCGCGACCATGCTGTCGATCCCGGGCGCCATCGATCGTCGCCGGCCGCTGCAGGAACTCGGCCTGGACTCGCTGGCGGCGCTGGAGCTGCGCAACCGCCTCGGCCGCCTGGTCGGTGCGGTGCTGCCGGCCAGCCTGTTGTTCGACCATCCCACCGTCGCGGCCCTCACCGACTACATGGCAACCACCTATCTCGGCCTGCCCGGCGAGGAACGCGCCATCGCGCCCGTGGCCGTGCTGGTGCCGGTGATCGAGCAGGATCTCGCGAGCGTTTCCGATGCAGAACTCGACGCCGCGCTCGGCGCCTTCGAAAACCTGCACGGCGAACCGGGTGGCGGCGCATGACTACGCAGCCCCCCGGCTCGACCGAGCGCCAGGTCAAGGAGCAGTCGCTGCGCCTGCTACAACGCATGCAGGCCAAGCTGACCACCGCCGAAGGCCGCATGTCGTCGCCGATCGCGATCGTCGGCATGGGCTGTCGTCTCCCCTTGGGCGATACGCCGGCCTCGGTCTGGGAGCAGTTGAAGGCCGGCCATGACGCCGTGACGACGGTGCCAGCCGAGCGCTGGGCCGCCGGGTCCGGCGCCGTCGCACACGGCGGCTTCCTGTCCGCGATCGACCTGTTCGACGCCGCCTTCTTCGGCATCAGCCCGCGCGAGGCCGTGGCGATGGATCCGCAGCAGCGGCTGGTGCTCGAGGTCGCATGGGAAGCGCTGGAGCATGCCGGCATCGCCGCCGATCGCTTGGAGAACACGCGCGCCGGCGTCTATCTCGGCTGTTGCACGGCCGATTACGCGCGGCTGGGCGACATCGACATGCAATCGGCCGACGGCTACGCCGCGACCGGCGGTGCGCCGGGCGTCGCCGCGGGACGAACCGCCTATGCGCTGGGCCTGAACGGCCCGGCGCTTGTCGTCGACACGGCCTGCTCCTCGTCTCTCGTGGCATTGCATCTTGCCGTGCAGGCACTGCGCGCGGGCGAGTGTGAGCTGGCGCTGAGCGGCGGCGTCAACCTCACGTTGTTGCCGCAAGGGGCGGCGACGCTCGATCGTCTCCACATGCTGTCGCCGGACGGCCACTGCAAGGCGTTCGATGCCGAGGCGGACGGCTTCGTGCGCGGCGAAGGTTGCGGCGTGCTGGTTCTGAAGCGGCTATCCGATGCCGAGGCGGCGGGCGACCGCGTGCTGGCGGTGATCCGCGGCACGGCCGTGAACCAAGATGGCCGCAGCGCCGGCCTCACCGCGCCCAACGGTCCCGCGCAAGAAGCCGTGATCCGTGCCGCGCTCGCCAATGCCGGCCTCGCGCCCGACAGCATCGACGCCATCGAGGCGCACGGTACGGGCACGTCGCTCGGCGACCCCATCGAGATGCATGCGCTCGCATCGGTCTTCGCCGGACGCTCAAAGCCGCTCAGCGTCGGTTCGGTGAAGACCAACATCGGCCACACTGAAGCCGCCGCCGGCGTCGCCGGGCTGATCAAGGCCATCCTGATGCTGCGCCACCAGGCGGTTCCGGCCAACCTGCACTTCCGCCAACTCAACCCGCACATCGACCTGGGCGGCGTACCCATCGACGTGCCGACAGCGACTCGCCCGACCAAACTCACTTGCGTCGGCGTCAGCTCCTTTGGCTTCTCCGGCACCAACGCCCACGTGATCCTTGAGCGTGCGGCCGAGGCGATGCCGGCCACGCCATCGAGCGCTCCCTCCCGGCTGCTGATCTCGGCGCGCACGCCGGAAGCGCTGCGCATCCTGATCGACCGCTATCGCGCGCTGATCGACGACGGCGTTCCCTTCGCCGATCTCTGCCACAGCGCCGCCGTTGGGCGGTCGCGCCTGCCGTGGTGGGTGTGCATCGACAGCGCCGACCAACTCGCCACCGCCCAGCCTTCCGATGCGCCGGCACCCGAGCTGCCCGTCATCGCCGGCCCGCGCATCGACCTGCCGCTCTATCCCTTCCAGCGCCAACGCTATTGGCTCGACGAAAGCGAACAGCTCCCCGGTCGCCGGATCGCGCAGGCGGGCGAGGCACCTCTGTTCGAGATCAAGCTGCTGCCGGGCAGTCCACGTGTCGCCGATCATCGCGTGCGCGGCGAGCCTCTGCTGCCCGCCGCCGACATGCTCGAGCGCTTGCGGGCCGCCGCCGAGACGACCGACCAGGGTTCCGCCCTGGTCGACATCACCTTCGACCGGCCGTTGCCGGTGGCGACGCCGCGCACGGTCCAGATCGTGGCCGGCACGCCGCTCGCCCTCTTCTCGCGCGACAACGATGCCTGGCAACGTCATGCCACCGCCCTGCCCGCGGCGGGCGCCGCCGCGCAGTGGGTCGATCTCTCGAAGCTGCGAAGCCTGTGCGCCGAGAGCCTGGATCCAGCGGCCTACGCCGCGTGGCTGCGCGACACCGGTTTGGAATATGGGCCGTTCTACGACTGCATCGAAACGCTCGCGCGCGGCCCCTCGCAGGCGCTGGCCAAGCTGCGCCCCGCACCCTACGTCGCCTTGCTGGATGCGGCCTTCCGCATCGCCGGCGCGATCCACTTTGGCGCCGGCGGCGCGGCCCGCCTGCCCGCCGGCATCGCGCGCTACGAGCGCGACACCTCTCCCATCGGCGACGTCTGGGCCCACGCCGAGATCGTCGAGGTGGGTGCCGGCGTCAGCGTGGTCGACGTCCGCTTGCTCGATGGCTCGGGCGCCACGATCGCCCGCATCGACCGCCTGCGCCTGGCCGCGGCAGCATCGGCCGGCGGCTGGCGGCAGTGGCTGCACGCCACACGCTGGGACGAAGCGCCGTCGCCTTTCGCCGTCGCCGCCTCGCTGTGCGACGAACTCGGCGATACCACGACGCTCGAACAGGCGCTGAACACGGCCGCGGCGGCCTATGCGCGCGACGCGCTGGCGACGGTGTCCGAAGCGGAGGTGGTGCCGCGTCACCACCGCCTGTGGCAACACCTGCCGCGCCTCGCCGCCGGCGCGCCCGCCTCGGCGCCGTCGCCGCCGGGACCGGAAGGCGCGCTGCTCGCCCGTTGTGGTGCCGCACTGGCCGACGTGCTGCGCGGCAGAACCGACCCGATGTCGCTGCTGTTCGCCGACAACGACGCCGCCGCCATCTACAGCCAATCCGCCGTCTATCGCGCGGCCAACCGGACGATGGCGGCGCTTGCCGTGGCGGCCACGCCGCCCACCGGCCCGCTGCGCGTCCTCGAGATCGGCGCAGGCACCGGCGGCACGACGGAATCCGTGCTCGCCGCCCTCGATGCCGCGCGCACCCAGTATTGGTTCACCGACATCAGCCCGACCCTGGTCGCTCAGGCGCGCGGGCGGTTTGCCGCCGAGCGCTTCGCCTCTTTCGACATCGAGCGCGCCCCCGGTGAGCAAGGCATTCCTGTGGCCTCGTTCGACCTCGTCGTTGCCGCCAACGTGCTGCATGCGACGGCCGATCTCGGCGCCACGCTCGACAATGCTCTGCAGACGCTGGCGCCGCAGGGCCGCCTGCTGTTGCTCGAGACCGCGCGTCCGGGCCGCGACGACGCGCCGGCCGGATGGATCGATCTTGTATTTGGCCTGACCGAGGGCTGGTGGCGCTTCACCGACACGACGCTGCGTCCCGACTATCCGCTGCCGCGGCGCGACGATTGGGTAAAGTTGCTCGAAGCCAAGGGGCTCGAGGTCGAAGCGCTGTCGTTGCCCGGCCACTCCGTCCTGCTGGCCCGTCGCAGGATCGCCCAGCGCGTGCATCGCGACGGGGGCGGCACGGCGGCCGAGCGGTGCGCGGCCCTGCTGGACACGATCAGCGCCCTTCGTCCCGACGAAGGAAGTCTTGTCCTGCTGACCGACGGGGCCGTCGGACCCGCGGTCGCCGACCCGGCGGCAGCGGCCCTGTGGGGTATGATGCGGACGCTGCGCCTCGAGCGACCCGAACTCGAGCTGCGCTGCCTCGACGCGCCGCGCGCCCGCTGGGAGGAAATCCTCGCCACCGAGCAGCTGACGGCCGAGCCGGAACTCGCCCATGCCGGCGAAAGCCGCTTCGTGCCGCGCCTCGACATGGCCGCGGACGGCGCCGAACCGATCGCAATAGACGCCGGCGCCTGGTTCCTGGTCACCGGCGCCTTCGGCGGCCTCGGCCGCTTCATTACCGAGTGGCTGGTGGGCCGCGGCGTGCGCAATTTGGTGTTGAGCGGCCGCACCGCTGTCGCCACGGACTGGATCGACAGGTTGCGCGGCGATGGCGTCACCGTGCGCGTGGAGGCCTGCGACCTCGCCGATGCGGGCGCGCTTGCCGGGATGATCGGCCGGCTGCCGCCGCTGGGCGGCATCGTCCACGCCGCAGGCACGCTCGACGATGCGACACTTGCCCAAGCTAAGCCCAATCAGTTCGCCGCCGTGCTGGCACCCAAGCTCGATGCGGCCTTGGCGCTCGACGCGGCTTTCCCCGACGCCGGCCTCTTCCTGCTCTTCTCCTCCGCCGTCGGCCTGTTCGGCCAAGCGGGCCAGGCCACCCACGTGGCGGCCAGCGTCGGTCTCGATGCACTGGCGGCAGCACGGCGTCGACGCGGCAAGCAGGCGCTCAGCCTCGGCTGGGGCCTGTGGCGCGAGAGCGGCTCGTCGACCGGACGCGCGGCACTCCTGCAGCGCCTGGCGGCGCAAGGTCTCGGCACAATCTCCAACGACGGCGCCGCCCGTGTCCTCGACTGGGCACTGGCCACGCCGGAAGCCGCGGTCGCCGTGCTGCCGATCGATCGCGCGCGCTTGCTGGCGAGCTTCGGCGAAGGCCGCCCGCCCGCCGCGACGCGCAACTGGCAGGCGCGACGCACGGCTGCGATGGCGCCGGCGATTCCTTACGTCCGGCCAGCGGGCCTCGCGGCCGGTGCGCTGGTCGATCTCGTGAGCGCCGAGGCTGCCTTCGTGCTGGGCTATCCGCCGGGACAGGCGATCTCGCGGTCGGCCAACCTGTTCGAGCTCGGCCTCGACTCGCTGATGGCCGTCGAACTACGCAACCGGCTGCAGGCGCGGCTCGACGGCCGGTCGCTCAGCGCCACGCTCCTGTTCGACTTCAGCACCATCGATGCACTGTGCAGGCACTTGGGCGGCGCGGCCAAGATAACCACCGCTTCGGTCGTCGCGGTCGACGCCGATGCGCCGATCGCCATCGTCGGCGCGGGCTGCCGCTTCCCCGGCGGCGGCGACGATCCCGAGCGGTTCTGGCGGTCGCTGGCCGAGGCGCGCGACGGCATCATACCCCGGCCCGAGCGACCCGACGCCAGCGTAGCCGAAGGCGCCGCGGCGCGCGCCGGCTATCTGTCCGACGTCGCCGGCTTCGATCCGACCTTCTTCGGCATCGCCCCGCGCGAGGCGACGTTCATGGACCCGCAGCATCGGCTGCTACTCGAAGTGGCGTGGGAAGCGCTCGAGGATGCGTTGATCCCGCCTGACAGCCTGGCCGGCAGCCCGACCGGCGTGTTCGTCGGCATGTGCAACTACGACTACTCGCAATTCGCTGCGGGCGCGGAGGGTGCCGACGGCTATGCCGGCATCGGTGGCGCGCCCAGCATCGCCGCCGGCCGCATCGCCTACCTGCTCGGGCTGACCGGCCCGGCGATGGTGCTCGACACGGCGTGCTCGTCGTCGCTGGTGTCGGTGCATCTGGCGGTTCAGGCGTTGCGGCGCGGCGAATGCTCGACGGCACTGGCCGGCGGGGTCAACCTGACGCTCGGCACCGGGACGACCACGGCGCTGGAGCGGCTGCACATGCTGTCACCCGACGGCCACTGCAAGGCCTTCGACGCCTCGGCCGACGGCTTCGTGCGCGGCGAGGGTTGCGGCGTGATCGTGCTGAAGCGGCTCTCCGATGCCGAAGCCGCTGGCGACCGCGTGCTGGCGGTGATCCGCGGCACCGCGGTGAACCAGGACGGCCGCAGCGCCGGCCTCACCGCCCCCAATGGCCTCGCGCAAGAGGCCGTGATCCGCGCCGCACTCGCCAACGCCGGTCTCGTGCCCGACAGCATCGATGCCATCGAGGCGCACGGTACCGGCACGTCGCTCGGCGACCCCATCGAGATGCATGCGCTGGCGGCGGTATTCGCCGGCCGCGCCAAGCCGCTCAGCGTCGGCTCGGTGAAAGCCAACATCGGCCACACCGAGGCTGCTGCCGGCGTCGCTGGCCTGATCAAGGCCATCCTGATGCTGCGGCATCAGACGGTTCCCGCCAGCCTGCACTTCCGCCAGCTCAACCCGCACATCGATCTCGCCGGCGTCCCGATCGAGGTGCCCACCACCACGAAGCCCGCCGAACTCGCCCGCATCGGCGTCAGCTCCTTTGGTTTCTCCGGCACCAACGCGCACGTGATCCTCGACCGCGCCACCGCCACAGCGCCGATTGCCCTGAGCGCTGCACCCGCGCGGTTGTTCATCTCCGCACGCACACCGGAAGCGCTGCGTGTCCTGATCGAGCGTTACCGCGCGCTGATCGACGACGGCGTTCCGTTCACCGACCTCTGCCACAGCGCCGCCGTCGGTCGCGCGCGGCTGCCGTGGTGGGTGTGCGTCGATCACCCCGACCAGCTCGCCACCGCCCAGCCTTCCGACGCCCCGCCGCCCGAGATCGCCGTCGCCGCCGGCCGCCGCATCGGCCTGCCGCTCTATCCCTTCCAGCGCCAGCAGTATTGGGTCCGCGCCCGCGCGACACAGACGGCAAGGCCGCGCGGCAGCCATCCACTGCTCGGCCGCCGCCTGCGCTCGGGCCTGGCTCAGACGATCTACGAAAACGTGCTGGTGCCGCTGCAGCCGGCCTGGCTCGCCGATCACGCGGTGAACGACCGGCCGGTGATGCCCGCCGCCGGCCTGACCGAGATGCTGCTGGCCGCCCTTCCCGAAGGCGAACCGGTTGAGCTGGTCGACATTGCTTTCCTGCAGATGCTCGTGCCCGAGGAACGGCCGGTGGTGCAGACCATCGTCGATCCGGCCACGCGCACGCTGCGCATCGTGGCCTCCGAGGACAACGACGACGCCGTCTTCACCACGATCGCCGAGGCGAGCTGGCGGCCTGCCGGCACCGTGCCGCCGATGCCGCGCGATGCCGCGCGCGCGGCAGCAACGAAGGTCGTCGATCTCGCCAGGCTCTACGCGCGCTTCGCCGAGGCGGGCCTCGTCTACGGCCCCGCCTTCCGCGGCCTGCGCTTCCTCGCCGGCGGCGACAAGACCGCGGTCGCCGACCTGCCGCCCGCCGATCGGGAATGGCGCCTCGATCCAAGGGTGCTCGACGCGGCCTGGCAGAGCCTCGCCGCCGCGCTGCCCGAGACCGCGAACGGCGCTCTGGTACCGGCCGGCCTCGATCGCCTTGTGTGGTTCGGCGGTACGCCCGCCAGCTCGATCCTCCATCTGCGCGCGCCCGACCGCGCCGACATTGCCCTGCTCGATGTCGATGGCGGCATGGTTGCGTGGTGCGAGGGCCTGCGGCTCGCGTCCGTGCAGCCCGCGTCCGGCGCGGTGCTGGCCGACACCGTCTGGGAGGACGCCGCCGCCGGCGACGAAACGCCGGTCTGGATCGACTGCCGCGGCGAGGACGATCCGGTCGCTGCCTGCTGGCGCGTGCTGTCGGCCTTCCGCATGGCCGGCAACGCGGCGCCACGTCTGGCGGTCCTCGCCCATCGCGCCACATCGGCGAACGGCACCGTGCCGCTGCCGGCACAAGCCGCACTCGTCGGTCTGGTGGCCTCGCTCGCCCGCGAGCGGCCCGAGCTGCGGCCCCTGCTGCTCGACCTCGACGATGCCACGGCCACGCCGCCGCCTGTGCCGAGGGTCGCAGACGCGACCGCGCTCGCTCGGCGCGCAGGCCGCCTGCTGGCGCCGCGCCTCGTGCCGCGTACTGCCACCGCCAATCCCATATCGCCATTCATCCTCGCGCGCGGAGAGACCGCGACCCTCGAAGCGCTGCGCTGGGCGCCGGTCGAGCGGCGCGTGCCGGGTGCCGGCGAGATCGAGATCGAGATCGCCACGACCGGCATCAACTTCCGCGACGTGATGAACCTGCTGGGCGTCTATCCCGGCGACGGCGGCGCGCCCGGCGTCGAATGCGCCGGCACCGTCGCCGCCGTCGGCCCCGGCGTGACCGACCTCGCGGCGGGCGATGCCGTGGTCGCCATCGCCGCCGGCTCCTTCGCCAGTCACGTCACCGTCGATGCGCGCCTCGCCTGCCGCGTGCCCGTGGCGCTCGACTGGCGGATCGTGGCAGCCCAGCCCGTCGCCTTGCTGACGGCGCGCCTCGCCCTCGACGAGGTCGCACGCCTCGGCACGGGCCAGCGCGTGCTGATCCATGCCGCGACCGGCGGCGTGGGCCTGGCCGCCGTGGCGCTCGCCCAGGCACGCGGCGCCACCGTCGTGGCCACGGCCGGCAGCCCGGCCAAGCGCGCGCGCATCAAGGCGCTGGGCATTTCGGAAATTTACGACTCGCGCTCACTCGATTTCGCACGCGCGGCACCCGTGGACGTCGTCGTCAACAGCCTGACCGGCCCCGCGATCCCGGCCGGCCTGCGCCTCCTGAAGCCCAACGGTCTGTTCCTCGAATTAGGCAAGGCCGAGCTGTGGACACCGGCCCAGGTCGCCGCCGTGCGCGCCGACGTGCGCTACGAGGCGATCGCGCTCGACCGTCTGATCCTCGACGACCCGGCGCGCGTGAGCGAGATGCTGCGCGCCGCCGTCGCCGCGCTCGCTGCCGGCCAGGCGCCGCTGCCCGTAAAACCCTACGCCTTCGCCGAGGTCACCGACGCGCTCCGCCTCCTGCAGGGCGCGCGCCACATGGGCAAGCTCGCACTCAATCGCACGCTGCTGCGCTCCGACGCGACCTATGTTGTCAGCGGCGGTACCGGCGCCATCGGCCGCCAGCTTGGCGGCTGGCTGGTGTCCCGCGGTGTGCGGCATCTCGTGATGTTGTCGCGCCACACCGCCGAGATCGACATTCCTGGCGCATCGGTGCGCACGCTGGCCGTCGACGTGGCCGATCCGGCGGCCGTGCGCACAGCGCTGGCGGACCTGACGCCGCCGCTCAAGGGCGTCTTCCATCTTGCCGCCGAACTGCACGACGCCACCGCCGCGACCATGACGCGCGATCAGCTCGCCGCCGCGTTCGGCGCCAAGCTCCATGGCGCCCAGGCGCTGGACGCGGCCACACGCGGGCGGGCGCTCGACCACTTCGTGCTGTTCGGCTCGCTCGCCGGACAGGCAGGATCGGCGGGACAGGCCAACTACGCCGCCGCCAACGCAGCCCTCGACGCCGTCGTCCAGGCACGGCGCGCGGTAGGGGCTCCCGCGACGCTGATCGACTGGGGCGCCTGGCGCGGACTCGGCATGGCGCGCGCGCTCGACGGGCCGGCGCTCGATCCGGAGACGGCGTTGGCCGCGCTCGACGTGGCACTGGCGGCCAACCTCGATCGCGTCGCCATCAGTGCCGGCGCGCGGCGACCCGCAGTGGCGGCGGCGGCGTTCGCGCAACGGCTGGCGGCCGCCGTCGGCAGCGCCAAGCGCGACGTGCTCGAGGCCGTGGTCGACGAGATCGTCGGCCGTATCCTCGGCCTCGGCGAGCTGGCGCTGGAACGCACCCGGCCGTTGCCCGAACTCGGCCTCGATTCGCTGATGGCGGTGGAGCTGCGCAACGCGCTGGGCGGCGCCATTGGACGGGTCCTGCCTACCAGCCTAGTGTTCGACCATCCGACGGCGGAGGCGCTGTGCGATCGTCTCGCCGGCGAGTTGGGCTTGATTGCCCGTGGCACGCCGCCGGCCCTCGAGGCGGTAGCGCGTCCCAGGCCCGGACCGATCCAGGCAGTCGCGATCGAGGACGAAGAGCTGAACGAGGAAGCGGCATTGCTGCTGCTGGAGCGTAAGTTGAGTCATGCCGGACACTGAGAATCCCTCCCGGACCGCCAGCGCCGTCAAGCGCGCGCTGGCGATGATCCAGGACCTCGAAGGTCGGCTGGCGACGGCGGAGCGTGCGGCGACCGCGCCGGTGGCGATCGTCGGCATCGGCTGCCGCTTTCCCGGCGAAGTGTCCGACAGCGACTCCTATTGGCAGCTGCTGGCCGGCGCCCGCGATGCGATCACCGAGGTGCCGCAGAGCCGCTGGGACGTCGACGCCTATTTCGATCCCGATCCCGACCGGCCCGGCAAGACGAACTCGCGCTGGGGCGGCTTCCTCTCCAACGTCGATGCCTTCGATGCGGCGCTGTTCGGCATCTCGCGGCGCGAAGCCGAGGCGATGGATCCGCAGCATCGCCTTCTCCTCGAAGTCGCCTGGCAGGCGCTGGAGGATGCGGGCATCGCGCCCGACAGCCTGAACGGCCGCCAGGCCGGCGTGTTCGTGGGCCTCAGCACGTCGGATTACGGCACGCTTCTGGGCGCCGGTCGCGACGAGTCGTGGATCGACGCCTACGCCGCCCTCGGCAATGCGCCCAGCATCGCCGCCGGACGCCTGGCCTATGCCTTCGGCACGCAGGGTCCGGCGATGATGGTCGACACCGCGTGCTCGTCCTCTCTCACCGCGGTTCATCTCGCCGTCCAGGCGTTGCGCGCCGGCGAGTGCGGCCTGGCGCTGGCGGCCGGCGTCAATCTCACTCTGTCGCCCGCCCTCACCATCAATTTCTCCAAGGCGCGCATGTTGGCGGCGAACGGACGCTGCAAGACCTTCGACGCCGACGCCGACGGTTACGTGCGCGGCGAGGGTTGCGGCGTACTGGTGCTGAAGCGCCTGTCCGACGCCGAGGCAGCGGGTGACCGGGTACTGGCGGTGATCCGAGGCACCGCGGTCAACCAGGACGGCCGCAGCGCCGGGCTCACCGCGCCCAACGGCCCGGCGCAGGAAGCCGTGATCCGTGCGGCATTGACCAACGCCGGCCTCACGCCCGACAGCATCGACGCCATCGAGGCGCACGGCACCGGCACGTCGCTGGGCGACCCCATCGAGATGCACGCGCTGGCGTCGGTCTTCGCAGGACGCTCGAAGCCTCTCGCCGTCGGTTCGGTGAAGACCAACATCGGCCACACCGAAGCGGCCGCCGGCGTCGCCGGCCTGATCAAGGCGGTGCTGATGCTGCGCCACCAGACGGTGCCGGCCACCCTGCATTTCAAGCAACTCAACCCGCACATCGATCTCGGCGGCGTGCCGATCGAAGTACCGACCGCAACGCGCTCCGCCGCACTCACCTGTATCGGCGTCAGCTCCTTCGGCTTCTCCGGCACCAACGCGCATGTGGTCCTCGAACGCGCACCGGAAGCCAAGCCCACTGCCGATCCTCGTCCGGTGCAGGTGCTGGCCATCTCCGCCCGCGATCCCACAGCTCTGGACGCCTTGCGCGTCCGCTGGCTCGAGACTCTCTCGGCACCGACCGCCGATCTCGCCGGCCTGGCGCGCGCCGCCGCGGGCCGTGCCCGCTTCCCGCATCGCCTGGCCGTGGTCGCGTCCGATGTTGCGTCGGCCAAGACCGCGCTCGCTGGCGCGACGCCGTCCACCGCAGGTCGGCCGCGTGTGGCCTTCCTGTGCACCGGCCAGGGCTCGACCTATGCCGGGATGGCTGCTGGCCTGATGGACATCTCCCCGGTGTTCCGTTCGGTGATCGAGCGCTGCGACGCGGTGATGGGTTTGGATGCGCCGCTGACTCGTATCTTCGCCGATGCTTCTTTGCTTGCGCGCACCGACTACGCCCAGCCGGCGCTCTATGCCCTCTCGGCGGGCCTCGGGGCGCTGTGGCGATCGTGGGGGGTCGAGCCGGTG
Organism: Hyphomicrobiales bacterium; assembly: GCA_041691635.1. Classification (GTDB taxonomy): domain Bacteria; phylum Pseudomonadota; class Alphaproteobacteria; order Reyranellales; family Reyranellaceae; genus Reyranella. The sequence continues at coordinate 18,314 of JBEPUH010000050.1, forward strand.
GCCGTGCTGGGCCACTCCGTTGGCGAATACGCCGCCGCTCATCTGGCCGGCGTGCTGACACTGGAAGACGGCGCCCGCCTGATCGCCACCCGAGGCAAGCTGATGCAGGCGTTGCCAGTCGGCGGCGCGATGGCGGCCCTGCTGGGCGAGGACGCCAAGGTGCGCGCGGTGCTGGCGCGGCATCCGGAGATCGAGCTGGCCGGCGTCAACAGCCCGACCGCGATGACCGTGGCCGGCCCGGAAGCCGCGATCGATCGGCTGGTCGCCGACTCCGCTTTGTCGGGCATGGCGCTGAAGCTGCCGCTGGCCCACGCGTTCCATTCGCGCCTGCTCGATCCAATGTTGGACGGCTTGCAGGCCGCCGCCGAGGCGACGCCGCACGCCGAGCCGCTGATCCCGGTGGTCGGCAATCTCGCAGGTGAAGTGGTGGCGCGTCACGACGGCGCCTACTGGCGCGCCCATGCGCGCCAGCCGGTGCGCTTTGCGGCAGGCCTCGAGACCTTGAAGAAGATGGGCGTCACGCACCTGGTCGAGCTGGGAGCGCAGCCGGTGCTGAGCGGGTTTGCGCGCACGGCGGCAGCCGGGATCGCCGCCCTGCCCAGCCTCACGCGGGCACGGCCCAATGTTCCCGCCGACAAGCACGGCTGGACGACCCTGCTCGAGGGGCTCGCCCGCCTGTGGCGCGACGGCAGCCCGGTCGACTGGGCCCGGCACCACGCGCCCTACCGCACGGCTGCCGCCGATGCGCCCGCCTATCCCTTCCAGAGGCAGAGCTATTGGTTCCACACGGAGCCAGCGCAGGCGCAGGCCGCCGGCACCCTCGCCGGCGAGCGCATCGACATGGCCAACGGCGACGTGCTGTTCCGCAACCGATTCGACACCGGGCGCCTGCCGTTCCTCGCCGACCATGTCGTCATGGGCGAGACCATCGTTCCCGGCGCGTCGCACATCGTGGCCATGCTCGCAGCCTCGGGCCAGGCGCTGCGCGACATCGTGTTCGCCGCACCGATGTCCCTGCCGGCCGGCGGCTGCAACATCCAGCTCCTCCAGCACGCCGACCAGATCGCGCTCCATGCCGATGCCAGGGGCGGCTGGACCGCGCATGCCAGCGCTACCGTCATTCCCGTGCCGAAGCCCGAGCGCGTCGACCGCGCCACCATCGCCCTGCGCTGCACGGAGGATCCCGACGGTCCCGCCGCCCTGCACGCGATGCTGGGCGAGCGCGGCATCACGCTGGGTCCTTCTTTCCGCGGCATCGGTCGCCTGTTCCGGGGTGAAAACGAAGCGCTGGTCCAGGTCGCGCTGCCGTCCGGCGTCGCGCCTGTCGCACCGCTCCATCCTGCGCAGCTCGACGCCTGCTTCCAGGCGCTCGGAGCCACCTTCAAGGGCGACGGCCAGGGCGGCGCGTTCCTGCCGCTCGCCGTCGACCAGGCCGTGCTCCACCGCCCGTTCTCCGGCCCGCTGTGGGCGCACGCGCAGGTCCGCAGCGACACCGGCGGCAGCGGCGACGTCGCCACCGGCGACATCGTGCTGTTCGACGACGCGGGCGAGACGATCGCCGCGATCACCGGCCTCACCATCAAGCGCGTGGGAGCGGCCAGCCTCACGCCCGATCCCTCCGAGCGCTGGACCTACGCCGTCGAGTGGACCGCCCAGCCGGGCACGACCGTGACGCTGCCGCCGCCAGCGACCATCGGCGCGCTCGCCCTGACGGCAGGCAACGTCGCGGCGCCGGCCGAGGAACCCGGTCTCGCCGAGGGGCTCGAACACCTCGCCTCCGCCTACGCCGCCGAGGCGCGCGCCGGCATCGACGCCAAGGCGGTGGCCCCGGGCCAGGCCCGGCTCTATGCCCACCTGCCCGTGATGGCAGCCGGCACGACCGCCGCGCCGCAGTCGCTCGCCGACCAGCTCGTCGCGCGCTTCGACAAGCGCCTGGAGATCGATCTCGCCTGCCGCAGCGGCCGCGCCCTGCCGGGTGTGCTGCGCGGCGAGACCGATCCGCTGTCGGTCCTGTTCGGCGGCGGCGAAAGCACCGCCGTCTACGCCGATCCGCCGTTCGCGCGCATGCTGAACGCCATGATCGTGGCCGCCCTCAAGGGCATGGTCGACGCGCTGCCGGCCGGACGCGCGCTGCGCGTGTTCGAGATCGGCGCCGGCACCGGTGCGGTGTTCGACGCCCTGCGCGCGCTCGTGCCAGCCGAGCGCCTCGCCTACACCTTCACCGACATCTCGCCCGCCTTCATCGATGCCGCGCAGGAGCGCTTTGGCGCCGGACTGGCGCGCTGCGAGCCGCTCGACATCGAACGCGCACCCGACCTCCAGGGCTTCGCCGCCGGCGGCTACGACGTCGTCCTCGCCGCCAACGTGCTGCATGCGACCAGGGACCTGCGCGCCAGCCTGCGCCATGCCGCGCGCCTGCTGGCGCCGGCCGGCCTGCTGCTGCTGCTCGAGGCGTCCAAGCGCAGCAACTGGTCCGATCTCGTCTTCGGCCTCACGCCGGGCTGGTGGCGCTTCGCCGACAGCGACCTGCGCGCGGCCCATCCGCTGCTGTCCGCCGGCAAATGGCGCGACCTGCTGCTCGAACGCTTCGGCGACGCCGCGACGATCGACTCGCCGGGCGGCGGCGCCCAGGTCCTGGCGATCGCCCAGGCGCCGCGCGCCGAACGCGAGACCATGGTCTGGCAGGCTCCGGCCGGCCTGGCGCCGCTCGACCTCGCCGATGCAGCGCTTCAGGCCGTTCAGCGCGTGCTCGCAATGCCCGATCCGCCGGCGCTGCGCCTCGTCACGCGCGGCGCCCAGCCCGTTGGCACCGCTCCCATCGCCGCCGACCAGGCGGTGCTGCTGGGCCTCGGCCGTGTGATCGCGCTCGAGCATCCCGAGCTCGACTGCCGGCTGGTCGACCTGCCGCCGGACGCGCCGCTCGACGCCTCCGCGGGCGCACCGCCCGAGGCGCGCGAAGCAGCGTGGCGCGACGGCGCGTGGCACCTGCCCCGTCTCGCCCGCGCCAGCCTGCCGCGCGAGCCTGTGTTTGCGACCGGCGGCGTGCATCTGGTCAGCGGCGGCCTGGGCGGACTCGGACCGCCGCTCGCCGCCTGGCTGCGCGCACATGGCGCCGAACGGGTCGTGTTGATGGCGCGCACGGCGCGTCCGGGCGTCGCGCTGCCGGACGGCGTCGAGGTCATGGTAGGCGACGTCGCCGTTCCGGCCGACGTCGAACGGATCGTGGCGGCCTGCGGGCCGGCGCTGCGCGGCGTATTCCATCTCGCCGGAACGCTGAGCGACGCCGCGATCCTCACCCTGAAGCGCGCCGATCTCGCGCAGGTGTTCGCGCCCAAGGTCGACGGTGCCCGCAACCTCGAAACGGCGACGGCAAACCTCACGCTCGACGCCTTCGTGCTGTTCGGCAGCTCGGCCGGCCTTATTGGCAACCCGGGCCAGGCGCCGCACGCCGCAGCCAACGCCTATCTCGGCGTGCTGGCCGACGCGCGCCGCCAGCGCGGCCTTCCCGGCCTCTGCATCGACTGGGGCGCCTGGGGCGAGGCCGGCACCATGACGCGCTCGACGATCGGCGAGCGGCTGGTCGCCGCTGGTGCGGCCCTGATGGCGCCGGATCACGCCTTCGCCGCCCTCGGACGCGCGCTGGTCTCGGAGCACCGCCGCCTGATGGTGGCCGCCATCGATTGGCCGCGCTTCCTGGCGGGCTATGGCGACACGGTGCCGGACTTCTTCGCCGCCGTCGCGCCAGCCCGGCGCGCCGCCATCCAGTCGCGCGCCGCCGGACAGGATCCGCGCGCCAGTCCCGCGGCACTGAAAGCCTTCATCGCCGAGGCCGCGGCGGTCGTGCTGGGCGCGGCGCCGGGTGAGGCGCTCGATCCCGACGTTCCCCTGAACGAAGCCGGGCTCGACAGCCTGATGGCGCTGGAGCTGCGCAAGTCGCTGGGCACCGGGCTCGGCCTCACCCTGCCCGCGACCCTGCTGTTCAATTTTCCCACCATCACGGCGCTGGCCGATCATCTCGCGGGCGAGATCGGGCTCGCTGGAACCGAAGAGACGCCCGCGCCGCGCGCTGTCCGATTGGCGCCGGCCGCTATCGCGCAGGACAAGATCGTCGACAGCGTCATGGGCATGAGCGAGGACGAGATGGCCGCGGCGATCGCCGAGGAGTTCGCACTCACGGTCAACGCCAATGACTGAGGCCGTCCTCGACATCGACGCGCTCGGCGCCCTGCTGGGCGCGCTCGCCAGCCGGCCGGGATCGGTGCCGAAGCATCTCTATCCCTCGGCTGGAACGCTCTATCCCGTGCAGACCTACCTCGTTCTGCGCGACGCCACGGCCGAGGCCGCCGCTGGCAGCCATTACTACGACCCCGATACGCACGCGCTCATCGTCCTGTCGACCGAGACGCCCGCCGCGCCCGACGGCTCGACCCCCGCCGTGCTGCTGATGCTGGTGGCGCAACGCTCGGCGATCGCGCCGGTCTACGGCGCCGAGGCCGAGGCCTTCTGCCTGCTCGAGGCCGGCTACATGACCGAGGCCCTGCGCGCCCACGCGCGCGGCCTGGTGCTACGCGATGCCGGCGATCCTGCCGGCCATCCCGACCTGATCCGTGCCTGCCGACTTGAGGAAAGCCACGCGCCTCTCGTCTGCCTCGCCGTGGAGGAAACCAAGAGATGACATCGGAAGTTCAGCCCGCACCGCGTAGCAAGTGGCGCGAATCGCTCGACTATTTTCTGTGGTTCTACACGCCGTTCAAGCCGATGTCGGCCAGCGACATCTACGAATTGGTCTCGACCAACGCGTTCAGCGGCAAGGGCCTCTACCTCAACCTCGGCTACTGGAAGACCGCGCGCACGATCGACGACGCCTGCGAGGCCATGGCCATGCTGGTCGCCGAATCGGCCGGCGTCGGCCCCGGCAGCAAGGTGATCGACGTGGGCTTCGGCTTCGGCGACCAGGACATGCTGTGGATGGAGCGCCTCAAGCCCGCGCACATCACCGGCTTCAACGTCACGCGCTCGCAGGTCGCACTTGGGCGCAAGCGCGTCGCCGAGCGCGGCCTGTCGGACCGCATCGACCTGCGCGAGGGATCGGCCACGGCGCTGCCGGTGCCCGACGCCGCCTTCGACCAGGTGGTCGGCGTCGAGAGCGCCTTCCACTTCGACACGCGCGAAGACTTCTTCCGAGAAGCCCTCCGCGCCCTGAAGCCGGGCGGACGCCTGGCGCTGGCCGACGTGATCCGCGCCGATCCCCATCCCGGTCGCTTCCAGCAGCGCATGCAGCGCTTCAACTGGAACTTCTTCATGCAGAAGTACGCGGTGCCCACGGCGAACTCCGACGACCGCGCGTCCTATGCCACCAAGCTCAAGACCGCGGGCTTCACCGACGTCAAAGTCGAGTCGATCCGCGACCAGGTCTATCCCGGCCTGCACAAGTTCATGGGCGAGGATCCGGCGATGCTGCGCCGGTTCCACTGGCTCGCCCGCCTGCCCTACAAGCTCACCCTGCTGTTCAAGGCCGACTCGGTCTACAGCGCCTACAACTACGTGCTGGTGACCGCCCGGAAACCCTGATCGGCGCGCAATATTGTTGCGCGGGGGGAGTGGCGGAAAAGGGGACGAAGCGCGTAAAAGCCTTATGTCATGGGCATCGGAACCGTCCCCTCGGGAAGGGGACGTTTTGCGACGGCCGGCGCCTTTAGCGGTCGCAGCGCAGGGTCAGTTGGGTAAGGCCGCGCACCAGGATGCTCTCCTGGCGCAGGTGCCCCTCGACCCGCAGCTCGGGGAAGCGCCGGGTGAGCGCGGTGAACACCAGCTCGGCCTCGAGGTTGGCGAGGCTGCTGCCGGCGCAGGTGTGCATGCCGGCGCCGAAGGCGAGATGGCGGTTCTCCTGGCGCTGCAGGTCGAGCACGTCGGCGTCGGGGAAGACCTGCAGGTCGCGATTGGCGGAGCCCAGGCCAAAGCCCACCGTCTGGCCCTTGCGGATCGCAACGCCCTGGAAGGTGATGTCCTCCAGCGCGTGGCGGAAGGCGATCTGCTGGGGACTGTCGTAGCGCAGCAGCTCGCTGACGGCGGACTTGGCACTGGCCTCGCCGTCGCAGAGGCGGCGCCACTGCTCGGGATGGCGCGCCAGCGCGCTAAGGCCGTTGCCGATCAGCAGCGAGGACGCCTCGTGGCCGGCGAACAGGAACAGCACGCACGACGCCAGGAGCTCGTGCTCGTTCAGGAACGTGCCGCCGTCGTGGGCTGCTATCAACATGCTGAGCAGATTGTCCTGCGGCACCCGGCGATGCTCGGCCACCAGCCGCTCGAAATAGGCGATCAACTCCGAGGCGCGGCAGCTGCCGGCGGCGATGCGCTCGGGCGTGCGCACGAGGTCGAGCGACAGGGTGATCTCGCGCACCCAGCCGCGGACCAGCGGATGGTCCTCCTCGCGCACGCCCATCAGGTCGGAGACGATGTCGATGGACAGCGGCGAGGAGAAATCCGAGACGATGTCGTAGGTCCCGCGCTCGGGGATGCGCGCCAGCGCGGCGGCGATCAGCGCCTCGATGCGCGGGCGCATGCCGAGCACGGCGCGCAGGCTGAACACCGGCGCCGCGATCCGGCGCAGCCGCGCATGCTCGGGCGGGTCCTTGAACAGCATCCAGTCGCTCAGCATGGCGTAGAGCGGCTTGTGCGCCTCGGGGATCGGCGGAAACGAGTCCGGCGGCATCACCTTGGCGATCTCGCGGCCGAAGCGGTTGTCCTTCAGGCCGGCCGCCACGTCGGCATAGCGGCTGACGAACCAGAAGCCGGCATAGCCCACCGCCTGCGTGGCGCCCCAGGCGACCGGATGCTCCTGGCGCAGGCGCGCGTAGATCGGATAGGGATCCTCGAGAAATTCCGGATCGAGCGGCCGGAAGACCGTCTGGCGCGGCGCCGCCATGCTCAGGCCGCCCGGGTGGCGGTGACGAGGGCCACCAGTTCGCCCACGTCCTTGGCGGTGTAGGCGGCGCGGCGCGGCAGCTTCACCGCCAGCGCCTTCTCGATCGCGTCGAGGATCACCAGGTGAGCCAGAGAATCCCACTCCGGCGTGTTCTTGGCGCAGGTCGCCGCGTCGATCTCGGCGCGCTCGAGCCCCAGGCTGGCGGCGGCGATCGCGCACACTTTGTCCAGCACGTCCTCTTCCGGGATTTCCTGCGCGGGCGGCATCGCCGTGGTCTTCGCCTCTGTTCTGATCACCGGCAGGACATTCCAGCCGAGATTGCCGGCAGCATAGCCGACGACGGGGATGGCGCGCGCGTCGGGATCGAGGCGCAGGCTGTCGCTCCGCGCCAGCAGCACCTCGAAGGCGATGCGTGCCTCCATTCGGGCAAGCGGCCCGCCGGGGCAGGTGTGGACACCGGTGCCGAATCCCAGGTGCCCGCGCCCGTCGCGGCGGAGGTCGAGCGTGTCGGGATCGCGCCACTGCGCGGGATCGCGGTTGGCCGAACCGGGAAACAGCATCAGCATCGCGTTGACCGGCAGATCGACGCCGGCCAGGGTCGCGGACCGCGTGGTCCGACGGGCGATGCGCTGCAGCGGCGGGCGCATGCGGGCGAGCTCTTCCACGAAGCCCGCGATCAGGGCAGGCTCGTCCTTGAGTTGGCGCCACAGGGCCGGCGTCTCGGCCAGGATGGAGGCGCCGCTGGCAATCAGGTTGGCGGTGGTCTCGTGGCCGCCGATCAGCAACAGCGCGCAGAGGTTGCGCAGCTCCTCGCGCGTGAGCACCCCTTTGGCCTCGTCGGCCACCAGGGTACTGATGATATTGTCGCGGGGCTCGCGCAGGTGCCGCTCGATGGCGGCGTCGAGAATCGCCATCAGCTTGTTCAGCCCCTCGCGCGCCTCGGCCAGCAGCTCGGGGCTACCCATGCCGGTGGCGGCGAAGCTCGCCAGCAGGGCGTCGCGGGCGTAGCGGTTCATGGCATCGCGCTGGCCGAGTGGCACGCCCAGCATCTCGGAAATCACCGTCACCGACAGCGGATTGGCATAACCCTGGACGAACTCCATCCTTCCCTGTGCGTTCTCTGGCGCACGATCGAGCAGCGCATGCGCCACCTCGGTGATGCGGGGGCTGAGGTGCTGGACGGCGCGCGGCGTGAAGGCGCGGTTGATCGTGCCGCGCAGGCGCGTGTGGTCGGGCGCGTCCTTCATGACGATCGACATCAGCGGCACGCTCATGCCGAGGTCTGACGCGAAGGTCGCGGGATCGCGCAGCACGGCCTCGACCTCCGCATGCCGCGACACCACCCACATCGGCATGTCGCGTAGCTTGTAGACCGGCGCGTTGGCGCGCAGCCACGCATAGGCCGGAAACGGGTTGGCCTGGATGGCAATGTTGGCGAGGTCGAAACCCTCCGCCGGATAGCCGACGATGGTGCTCATGATTTCCGGGAGCGATGCTTGGCCAGCGCGCCGCACACCAGATCGACCAGCAGGCGCGCCATGACCGGCAGGCTGTCGGGCCCGAGCATCGCCAGGTGGTCGCCCGGCATGGTGCGCACGTCGATGCTGCCCTGCACGAGGTCGGTCCAGCCGAGCGCCTTATCGGCCAGCGCCTCGCCCGACTCGTAGTCGAGGAACTCGGCCGGGAAGCCACCTTCGGTGCGGATCAGCACCATGTCGCCGGGGATCGGCCCCGGTCGATAGCCGCCCATGGCGCGGAAGTTGGCCTTGAACACCGCCACCATGCGGTCGAGCGGCAGGTCGAGGGCACCGAACAGGCCCTGCTCCTGCATGCTGTGCGCGGCCAGCCGGAACTTCTCCTCGGGTGTGCCGCCCTCGAGCGCCTCGTAAGGTGTCTTCGTCGCTCCGCCGTAGAGGGCGTAGAGGCCGCGCGTCATGGCGGTGTAGGCCATGGTGTCGCTCTGCAGGTCGCTGAAGTCGCCGAAGGTCCGCACCGTGTCGCCCAGCACCAGCAGCGGCACGTCCTCGCCCGCCATGCGTAGCCGCCGCGCGACCTCGATGGCGACGCCGCCGCCGAACGAATGGCCGCCGATCAGGAACGGCGGCTTGAAACCGCCGAGCCGCATCTGCTCGACGACGTACTCGGCCTGGTCCGCGACGCTGTCGATCGGCTGCTCGCCCTCGGCCAGGCCCGGAAGCTGGACCGACACGATCTCGATGTCCGCGGCCGTCGCCTCGGCGAGGTCACGCAGGTAGAACGGCAGCGAGAACACACCCGGCATCAGCACGAGCTTAGGCCGGTCCGCCGGACCCTTCGTCGCGAACGACACCATCGCGTTGGTCACCGCGTGCCGGCTCGCCACTTCGTCGGCGAAGCCCGCCACCGTCGGCCGCGCGAAGATCCGCTGCAGCGCGATGGTGCGGCCGAGTTGCGTGGCGATCAGGCGCTGCAGCGAGACCAGGGTGAGCGACGTCGCACCGACCTCGAACAACGAGCGCTCGGGATCGACGTGGGGCAGATTCATGGTCTTGGCCACGAGGGCGCCGATCGCTCGGGTCAGTGCGTCCGATGCCGCGGCGGTCCGCGCGTCGAGCCGCGCCGCCGGTGCCACCAACGCGCGGCGGTCGACCTTGCCGTTGGCCGAGAGCGGGATGCGGTCGATCGCCATGATCGTGGTCGGCACCATGTAGGCCGGCAGGCGTTCGGCGAGAAAGGTCCGCAACGTCTCCGGCAGGCCGGCATCGGCCGACCCCGCCGATCCCGACTGCGCCAGGATCACGTCGAAGCCCATCAGATCCTCGATCGAGCCCGGCACGACCAGCGCTTGCGCGGCACCAAAGCCCGCCGCCTGCAGCGCCTTCGTCCAGGCCTCACGCGACAGCAGCGGGTGGAGCGGCCTTGCCACGAGATCGGTGCGCGTGTCGAAGCCGGACTGCAGGCCCATGCCGAGGTCGAACCACGGGAAGAACTTCGTCTCCTCGAGCAGGATCAGCAGGCCTCTGGGCTTGAGGCACGCCCGCAGGTTGGCCAATGCCCGACCCACGTCTTGCGACACGTGCACGGCGCTCGACGCCACGATCACGTCGTGGCGATTGGCATGCTCCGGCGAAGGCTTGTCGAGGTTGAACGTGCCGAAGGACAGCCACGCGCGGTCGGGGAACTTGGCCATCGCCGCGCGCAGGAAGTGCTGGTTCACGTCGGTGAAGTGATAGGCAATGCGGTCCGTCGGCAGCGACGGCTCGATCGCCGACAAGGTCGTGCCGAGGCCGCCGCCCACTTCCATGATCGACAGCGGCCGGTCGGCCGGCAGCGCCGCCAGCAGCGCTCCGATCACGCCGTTCGGCGTCGCGAACAGGCGCGCGTAGACGTCGGGCGTCTTGCTGTCGAGGTAGATCGACGAGGAATGCTCGCGCTCGATCAGCAGGTCGGGCAGCCGCTCGATCACCCTGTCGAGGAAGTCGAGCGCTTCCGTGCCGAAGCCGAAGCGGTCGACGCCGCTGATGGCCCGGCTCGACACCGGCTCGGCGCCCATGCCGACGCGCGCCACTTCCGGCAGCATGCGCTCGAGCCACAGCCGGTAGCGCGGTGCCACGCCGTGGTCGCGGATCAGCGTGTCGGCGTCGGGAAGCTCGAAGCTGCCGGTCAACCGCTGCAGCGCCTGCGCGGCGGCGGCGGCGGCCTGGTCGCCGAAGGTGCCGGCGGTGATGTCGAAGTCCGCGCGCGGGAGCGACTCGGCACGCGCTGCAAGCGCGTGCTGTCCTGCATTACAGATCGCCTGCCACGCGCCATCGGGCGGCGCCGTCCCTGCGCGCGCGATGACGAAGCCATGCAGGCTGCGGTCGCGTCCGTTCGGTCCGGCCGGTGCCGTGACAACCGCTTGCAGGACGTCGGGATGGGCCGCGAGCGCGGTCTCGATCTCGCCCAGCTCGATGCGGTAGCCCTGCACCTTGACCT
>JBEPUH010000051.1:0-26418 GCA_041691635.1 Hyphomicrobiales bacterium
TTGTTGCCGACGTCCCGGCTGCACGTCTTCGGCCATGCCCGGCACGGGCTGCCATTCAGCCATGCAAAGGAGTGCGCCACGGTCTTTCGCTCTTTCCTCGACTCCTTTCAGGCGGGCTGATATCCGTCTGCCCAATCGTCCATCGTGCGGACGAAAACAAAGGATGGGGAAACGATGAGACGCGTATTGGCCGGCGCAGCCGCGCTTGCAACTTCCTTGGCGATTGCCTTTTCCGCCAACCCGGGCTTCGCCCAGGACAAGCTTACCGTGTGGTGGGTCAAGGGCTTCTACAAGTCTGAGGACGCCGCGCTCTACGCCGCGATCAAGAAGTACGAGGCCAAGACCGGCACCAAGATCGAGCTCTCGCAGTACGCCGTGCAGGACATGAACGCGAAGTCGGTGGCCGCGCTCGACGCCGGCACCGTTCCCGACATCGCCTACTCGGACACCTACGACGTGCAGACCGCCGGCAAGTGGGCGTTCGACGGCAAGCTCGAGGATCTCTCCGACGTCCTCGTGCCGATGAAGGACCGCTTTGAGCCGGTCGCGCTCTCGACTGCGCTACTCTACAGCGACAAGACCAAGAAGAAGGCCTACTACGCCTTCCCGATCAAGCAGCAGACGCTGCACATTCAGTACTGGAAGGACATGCTGGCCCAGGCCGGCTTCAAGGACAGCGACATTCCGGGCACGTGGAAGGAATACTGGTCGTTCTGGTGCGACAAGGTCCAGCCGGCCAGCCGCAAGGCGACGGGCCAGCGCATCTACGGCACGGGCTTCCCGATGGGTGTGGAGTCGACGGACTCGTTCCAGTCGTTCCTGAGCTGGGTCGATGCCTACAACGTCAAGCTGGTCGACGACGACGGCCAGCTCCTGGTCGGCGATCCCAAGGTCAAGGCCGGCCTCGTCTCGGCGCTGACCGATTACACCCAGCCCTACCTCAAGGGCTGCACGCCGCCCTCGTCGACGACATGGAAGGATCCCGACAACAACGTCGCCTTCCACAACAAGACGACGGTGATGACGCACAACTACACGATCTCGATCGCCGCCAAGTGGCTCGACGATGCCAACAACGAGTCGCTGACCGCCGAGCAGCGCGCCGCCGGCCGCAAGGCCTACGACGAGCTGATCGCGACCACGGGCTTTCCCAAGAAGCCGGACGGCTCGCCGATGACCTACCGCACCGCGGTGAAGGTCGGCGTGATCTTCGAGGCATCGAAGAACAAGGCGAAGGCCAAGGACTTCCTGAAGTTCCTGATGGAAGAGGACAACCTGCGCCCCTACGTCGAGGGCGCGCTTGGCCGCTGGTTCCCGGTGACCCTGGCCAGCCAGGCCAGCCCCTTCTGGCAGGCCGACAGGCACCGCAAGTCGGTCTACGACCAGTTCAAGGCCGGCACGACGCCGTTCGAGTTCACCAAGAACTGGAAGTTTACCATCCTGAACAACGAGAACGCCTGGGCCAAGGCGATGAACCGGGTGGTGAACGAGAAGGTGTCGGTCGACAAGGCGGTCGACGAGCTGATCGCCCGTATCAAGGAAGTGGCTGGCTGACCGCCTTTGGACCAAGCGTAACGTGACCACGACAACGATCGACACGGCCGCCCGCCGGGATCCTTCCCGGCGGGCGGGCTTTGCCCTGTCGACCAAGCAGGCCTGGGGCCTGCTGTTCGTGGCGCCTTATGTGGCGATCTTCCTGGCCTTCGTCGTCTTCCCGGTGGGCTACGCCTTCTGGTTGGCGCGCGACCCGCACCTCTACGTCGAGCTGGTGCACGATCCGGTGTTCCTGCGTACGGCGATCAATACGCTGGTGTTCCTGATCGTGGCGATCAACGTCAAGATGGTGATCGCGCTCTTCCTTTCGGGCTTTTTCACCAACAAGCGCTGGTGGGTGAAGATCCTGTCGGTGCTCTTCGTGCTGCCGTGGGCGGTGCCGTCGATCCCGACCATCATCTCGATCCGCTTCATGCTCAATCCCGAGTGGGGCGTGATCAACCAGCTGATCTTCAGGCTCACCGCCGACGACGGACCGAACTGGCTGAACGACCCGACCCTGGCGCTCACGCTGTCGATGGTCGTCCATATCTGGAAGTCGCTGCCGTTCTGGACCCTGATCCTGCTGGCCGGCCGTCTCGCCATCCCGCTCGAGCTCTACGAGGCCGCGTCGGTCGACGGCGCCGGCGGCTGGCATCGCTTCCGCTTCATCACCTGGCCGTCGATCAGTACGCTCTACGTCACCTGCACCTTGCTCTCGATGATCTTCACGGTCGGCGACTTCAACAGCGTCTACCTGCTGACGGGCGGCGGCCCGGCCGACCTCACGCACGTGCTGGCCACACTCGGCATCCGCTACCTGCGCCTCGATCAGGTTGGCCTCGCCATGGCCTCGATCGTGTGCTGCCTGCCGCTCATCCTGCCGCTGGTGTTCTTCATGATGAAGCGGCTCAGCAAATGAGCCGGTCGCTGACCTGGCGCCGCCTGACGCGCAATGTCAGTGCCGAGGCCGGGCTGCTGCTGATCGGCATCCCGGTCCTGCTGTGGACCCTGATTCCGATCTATCATATGTTCCTGTTCGCCATCTCGCCCAAGGACGCGGCCTTCTCGGGCCAGCTCTGGCCCGCCCATCCGACGCTGCGCAACTTCGGCATCGTGTTCAACCAGGAACACCACTTCCTCTACAATTTCTGGCGCCAGATGTGGAACTCGCTGGCGATCTCCTGCGCCACCGCCGTGCTCACCCTGATGATCGCCAGCGCCGCGGCCTTCGCCATCTCGCGCCTGCGCATGAAGGGCGGCCGGCTGGTGATGAACCTGGCGCTGTTCACCTATTTCATCCCGGCCGCGTTCCTGGCCGTGCCGATGTACAAGACGATGGGCATGTACGGGCTGCTCAACAACGATTTCGCCCTGATCCTGGCCATGGTGACGGTGGCCTCGCCGTACGCGATCTGGATCCTGCGCCAGGCGTCGGACAAGTTGCCGGTCGAGCTCGACGAGGCGGCTCTGATCGACGGCGCCTCGCCCTGGCAGCTCTTCCGCCTGGTCTACATCCCGTTGATGGTGCCGTCGCTGATCGCCGTCGGCACTTACGCGCTGCTGCTGGCGTGGAACGAGTATCTCTACGCCTTCCTGCTGCTGTCCAACGAGAAGACGCTGACCCTGCCGGTGGCGCTCGGCAACTTCCTGTCGGCCGACGATTCGCCGTGGGAGCTGCTGATGACGGCGGGCTTCATCTACGCGCTGCCGCCGGCGGCGATCTACTACGCCTTTCGCAAGTACATGTCGTCCGGCCTGACCGCGGGAGCGGTGAAGGGCTAGCCACGCTTGCGCAGCGTCGTCATGAACGCCTTCAGCCGCAGCGCCCACTTGGCCGCGTCGAGGCCGGAGGCGGAGTGGCCGTACTCGCTGTCGATCTCGAAATAGTCGGCGTCGACCTTGGCGGCCTTGAGCGCGGCCATCACGCCGGGCGCGATGGCGGGCGGGAAGACCTTGTCGGTGCGTGCCAGGACATAGAGCACGCGCGCCTTCATTTTGGCGAAGTCCTTGGCCGCGTCGAACCGCACGCTCGCCTTGCGGAGCGTGACCAGTGAGTTGCCGTCGAACGCCTTGGCCCACGCCCGCGCGCGCGTGGCGATCTCGGCCTCGCGCAGGGTGGCGTCGGGGAATTGCGCGGCGATCTGGTCGTCGATGCCGTAGCGCTTCAGCGTCGCGATCCGCATCGCCGTCAGCGTCGCGGTGACGCCGCCGTTGTCGTAGTACCGGCCGTTGTTCCAGTGCGGATCCTGGGCGAGCTGGTCGACCAGCGCCTTCACCGCCGCCTCGCCGCCCGATCCGCGGGGTGCGCTCACCACCGGCACCAGCCCGTCGACGAAGTCGGCATGGGTGACGCCCCACTGGAAGGCCTGGTAGCCGCCGAACGACGGGCCGGCAACGGCCACGAGGTGGCGCACGCCGAGCTCCTCGAGCAGCACGCGCTGGGCGTTCACGATGTCGACCAGGGTGATGTCTGGGAACGACGGGCCGTAGGGCGAGCGCGTGGCGGGATTGAGGAACGCGGGGCCGGTCGAGCCGTAGGACGAGCCCAGCGTGTTGGATGCCACGACGAAGAATTTTTCCGTGTCGATCGCCTTGCCGGGGCCGACGAGGCCGTCCCACGAGCCTTCGGCGCCGTTCTCGGCATAGCGCCCCGCCATGTGCTGACTCGAGGTGTAGCCGTGGGTCAACAACACGGCGTTGCGACCGCCCGGCGCCAGGGTGCCGTAGGTTTCGTAGGCGATGACGACCTCGGGCATCACCACGCCGCTTTCGAGGAGGAACGGCTTGATCGACAGGACCTTCTTTTCGACCTTGTCGAGCGTGTCCGCGGCCCGTGCCGCCGCCGCGATCACGACCGAAACCAGGGGAAGGGCGGCGAGCAGGGGACGGCGGCGCATCGGATGTTCCCTCTAGGCACGAGCGGGCTGGAGCGGCGGCAAGGCGATGGCACGCGCGGCCAGTCGCTTGCGGTCCGCCTCGGGGCGGATGAACAGCAGGCCGGTCACGCCGCCCGCGAGCAGCAGGCAGCCCAGGATGACGTAGCCCTTCTCGTAGCCCGCGACCGGGCTCGAGGCATTCTGGATGATCGAGCCCATGATCCGCGGGGCGAGTACGCCGGCGAAAGTCACGACCGAAGTGGTGATGGCCAGCATGCCGGCGCGCTGCGGCTGGGGCGTGAGCTCGCTCACGATCATCGGCAGCACCACGTAGATCGTGCTGCCGATCGCCGCGCCAAACACCAGCACCGCGATCTTGAGGCCGGGCGTCGGCATGACGCCGACGAAAGGCAGCGTGCATCCACCCACGACCACGGTGGCGCAGGCGAGGAGGCCGCGACAGGCGCGGCTCGACACGCCCTTTGACTTGAGGCGCTGGGAAACGTAGCCGCCGGTCAGGACGACCGCGGCGCCGAACATCCACGGCAGGATGGTGAGGTCGCCGCCGACCTTCTGGCTGAAGCCGAGGCCGGTCACCAGGTAGGAGGTGAACCAGGTGAGGCCGAGCGCCAGGCCCCAATAGCTCGCGAAACCCGCGGCGCAGACGGCCAGGATGGTCGGGCAGGTGAGCAGGTAGCGATAGGGAATGCGCTCGTTGCTGCCGCTGTCGCTCACCGGCGCGTCGACCAGCGTGCCTTCGCGCCCGAAGATCAGCCACAGGATCGTCCACGCCAGCCCGGCGATGCCCAGCGCACCGAACGCCCAGTGCCATGAGTAGTTTTCGATGATCCGGTTGAGCACGGGAACCGCGATGATGACGCCGAACGCCGAGCCTTGGGCGATGATGGCCGTCGGCAGGCCGCGCAGCGAGTCGGGGAACCATTTGTACACGGCGTGGGTGGCGACCGGACCGGCCGGCCCTTCGCCGGCGCCGAGGATGATGCGGCAGGCGATCAGCCCCTCCAGGCTCACGGTGCCGAGCATGGGGAATTGAACCAGCGACCAGACGATCGCCATGACCAGGAGCGTGCGCTTGGCCGGGACGCGATTGGTGATGAGCCCGACCAATATCGCCGAGACCGCGAAGAGGAGGAAGAAGGCCGAGCCGATGTCGCCGAACTGCTCGGGCGTCAGGTCGAGGTCCTTCATCAGCGGGACGGCGGCCAAGCCAACCACGACCTTGTCGGCGAAGTTGATCAGCATGAAGAGGAAGAGAAGGGCGGTGATGCCCCACGCGCCCTTGAGCGGCCGTTGTTGTGTCGTCACTTGGTAGTTTCCCCTCGGCCCGCCGGGTGGTCTTCCGCCGATTAAGACAGGTGCAGGCGTCAAAGAAAAGGGCGCCCCGCATCGCGGAGCGCCCTTCAATTTGCAGTTATCGAGGTGCGTTGGCCTACTTGATGAGCGGGCACTTGCCTTCGTTCATCGGCCGGTAGGCCTTGTCGCCCGGCACGGTGGCGATCAGCTTGTAGATATCGTCCTTGCCCTTCGATTCGGCCGGCGACTTGACCTGGAAGAGGTACATGTCGCGGACCAGCCGGCCGTCCTCGCGCAGCTTGCCGTTCTTGGTCATGAAGTCGTTGACCGGGATCTCGCGCATCTTGGCCATCACCGCCTTGGCGTCGTCGGTGCCGGCGGCCTGCACGGCCTTGAGGTAGTGCAGGGTCGAGCTGTAGACGCCCGCCGTCAGCATGCTGGGCAGCTTGTCCTTCTTGGCGCGGTAGCGCTTGGTCCAGGCGCGGGTCTCGTCGTTGAGATCCCAGTAGAACGCCTCGGTCAGCACCAGGCCCTGCGCGACGGGCAGGGTCAGAGACTGCACGTCGGTCGCGAACACCAGCAGGCCGGCGAGCTTCTGGCCGCCCTTGACGATGCCGAATTCGCCCGCCTGCTTGATCGAGTTGATCGTGTCCTGGCCGGCGTTGGCCAGGCCGATGACCTTGGCCTTGGACGCCTGGGCCTGCAGCAGGAAGGACGAGAAGTCCTGCGTGCTGAGCGGATGCCTGACGCTGCCCAGCACCTTGCCGCCGGCGGCCGTCACGACCGCGGTCACGTCGCGCTCGAGCGCATGGCCGAAGGCGTAGTCGGCGGTGAGGAAGAACCAGCTGTCGCCGCCGGCCTTCACCATCGCGTCGCCGGTCACGTGGGCCAGCGCATAGGTGTCGTAGACCCAGTGTGCGCCGGTTGGCGAGCACGCCGGGCCGGTGAGATCGGCCGACGCGGCGCCGGTGTTGATGTCGATCATGCCCTTTTCCTGGGCGACCTTGCGCACCGCGAGCGCCACCGATGAGGTGCCGATGCCGGTGATCATCTTCACGCCGTCGACGTCAAACCACTTGCGCGCGATTGCCGAGCCGATGTCGGGCTTGGTCTGGTGGTCGGCCGACAGGATCTCGATCGGCCGGCCCAGCACCTTGCCGCCGAAGTCGGCGACGGCGAGTTGCATGGATTCGACCTCGCCGGCGGTGAGGTCGCCGTAGACGCCGGAGAAGCCCTCCATGACGCCGATCTTGAACGGCGCCGGAGTCTGCGCCTGGGCAATCGCCACGGCGCCGGCGGCGGTGAGCCCGAGGGCCGCCGCGATCAGTCCGCCCCAGCGGACGGGTGTGCTTGTCTTCATGCTTTCTCTCCCAGAGTTTGTTGCGGTTCTCAGTTCTTGATCAGCGGGCACTTGCCCTCGTTCAGCGGACGCCACGCCTGGTCGGCGGGGACCGTGGCGAGGATCTTGTAGATGTCGTCCTTGCCCTTCGACTCGGCCGGCGACTTCACCTGCGCCAGGTACATGTCGCGCAGCACGCGACCGTCTTCACGCAACTTGCCGTTCTTGGTCATCATGTCGTTGATCGGCATCGCGTGCATCTTGGCCATCACCGCCATCGGCTCGTCGGTGCCGGCAGCCTGCATGGCCTTGAGGTAGTGGAGCGTGGCGGAATAGACGCCGGCCGTCGTCAGGTTCGGCAGCTTGTCCTTCTTGGCGCGGAAGCGCTTGGTCCACGCCCGCGTCTCGTCGTTCAGGTCCCAGTAGAAGGCGGTGGTCAGCACCAGGCCCTGTGCCGTCTGCAGGCCGAGCGACTGCACGTCGCTCTCGAAGACGATCAGCGCCGCGACCCGCTGGCCGCCCTTGACCAGGCCGAACTCGCCGGCCTGCTTGATGGCGTTGATGGTGTCACCGCCGGCATTGGCGAGGCCGATGATCTTGGCCTTCGACGCCTGCGCCTGCAGCATGTACGAGGAGAAATCCTGCGTGCTGATCGGATGCTTGACGCTGCCCAGCACCTTGCCGCCCGCCGCCGTGATGACCTTGGTGGCCTCGTCTTCCATCGACTTGCCGAAGGCGTAGTCGGCGGTGACGAAGAACCACGTGTCGCCGCCGTCCTTCACCACGGCGCTGCCGGTGACATGGGCCAGCGCGTAGGTGTCATAGACCCAGTGCGCGCCGGTCGCCGAGCACGCCGGTCCGGTGAGGTCGGCCGTCGCCGAGCCGACGTTGAGGTCGATCTGGCCCTTTTCCTGCGCCACCTTGCGCACGGCGAGACCGACCGACGAGGTGTCGAGGCCGGAGATCATCTTGACGCCTTCGTCGTACCACTTGCGCGCGATCGACGCGGCGATGTCGGGCTTGTTCTGGTGGTCCGCCGAGACGATCTCGATCGGCCGGTCCAGCACCTTGCCGCCGAAGTCGTCGACGGCCAGCTGCATCGCCTCGACCTGGCCCTGGGCCACGTCGGCATAGACGCCCGACAGGCCGCCCATCAGGCCGATCTTGAGCGGCTTGGGTGCCTGCGCCCGCGTCTCGATCGGGGCCAGGGCGATCACGCCGGCTGCGGTCAGGCCGGCGGCGGCCGCGAACATGCCGCCAAAACGGGCAGCGTTGGCAATCCTCATTACTCGTTTCCTCCCACACGCGGCTTCGCCGCACTTCTTCCAACTTAACTTTGCCGCAGGGCCGATGCCAGTGCTGGACAGCGGCTCCAAGGTCCGATTTATTCCGTCACGTCTGGGGGGTGGATGGCCGAAGAAGAAGAAATTCTCAGGGCCTCGGGGCTGACCAAGGAATTCAAGGGCTTCGTGGCCGTCAAAAACGTCGACCTGACGGTCCGGCGGCACACGATTCATGCCCTGATCGGGCCGAATGGCGCGGGCAAGACGACCTGCTTCAACCTGTTGACGCACTTCCTGACCCCGACGTCGGGCCGTATCCATTTCAAGGGGCGGGATATTACCGGCAATTCCCCTGCGGCGATCGCGCGCATGGGGTTGGCGCGGTCTTTCCAGATCTCGGCGGTATTCCCCCACCTGTCGGTACGGGAAAATGTCCGCGTGGCACTGCAGCGCCGGCTCGGCCTGTCATTCCATTTCTGGCGGTCCGAAAAGTTGCTGAGTGGCCTGGACGGTCGGGCGCTGGAGCTGGTCGAGGCGGTCGGCCTCTCGGCCTACGCCGAGGCGCAGGCGGTCGACCTGCCCTACGGCCGCAAGCGGGCGCTGGAGATCGCCACTACCCTGGCGCTCGAGCCCGAAATGCTGCTGCTCGACGAGCCGATGGCCGGCCTCGGCCAGGAGGACATCAAGCGCATCGCCCAGCTGATCCGCACCGTCGCCAAGAACCGCACGGTGCTGATGGTCGAGCACAACATGTCCGTCGTCGCCGATCTTTCCGACACCATCACCGTGCTGGCGCGCGGCGAGGTGTTGGCTGAAGGGCCGTACGCCACCGTGTCGAAGAACCCGCTCGTCGTCGAAGCCTATGTCGGTACCGGTCATGGCTGAGCCCCTTTTGAAGGTCGCCGGCCTCGAGGCCTGGTACGGCGAGTCGCACATCCTTCACGGCATCGACTTCGAGATCGGCCGTGGCGAACTCGTGACCCTGCTGGGCCGCAACGGCGCCGGCAAGACGACGACCCTGCGCTCGATCATGGGCATCGTCGACAAGCGCCGCGGCTCGGTGAAGTTCGAGGGCCTCGAAACCGTCGGCCATCCATCGAACCAGATCGCCCGCCGGGGCATCGCCTACTGCCCCGAGGAGCGCGGCATCTTCTCGAGCCTCAGCGTCGAGGAGAACCTGCTGCTGCCGCCGGTGGTGAAGCCGGGCGGCCTTAGCCTCGAGGACATCTACAGGCTGTTTCCCAATCTCGAGGAGCGTCGGCGCAGCCAGGGCACCAAGTTGTCGGGCGGCGAGCAGCAGATGCTGGCGATCGGCCGCATCCTGCGCACCGGCGCCAGCCTGCTGCTGCTCGACGAGCCGACCGAGGGCCTGGCCCCGGTCATCGTCCAGCGCATCGGCGAGATCATCCGCCAACTCAAGGAGCGCGGCTTCACCATCCTGCTGGTCGAGCAGAATTTCCACTTCGCCGCCACCGTCGCCGACCGGCACTACGTGGTCGAGGATGGGCGGGTGATCGACATGGTCGCCTCGGGCGACGTCAAGCAGAACCTCGGCAAGCTCCAAGCCTACCTGGGAGTGTGAGAAGGCCATGTTCGAACTCCTCGGTATTTCCGCCCCGGCGCTCTTCGGCCAGCTCCTGCTCGGCCTGATCAACGGCGCCTTCTACGCCATGCTGAGCCTCGGTCTGGCCGTGATCTTCGGCATGCTGAACGTGATCAACTTCGCGCACGGCGCGCAGTACATGATGGGCGCGTTCGCCGCCTGGCTGATGCTCGGCATCCTCGACGTACCGTTCTGGGCGTCGCTGGTGCTGGCGCCGATCATCGTCGGCTTGTTCGGCGTCGTGCTCGAGCGCGTGCTGCTGAAACGGCTCTATCACCTCGACCATCTCTACGGCTTCCTGCTGACCTTCGGCCTGGCGCTGGTAATCGAGGGCCTGTTCCAGTGGAAGTGGGGCTCGTCCGGCGCGCCCTATCCCAGCCCGATCGCCGGCGGCTGGAACCTGGGCTTCATGTACCTGCCCAAGTATCGCGGCTTCGTCGTCGTGGCCGCCCTGGCGATCTGCCTGATCACCTGGTACGCGATCGAACGCACGCGGCTCGGCGCCTACCTGCGCGCCGCGACGGAAAATCCCACCCTGGTGCGCGCCTTCGGCATCAACGTGCCGCGGCTGATCACGATCACCTACGGCGTCGGCGTCGGCCTGGCGGCGATGGCGGGCGTGCTGGCGGCGCCGATCCAGCAGGTCTCCGCGCTGATGGGCACCAACCTCGTCCTGGTCGTCTTCGCCGTCGTCGTCATCGGCGGCATGGGCTCGATCATGGGCTCGATCGTCACCGGCTTCGGCCTCGGCCTGATCGAGGGCCTGACCAAAGTGTTCTATCCGCCGGGCTCGAACACAGTGATCTTCGTCGTCATGGCGCTGGTGCTGCTGGTCAAGCCGGCCGGCTTGTTTGGGCAGACCAAATGAACGCCCGTCGCGTCGCCTTGTTCGTCGCCCTGGTGCTGGCGCTGATTGCACCGTTCGTGGCCTATCCGGTGTTCCTGATGACGGCGCTGTGCTTTGCGCTGTTCGCCGGCGCCTTCAATCTGCTGCTGGGCTACGCCGGCCTGATGAGCTTCGGCCACGCGATGTTCTTCGGCATGGCGGCGTATTTCTTCGGCCATGTCGTAAAGGCCTGGGGCATGCCGCCCGAGCTTGGCCTGCTGGCGGGCGTGCTGGGCGCGGCGGCGCTCGGCCTGGTCACCGGCGCGCTGGCGATCCGACGGCAGGGCATCTACTTCGCCATGATCACGCTGGCCTTTGCTCAGATGATCTACTTCCTGTGCGTGCAGATGCCGTTCACCGGCGGCGAGGATGGCTTGCAGGGCATCCAGCGCCGCGCGCTGCTGGGCGGGCTGCTGCCGATCACCGACGACCGTACGCTCTACTACGTCGTGCTGGCGATCTTCCTGTTCGGCTATGGCTGCATCTACCGCGTCATCCACTCGCCGTTCGGCCAGGTGCTGAAGGCGATCCGCGACAACGAACAGCGCGCGGTGTCGCTGGGCTACGAGGCCGACCGCTACAAGCTGCTGGCCTTCGTGCTGTCGGCGGCGCTGTCGGGCCTCGCCGGCGCGACCAAGGCGATGGTGCTGCAGTTCGCCACGCTGACCGACGTCAGCGCCGGCCAGTCGGGCGAGGTCGTGCTGATGGCGCTGGTCGGCGGCCTCGGCACCATCACCGGTCCGATCGTCGGCGCTTTCACCATCATCACCATGCAGAACTATCTCGCCTCGTTCGGCGAATTCGTGCTGGTGATCCAGGGCGCCATCTTCGTCGTCATCGTCATGGCCTTCCGCAAGGGTCTGGTCGGCGAGATCGGCGCGTGGTGGAAGTCGCGCGGCCGCAAGGCTTGAGCAGTTAGCGCGCGCCGATCGGCGCCGGCTGGGCGTCGGGATCGCCGCAGTTCGTGGCGTGCGTCATCAGGCAATCCTGGAGCTGCGAGACGTCGCGGAGCTTGTTGACCAGCACGACGCCCGCGATCACCAGCGCGCCCATGATGGCGAGCACGACCAGCTTCTTGGTGCGCGCCGCGGCTTCCAGCTCGTCGTCGCTCGGTTCCAGATATTCCTCCCGTTCCCATTGGCCCTGGCTCATGGATCACCCGCTCAGTCGGCCGCGCGGGTGCCGGCGTCGGCCGCCTTGCCGGTCGCTGCCGGCACGACGGACGGGATCTCGCCGGTCGGCCGGCGGCGCTTTCCGCCGATCCAGTGTGCGAACCTGTCGAGATAGAGATAGATGACCGGCGTCGTGTAGAGCGTCAGCCACTGCGACACCAGCAGGCCGCCGACGATGGCGATGCCGAGCGGCCGGCGCAGCTCGGAGCCGGCGCCATGGCCGAGCGCCAACGGCAGGCCGCCGCCGATCGCGGCGAAGGTCGTCATCATGATCGGCCGGAAGCGCAGCAGGCAGGCCTCGTGGATCGCCTCGAGCGGGCTCTTGCCCTGCTCGCGTTCGGCCACGAGGGCGAAGTCGATCATCATGATGGCGTTTTTCTTGACGATGCCGATCAGCAGGATGATGCCGATCAGCGCGATGACGCTGAGGTCGTAGTGGAAGAGCATCAGCGTCAGCAGCGCGCCGACGCCGGCCGACGGCAGTGCCGACAGGATGGTGATCGGATGCACGTAGCTCTCGTAGAGCATGCCGAGCACGATGTAGACGGCGAGGATCGCCGCGGCGATCAGGAGCGGCGTCGAGCTGAGCGACGACTGGAAGACCTGCGCCGTGCCCTGGAACGCGCCGTCGAGCGTGATCGGCGTCTTGAGGTCGGCCTGGACCTTCTGGATGGCCTCGACCGCCTCGCCGAGCGCCACGCCGGGTGTCAGGTTGAACGACAGGGTGACCGCCGGGAACTGGCCCTGATGGCTGATCGTCAGCGGCGAGATCTTCTTGCTGAATTTGGCCACCGTGCTGAGCGGCACCTGCGCGCCGTTGACTCCGGGAATGTAGATGCGCGACAGCGCCGACGGATCCTTCTGGTAACTCGGGAGTACCTCGAGCACGACCTTGAACTGGGTGCTCGAGGTGTAGATCGTCGCGACCTGGCGCTGGCCGAAGGCGTCGTAGAGCGTCTGGTCGATCGTCGCCAGCGACAGGCCGAGCCGCGAGGCGGCGTCGCGGTCGATGTCGATGGAGACGTGGGGCGAGGCGATCTGCTGGTCCGACGTCACGTCCTGCAGCATCGGCAGCTTGGCCATCCGCTCCTCGATGATCGGCGCCCAGTGGTTCAGCTCCTCGGAATCGGTCGACGTCAGCGTGTACTGGAACTCGGTCTTGCTGAGGCGGCCGCCGACGTTGATGTCCTGGCCGGCCTGCATGAAGTAGCGCGCGCCCTCGACGGTGGCGACTTGGGGCCGCAGCCGCTGGATCACCTTCTGTGCCGAATCGCCGGGACGGTCGGCGAAAGCCTTGAGCTGGATGAACATGCGCGCGCTGTTCTCCGCCGAGTTGCCGCCGGTCGAGCCGACGAAGCCGACGACTCCGGAAACGGCGGGATCCTTCTGCACGATCGCGGCAAGCTGGATCTGAATGGCGGACATGGCCTCGAACGAGATGTCCTGCCGCGCCTCGGCCAGGCCGAAGATGAAGCCGGTGTCCTGCTCGGGGAAGAAGCCCTTGGGAATCGTGACGTAGAGGTAGCCCGTCACGAAGATCAGCACGATCGTTGAAACCAGGGTCACGAACTGGTGCTTGAAAACCCATTTCAGGCCACGGTCGTAGAAGCGGATCGTGGCCTCGAAGGCGTCCTCGCACATCTGGTTGAGGCGGCCGCGCTTGTGGCCGGGGTCGTGCTTGAGGAACTGCGCGCACATGACCGGTGTCAGCGTGAGCGACACGAACGCCGACATGACAACCGCCACCGTGACGACGACGGCGAACTCGCGGAACAGGCGGCCGACGATGCCGCCCATGAACAGGAGCGGAATGAACACCGCGATCAGCGAGAAGGTGATCGACACGATGGTGAAGCCGATCTGGCCCGCGCCCTTGAGCGCTGCCTCCAGCGGCCGGTCACCTTGCTCGATATAGCGCACTATATTTTCGATCATCACGATCGCGTCGTCGACCACGAAGCCGACGGCGATGGTGAGACCCATCAGAGACAGGTTGTCGATCGAGTAGTTGCAGATGTACATCACGCCGAAGGTGCCGATCAGGGCGAGCGGTACGGTGACGCTGGGAATGATCGTGGCCCACAGGTGGCGCAGGAAGATGAAGATCACCATCACAACCAGGGCGATGGTAATCAGCAGCGTCAGTTGGACATCCTCCACCGAGTCGCGGATTGCCTGCGCCCGGTCCGACATCAGGTCGACGTGGACCGATTGGGGGATCGAGGCGAGCAGGCGGGGCATCATTGCCTTGATGCGGTCGACGGTTTCGACGGTGTTGGCGCCGGGCTGGCGGAAGATCAGCAGCAGCTCGGAGCGCTTGCCATTATACCAGGCGCCTGTGCGCGGCGACTTGGTGGCGTCGATCACCTGGCCGACGTCCTGGATCTTGACCGGTGCGCCGTTGCGGTAGGCCACGATGATGTTCTTGTACGACTGGGCGTTGAACAGCTGGTCGTTGGTATCGAGCATGAACGACTGGTGTTCGTTCTCGATGTTGCCCTTGGCCTGGTTGACCGTCGAGCTGGTGATGGCTGCGCGCACGTCCTCCAGGCCGATGTTGTGCGCGGCGAGCGCCGCCGGATTGGCCTGGATGCGGACGGCGAAGTCCTGCTGGCCGGCGACCAGGACCTGCGACACGCCGGTCACCGCCGAGATCTTCTGCGCCAGAATGACGAAGGCGTATTCGTCGACCTTGTAGATCGGCAGGTCCTCGGACGACACGGCGTAGATCAGGATCGAGCGGTCGGCCGGGTTGACCTTGCGATAGGTCGGCGGGTTGGGCAGGTCCTTGGGCAGCAGGCCGCTGGCGGCGTTGATCGCCGTCTGCACGTCTGTCGCCGCGCCGTCGATCGCGCGGCCCAGCGCGAACTGGAGCGTGATCGAGGTCGAGCCGAGGCCGCTCGTCGAGTTCATCGAGGCGAGGCCCGGGATGGCGGCGAACTGCTGCTCGAGCGGCGTGGCGACGGCGGACGCCATCGTCTCCGGACTGGCGCCGGGTAGGGTGGCGCTCACCGTGATCGTCGGGAAGTCGACGTTCGGCAGCGCCGATACCGGCAGGAGATTGTAGGTCGCGGCGCCGAATACCAGCAGGCCCAGCATCATCAGCGACGTGGCGATCGGCCGGCGGATGAAGGTTTCGGAGACGTTCACGGCGCGCCTTCAACCCGACTTGCCGGGCGCGGCGGGCGCCGTCTCGGCCTGGGGCTTGGGCGGGTCGACCTTGATGTGCGAGCCGTCGATCAGGCGGTACTGGCCCTCGACCACGATCTTTTCGTCGGGCTTGAGGCCCGATTTGATCACCGCCGTGCCCTCCTGCATGTCGGTGACCTCGACGGTGCGGCGCGACACCGTGTTGTCGGGGTTGATGACATAGACGAAGTAGCCGGCCGCGCCCTGCATCACCGCGCGCTGGACGACGGTCACGCTGGCCGCGCGGTTGGCCAGCACGAGGCGGGCGTTGACGAATTCGCCCGGCCACAGGCGCTCGTCGGCGTTGTCGAACTGGGCCTTGAGGCGAAGCGTGCCGGTCGCGGCGTCGATCTGGTTGTCGACCAGGCTCACCTTGCCGTTCGCCAGAACGGTCTGGTCGTCGCTGGCGTAGGCGATGACGGAAAGGGCGCCGGCGGCCTGGTTGCGGCGGATCTCGTCGGCTTTGTCCTGCGGTACCGTGAAGTTCACGAAGATCGGCTTCACCTGGGTGATGCTGACCAGGCTGGTGTTCTGGCTTGCTTGCACGAGGTTGCCGAGATCGACCAGGCGCTGACCGGTGCGCCCGTCGATCGGCGCACGGATGTCGGCGTAGGCGAGGTTGAGCTTGGCGGTTTCGATCGTGGCCTGGTCGGCGGCGAGCGATCCCTTGAGCGCATCGACGGTGGCCTTCTGCTGGTCGACGCTCTGGCGCGACTGGAAGCCGGAGCCGATCAGCTTGCTGTAGCGGTCGAGGTCGAGCTGGGCGCCGGCGAGCTGGGCCTCGTCGCGTTGCCGGGCGGCCATCGCCAGGTCGAGCGAGGCCTGGAACGGCCGCGGGTCGATCTGGAACAGCGGATCGCCAGCCTTCACTTCCTGGCCTTCCTCGAAGGCGACCTTGACGATCTGGCCGTCGACGCGCGTCTTCACCGTCACCGTCTTGAAGGCCTGCACCGTGCCGATGCCATGAACGAACACCGGCATGTTCTTTTCCGAGACGACGCCGGCGGTGACCGGGATGATCGGCGCCGATGCGGTGCGCGTCTTGGGCCGCGACAGCGTACCGATCAGGAAATATCCGCCCACGGCGACCGCCACGACCAGAACGACGACGATGCGCGACGGCTTGATCCTGCCCATTCGTGAAATTCTCCTGGCGGAGGCAAGGCGCGACAGCGCGTGTGCCCGCCACAACCCTGGCCACACGTCTTTGTTTTAGCGCAGAATCCTCACGCGCGTCGGTCCGCCGCCGCGGGCAGATCGCCGCGTGCAATCTCACAAGCGCGTGACTTCGAACTCAGACCGAGTGCAAACGCTACTGGATATTGTTGCCGCTGCCGCCGGTGCCCGTTGTTGTCGTCGGTACGGTCGGCTGCGGGATGAATACCGGCTTCTGGATCTGGCTGTTGGCACCGGTTACGGCATTCGTCGCGTTGTTGAGCGCGTTCGGATCGGGACCGGTCACGGTCGACGGACCGCGGCCCGAGTTCTGGGCCTCGAAGCCGGAATTCGTCATCGCCTCGTCGGGATTGCCGGCAGTCTGCTGCGCGCGCAGTGCCTCGAGCTTGGCGAACTCCGGCGACAGGCTGCCGGGGACGGCCTTGGCAGGCTGGCCGGGCGCGGCGCCGACGAGCGTCGTCACCTGCCAGCCGGGCCGCGTCACGACCTGCTTGGCACCATTGGACACGACCGTCATTTCGACGCCGAAGACGAACGTCGCCACGGTCTTGGTCGGCTGGACGTCGATCAGCAGGATGCCGCCGCGGATGGTGAGCGATGCCGACGGCGTGACGACGGTCACCGGGCGGGTCTTGCTGATCTTGCCGCCGACGAAGCGCAGCACACCCTGGCTCGCGCTGATGGCGAGGTCGCCCACCTTGGTGTTGGGATCGTAGACGAACCGATCGATCACCAGGCGCGCGAGCGGACCGACGGTGAGCGAGGAGCCGTCGAGGAAGAGAAGATGGGCGCGGTCGTTGGCGCCGGTCGTGATGGCTTCGTTGGCCTGCACGTCGATGCCGACATGAAGCACGCGCTCGGCCTGGGCCGGCGGCTTGCCGAGCGGATCGCCCGCCGTCGCCGAGGTGACGCCGACACGCGATTGGGCGAGGGCGGGGAGCGCGAGCGACAGCGCGCCGAGGGCGAACGCAGACACTGCAAACGAACGCACCGCAAGACCGGTCATGGGAGCCTCCCGCTGATCCACCGCTACGAGAACGGCGGACAGGACAGATGGTTCAGCCCAAAGATGTTCTTTTTGCGGAGGGGGTCAATGCCATCCTATATTCTGCAGTATTTTCAATGAGTTAGTGGCGGACCCGGCGAGATTCGAACTCACGACCCCTGCCTTCGGAGGGCAGTGCTCTATCCAGCTGAGCTACGGGTCCGCAACGCGCGGGACCATATCCGACACCCCCGGAATTCGCAACGCATGCCGGAAACGCTTGGCTTCCGGACGGCGTGTGCCATCAATCCGAACGCGGCGGAATCCAAGGCTCATCCCATGCACCTGATCCAGATCCTCCTTCCTCACTACGACAACACCGGGCAGCGGTTTTCGGCGACGATCTACCGTTCGCTCGAGGCGACGCTGGCCGAGCGGTTCGGCGGCGTGACGTTCTATTCGCGCTCGGCCGCCGAGGGCACGTGGAAGGACCGGCACGGATCGCAGCATCGCGACGATATCGTGGTCGTCGAAGTCATGGTCGAGACGCTCGATCGCGACTGGTGGCGCGCCTTCAGCCAGGGACTCAAGGCCTCGTTCCGCCAGCAGGAGCTCGTGGTCCGGGTGTCGACGATCGAACTGCTCTAGCCCGCGAGCCCTTGCGATCCGGCGTCAGTCCGCCCATGACACCGTCTTTGCAGGGAGTACTCGTTCCATGGCCAAGCAACTGTTCCGTGACGGCACCGAGGTGGTGGGCTTCTACGTCCGTACCGTGAAGAACGGGCCGTTCGTCTTCATCTCCGGCACGACGTCGCTCGACTCCAAGGGCCGCGTTCAAGGCCGCGACGCCGCCGAGCAGACGGTCGTGACCATGCGCAAGATCGATGCGGCGCTGAAGTCGGCCGGTGCGCGTCTGGGCGATCTGGTGCGGCTCACGATCTTCGTCACCGATATCCGCGACATGGGGTCGATCTCCAAGGCGCTCGACCGGGTGCTGAAGGGCGCGGCGGTCTCGGCCACCATGGTCGGCGTGAGCGCGCTCGCGGTGCCTGGCCTGCAGGTCGAGATCGAGGCGACGGCGATCACCGCCCGCTGAGGCAAGCGGGCCGCCGTTTCATCGTCGATAACGACCAAGATCGTCGATTCCGGCAGCCTCCTTTAGAATGGCGCGATGGACAGGTTTCCCTCGCCTCGCCGCTGCCGCCGTCCGCGCTCCTCGCGACGGCTCCGTGGCCGCCGTTGCTTTTTATTTGCTTTATTTAAAACGTTACTTTTCGTAACTGGAGCCCGCGACGTCGTGCGGACGCTTGGAACCCCAGAGGGCCGCTATCTCCGGCTGCGAGCGCTCGACGTCGGCGCCCGAGGGCAGGGCGGCCTCGTGGTCGGCAACCCAGGCGGCCACGTCGGCGGCGACCGTGGCGCCTTGCTTGTCGCGCAGCAGCAGATGATAGCCGTGCTTGTAGAAGGCGAGCCGGGAATCCTCACGCCGCGGCATGACGGCGATCGCGGCGCGCACCGGCTCCTTCGGCACGATCTTGTCGCCCAGCCCGTGCATCATCAGATAGGGCACGTGCAGGCGCTCGGCGGAATCGCAGGCGGCGTCCATCAGGTCGAGCAGGCCGTAGCCGAGATCGAAGCGCGGCTGGCGCAGCATCAGCGGATCCTTGCGCAGCTTTTCCATGGTCTTGGGATTGTCGGTCGGCTGGAAGTCGATCGAGGTCGGGCCCGCCGGCATCCACGGCATGATGTGGGCGAAGAACGACAGCGTGGCGCTGGCCAGCGGGCCGAAGCTGGCACGCGAGCGCAGCGCCGGCGCCGACAGGATCAGCCCGTCGCCCGCGATGCCGCGGTCGGCGGCGACCAGGGCCACGGCGCCGCCCATGCTTTCGCCGGCGATATAGAGCGGCACGCCGGGATATTTCTGCCGCAGCAGCGCGGCCACGGCCTTGGCGTCGTCGACGAGGGTGTCGGTGCCGGGCCAGCGGCCGCGGGTCGGGCTGGCGCCGAAGCCGCGCTGGTCGTAGGCGTAGGTGGCGATGCCGTCCTTGGCCCAGATCACCGCCGGCTCGTCGAAGGCGTCGCGGTAGTCGCCGAAACCGTGCAGGCCCAGGATCACCGCCTTGGGCGGGCCGTCGGTGGCCGGCCAGACGGCCAGCGGCAGGGCCGTGCCGTCGGCCGCGACATAGCGGTCGCCCACGAGCGCCGGCGCGCGCGCCGCGTCGCCCGCCGGAACGACCGTCGGCGCGCACGCGGCGAGCATGACCGGAAGGGCGAGCGCGGCTATCATCCGCCGGCGAAACAGGAGTGAGATCGTGACCCAGCCTTTCGAAACCATCACCGTCGATACCGACCGCGTCGCCTGCGACGGTGGCGGCGGTGCCCTCGGGCACCCCAAAGTCTACCTCAATCTCGGCGAGGAGCGACGCATCGAGTGCCCCTATTGCAGCCGGTTATACGTGCTGCGCGAGGGGGCGGACGTCCACGCCCACAGCCACTGAGGCTCCTCTCATGACGTCTGTGCCGAAGCAACTGGGCGAAGGCTGGAACTGGCGCGATCTCAAGATCGGCGACCGGTTCACCACCTACGGCCGCACTCTCTTCGAGGCCGACC
The DNA here is from genome assembly GCA_041691635.1 of Hyphomicrobiales bacterium. GTDB lineage: Bacteria > Pseudomonadota > Alphaproteobacteria > Reyranellales > Reyranellaceae > Reyranella. The sequence goes on from JBEPUH010000051.1 coordinate 19,971, forward strand.
TGCTGAATTTCGTGACCCTTTGCGGCTTTTCCGAGGAGCTGTTCACCAACAAGGAGTACATCGCGAGCCACGCTCCGATGCGTGGCGGCCACCCGGTGCCGGGCGCCCTGGTCTATTCGATGGCCGAGGGGTTGGTGATCCCGACCACGCTCCAGGGCACCGGGCTGGCCTTCCTGTCGATGGGCTTCGACATCAAGCGACCGACCTACGTGAACGACACGATCCACGTCGAGATCGAGGTGACGGAGATCAAGCCGACGTCGAAGGACCCCAAGCGCGCGCTGGTCCGCACCACCAACGACGTGAAGAACCAGAAGGGCGAGACCGTCCTGGTCTACACGCCGCTGCGCATGATGCAGGGCAGGTGAGCGTGGCGAAGGTCGCAATCGAAAAAGACGGCGCGGTGACGGTGGTCTCGATCGACCGCTTCGCGGAGGCGCGCAACGCCGTCGATCCCGAGACCGCGATCTTGTTGCGCGAGGCCTTCCACGCCTTCGACAACGACATCGACCAGTCGGTGGCCATCCTCACCGGCCGCGGCGGCACCTTCTGCGCGGGCTTCGACCTCAAGGTCGCGGCCGAGCGTGCCGGCCCCGCGATCCACGATCCGGAAGGGCCGGGCCCGATGGGGCCGACGCGGCACTTCGTGTCGAAGCCGGTGATCGCCGCGATCGAGGGCTATGCCGTGGCCGGCGGCCTCGAACTCGCTCTGTGGTGCGACCTGCGCGTGGCCTCGGAGAGCGCGAAGTTCGGCGTCTTCTGCCGGCGCTGGGGCGTGCCGCTGATCGACGGCGGAACGGTTCGTTTGCCACGCCTGATCGGCCAGAGCCGCGCGCTCGACATGATCCTGACCGGCCGCGAGGTTGGCGGCCGCGAGGCGCTCGAGTGGGGGCTGGCCAATCGCCTGGTGCCGGAAGGCCACGCGCTCGACGAGGCCAGGAAGCTCGCCGCGCTGTTGATCCGCTTCCCGCAGGCCTGCATGCGCTCGGACCGCCGCTCGGCCTACGAGCAGTGGGACCTCGATTTCAGCGCGGCGCTGGGGAACGAGGTGCGGCGCGGTATGCCGGCGCTCGAGGCCGAGAGCCGCAAGGGCGCGGCGCGCTTCGCCGCCGGCAAGGGCCGCGGCGGCGACTTCGGGAATATCTGAGCACCATGCCCCACAAGAAGTTCCGCCTGGACAAGGACCCACTCGACGTCGCCCTCGACATCAAGCGTGGCTTCGCGCGCACCGCCGTCAGCCGCGACCGGCCGGCGCGGATCGACGGCGGTTATGTACTGGGCGTCGCCGTTTGGTGGCTGGTGGTCTTCGTGGCGTTGTCGATCGCGAACTTCGGCTGGCTGCCCGCTGCCCTCCTGGCGACAGTCCTGTGCGGCTTCTGGCCGATCGTCCTGCTGTTCGACCGGCCGCCGCGTTCCTGAACGAGCGGTCGTCTACGGCACCAGCACGGCCTTGCCGACGACGGTGCGGTTCTCGATCAGCTTGAAGGCCTTCACCCAGTCGCCAAGGTCGAACGCGCCGGCGACCATGGCCTTGAGCTTGCCTTCGGTGAACCAGCGCATCAGTTCGGTCTGCGCCTCGGCCACCATCGCGCGACGCTTGGCCAGCGCCACGGCTTCCTTCGGCGGCGGCGCCGTCTTGCCGCCCCAGCCGTTGTAGTAGCCGTAGTAGAAGCCGATCACGGTGACGTTCTTGACCAGGAGTATGTTCGCCGGGATCTGGGGGATGGTGCCGCTGGCGAAGCCCATCGGGATGAGGCGGCCCTCGGGTGCCACGCAACGCAGCGAGGCGTCGAATGCAGCACCGCCGACCGGATCGTAGATCACGTCGGCGCCGCGGCCGCCGGTCAGCTCGAGCACCTTGGTGCGCAGGTCCTCAGCTCGGTAGTCGATCAGGTGGTCGGCGCCCACGGCTTTGGCCGCTGCCAGCTTGTCGGCGCCGCCGGCCGAAGCGATCACCGTGGCGCCCATCGCCTTGCCGACCTCGATGCCGGTCAGGCCCGAGCCGCCGCCCGCGCCGTGCACCAGCAGCACTTCGTCGGGCCTGAGGTCGGCCTTCCACTTCAGCGCGCCGTAGGCCGTGGGATAGAGCGTCGGGAAGTTCGTCGCCTCGGCGTAGGGCAGGCTGTCGGGAATGACCACGGCGTTGGCCGCGATGGTGGTGCAATACTCGGCGAAGCCGCCGCGGCTGCCGCCGGTGGCGATGCGCTGGCCGACCGCGAGATTGGCGACGCCCTCGCCCAGCGCCACGACCTCGCCCGCGATCTCGTTGCCCGGCACGAACGGCAGCGCCGGCTTGTTCTGGTGCTTGCCCTGGATGCCGAGCATGGCGGCGAAGCTCACGCCGGCGGCGCCCACCTTCACCAGCACCTCGCCGGCGTCGGGTGCGGGCCTGGGCACGTCTTCGAGCTTCAGGCTCTCGACCGGACCGTAGGCATGACAGACCAACGCCCTCATTTCGATTTCCTCTCGAGTGATCCCCCGGGCGATCCGTGCCGGCCCTCGCCCTCGGCGAAGCGCGCCGCGCCGCGTTGCGACTCCTGGCGCCGCGCGGCCAGCGACAGCTCCATCTCGCGGCGGATGGCGGCGGCCTCGGTACGGTCGAAACTCTCGTAGGCCGAGCGGCGATCCGACGTCATGGCGATCGGCGGGAAGCCGGCGATCTCGACGGCGAGCTTCTCGGCCTCGGCGCGGGTCGTGCCGCGCGCGACCTTGCGCGTGGCCAGGCCAATCGCGATCGCCTCGTCGGCGCCGACGGCGCGGCCGGTCAGCAGCATGTCGAGCGCGCGGCCCTGGCCGATCACCCGCGGCAGGCGAACGGTGGTGCCGTCGCTCATCGGCACGCCCCAGCGGCGCGAGAAGACGCCGAAGGTCGCCGTCTCGTCGACGATGCGAATGTCGCAGAACAACGCAACGCCAAGCCCGCCCGCGCAGGCGTGGCCCTCGATGGCGGCGATCACCGGCTTCGACAGGGTGCTGCGCAACGGCCCGCCATCGCTGCCGGCCCACGGGAAATAGTCGGTGCCGCCGCCGAGTTCCTTGAGATCGGCGCCGGCGCAGAAGGCGCCGCCCGCGCCGGTCAGCACGGCCACGCGCGCGGTGCCGTCGGCCTCGAAGGCGGCGAGCGCATCGGCCAGCCCGTGCGCGGCCTCGTTGTCGAGCGCGTTCCTGGCCCCGGGTCGGTTGATGACGATGGTCGTGACCGGCGCCGCGCGCTCGACGAGGATCTTCGGCGTGCTCATCGAAGACCTTTAGCGGACGTTCGCCAGCTCGTCTTCAAGCTGGCCGTTCGACCGGATCGGCGTGCGGAAGTACCACCAGTGTTCCTGGGGCGTCCACTTTTCCTTGCGTTGCGTGCCGTGGCCCCACACGCATTTCTTGAGGTCGCGCGTGGCGGCAGTGAAGGTCTTGTCGGCCGCGTCGAGCTTCAGCGCATGGTCGCCCAGCTCCTCGCGGCTGAACATCGGCAGCGCCTCGAGGATGAGCTGGCGGGCATCGACGTCGTTGCGCCAGTTGTCGATGTCGAACGTATAGTCCTTGCGCTCGAGGTCGCTCGTGAACTCGGCCCACTGGTCGATCGAGTCGCGCAGCTCGGCGACGTCGGGCGGACCGATCGGAACGGGCGGCTTCATTCGCCGACCCTCGCTGCCTGGCGGCGGTAGTAGCGTTCGCCGTCGTTCGGCTTGAAGAAAGTGCGGATCGTGCCGTTGGGATTGAAGGCGATGAAAGCTCCGGTCTCGCGGTCGAACCGCGTGGTGACGTGATCGGCACGGACGGTCTGCAGGACAGGTCCGCCGACCGCGGTATCGCGTAGCAATTGCGCCTGACGGAGATAATCCTGCCGGGTGATGTGGCCGAACTCCGCGCCGTGCTTGTCGTAGTGCTCCTCCAGGCGCCGGCTGTCGACGAAGCCGATGCCCCAGCCCGTGGCGTCGCCCTGCTCGCGGGCTTCCGCCGGGACGGCGTCGACCGCCACGTGGCGGCCATCCCGCTCGGTGCCCTGGGTCCAATAGGCGAAGATCGCGACGGCCGCCAGCACCGCCAGCAGCAGGAGGCGACGCGGCGGCAGGCCGCCAAGAATGCGACCAATGATGCGGCCAATCATGGCTCTATTGTGCCCCGGCCTTGAACCATCGCGCAATCGTGCGCCGCTCGTCGTCGGTCATGTGCGTCAGGTTACCGGGCGGCATGACCCGGGACACCCAGGCCTGCTGGTTGACCATCGTGGCGCGCGCCCGGATCTCGTCGGCGGTCTGCAGCACCACGCCCTTGGGCGGGGCGGAGAAGCCCTCCTGGGTCGGCTTGGCGGCGTGGCAGGGCGCGCAGCGCGCCTGGATGACGGGCTGGACCTCGGCGAAGGAGGCAGGCGGGCCGATGTCGACGGTCGGCCGCGGCAGCGAGGCCAACGCGGTCAGCGCCAGCATCACGAGGCCCGAGGCCAGCACCAGCGGGTTGGCGGCGCCCTTGTGGCGCTGGACGAACCACACGCGGACCAGGGTGCCGGCGATCGAGATCATGATCAGCAGCACCCAGTTCCACTCGTGGCCGTAGAGGCCGGCGTAATGGTTGCTGATCATCGTGAACAGCACGGGCAGGGTGAAATAGGTATTGTGGACCGAGCGCTGGCGCCCCTTCAGCCCGTGCTTCGGATCGGGCACGCGGCCTTCCTGCTTGGCCTTCACCAGCTCGCGCTGGCCGGGGATGATCACGAAGTAGACGTTGAGCACCATGATGACGCCCAGCATGGCGCCGAAATGCAGGTAGGCGCCGCGGCCGGAGAAGATGTGGCAGAGCGCCCACGCCGCGACCGCGCAATAAAGAAAGAGCAGCCCGCCCAGCACGAGGTCGTCCTCGCCGAACGCCGAGCGGCAGAGCAGGTCGTAGACCAGCCAGCCGCCGACGAGGAAGGCGAGACCGATGGCGATCGCCCAACCCTTGTCGAGCGGCATCACCGCGGGATCGATCAACGCCACCTCGGCGCCGTGGTAGTAGACGAGGCAGAGCAGCAGCACGCCGGTGATCAGGGTGGTGTAGGCTTCCCACATGAACCAGTGCAGGTCGGGCGGCAGCGTCTCGGGCGCCACGGTGAACTTCTTGGCGGTGTAGAAGCCGCCGCCGTGGACCGCCCAGACCTCGCCGCCGATGCCCTTCGCCGTATCGGCGGGGTCGAGCGGCCGGTGCAGGTGGTTGTCCAGCCAGATGAAGTAGAACGACGCGCCGACCCAGGCGATGCCCACGATCATGTGGGCCCAGCGCAGTACGAGATTCGCCCAGTCGGCGACGAAACCGGTATCCATCGTGCAGTCCTAGCATTGCAGGCGGGCCGCGCGCGGCCTGGGCGAACCAGGCGCCGCGGCAGCCTCCCATTAAATAAATGGAAATTTAATGGGAGCCGGTTACGAAATCCAAGAATATCAAGGGCTTGGCGCGGTGGACGTTTTCATAAATGACAATTTGTGGTTGAGGCGTCCGGACCTCCACATCTGGGGTTGCCCGCCACGCTCGATCTGCCCCGCTGTGCAGCGTCTCCCGTAGCGTCATCATCATTGCGTATTACGCAACATTTGTCAAGAGGCCACGTGGCTGAAAATTGCCAAGACCTAACGGCCCCTCCTATGCGCGTCTCCGTCGATAGGGACATGCGGATCGACCGCGCGGCGCTGTGCCGGATGGCCGACCGGCTGGCGTTGGGCAACGCCAACGTGCACGCCGTCGTGGTCGGGCCTCCTCAGGGTGAGGCTTACTTCTGCACCACCTCACCCTGTGGAGCCGCGCGTAGCGCGGCGTCTCGAAGGGTGGGCCGCAGACGCTCCTAATGCCGGCTGATCTCGGCGCGGCCGACCACCATGTGATGAACCTCGTCGGGACCGTCCGCGAAGCGTAACGTGCGCTGCTGGGCGTACATCTCGGCCAGCGGCGTCCAGTGCGAGATGCCGGTGGCGCCGTGGATCTGCATCGCCTGGTCGATGATGGTGCAGACCTTCTCCGGCACCATCGCCTTGACCATGCTCACCCACACGCGGGCCTCGCGGTTGCCCAGCACGTCCATCGCCTTGGCGGCCTTCAGCACCATCAGACGCATCGCCTCGATCTCGATGCGCGCGCGGCTCACCGTCTCGAGGTTCTTGCCGAGCTGGATGAGCTGCTTGCCGAACGCCGTACGGCTGGCGCCGCGCTTGACCATCAGGTCGAGCGCCTTCTCGGCAGCGCCGATCGAGCGCATGCAGTGATGGATGCGGCCCGGTCCCAGGCGCACCTGTGAGATCTCGAAGCCGCGGCCTTCGCCCAGCAGCATGTTCGCGGCCGGCACGCGGCAGTTGGTGAACCGGAGATGCATGTGGCCGCGCGGCGCGTGGTCCTGGCCGAACACGTGCATGGGGCCCAGGATCTCCAGGCCCGGCGTGCCCATCGGCACCAGGATCTGCGACTGCTGGAACTGCGGCGAGGCGTC